>NZ_JARVKU010000081.1:0-244 GCF_029813805.1 Streptomyces sp. DH10
CTTGCTTGGTGTCTCGTGACTGCGTGCCTTTTGAAGAATGAGCCTGCGAGTTTGCGGTGTGTTGCGAGGTTAACCCGTGTGGGGAAGCCGTAGCGAAAGCGAGTCCGAATAGGGCGGTGGAGTAGCACGCTCAAGACCCGAAGCGGAGTGATCTAGCCATGGGCAGGTTGAAGCGGAGGTAAGACTACTTGGAGGACCGAACCCACCAGTGTTGAAAAACTGGGGGATGACCTGTGGTTAGGGG
>NZ_JARVKU010000082.1:0-202 GCF_029813805.1 Streptomyces sp. DH10
GCGCAGCAGTTACAGAACTCGGCGCGTGCAGCACACCGTCGGACGGGCCGCGACTGTCGCCCAGCTTTTGCAGCACCCATCCCGACGGTCGGCGATCCCCGAGTACCTCGTGGACGACCGACTGCTGAGGCGGCTTCAGGTGCTCGGTGGCGACCTGGTCGTAGTCGACGCCGTCGACGGGACGCACGTGCTCCTGGCTATG
>NZ_JARVKU010000010.1:0-310701 GCF_029813805.1 Streptomyces sp. DH10
ACATCGCGGGCCGCCGCCGGCCGCCGTCAGGGCCCGCCCCGAGGGCGCGGTGAGAGGACGAGCATCGTGACGTCGTCCCGCACGTCCGGGCAGTACCGGACGAGGTCGGTCCACACCCGCTCGGCCAGCGCGGCCGGATCCTCGTCGGCGAGGCCCGGCAGCCGCTCGGCGAGGGGATAGAAGACCCCGCCGGCGTCCCTGGCCTCGGTGACACCGTCGGACGCGAGGAACAGCCGGTCACCGGCCCGCAACGGCACCGAGACGACCCTCGGCGGAGTGACCCCGGTGAGGCCCAGCCCCAGCGGCGCGCACGGCTCGACGTCCAGCTCGACGGTCCGCCCGTCCCGCAGCAGCAGCGGACCGGCCTGCCCGCACGCCATGATCCGCACCACACGCGCGTCGGCGGAGAAGTCCAGCAGCACCGCCGTCGCGAACAACTCGGCGTGCGGCTCGCCCGCGGAGTCCACCGCCAGCCTCCGGTCGAGCCGGGCCGCCACCGCCTCCGGATCCGGCTGGTCCAGCACCGCCTCCCGGAACGCGCCCAGCAGCGACGCGACCGTGGCGACCGCCGACAGCCCGTGCCCCTGCACATCGCCCATGACCGCCCGTACGCCGTAGGGGCCCGCGCGTACGTCGAAGAAGTCGCCGCCGACCAGCGTCCCGCTCTGCGCGGCCCGGTACAGACCCGCGCACCGTACCGGCCCGACCTCTTCCGGGAGCGGCGGCACGACCGCCCGCTGCGCGACCTCGGCGACGGCCCGTTCCGTCACGAGCTGCGCGTCACGCCTGCTGCGCACGAAGGACAGCAGCACGCTCAGCGCCGCCACAAAGCAGACGGTCAGCAGATCGGTGCTGCCGGGGTTGTCCAGACGGAAGACGGGAACCGTCAGCACCACCACCGCCAGCGCGCCGAGCACCGCCGTCATGACCGGCCCGTGGGCCAGCACGGCCAGCGGCGGGATCGCGCCCAGCAGGAAGCCGACGTCCAGCGGCACCGGACTGATCAGCTCCGCCGTGCACACGCCCGCCAGCAGTACGGAGGGCAGCAGCCGCGCCCAGACCGGCGGCGGTGCGCCGCGCAGCCAGCTCCGCCGGTCCAGGTCCCGATCCCGATCCCGGTTACGGTCCCTGTCCCGGCGCGGCAGCCGGGCGCGCGCTCTGCTCACACCACCACGCTGCTACGCCCCACCGGGCGCCGCACTCCGGGCCCGCGTCGCCAGGGGCGGCGGTCAGCGGCGGCAGACGGGGCGTGCGCGCCCGCTAGAACGGCGTGAGCGTCAGCCGCAGCCCCGTCGGCGCCGTGTCCTGGATGTACGAGGCGAAGTCGGCCACGTCGTCGAAGGCGAAGCCGTACGCCTTGCCGTCCCGCGCGGCCGCGTGCATGGCCTTGGCGTAGTGGTTGGTGAGCCCGGTCCGGTAGAAGGACGCGGGGTCGGTCGTCGGCTGGGCGGCGGAGCCCACCAGCGTCGAACGGTTGAAACCGGCGCCCAGGATCGCGGCGACCGGCCCCGTCGTCCCGTCGTTGGGAGCGGCGAGGGCGCCGTCGCAGAACAGCACGTCACGGGTGGACGGCTTCGCGAAGGAGACCTCGGCCGGCCCGGTGAACGACAGTCGCCCGCCGCGCGCCCGGCCGGTGAACGTACCGGCGTTGGTGGTCACCGAGAGATCCTTGCCGGTGTACGTGCTCCACACCTCGTCGATGTAGGGCGCGAAGTAGTCCTCGGAGAAGAGCCCGGCGTCCAGGCCGTGGCCGGGCGCGATGATCCGGGTGTCGTCCACGACGAGCCGCTCGAACTCTGGGACCTTCCGCACGGCGGCGAACGCGGCCGCCCGGCCTCCCTCGCGCAACGTGCCCGTCGTCTGGTCCTTCGCGCCGGTCAGCCGGATGCTCAGCGGCACGCTGAACATGTCGACCATGGTGGTGTTGCAGAACATCCCCGACGCGTTGTACGTGAACTCGGCGCAGTCGTGCAGCACCCCGTAGTTGGGATCGGACGTCACCCAGCCGGCGGGGTACTGGAGCGCCGGCCGGCCCGCCCCGTCCGCGACGACCTTGAACTTGAGTTTGGCGCCCAGCGACACGTAGATCCGGCCCGACATGTACGGCAGGGACAACCGCGTCTCGCCGCTGCCGGCCAGGGCGATCGCGTAGTCGGTGAAGCCGTCGGGCCCGTTGTCCGACAGGGCCACCGGGGCCGGTGTGCCGTCGGGCGTGAGGCGTACCTGCCGGCCGTCCGCGTTGCCCACGACGTAGACGTGGACGCTCGCGTTGCCGAAGGATCCGCTGTCGTTGACGAGGGTCAGGGGGAGGCCGGCCGCCGCCTTCGGTCCGGTCGTGTCCGCCAGGGCGTGGGGGGCCAGTGCGGCGACGGCCGGGGCGGCGACGACCGTGCCGCCGAGAGCGGTGAGGAGCGTACGGCGGGTGAGCGGGCGTCGGTGACGAGGAGTCATGTGGGGGGTCTCCTGGTGTGCGGGTACGGATGCGGGCCACCGTCGTGAGAGCGCTCTCAGGCGGCTCCGCGTCACGGATGGTATGGACGGGCAGTACTCCCGCCAACCCGTCTGTCATGCCGAAATCCCTTCTCGAGTTCGCTACTTGGGCGCCCTGACGGTCGCTTAACCGGCTCTTAAGGGCCACTTAAGCCGCGTCGGAAAAGCGATGGACGGTCAAGTCGGTGATCCCGTAGCGTGTCGGCGTCACGCCCCGAGACCGGTGGAAGGAGGGCAGAGCCGTGCAGTTCACACCGTTCCAGCGCTCCCTGCTTCTCGTCCCGGCGTGCCTCGACTGACCTCACCGGGAGCGCTCTCCGCACCATGCATCCCGGAGGAATTCCGTGACCGATGTGGTCATCCGCGCGCTCGACGCGAGCGACGCCGATCTCTTCGACACCCTGCCCGATCCGCTGGGCGCCCGTGAGGGCCACCGGCTGACCCGGCATCGCCCCGACTGGAAGCGGGTGGCCCTGCGCGACGGCAGGGTCGTGGCCCGCGGCGCCTGGTGGGGCGGCCCCGACGACACCGAGCCCCTCAGCCTCAACTGGTTCGACGTGGCGGAAGGCGAGGAGGAAGCGGGCGCCGCGCTCCTGCGCTCCGCCCCCTGGCAGGTGGAACTGGAACTGAACCTGCCCGCGGGCTGGCGCGACGACCCGGCCCTGCGCGCCGCGGCCGAGACCCGCTTCACCGCCGCACGGAAGGCTGGCTACGACCTCCTGGTGGAACGCCTGCTGTACCGGTGGACCCCCGACCGCGGCCTGCCCGAGCGGCCCGGGCGCCTCACCTTCCGCGCCGAACCGGACGACGCCGTGTTCTTCGACGCGCTGCGCCGCATCCACTCCGTCACGCTCGACGCCCACGCGCTGAAGGCCATCGAACAGGGCGGACTCGACCAGGCGGCCCAGGAGGAACTCGACTTCTTCCACTGGTGCCCCTCACCGCGCGAGTGGTGGCAGGTCGCGTACACCCCGAAGGGCGAGATGGCCGGCATCCACATCCCGGCCCACAACCCCACGGGCCCGTGCATCGGCTTCATCGGCGTCCTGCCGGACCAGCGCGGCCACGGCTACGCCTACGACCTCCTGGCCGAGTGCACGCACTTCCTGGCCGACCAGGGCGCGGACTTCATCGCCGCCGCCACGGACCAGGGCAATTTCCCCATGGCCGCGAACTTCGCCAAGGCCGGTTTCCCGGTGGTGAGGGAACGGCTCAACTTCGACTTGGTGTAGGAACCGGGCCGGCCGTCCTGCGGGGCTAACGCCCGCCGTCGTTCAGCAGTGCGTCGGCCGCCGTCAGGATCTCCGTGACCCGCAGGCCGAACGCCGCGTCGCACGCGTGCGGGCGGCCGGTCCGGGCGGCGGCGAGCAGGGCGTCCGCGGCCCGCCTCAGTGCGGGAACCGCTCCCTCGGAGCTCTCCGGCAGGACCGCGGCCCCGGCCTCCCCGAGGAGCTCCACGGCGGCACCGGACGCGGCGGGCGGTGCCGTCAGGCTCAGGGTGAGGGTGCTCGACGCGCCGCTGATGTGGTCGAGGACGACGTGTGCCGTGTCCCCGGGGCCGTACGCCGCCGCCGACACGCGCCGCACGTCGCCCAGCACCGGCAGCAGCACGGACAGGGCGTGCGGGCCGACGTCCCACAGGGCGCCCTTCTCCCGCCGCCACGGCGTGGCGAAGGGGCTCTCGCTGGTGAACACCGCCCCGAGCCACTGCGCCCGCCCCGTGAACCAGCCCGGGACCGCCGCCTGTTCGGCGATCCACGCCGCCGGCCCGGGCTGGAAGCGGGTCGTGAAGAACACGACCGAGGCGACCCCGGCCTCCTTGGCGGCCTCGAACACGGCCCGCCCCTGCTCCACCGTCGGCGCGAGGGGCTTGTCGAGCAGCAGATGACACCCGGCACGCGCCGCCCGCGCGGCGAGTTCGGCCTGCACGTCAGGAGGCAGCGCCACGGCGACCGCGTCCACGTCGGCGAACAGCTCGTCCACGTCGTCGTACGCCCGGACACCGTGCCGCTCGGCCAGCTCCTTGGCGGCCTCCGGTCGACGCCCCCACACACCGGCGAAGTCGAGCTCGCCATGCCCGCTCAGTGCGGGTGCGTGGGCCAGCTGCGCCCAGGGTCCGGTGCCGAGCAGTCCTATGCGCATGCCGCCGCCTCTCCACGCTGCCTGAAACCGCGGGCGGCCGGTTCCGGCCGACCGCTCGGCGAAGAGCGTGTCACACGGGACCGGCCGCCCGGGAGCCCGGTCAGGGGTCAGGGGGCCTACTGGGCCGCGGCGTCGAGCAGTACCGTCGTGTCGTCTTCGGCCTGTCCGCGCACATCGGCGAGCGGATCCGCGTGGAAGTGGGAGAGGTGAGAACGAAGAAAGGCAAGGAGAGCTCTCCTTGCCACTCTCAACCTATAGCAGACAGGGGGCCTTGCGGCAAGACCCCCTGTGTGCCGCAGACTGTCCGGCCTACCAGGACCTGCGGATACGGGAGCATGACGTGACCCCCCTGACCACCAGCGCGTTCGACCTTCCCGACCGCCTCGCGCACAAAGACGACCCGGCGCTGATCGCCCGGGACGAGCGGCACTTCGCCGCCATCGCCGCCCGTCTCGAACAGTCGATCGCCGAGCTGTCCGACCGCCTGGCCGCCGAGCGCAAGGCGCCCGGCGGGAAGGGCCGGCAGGCGATGGACCGGGACGCCGAGATCCACCGGCTGACCGCCCGCCTGCGGGCACTGCGGCGCTTCGGCCTGGACCTGTGCCTCGGGCACATGGTGGGCGTGGATGACCCCGAGCCCGTGTACGTGGGACGACTCGGCCTCACCGACAGCGAGGGGCGCCGGCTGCTGGTCGACTGGCGTTCCCCCGCGGCCGAGCCGTTCTTCGGAGCCACCCACGCCAACCCGATGGGCCTGGCCAGCCGCCGCCGCTACCGCTGGACGGACGGCCGGATCAGCGACTACTGGGACGAGGTGTTCACCGCGGACGGAGCCGTCGGGCACGCCGCGCTCGACGACCAGTCCGCCTTCATCGCCAGCCTGGGCACCAACCGCTCGCCCCGGATGCGGGACGTGCTCGGCACCATCCAGGCCGACCAGGACGCCATCATCCGCGCCGGTTCACGGGGCGCCCTCGTCGTCGACGGCGGTCCGGGCACGGGCAAGACCGTCGTCGCCCTGCACCGCTCCGCCTACCTCCTCCACTCCGACCCGCGGCTCGGCCACCGCCGGGGCGGCGTGCTGTTCGTCGGCCCGCACCGGCCCTACCTCTCCTACGTCTCCGACGTGCTGCCCAGCCTCGGCGAGGAGGGCGTGCAGACCTGCATTCTGCGGGACCTCGTCACCGAGGGAGCCGAAGCGGCCGTCGAGACCGATCCGGACGTGGCGCGCCTGAAGTCGTCGGCGGACATGGTGAAGGCGATCGAGAAGGCCGTCGCGTTCTACGAGGAGCCGCCCACCGAGGGCATGACGGTCACGACCCACTGGTCGGACATCCGGCTCAGTGCCGAGGACTGGCTCGTGGCGTTCGCGGCGGCGGAGCCCGGCACCCCGCACAACGACGCGCGCGGCCAGGTCTGGGAGGAACTGCTCACGATCCTGGAGGACAAGCACGAGGGCGACGCGCCGGCCGCCCTGCTGCGCAGGTCGCTGTCGCGCAACAGGGACCTGCTCACGGCCTTCAGCCGCGCCTGGCCGCTGCTGGAGGCGAGTGATCTCGTCGGAGACCTGTGGTCGGTGCCGGCCTATCTGCGGATGTGCGCTCCCTGGCTCAGCCGCGACGACGTGCGAAAGCTCCAGCGCGAGGATCCCCACGCCTGGACGGTGTCCGACCTGCCGCTGCTGGACGCGGCACGGCAGCGGCTCGGCGACCCGGAGGCGTCACGGCGCAAGCGCCGGCACGCCGCAGCCGTCGCCGCCGAACGCGAACGCATGGACAGGGTCGTCGACAACCTGCTGGAGGCCCACACCCACGACGACGGCGAAGGGGTGCTGGTCATGCTGCACGGGCAGGACATGCGCAACTCCCTGGTCGACGAGTCCGCCCTGCCCGCCGAAGACCCGGACCGGCTGGCCGGGCCGTTCGCGCACATCGTCGTGGACGAGGCCCAGGAACTGACGGACGCGGAGTGGCAGATGCTGCTGCTGCGCTGCCCGTCCCGCAGCTTCACCATCGTGGGGGACCGTGCGCAGGCCCGGCACGGGTTCACGGAGTCGTGGCGGGAGCGGCTGGAGCGGGTCGGGTTCGGCCGGGTCGACCTGGCCTCGCTGAGCATCAACTACCGGACGCCGGCGGAGATCATGGCGGAGGCCGAGCCGGTCATCCGGGCCGCGCTGCCGGACGCCAACGTGCCGACCTCGATCCGCAGCCGCGGCGTTCCCGTCGTGCACGGATCCACCGCGCAGCTGCACTCCGTCCTCGACTCCTGGCTCGCCGCCCACGCGGACGGGATCGCCTGTGTGATCGGCGATCCCGGGTTCCGGCCGGCTTCGCCCCGGGTCCGTTCGCTGACCCCGGAACTGTCGAAGGGACTGGAGTTCGACCTGGTCGTCCTCGTCGACCCGCAGGACTTCGGCACGGGCATCGAGGGCGCGGTCGACCACTATGTCGCGATGACCCGGGCGACCCGGCAGCTCGTCGTCCTCACGAGTTCCTGACAGGGGCTCCGGCCGGGGCCCTCCCGCAGTGGGGGCCCCGGCCGGAGGTTCTGGGACGCCCCCCTACGCGGCGAGCTCCTTGCGGATGCGGTCCAGCATGAACGCCGACGACTCCCGGGCCCGCTCCTCCCAGGCGAAGACACAGGACGTGGCGACACCGTCGAAGCCCAGCTCGCGCAGCGTGCCGAAGAAGGCGTCCCAGTCGACCTCGCCCTGGCCGATGTCGAGGTGCTGGTGGATCCGGGCCGCAGTGCCCGGCGGGTTGAGGATGTAGCGCAGGCCGGACGAGCCCTTGTGGTTGAAGGAGTCCGCGATGTGCACGTGCTGGAGCTTGTCACCGGCGTAGCGCATCATCGCCGCGATGTCGGCGCCGGCCTCCGAGGCCCCGGAGAGGTGGAAGGAGTGCGGCGCGCAGTACAGGTAGTTCACCCACGGCTTGTTGATCGCGCGGACGAGATCGACGGCGGGGGTGTTCTCCTCGCAGAAGTCGTCCGGGTGCGCCTCCAGGTTCAGAGCGATGCCTTCGCGCTCGAACACCGGCAGCAGCTCCTCCAGCGAGCGCCAGAAGGCGGCCTCGCTCTCGGTGGCGCGCTCGGGACGGCCGTTGAACTCCGAGTTCATCAGCGGGCATTCGAGCTCGACGGTGATCTCGATCATCCGCTTCCAGTAGCGGACGGCGGCCTGCCGCTCGGTCTCGTCCGGCGAGGACCACTTGTACAGCGGCAGCACAGAGGACAGCTGCACGCCGTGCGTGCGCAGCGAGTTCTTCAGCTCGGACACCCGCGCGTCGTCCGCACGGGGGTGCAGGAAGAACGGCATGAAGTCCGCGCGCGGCGACAACTCGATGTACTCGTAGCCGAGTTCGGCGACCGTGCGCACCATTTCGTCGATCGGCAGGTCGCGGAGCATATAGGGGTCGAGGGCGATTTTCACGCGGTCCCTCCGTAGAACGCGGGGCGGGGCTTCATGTCGACGGTGACTCTCTCGCCGCCGGTCTCCAGGGACCGGACGGCGGCGTCGGTGATGACGGTGGCGGCGTAGCCGTCCCAGGAGGACGGGCCGGTGGGCTCGGCGCCGGCGGCCACGCCCGTGACCCACTCGCGGAACTCGGTGTCGAAGGCCTCCGCGAACCGGTCCTTCCAGTCCTGGAGGACACCCGTGCCGTGCCGGGCGGCGGTGCGGATCCCGACGGCCGCCGGGTCGGGCAGCCGGACCAGGCCGTCCTCGCCGACGACCTCGCACTGGATGTCGTAGCCGTACTGGCAGTTGACGAAGACCTCCAGGTCGATCCGGACGCCCTCGGACGTCTCGAAGATCATGATCTGCGGGTCCTTGAGGTGCGCGAAGCGCTTGCTCGTGGCGCGCGGGGTGACCACCTGCGCGGAGACGATCTCGTCGTCGAGCAGCCAGCGCAGCACGTCGATCTCGTGCACGGCGGTGTCCTGGGCGGCCATGGCGGAGTGGTACGACTCCGGCACGGTCGGGTTGCGGTGGGCGCAGTGCACGATCAGCGGGGCCCCGAGCGAGCCGGTTGACAGGGCCTCCTTCATCTGGCGGTAGCCGGCGTCGAAGCGGCGCATGAAGCCGACCTGCACCAGGCGGCGGCCGTGCGCCCGCTCGGCCTCGACGATCCGCAGACAGTCCTCGGCGGTCGTGGCCAGGGGCTTCTCGCAGAACACCGGCTTGCCGGCCTCGATCGCGGCCAGGACGTGCTCGGCGTGGGTGGGCCCCCAGGACGTGACGAGGACGGCGTCCACGTCCAAGGAGGCGATCAGCTCCGCGCCGGTGGGCAGCGCGGTGGCGCCGGCCCGGGCCGCCACCTCGGCGGCGCGGTCGGTGTCGATGTCGGTCACGGCCGTCACGGACGCCCCGGTGACGACCTCGGTGAGCCGCCGGACGTGGTCCTGGCCGATCATTCCGGCGCCGATGACGCCTACACGTACGGTCATGGTCGTTTCCTTCGAAGGGAGGGTCAGGAGAGGCGGGCGCGGAGCTCGGCTTCGAGGGTTTCGAGGGTGCGGCCCTTGGTCTCGGGGACGTAGCGCTTGACGAAGGCGAGCGACAGCAGGCCCGCCACCACGAAGAGGAAGAAGGTGTTGGAGATCCCGATCCCGGAGACCAGGGACGGGAAGACCAGCCCGATCACGAAGTTGGTCAGCCACAGCACCACGGCCGCGATCCCCATGCCGAAACCGCGCATCCGCATCGGGAAGATCTCCGACAGCATCAGCCAGGTCACCGGCGAGATCGCACCCTGCTGGAAGGCGAGGAACGTGACCGTCATGGCGAGCACCGCGAACGCCCGCGCGTCACCCGAGGGCAGGACCAAGGAGAAGATGCCGATCAGCAACAGGGCGGCGGTCGTACCGGCCTGACCGGTCATCAGCATCGGGCGGCGCGGTACCCGGCCCAGCAGCCAGATGCCGACGAAGGTGGCCAGCACCGAGATCACGCCGTTGGCGATGTTCGCCGTCAGCGCGCTGTCGGCGGCGAAACCGGCGTCGGTGAGGATCTGCGTGCCGTAGTACATGATCGTGTTGACGCCGGTGATCTGCTGCACGATCGCGATGCCGAACCCGACGAACATCAGCTTGCGCACCCACGGCGTGCTCTTCATGTCCTGCCAGCCGCCGAGCTTCGCCTGCTCGTCCTTGACGGCGAGCGCGGACACCTCCTTCAGCTCGGCCTCGGCCCGGGCCTGCGACCGCACCTGCCTGAGAACTTCGAGGGCCTCCCCGAAGCGGCTCTGGGAGGCCAGCCAGCGGGGGCTCTCCGGCATCACCAGCATGCCGAACCAGAGCACCACCGCCGGCAGCGTGGCGATGACCAGCATCCAGCGCCACACGCCACCGGACTCGCCGCCGACCTGGGCGATGATCGCGTTCGACGTGAACGCCAGCAGCTGACCGCTGACGATCATCAGCTCGTTACGGGTGACGAGAGCGCCGCGCCGCTCGGCGGGTGACACCTCCGCGAGGTACACCGGCACGGTCACCGACGCGCCGCCGACCGCGAGACCGAGCACGAACCGTGCCACGATCATCACCTCGGTCGTGGGGGCGAGCGTGCAGCCGAGCGCGCCGACGAAGAACAGCACGGCCAGCAGCAGGATGTTGCGCCGCCTGCCGCGCGCGTCCGACAACCGGCCGCCGGCCACCGCGCCCAGCGCGGCACCCAGCAGCAGCGAGCTGGTGACCATGCCCTCGGTGACCGGGGTCAGGCCGAGGTCCTCGGTCATGTAGGGCAGGGCGCCGTTGATGACTCCGGTGTCGTAGCCGAAGAGCAGACCACCGAACGTGGCGATGATCGTGATCAGCCTCAGCCGCCGCCTGACCGCCACAGGGGCGTCGTCCGCGACGGCGGTGGCGGGCGGTGGGGTGGAGGCCGGTGTCGTGTCGTCCGTGACGTCCATGGCCGCTCCTTACCTGTCGATGTTCGGGCGCCGGGTACCCGACAGTCCGCAGCCGGCCAGGTGTTCACGGGTGCCGACCGCGATCGGCAGCGGCACCTCGGGTGCACACGGGTACAGGTCCTGCTCGACGATCACGAACAACTCCGCGTCCAGCCGGGCGAGTTCGGCCACGACATCGGCCGGCCTCGGTACTCCGGTCGGCGGTGACACGCACACTCCGCGCTTCACGGCCTCGCCGAAGGACAGGTCCTCGGCCGCGACCTGCGCCAGGATCTCCGGGTCCATCTGCTTGATGTGCACGTAGCCGACCCGCTCACCGAAGCGGCGGATCAGGTCGAGGTTGTCCCCACCGCCGTACGCGACGTGCCCCGTGTCCAGGCAGAGGTTCGTGTAACGGCTGTCGGACTCGTTCAGCAGCCGCTCGATCTCCGGCTGGGTCTGGATGTGGCTGTCGGCGTGCGGATGGACGACCAGCCGTACGTCGTACTCCTCCAGCAGCAGCCGGCCCAGCCGGTCGGCGGCCCGGCCGAACCCGGCCCACTGCTCGGCGGTCAGCTCGGGCGACTCGGTGAACGCACCCGTCTTCTCGTCCCGGTACATCGGCGGGATGAAGACGAGATGGTGCGCCCCCGCGGCGGCGGTCAGCGCGGCCACCTGCCGGACGTGGGCGAGCATCTCGTCCCACGCCTCGGGCCGGTGCAGCGCGCCGAACGCGGTACCGCCGGAGACCTTGAGCCCGCGGGCGTCCAGTTCGGCCTTCAGCCGCTGCGGGTCGGTGGGGAGATAGCCGTACGGGCCGAGCTCCAGCCACTGGTATCCGGCCTGGACGAGCTCGTCGAGGAAACGGGTGTACGACACCTGGTGCTCGTCCTGGGGGAACCAGACGCCCCAGGAGTCGGGGGCGGAGCCGAGGCACAGGTTGCCGACGGTCGTACGCAGCGGGGCTGGCGCCGTTGCCATGGTGAGGGTCCTTCGGGGAGAGGAAGGGGGGCCTGAAACTGATGCGCTCTACTAGCGCGCTCTAGTTCGAGTACGATGACCCCTGTCCAAATGTCATGTCAATAGGTTGTTGCCGGGAGATTGCGGGGTCCTCGTACGGATCCCGTGCGGGACGCCCCGTAAGGTGGTCGGCGTCGGAGGGTGGGTTCACACGTGGATGCATCGGGCAGGCAGCGGCCCACGATGGCGGACGTCGCCGAGAAGG
This sequence comes from Streptomyces sp. DH10, assembly GCF_029813805.1. Taxonomy (NCBI): domain Bacteria; kingdom Bacillati; phylum Actinomycetota; class Actinomycetes; order Kitasatosporales; family Streptomycetaceae; genus Streptomyces; species Streptomyces sp. DH10. The sequence continues at coordinate 11,746 of NZ_JARVKU010000010.1, forward strand.
CGGGCGTGTCCCGCGCGCTCGTCTCGATCATCTTCCGCAACCAGGCGGGGGCCAGCCGGGAGACGCGGGAGCGGGTCCTGCGCGTGGCCGACGAGATCGGCTACCGGCCCGACAGCGCGGCCCGGCTGCTGGCCCGTGGCCGCAGTCGCACGCTCGGCGTGATGTTCACCGTGCACCAGACCTTCCACACGGACCTCATCACCGGTATCTACCCCGAGGCCGAACGGCTCGGCTACGACGTCCTGCTCTCCGGGGCCACCCACGGCCGCAGTGAGGCCAAGGCGGTCGAGGCGCTGCTCAGCCACCGCTGCGAGGCCGTGATCCTGCTCGGCCCGGACGCCGAACCCGACTACCTCGCCGAGCTCGGGCAGCGCACGGTCGCCGTCTCGATCAGCCGCCGGGTGCCCCAGGCCCATGTCGACTTCGTGCACTCCGCCGAGGGCAAGGGCGTCCGGCAGGCCATGGACCACCTGGTGGAGCTGGGGCACCGCCGGATCGTGCACATCGACGGCGGACGCGGCCCCGGTTCGGCGGAGCGGCGGCGTGCCTACCGCGCCGCGATGCGCCGCCACGGGCTTGAGGCGCAGGCGCGGGTGATCCCCGGTGAGCACACCGAGGAGTCCGGCGTCGAGACCGGCCGGCTGCTGCTGGCCGAACGCGACAGCGGACGGCCGCTGCCGACGGCGGTCCTCGCCGGCAACGACCGCTGCGCGATGGGGCTGCTGATGGCCCTGACCCGGGCGGGCGTCGAGGTTCCGCGCGACCTGTCCGTCGTCGGCTACGACGACAGCCACCTCTCCCACCTGATGCCGCTCGGCCTGACCACCGTCCGCCAGGACGCGTTCCTCATGGCCGAGCACGCGGTCCGCTTCGCCGTCGAGCGGCTGGAGAACGGGGAACTGCCGCCGAGGGAGGCGGTGCTGGACCCCAAACTGGTGGTGCGGGGAACGAGCGGGCCCGTTCCGGCGGAGGACCAGCGAGTCCCCTCCTGAGCGAGTCCCTGTCTCAGCGCGTCCCCTTCTTCGCGAACTCGGCGACGCTGTCGACGTTGTCCTTCGTGACGAAGGCGGGCCCGGTGAGCACCGGCGCGGTGCCGCCGCCGCTGAAGTTGCCGTTCGTCCTGTAGAGCCACAGCGCGTCGACGGCGAGGTAGCCCTGGAGGTAGGGCTGCTGGTCGACGGCGAACTGGATGTCCCCGCTCTGGATGGCGCCGACGAGGTCCTTGTTGAGGTCGAAGGTGGCGATCTCGGCCTTGCTGCCCGCGTCCTTGACCGACTGCACGGCGGTCATGGCGATCGGGGCGCCCAGCGTGACCACCTGGTCGATCGTGGACTCCTTCTGGAGCTTGGCGGTCAGCGTCGACTTCACCGAGGGCATGTCGGTGCCGTTGACGTACAGGTTCTCCGTCGTGCCCTTGAAGCCCTTCTTCAGGCCGGCGCAGCGTGCCTCCAGCGCGACCTGGCCCTGCTCCTGGATCACGCAGACGGCGTGCTTGGCGCCCTGCTGGTTGAGGCGTTCGCCGAAGGCCTGACCGGCGATGTTCTCGTCCTGGCCGAAGTACTCGAGCATGCCGAGTTCCCGCCAGTTGTCCAGGCCGGAGTTGAAGCCGACGACGGGGATGCCGGCCGCCTTGGCCTTGGCCACGACCGCCTTCATGGCGTCGGGCTTGGCGGCGGTGAGCGCGATGCCGTCGACCTTCTGGTCGATGGCGTTCTGCACGAGGTTGGCCTGGTTCCCGGCGACGGGGTCGCTGGAGTAGACGAGCTTGATGTTGTCCTTCGCGGCGGCGGCCTGGGCACCCTTGCGGATCAGGTCCCAGAAGGTGTCGCCGGGCGCCGCGTGGGTGACCAGGGCGACGGTCATCCGAGGCGTGGTGGCCTTGCCCACGGCGGCATCGGTGCCGCCGGTCTCGGACTGCTTCCCGCCGGAGCCGCTGGAGCAGCCGGCGGCGAGCAGCGCGCCCGCGAGGACGGCGGTGGTCAGGGCTGCGGATCTGTGGTGTCTGCGCATGTCGGGTGCACCTCGGTGTGCTGGGAAGGGGGCCGTGCCCGGTCCGGGGAGGTAACTGGAGCGCGTCACTAGCGCGCTCTAGTGGCAGGTACTATGCGGGCGCCCTGGGGTGATGTCAACAGCTTTGTCAGGACGTTCCAACAAACAGGACGTTCCGACAAACGGGGCCGCCCGCACACACCGGCAGTGCACGGCGTGTGCGGGCGGCCCGCGGGCTGGACGGTCCCCGACCGTCCAGCGCTCTGCGCTGCTCAGCTCTCCGGTCTGCTGATGTTGACCATCCACGGGACGCCGAAGCGGTCCGTGCACATGCCGAACACGTCGCCCCACATCTGCTTCTCCAGCGGTACCGACACCGAGCCGCCCTCGGAGAGCTTCTCCCAGTAGCCGGTCAGCTCGGCGTCGTCGTCGCCGCTCAGGCTCACGGCGAAGGGCTGGCCCGGCGCGGACTCCATGTCCGGCGGATTGTCGGCGCCCATCAGGGTGAAGCCGCTCGGCGTCTCCAGCATGCCGTGCATGATCTTGTCGGCGTTGGGGGCCTCCGCCTGGCCGAAGTCGCCGTAGGTGTTCAGGGCCAGGGTGCCTCCGAAGACCTCCTTGTAGAACTCCATCGCCTGCCGGGCGTCGCCGTTGAAGGACAGGTACGGGTTGAGACGCGAGACCATGAGAACCTCCGTGAAGGGGCCGAGGGCCATGTGCGCGCAGCGTAACGCCGGGCACCGGCGGCGGCTCGTCGAGCGGTGCCGTGCCGGGGGCGGCGCGTCCCTCCCGGTGACCGGCGCCGTCGCCAACCGCGCTGTTAGCGTGGCGCCTTGAGCAGAGGGGGAGGACCGCGCTCATGACAACGACCACCTTCCGCATCGGCGGGGATCTGGACGTACGCCGGCTCGGATTCGGAGCCATGCATCTGCCGACCGAGGCCGGCCCCGCCCGGAAGAACGCCCTCGCGGTCGCCCGGCGGGCCGTGGAGCTGGGCGTCACACTGATCGACACGGCCCACATGTACGGCTGGGGAGCCAACGAGGAGCTCCTTGCCGAGGCACTGCACCCCTATCCGGACGAGCTGCTGATCACCACCAAGGTCGGTGTCGCGCGCATCGAGGGCGAGTGGCGGCTCGACGGGCGGCCCGGCACCCTACGCCACCAGGTCGAGCAGGCCCTGCGCCGGCTGCGCGTCGAGCGGATCGAGCTGCTCCAGCTCCACCGCATCGACCCCGGGACACCGCTCGCCGACCAGCTCGGCACGCTGCGGGACCTCCGGACCGAGGGCCTGGTCGGCCGGATCGGGCTGTCGGAGGTCACCGTCGCCGAGTTGGCGCAGGCCCGGGAGATCGTCGACATCGCGAGCGTGCAGAACCGCTACAACCTGCTCGACCGTGAACACGAGCCGGTGCTCGACGCCTGTGCGGCGGCCGGGATCGCCTTCCTGCCGTGGCGGCCCGTCGCCTGGGGGAAGGCGGGGGCCGAGGCGGAGATCGCGGCCGTGGCGGCCGACCTCGGTGCCACGCCCACGCAGGTCGCGCTCGCCTGGCTCCTCCACCGCTCACCGGTCGTCCTGCCGATTCCCGGCACGGCACGCATCGAGCACCTGGAGGAGAACCTGGCCGCGGCGGACCTCGACCTGACGCCCGCCCACCGCGACCGCCTCGACCGGCTGGCCGGGGGAGCGGGGAGCGCGGCGGGAGCGGACTGAGACAGGGCCTCGCCCGCGAGCGGACCCGGGCTCCCGGGTCCGCTTGCGGGCACACGGGGCTCCAGGAAGGCTCAGGCCTCGTCGGACGACCCGCTGTTCCAGTCGTACGGGCCGCCGCCGCGCCACTCGATCAGCTCGGTGTCGTCGACGGCCGTGTCGGCGGTGGGCAGGCCCTCGCGGTGCAGCAGGTCCAGCACGTCGAAGAGGCTGTAGGCGACGCCCATGCGCTCGCCGCGGATGGTCACCAGCCGTCCGCCGTCCGACGCGGGCGGCTGCACGACCACAGGGGGTTGACCGTCCATAGCCCCACCATGCTCCCGAAATCGCCGGTGCGCAGCTCGGCCGGGTCAAAAAGGGGGCACGAAGGGGGGCGAGCCGGTGAACCCGCCGGTGCTGAGCCGGTCCGGGCCACCGATCCCCGGCCCCGGTGACGGAGGCTCTGTGCGCCGGTGACAAGGCGCGATCCGGAAACTGAGTTCTCATCAGCACCCCCTGAGCGAGCTCCTGCCGGCGCCCTAGCGTCCGTGGCATGGACATGAACCGTAGGACAAGAGGGAAGTGGCGGGGGGCCGCACTGGCGGTGCTGCTGACCGCCGGGACGCTCACGGCCGCGGCTCCCGGTGCCCGGGCCGACGGCGCGCGGACCGAGACGCCGGTCGCGTCGACGTCGCCGGTGACCGGGGTGACGGAGTCGGTGGTCCGGGTGAAGGCGCCGCTGCCGCAGTCGGCAGGGCCGCGTCCGGCCGCCTGCGACTGGCTGTCGTACCTGCGCTACCGCTCCGCCGACGGACCCGCCGCCTCGGCCGACGCGGACCGGATCCTGGTCGCCCAGCCCGGCATCCTGGAGGGGGCCGGTGCGTTCGACAGCGTGGCCCGCAACACCGTGGCGCGAGCCGCCGAGCAGGGCCTGCACATCGAGTTCTGGGCGCTGGACCGGCGCTCCAACTGCCTGGAGGACCGCACCGGCATCGCCTCCGGCGACCAGCACACGGCCGTCGACTACTACTACCGGGGCAAACAGGTCGACGGCCGGACCTTCGCCGGCTTCACCGACAACGGGAAACTGGGCTGGATGGCGAGGCTTGGCATCCAGCAGACCGTGCGCGACCAGTACGACCTGCTCACCGCCGAGTTGCCCGACCAGACGCAGCGCAAGCGGAAGGTGCTGTGCGGCGGGCACTCGCTGGGCGGTGTGATCACCGGGTACTTCGCCGCCGCCGACTTCGACGGCGACCGGGCCACCACGGCGGACGCCGGCTACAACCAGTGCGCCGGCTACTTCGCCCTCGACACGACCGTCTCCACCTCGCTGGCCGACCTCAGCGGCAGCCTGCCGGACGACACCAACCTGCCCGACATCGGCCTCGGTTACGGCGTGGTGCAGGCCGGGCTCGACAGCGGGGTGCTGCCGCGCACGCTGTCCGCGCCGGTGCTGCTCAACCCCGAGACCATGACGCTGCTCGGCATCGCGGGGATGGGTGCCCTCAAGGACCCGGACGCCGAAGCGAGCCTGCCGCGTTACCTGCCCTCCAACCTCAACATCGAGGCCACCCACCGCGCCCTGTTCTCCAAGGACACCGCCGCGTTCCTCACCGGCAAGCCGGCCGTGAAGGACTTCCGGCTCACCAACGGGGCGGTGCTCGGTGCCTTGCTGGACGACAACTCCGTACCACTCGCCTTCCTCCAGACCAGCATCGGCTTCTTCGACGGCGGGCCGATCGCCGACAAGAGCTTCCCCGTGGCCAACGGCGGGACGCAGCAGCCAGGGCTGTACGGCACCGCGTACAAGGCCATCCCGGACCGGCCGCAGGGACCGCTCTACACCTGGCGCAACTACGATCGCGTCGGCGACACCGACGACCCCGGCCACCGGTCGGCCGACGGCACGCCGTTCACCGGCCCCGGCGAGGAGGTCACCGACGTGCGGCAACTGGCCCGCAGCCTGGCCGAGCAGCCCCTGGACTTCACCGAACAGTACTTCCCGACCAAGCTGGTGACGGACATTCAGATGGCCACCTCGCCGCAGGTCAAGAAGCTCGTCGTGCATCCGGCCGGGCTCAAGGCCAACCCGGTGCTCACCGTCCTCGCGGGCGAGGGCCTGCTGGCCGGCCGGATCCCGCCCGAGCTCCACCCCGTCATCGCCGACGGCTACCAGCACCTCGACGTACTGACCGCCGCACCCACCCAGAACAACGGCCGCCCGGAGCCCGTCTCCACGAGCCTCGCCGGTTTCGCACGGTCACCGCGCTAGCCCACCCGCCCGCACGCACGTCCGGGGCCCGGGAGGATTCCTCCCGGGCCCCTTCGCATGCCGCCACGACTCGGGCGTCACGGGACGCCCGCTGCGGTCGAACCTGCCGCCCGGCGCAGGTCCGCGCCGGGAGCGAGGTTCGTGCCGGAGCGAGGTCAATGTCAGGGCCAAGGCCCGTCGTCCGGTTCAAGCCGCGCCGGGGCCGGGCCCCCGCTACCGGGGCACCCCGCCGCGGCCAGGTTCGCGCGGCGGCCAAGGCCCGTGCAGCGACCGAGCCCTGTGCCGAGGCACAGGCCTGTGCCTCGGCCAAGCCCCGCCGCCCGGACCAGATCCGGGCCGGGAACGAGGTTCGCGCCGGATCGGAGGTCCCGTGCCGGGCCAAGCCCGTCGTCCGGTTCAAGCCGCGCCGGGGCCGGGCCTCGCTGCCCGGGCAGGGCCCCGCCGCGGCGGGGTCCGCGCCGCAGCCACGATCGTGCAGCGACCGAGGCCCGCGCAACGGCCGAGCCCCGCCGGGGCCGGGCCCCGCTGCCCGGGCAGGGCCCCGCCGCGGCGGGATCCGCGCCGCAGCCACGGCCGTGCAGCGACCGAGGCCCGCGCAACGGCCGAGCCCCGCGCCGCAGCACAGCTCCGTGCCGCGGCCAAGGCCCCACGCCCGGGCCCGCCCGGGCCAGGCCCCGTGCCCAGGCCACGCCCCGTGCCCGGGCCAGGGCTCCGTGCCCGGGTTAGGGCTCCGTGCCCGGGTTAGGGCTCCGTGCCCGGGCACGAGGCCTCGTGCCCGGGCCCTGTGCCCGCTTCCGGGCCCGCCCGGGCCAAGGCCTTGTGCCCGGGCCGAGGCTCCGTGCCCGGGCCGAGGCCCCGCGCGCGATGAGGCCCCGCGCCGGGGCCGAACCGTGCCCCGGCGCGGGGCCTCGTCGCTTCGGTGTGATGCGGGTCAGAGCCTGCCCGCCGCGAACGTCGCCGCTTCGTCCGCGTTGTCGCGGTAGCTCAGGTGGGCCCCGGTGTCGCCGCCGCCCCTCTCGCAGACGGGGTCGCCCTTGGCGCAGATGTCCAGGGTGCGGCTCTGGTACGTGCCGGTGACGCTCTTGCCGAGGGCTCGGATCGGGTTGCCGAACAGCAGCACCGCGGCGACCTTCGGCTCGACCGCCGCGGGCAGCGTGGCCACGATGGGGCTGCCGACCACCGCGCCCGCGCTGCTGATGCCGATCGAGTTGTCGACGACGTTCGCGCCCTGCGAATAGCCGACGAGAACGAAACGCTGATTCGGGCAGGCGGCGGCCTGGCTCTGCACGTGGTTCACCAGGTCCCTGTTGCCCTGCGCGGCAGACGTCAGGGAAAGGTTGGCGGGGTAGTCCACGGCGTAGCTGGACAGGCTTTTGCCCGTCACCTTCTTCTTCAGTGCGGAAAACACCGGGTCTCCGACGATGAAGCCGAGCGTGCCCGGCTCGAAGGTGCCGCGCGCCGAGACCACCTCGACGTCCGTGCAGGCCGCGGCCGCGTTCGGGGCCGCGTTCGGGGCCGCAGTCGTGGACGTGGCCGTGGCCGAGGGAGCCGAGAGGGTGGCGAGACCGGCCCCGCCGGCCAGCGAGAGCGCGGCGAGACACAAACGGATACGCATGGGGAATCCTCCGCGGGTGAGGCGCATGGAGCGCCTGCGAAAAAGGACGGCCCGAACGTATTCGCTGTGTCTCCCGGGGTGTTATGGACTGGATTATGGAATCGCCGCGGTTTTTTGTCGCCGATTGAGTGTGCCGCCGGTTGAGTAACTCGCCGATTGCGTTCCGTACGGGAAATCAGTTCTGCGGCACACGCAATGACTCCGCCCGCAACGCGAGAATCAGGTCGAGGCGGGTCCCCGGATCGTGCAGGGCGTCGCCGAACAGCTTCTCCAGCTGGCGCAGGCGGTAGCGGACCGTCTGCGGGTGGATGTGCAGCCGCACGGCGACGTCCGGCACGTTGCTGCCGCTGAGCAGCCACGCCAGCAGTGTCTCGGCGAGCCGGTCGCGCTGCCCGGCCGAGACCGTGTCGAGCGGCGCGAGGACCCGCTCCTGGAGCCGTTCGAGCAGCGGCTCGTCGCCGTACAGCAGCAGGGTCGACAGATGGTCGGCGCACCGCACCACGCCCTGGCGGGGGAGGAGCCCGCGTCCCATCAGCCCGAGCGCCCGGGTGGCGAGCCGCAGCGACTGCGCGGCGTCGGTGACCGCGACCGTCGGGCCGATCGCGGCGGGCCGGCCACGCAGCGCGAGCGTGAACGCCCGGCCGAAGCGGCCGGAGCCGTCCGGGTCGGGCACCAGCATGCGCGGCGGCCGGGACTCCATGTCCACCAGCGCGCCCGCCGCGGCCAGCGGCCGGTCCTCCTCCTGCCGGTCCGGCGCCGCCGCGAGCGCCACCACGGCGACCGTCCGGGGCACCGCCCAGCGCGCGCTGTGCGCCAGATCCTGCACGGCCTCCAGCGCCACAGGCCCGTCCTCCAGCAGCAGGTCGAGCAGCCGTCTGCGGCGCCGCTCCAGCTCGTCCGAGCTGCGCAGCTGGGCCTCCGCGTAGCCGGCCGCGGCCGCCTCGGCGACCTCGTGCACGGTCCGGAACGCCAGCTCGCCGAGTGCCGCGACGACCGAGGAGTCAAGGCCGAGTTCCTCCGCCGTACGGCCCATCAGCCGCCAGGCGTGCAGCCCCCCGACCCGCAGGGCCGACTGCAACGCGTCCAGGCTGCGGCCCTCCAGGGCCTCGCCGCGCCCCAGTTCGTAGTACGTCGCCGCGATCGCGCCCCCGTCGTCGCGCGGGTCGGCGATGTGGTCGACGAACAGGGTCAGTGCCTGCACCACCCCGGAGCGCAGGTTCCTGCCGTACGCCCCGTCGGCGGGCCGCGCGTACTCGGGAACCTGACGGCGGACCTCCTCCTCCACCTGGTCGGCGACGGTCGCCAGCTGGGCGCGCAGTAGTTTCGCCAGGTCGGGCGGCACCGGTGGCGTATGGGGGCGGTCCGGCACGCCGTGCGGGGCGGGCACAGCCATCACGGACACTCCTTTCGAGCGGAAGCGGCTCGCCCGCGGACTGTAACCGCTGGGACGAGCGGGAAGTCCTGTGTTGGACGGACGACCCCTGCGCTCCGTTCCGTGCCCCGACGGCACCCCCGTCACTCCGGCACGCCCAGGGCACGGGCGAGCATCGGCCACGAGGCGGTGAACTCCCGCTTCCAGTAGGGCCAGTCGTGTCCTCCTCCCGAGTAGAGGTGCGTGGTGGCCCGGATGCCCAGACGGGCGAGCGTGCCGGCGAAGCCCTGGGCCGAGGGCCACAGGGCGCTCTCCAGCAGCCCGGGCAGCGGGTCGCCGCCGCTGCCGCCGCCCACTCCGCTGCCCTGAGAGACGTACAGGGCGGTGCCGCGCAGTCCCGTGGCGCGGGCCCGCGGATTGAAGTCCCGCCAGGTCAGCAGGTTCAGCAGCGGATGCCCCCACAGGGACGAGGCCGGCAGGTTCTCGCGGGCCACGATGGCGTCCATGATGGCGGGCACACCGGGGGCGGTGGTGTCGAGGATGCCGCTGAACGAGGCCGCGGCCTTGAACGCCCCGGGGTGGCGGGCCGCGTGGGCCATCGCTCCGTAGCCACCCGTGGAAACCCCGGCGACCGCCCGTACACCGGAGGCCCGGTAGTCCCGGGCGAGCAGCGTCGGCACCTCCTTGACCTGGAACGTCTCGTAGTCGGGGCCGCCGCGCCAGACGCTGGGGATGCCGGTGGGGCCCGCGTCCGGCATCGCCACGATCAGGTCGCGGCCCTCGGTGAAGGCCTCGATGTCGGTCTCCCGGGTCCAGGAGGTGTAGTCGTCGTGGGCGCCGTGCAGCAGATACAGCACGGGATACGTCCGCTCCGGCCGCGCGCCGAAGTCCGACGGCAGGATCAGCCGGACCGGCGCGCTGCGGCCGAGCGCGGCGGAGGGCACGGACACGTCCAGCGTGCGCGGCCCGAGCCGGGTGGCGGCCGCGGCACGGGCCGTGCCGCCCGCGGCCCCGAACAAGGCGGCGAGGCCGGCGGCGGCCGTCGCTCTGGCGACGGTGCGCCGGGACACTCCGGCAGCGGGCTTCGGCGGCAGATCGGGCATGGCGGCTCCTCGGTCGGCGGTTCAGGGGGCCCGTTCGGCGAGCACCCGGCTCAGGTGGGCGGCGATCTCGTCGACGTGCGGCGGATCGAGCAGGGACAGATGGTGACCGGGCACCGGCACGACCTCCAGGCGCGGGCACACCTCGTCCCAGCCCAGCGCCTCGTCGTCGCGTTCGTACGCCGGGTCGCGCACGGTGTGGGGCGCGGGTTCGGTGGCCCGGTACAGGACGACCGGCCCGTCGTAACCGCCGGGCCGGTGCGACTCTCCGATGCCCATGTCCAGGTAGGAGGCGCGCTGGTGCTCCAGCGCGGCGGGCGGCACGTCGGCGGCCTCGCGCAGCGCCCGCAGCACGGCGTCGATGCGCTCCCGGTCGTCGTCCATGGCCACGAGCTCGTCGTACGGCAGCTCCAGCCGCACCCCGTAGGCGTCGGCGACGTGGCCGGCGAAGCCCTCGAAATGCGCCCGGATCCGGTCGGCGCGCGTCAGACCGGGCCGGGGGAGAGGGCGCACGGAGTCGAGGAGCACGACCAGCGGCACGTCCCGCCCGGACGCGGTCAGCTGCCGCGCGGTCTCCTGGGCGACGAACCCGCCGAAGGACCAACCGCCCAGCAGGCAGGGCCCGTCGGGATGTGCGGCGTCGATCGCCTCGGCGTAACGCCGTGCCTTCTCCGCCACGGTCCCGGCCTCCTCGATCCGCTCCAGCCCGTACACCGGCCGGTCCCGGCCGAGCCGTTCGGCGAGCGTCCGGTAGACGGTGACCGGGCCGCCGGCCGCGTGGACGAGGAACAGCGGGGGCCGGGAACCCGTGGCGCTCAGCGGGCGCAGCGGGGTGTCCTCGCGGGGGAGGGACTGCCGGATCCGGGCGGCCGCGTCCTCGACCGTGGCGGCGGAGAACAGGTCGCGCAGGGGCAGTCCGACGCCGAACTCGCGCTCCACGGCCGTGCGGACGCGGACGGCCATCAGCGAGTCCAGACCGAGATCGGCCAGAGCGGTGCCCGGGGTGACACGGGCGGGCGGGTGGCCGGTGACGGCGGCGATGTGGTGGGTCAGCCGGGCCAGGACCGACGACGGTTGCGCCACGTCGGTGTCAGGCTCCGCCGGCTCCGGTGAAACCGGCTCGGTGCGGGCCCGGCCGTCCGTCCACCAGTGGCGTACGTGCCGCCACCGGGGCACCGGCAGGTCGACGACCCGGCCCGGTGGCACAGGCAGCCGCTGGCCCCCCACGTACAGGGCGCCCAACTGCCCGGCGAACGCCTCCGCCCCGTCGGCGTCCCGGCGCAGGGTGGCCAGGACGAGGGCGTCGGGCAGGGTGTCGGCGACGGCCCCGCTCAGCACCGGGTGGGGCGAGATCTCGACGAACGCCGTGCGACCGTCGGCCGCGGCCGCTGCGAGCGCCCGGTCCAGGCGGACGGGACGCCTGAGGTTGGCCGTCCAGTGGGCCGCGTCGAACACGCAGTCGCCGCGCGGGTCGTCGAGGACGGTGGAGTACACCGGGACACGCGGCCGCCGGCCCCGGATGCCGGACAGCGCCTCGGCGAGCTCCGGCAGCAGCGGGTCCACCTGGGGCGAGTGCCCGGCGCCGACGACCCGCATGGCCCGCGCCGCCCGCCCCTGCCCCTCCAGCCGGCGCACGAGCCCGGCCACCGCGGCCTCCTCGCCCGTGACGACCTTCTGCCGGGGAGAGGAGTGCACGGCGACGTGCACACCGGGGAAGTCCCGTTCCAGGGACGCCACTTCGGTGTCGTCGAGGTCCACCACGGCCATCGCGCCGCCGCTCAGCCCGCTCAGCAGCCGGGCCCGTACGGCGATGACACGCGCCCCGTCCGCCACGTCCAGCGCGCCCGCGCACACCGCCGCCGCGACCTCGCCCATCGAATGGCCGATCACGGCGGCGGGCTCGACCCCGTACGAACGCCACAGCTCGGCGAGGGCCAGCTGAAGACCGAACAGCACGGGCTGGGCGATGTCCAGGCGGTCGAGACCGGCCCCGGAGGACAGGCGGTCGTACAGGGACAGGCCGCACTCCGGGGCGAGTTGCGGGTCGAGTTTCTGCACGGCGGCGGCGAACGCGGGTTCCTCGGCCAGCAGCCTGCGGCCCATGCCCGGCCACTGGCTGCCGTACCCCGAGAAGACCCACACCGGGCCGCGTCCGACCCGGTCGCGCTCCCCGGTCACCACCCGCGCGTCCGGGCGGCCGGCCGCCAACGCGTCCAGCGCCTCGGAGAGTTCGGTGCGGTCCCGGGCGACGACGGCGGCGCGTACGGGACCGCGGCCGGTGCGCCCGGCCAGGGTCCGGGCCACGTCGGCGGGGTGCGCGGTGCTCTCACGCAGCCAGTCGGCGAGCCTGCCCGCCGTGTCGCGGACGCGCCCGGAGTCGAGGTCGGACAGCAGATGCAGGCGGGCGGCGGGCTCCTCGGCCGGCCGTGCGGGGGCCAGGCCGGGCGGTCCCTCCTCCAGCACCACATGCGCGTTGGTGCCGCCGAAGCCGAACCCGGAGACGCCCGCGAGGGCGGTGCCGCCGTAGCGGGGCCAGGGCTCCGGCTCGGTCACCACCCTCAGCCGCTCGTCGGCGAGGGACGTGCCCTCCGCGCAGTGCAGGGACGGCGGAATGCTGTCGTGGTGCAGGGACAGGACGGTCTTGACCAGGCCCGCGATGCCCGCGGCGGACTCCAGATGCCCCAGGTTGCCCTTGACGGAACCCAGCAGCAGCGGCTGGTCCGGGTCGCGGCCCGCGCCGAGCACCGCGCGCAGCGCGCCCGCCTCGATCGGGTCGCCCAGCGGGGTGCCGGTGCCGTGCGCCTCCACGTAGTCGACCTGCGCCGGGGTGAGCCCCGCCCGCGCGTACGCGCTCTCCAGCAGCGCCTGCTGAGCGGCCGGGTTGGGCGCCATCAGGCCGTTCGAGCGGCCGTCGGAGTTGACGGCGGTGGCCCGGATGACGGCCAGCACGCGGTCGCCGTCGCGCTCGGCGTCGGAGAGCCGCTTCAGGATCACGGCCGCGCAGCCCTCGCCGCGCCCGATGCCGTCGGCCGCCGCCGAGAAGGGCTTGCAGCGCCCGTCCGGTGCGAGCGCGCCCGCTCTGCGGAAGGCGACGGTGACGGCCGGCGACAGCAGCAGGTTGACGCCGGCGGCGATCGCCGTGTCGCTCTCGCCCGTGCGCAGGCTGACGCAGGCGTGGTGCACGGCGACCAGCGAGGACGAGCAGGCCGTGTCGACGGCGAGGCTCGGGCCCCGGGTGTCCAGGACGTAGGCGAGCCGTCCGGCGGTGACGCTCAGTGCGCCCCCGGCCGGCGCCCAGGGATCGACGGCGGCCGGATCGGCGCCCGTGAGCTGCCCGTACTCGGGGGCCGACACCCCGACGAACACCCCGGTGGCGGTGCCCGCCAGGGACCCGGCCGGCACGGCGGCGTGGTCGAGCGCCTCGTGGACGACCTCCAGCAGGATCCGCTGCTGGGGGTCCGTCACCGCCGCCTCGCGCGGGGTGATGCGGAAGAAGTCCGCGTCGAACCCGGCGATGTCGTCCAGATAGCCGCCGTACGGATGCGCGTCGGCGGGCGGGAAGGCGGTGAAGTCGCGCCAGCGGTCCTCCGGGACGCGCCGGATCGCGTCGACGCCCTCGCTCAGCAGCCGCCAGTAGCCGTCCGGGCCGTGCACCCCGCCGGGCAGCCGGCAGCCGACCCCGACGACCGCGACCGGCTCGCCCGTCCCGCCCGGCAGTCCGGCTCGCGGCACCGGCGCCGCCTCGGCCACCCCCGGGCTCGCCGAGGCATCCGTGTCGCACAGCCGCGCCACCAGCGCCTGACCGGTGGGCGTCTCCCACAGCAGCGTCGTCGGCAGCTCACGGCCCGTCGCCCGGGACAGCTCACCGGCCAGGGCGACCGCGTCCCGCGAGGACATGCCGAGGTCGGCGAGCGGCCGGTCCATCGGGACGTTCTCGGGCGAAGCGCCGTACCAGACGGCAACCCGTTCGGCGATCAGCCGGCGCAGCGCGCCCTCGTCGACGGGGCTCATCCCGCGACACCAGCCGTCGGCGCACCGGCCTGCCCGCCGTACGCGCCCTCCAGATACCGGGCGCGGGTCAGGGCCCGGGACACCTTCCCGCTGGAGGTACGCGGCACCGTGCCCGGCGGTACCAGGACGACGTCGGCGAGCCGCAGGCCGTGCCGGGCGGAGACGGCGCCGCGCACGGCCCGCACCACGGCCGGCACGTCGAGCCCGTCGAGGCGCGCGGTCCGCGCGTGCTCCGCCACGATCACCACCCGCTCTCCGGCGCCGCCCGGCACGGCGAACGCCGCGAGCCGGTCCCGGCGCACCACCGGGTCCGCGTCCTGGGCCGTCGCCTCGACGTCCTGCGGATAGTGGTTGCGGCCGTCGACGATGATCAGGTCCTTCAACCGCCCCGTGACGACCAGCTGTCCCTCCAGCACCGTCCCCAGATCGCCCGTCCGCAGCCAGCCGCCCGGAGCGGCTTCGGCGTCCGCGAACTCGGCGCCGAAGACGTCCGCCGCTCCCCGGTTCCAGTAGCCCCGGCCGACATTCGGCCCCTGCACCCAGATCTCGCCGACCTCACCCTCCGAGAGCAGGGCCCGCGTCACCGGGTCGGCGATACGGACCCGCTGGCCCGCCGGGGTGCCACAGCCCGCCAGCAGCACCGCCCGGGGATCGTCCGGCCGCGCGGGCAGGGCCTTCCCGGCGGCCAGGGCGTCACGGTCGAGCGCGAACCGGTGGATCGGCTCACCCGGCCGGGCCGCGCAGACGAACACGGTGGCCTCGGCCAGCCCGTACGACGGGCAGTGCGTCTGCGGTGCGAGGCCCTGGCCGGCGAACGCGGCGTGGAAACGGTCGGCCGTGCCCGGGCGGACCGGCTCACTGCCGTTGATCAGCGCGGTCACCTGGTCCAGCCGCAGGCCCGCCTTCTGGTCCTCGGAGACGCTCGCGGCGCAGTAGTCGTAGGCGAAGTTGGGCGCGGCGCTCACGGCGTTCGGATGCGCGGCGAGCAGCCGCAGCCAGCGCACCGGCTCGTGCAGGAAGGCGGCGGGGTCCATCAGCACCGACAGGGCCCCTCGTGTCACGGGGGCCGCGACGCTGAGCACCAGCCCCATGTCGTGGTAGAGCGGCAGCCAGCCCACGCAGGTCACCGGGCGGGTGTCGGCGCCGTAGGCGGTGAGCGCCTGGCGGGCGTTGGCGACGACGTTGCCGTGGCTGATCTCCACACCCGCCGGGGCACGGGTCGAACCGGAGGTGTACTGGAGGTAGGCGATCGCCCCGGCGTCCGGCGGCACGGGCAGCCAGTCGCGGGACGCGTCGTCGGGCACCTGGTCCGCGACCACGATCCGCGGCCCGTCGGGGCCGAGGAAGTCACGCACCTCGTCCCGGCAGCGGCTCGTCGTCACGACGACCGAGGGACGCGCGTCGGCCAGGACACCCGCGAGCCGGTCCGCGTGCCCGGGCAGGCCCGGCGGATACAGCGGCACGGCGACCAGCCCGGCGGCCAGGGCGGCGAGGAAGGCGGTCACGTACTCCGTGCCCTGCGGACACAGCAGCGCGACCCGTTCCCCCGGACCGGCCTGGCCGGCGAGCCGCGCGGCCAGCGCCCGCACCCGTACGTCCAGACGGCGCCAGGTCAGGGTGCGGTGGACGCCGCGCGAGTGCGGTGCCGGGTGCTCGACGAAGGTGAACGCCCTGCGGTCCGGGGTGCTTTCGGCCCACTGCCGGACGTACTCCGGCAGCGTGGGGCACACGGGCGCGAGCGGGGGGCGGCGGCTGTCCATCAGGCGGGGCTCCTCACGGCGCGGATCGGCCTAGGGGTCGTAAAGGGGGAGAGGGGGGCGGCTAGAGGGGGATGTTGCCGTGCCGGCGTTCCGGCATCGGCGCGCGTTTGCCACGCAGGGCGCGCAGCGCGCGGCAGACCTGCTCCCGGGTCTCGCGCGGCGCGATGACGGCGTCGACATAGCCGCGCTCGGCGGCGAGATAGGGCGTGCCGTGGGTGCGCTCATAGGTGCTGAGCAGGCGGGCGCGCAGCGCCTCGGGGTCGTCGGCCGCGGCGAGTTCACGCCGGTGCAGAACGCCCACGGCCCCCTCGGCGCCCATGACGGCGATGCGGGCGGTGGGCCAGGCGAGGTTCACGTCGGCGCCCAGGTGCTTGGAGCCCATCACCGCGTACCCGCCGCCGTACGCCTTGCGCACCACGACCGTGACCTTGGGGACGGTCGCCTCGGCGTAGGCGTACAGCAGTTTCGCTCCGCGCCGGATGATGCCGGCCTGCTCCTGCCGTACCCCGGACAGGTAACCGGGCACGTCGGCGAAGGTCAGCAGCGGGATGCCGAACGCGTCGCAGAACCGCACGAACCGCGCCGCCTTCTCGGAGGCGTCGATGTCGAGGACCCCGGCGGCGTGCAGCGGCTGGTTGGCGACGACACCCACCGAGCGGCCCTCGATCCGGGCCAGGGCGCAGATGATGTTCGGCGCGAACAGCTCCTGCACCTGGAGCAGTTCGCCGTCGTCGACGACCGCGTGCAGGACCGCCCGCATGTCGTACGCCTCGCCCAGCCGGTCCGGGACGACCTCGTCCAGGTCGGCGCCGGGCGGCGGAAGCCCGGGGGCGTACTCCGGGGGTCGTTCCAGGTTGTTGGCCGGGAGGTACGACAGCAGGTCGCGCACGGTGTCGAGGGCGTCCTCCTCGTCGGCGGCCAGGAAGTGGGCGTTGCCGTTGACGGTGTTGCTGGTGCGGGCGCCGCCCAGCTCCTCGGCCGTGGTGCGTTCGCCGGTGACCGTCTCGATGACGTCGGGGCCGGTGACGAACATGTGCGAGGCGCCGTCCACCATCACGGTGAAGTCGGTGATCGCCGGCGAGTACGCGGCGCCGCCCGCGCACGGCCCCAGGACGACCGAGATCTGCGGGATCACCCCGGACGCCTTGACGTTGCGGCGCACCAGCTCGGCGTAGAGGGCGAGCGACGCGACACCCTCCTGGATACGGGCCCCGCCCGAGTCGTTCAGGCCGATCACCGGGCAGCCGGTCTTCAGGGCCAGGTCCATCAGCGCGACGGTCTTCTCGCCGAAGGCCTCGCCCATGCTGCCGCCGAACACCGTGGAGTCCTGGGCGAACACGCACACCGGGCGGCCGTCGACCATGGCGTACCCGGTCACCACGCCGTCGCCGTAGGGGCGGCGGGCGTCCTCCCCGGCGGGCCGGGCCCGGACGAACAGGCCGGTCTCCGTGAAGGAGTCCTTGTCCACGAGCCGTTCGATCCGCTCCCGGGCCGAGAACTCCCCGCGTCTGCGCGGCCCGCCCGGGGCCACCGCCTGGTCCCGGCGGCGCTCCAGGCCGGCGACGCGTTCCGCGGTGCTCCCGGGCGTGTACGCCGCCGTTTCCCCCGGACCGGATGCTGTCACCTCTGTGCTCACAACCACCTCCGAAGTGGTTCTCGAATATGGCAGCGAGGCGGGGGAGCGCCGTGCTGATCGCCGGTCTGTGTGGGGGAATTGAGTCCTCCGGTGCGGGGTTTCATCCCCGGGTGACAAGGAGCCGCCGACCCGGCCGGCGAGGGGCGGGCGCGATTCAGCTGCCCGGGTGCTGAATGCGTTCTCCTTCTTCTATTGGACCTCGGGCCGCCCGGCGCCCAGGCTGGAGTGCACCATCGCCCGACACCCTCAGCGACAGCCGGAAGAGGTCACGAGCACATGCACACCCGCCGCATCGGTGATGTCGACGTCAGCGCGATCGGCCTGGGCGCGATGCCCATGTCCATCGAGGGACGACCCGACGAGGAACGCTCCCTCGCCACCATCCACGCCGCGCTCGACGCCGGGGTGACCCTGATCGACACCGCGGACGCCTACCACCGGGGCGCCGACGAGGTCGGTCACAACGAGACCCTGACAGCCAAGGCCCTCGCCTCCCACGACCGCGGCGGCGACGTCCTGGTCGCCACCAAGGGCGGCCATCTGCGCCCCGGCGACGGCAGCTGGACGCTGGACGGCAGCCCCCGCCACCTCAAGGAGGCCTGCGAGGCGTCCCTGCGCCGGCTCGGCGTCGAGGCCATCGGGCTCTACCAGTTCCACCGCCCCGACCCGCGCGTCCCCTACGCCGATTCCGTCGGCGCGATCCGGGACCTGCTGGACGAGGGCAAGATCCGCATGGCCGGCATCTCGAACGCGAACCCCGAGCAGATCCGGCAGGCCGACGAGATCCTCGGCGGCCGCCTGGTCTCCGTGCAGAACCAGTTCTCCCCGGCCTTCCGCTCCAGTGAGCCGGAGCTGGACCTGTGCGACGAACTCGGCATCGCCTTCCTGCCGTGGAGCCCCCTCGGCGGTATCTCCAAAGCCGGCGAACTCGGCTCGGGCCACGCCCCCTTCGCCCGCATCGCCGAGACACACGGGGTGAGCCCGCAGCGCGTGTGCCTGGCGTGGATGCTCGCCAAGTCTCCCGTGGTCGTCCCGATCCCGGGCGCCAGCCGCCCGGAGACCATCCGCGACTCGCTCGCCGCCACCGACCTCACCCTGACGCCGGAGGAACTGGCGGAGCTGGACGCCGCCTGAGCAGGCAGTCAGAGACGATCAGTTTTCGTCAGATCCGCCCCTGCTGAGAAAAAGGTGTGAATGTTTCCGCGTGGTTCGGGCATACGCAGCGAAAACAGAGAGAGGGGCGCTACGTGCTCGTACCGGACCGGAAGGTCGTCAGGAAGTTGCTGACGCGGTATGCGTCGCTGAGGATCGCTCAGGCGGAGAGGCACGTGCCGACGGCGGCACGCGAGCTTGAGGACGTCAGCTACACGCTGTGCGTGATGATGGGAACGTCCGACATCACCGACGCCATCGCCAAGGCCGACGCCCTGCTGCTCACCAAGGAGCGGTCCGAGGAAGCGGACGCGGACGGGGAGAACGGTCTGAGGCTGGTCGGCTGACATCTCGTAGGGCCCGGTCATGAACCGGGTGTCGCCCCGGCGGCCTGTGATCGGGCCGCCGGGGCGTCCGCCTTCCCGTGGAACGCCGTGCGATACGCGTACGGCGTCGTGCCCACCACCTTGCGGAACCGCTCCCGGAACGCCGTCGGCGAGCCGAACCCCGCCTGCCGCGCGATCCGTTCCACGGAGTGGTCGGTGTTCTCCAGCAGGTACTGGGCGCGCCGCACCCGCGCCCGCAGCAGCCACTGCAACGGCGTGGTGCCGGTCTGCTCGCGGAAGCGGCGGCTGAAGGTCCGTTCGCTCATCCCCGCACGCTCCGCCAGCGCGCCCAGCGTCACCTCGTGCGCGAGGTTGTCCTCGATCCACTCCAGCAGCGGCTCCAGCTCCGACCCGCGGGGCACCGGCGGGTGCTCGTGCACGATGAACTGGGCCTGTCCGCCCTCCCGTTCCAGCGGCATGACCGACATCCGGGCGATGTTCGCCGCGACCGCCGATCCCAGATCGCGCCGGATCATGTGCAGGCACAGGTCCAGCGCGGCGGCCGCACCGGCCGAGGTGAGGATCTGCCCGTTGTCGACGTACAGCACGTCCGGCTCCACCTCGACCCGCGGGAAGCGGCGGGCCAGGTCGCCCGCGGCCACCCAGTGCGTGGTGGCGCGCAGCCCGTCCAGCAGCCCCGCCTCCGCCAGCACGAAGGCGCCCACGCACACGGACGCGATCCGGGTGCCGGCCGCGGCGGCCTGCCGCAGGGCCGCCAGCACCGGCTCGGACGGCGGTGCGGCCTCGGGGGAGCAGCCCGGCACGATGATCGTGTCGGCCTCCGCCAGGGCCTCAAGACCCCGGTCGACGCGCAGAGTGAAACCGCCGTCCGCGCGCACCTCCGGCGTCTCGGCACACAACCGGACCCGATAGGCCGGCCGCCCGTCCGGCATCTGTGTCCAGGCGAACGTCTGCTGGGGCGCCGCCATGTCGAACGGCACCACTCGATCGAGAACCAGGATCGCCACGGAGTGCATGACCGCCACCCTAGGGGCATTCCCGCCAGGCGCACGAACCGCCGAAATACCGGCCCGCGAGGCAAGAGGGCAGGTCACAGGAGTTGGCGGGAATCCGTTGGAAGCTGTCGTTTCAGCCCATGGGCGATCACGCCCGGGCTCCCTAACGTGGGCCCGGCACCGTCGACCGCATTACGGAAAGAGCCCCGGTGACCAAGATCCTGCTGTCCCTGCACGTGCTGGCCGCCATCGTCGCCATCGGTCCCGTGACCGTCGCGGCCAGCATGTTCCCGCCCGCGGCGCGCCGCGCCGTCCCAGCGGGCGGCGACGCCCCCGACCCGTCGGCGGTGAGTACGGTCGCGCTGCTGCACCGCATCTGCCGCGTCTACGCCGGTATCGGACTGACCGTCCCGCTCCTCGGGTTCGCCACCGGCGCCGCGATGGGCGTCCTGGGCAGTGGATGGCTCGTCACGTCCATCGCGCTGACCGCCGCCGCCGCCGGCATCCTGGTCGCCTTCGTCCTGCCCCGCCAGGAGGAACTCCTCGGCCAACTGAGGGGCGAACAGACCGTCGAGCACCGCAACACCGTTCAACTCGCCATGTTCACCGGCATCTTCAACCTCCTGTGGGCCACGGTCACCGTCCTGATGATCGTCCGGCCGGGCTCCACGACAGGAGCCTGAGCCCAGGCCGCCCGCATGTCACGGATGTCCGGTCTGCGTCAAGTCCACCCGGGTAATTCACACTCCGGGACACCGCTCCGCCTACACTCGGCTCTCTCGCCCCCGCTACGGGGCCGACGAGCAGAAAGGCGCGTTGACGGGTGTTCCAGGATTCCCCCATCTACGACCGACTCATCGCGGAGTGCGGCGATGTGCCCGCACAGGTTCGCCGCGAGGCCGAACGCGTGAGCAGGGAACTGGAGCTGGTCATGCGGCCCGCGCAGTCCCCCGGCTACGACCGCCCGCACTCCCCGGGCACGGGGTGGCAGCGCACGGCCATGCTGCCCGGACCACGGCCGCAGTGAACCGGGACCGGTGGACGGCCGGTCCCGGTCCTCAGCAGACCCTCGTGTTCGCGCCGTTGACGTGCGACGGCGCCTCGGGAACGGGGCGCGCCAGCCACTCGGCGATGGTACGGGCGATCGGCTGGCCCGTCTCCACCTCGACGAACCCGAACTGTCCCGACTGATTGCACTCCAGGAACCACCAGGTCCCGTCGGCGTCTTCCACGAAGTCGAAGGCCCCGTACGCCAGTTCGGCCTCCCGGAGATAAGCCCGCACACCCGGCGCGATGCACGACGGCACGTCGGTGGGCCGCCATGGCGCGCCGGGCGCGGCGAACCGCACGTCGACCTCGTCGGGATCCGCGTCCGCGTCGGTCGCCTTGCGGGCCGCCAGCATCCGGTCGCCCACCACGGTGAGACGGATGTCGGCCCGCTTGGAGACCCGGCGCTGAAGCAGCGTCGGCCCGAACGCGACCGCGGAGAAGTCCGTGTCCGGCGGGACCCGGCTCGTCGGCACGGCCCGGGGCGGGTCCTGCGGATGCGCGCCCGACACCGGCTTGACCACCAGGTCCGGATAGCGCTCCGAGAACTCGCGGGCGGCGAGCGGGAAAGTCGTGATCAGCGTCGCCGGCACGGGCAGGCCGCACCGCTGGGCGAGACGCAGCTGCCAGGGCTTGTGCCGGGCCCGGCGGGCCGCGTCGGGGTGGTTCATCCAGCGCGCGTCCGAGCCCCGCAGCATGCCGTAGAGCGCCTGGGCGGCCTCCTCGGTCAGCCACGCGGACGGCTGGGCCGCCCGCCCGGCCGGGGTGCCCGGCCTGCGCACCCACACCGACCGCAGCCCCCCGATGCTCACCAGCCGCCCCCCGGCGGACAGATGACCGCGGAAACGGCCGTGGACGTACTCCCCGGACAGCGCGACGCCGCCGGTCAGATCCGCGGGGTCGACGCGGACCACCGGAGCCCCCGACGCGTTCAGGTGCACGACCACCATGTCCGCGGTCACGTCCTCCTCGCAGGTGAGGATCAGTACCGTCATCTTCGGCGGCCGCGGTCAGTCGTCGAAGTGCGTCTTGGAGCCGGCGGTGGACGTCGTGGTGCCGACCTCTCTCAACAGGGCGAAGTCGGAGGCGGCCACCCGGCCGTCGTGGAGCACGTTCAGCTGCTGTCCGGCGTCGTACACGTACGGAATGGCAGCTTCCAACTCCACTGCCGGGCGCGCGTAGTTGAGCGCGAACGGTTGCATCGTCTCTCCCTCGTCGGTGCTGCGCCGATCAAGCCGGATCCAGGGGCACGGCCACCCGGTCCGCCGACTTTTTCGGCTCCCAGAGACTTATACGAATCGAACGGGTGGTTGGTTTCCTTACTTTCCGTAGTCATCGGGCCGGTTGGCGGTCCGGCCGGCGGTCCGGTCGGCGTGTCGTACTGCGCTCCCGCTCGCCGAGGGAGCCGCGGACGGTGCGCAGAGCGAGCAGCAGGACGCCGATGTCGTCCAGGTACACCGGATCGGGCAGCACGTCGGCAGGCAGCACGAAATAGAGAACCGCGCCCCAGAACACCCAGCGCGGGCCCGTGGGCAGTCCCGCACGCCGCAGTTCGCGCCGCGTTCTGACCAGCCGCACGAGGACGCCGACGGCGAAAACGAGGACGATGGCCGCGAGAACCGCGGCCAGGGTGATCACCGTTGTGGTCGTATCCACGGGCTGCCCTCCTCCTGGCGTGCCGCGACACGGGGTGTCCCTTTCTGGATTCCCGTTTCCGGCGGCTGTATGGCGGCCCGGGCCCGACATGTCGTCGTGTCGGCGGATTTCCGTGCCGCCGTGGGTGCGGGTGGTCATCCCGGAGGCTCACCCGAGTGGCACGGCGTGACGGGGGCGCCTAGTAATGGTCAGCGTAACGTCGCTCGTCACACGACGGAGGGCGCAGGAGCGGCCGCACTCTTCCCCATGGAGGCGAGTATGACCACCTGCTCTTCATCACCCCGCTCGAACGAACCTGCCATACCCGACGAGCCGAACGGGTCCGCCCAGCCGTCCGCCGAGACAACCGTTGCCACCGGCACGTACCAGGTGGAGCAGACGAGCACGCAGCCCGCCGCCGGTTCGCACGATTCTTCCGACCGGCCGGGCATGCAGCCCGGCGCCCTCGGCTCTCACCCGGACGCGGGTGCGGGCGCGCGGCCCGTTGCCCCGGGCCCGGACGAGGCGGGCATGAGCTTCACCCGGGCCGCCGCGACCGGCTCGGACCACTCGGACCAGGCGGACGCGCGGGTCGCTGCTCCTGGCTCGGGCCAGCCGGGCGAGGAGCGCGCGCGGACCGCCGCCCTTGGCTTCGGCCAGGCGGGCGAGGAGCGTGCGCGGGCCACCACCCCCGGCCTGGACCGGGCGGATCAGGCGTCCGCACGGCCCGCCGCCCCCGGCTCGCGCACGGCGGCCGAGCCGCCTGCCGGCCCCGCCCCGGGCGACGCGGGAGCGTACTCCGCTCCCTCCGGCTCGGAAGCGGCTGCCGAGCGGTCCGCCGCGCCCGGCTCGGACCCGGCTGCCGAGTGGTCCGCCGCCCCGGGCCAGGAGTGGACGGACCCGGCGGAGGCGCGCCCCGCCCCGCCCGCACAGGAATGGCTGGATCCGGCTGAAGCACGGCCGGGCGCCTTCGCCCCGGACCGCAGGGATCAGGCGCCGGGCGAGGCCGCGCACTCTCCCGCGCCCGGCCCTGGCGACCCCGCTCGGCCCGCCGAGCCCGGCCAGGACGAGACGGACCAGCCGCCGGCCGCGCGGCCGTTCGTCATCCGGTCCCTCGACGACAACCCGGTCGAGCTCCGGCCAGGCACCGGGCCGACCGCCGGCCCGCCGTACGGCGACGCGGTGAGCGACCTCGTGCACGCCGCGGTGGCCGACCGGCCGCTGGAGGAGGTCGTCGACCTCATCACCTCGCTGGAGGAGTCGCCCGACCACACGCAGGCCAAGGTCGACGCGCTGCGCACCGCCGGGGTGAGTCGGCCCGTGGAGGACGTCTCCCGGCTGATCGCCATGCTGACGAAGCCCCCGCGCGACGCCGACTGCGCGGACGAGGCCATCAGGGCCGCCGCCGCCCACCGCCCGGTGGAGGAGGTGACCCGGCTGGTGACCCTCCTGCACAAGGAACCGCAGATGCCTCACGTCCGCGAGGAGGCCCTCCGGGCAGCCGCCACCGGCCGGGCCGTCGGGGAGTTGGTCGAGCTGATCGACAGCCTGGGCCTTGAGCGTCTGGACCGCGACGGCCGCCTGCCGGACGGCACTTCCCGTCCGGACGACGAGACCGGGGAGGCCGAGGAGCCCGGCCGGCCGGGCAAGCGCCGTGCGGCACGCCCGGCTCCCGCCCGTGAGATCCCCCGGACGCTCGACGACCCGCCTGCGGACCGCGTCCGTGCGACGGACCGGCTCGCCAGGTCCGTGTCGTGGTCGGGCTGGCTCGCCGCCCTGGCGCTGGCCCTGTGCGCGGTGGCCCACTTCCCGCTGCAACGCGGCGGAGCGTCCCTGCGCCTGCACGCGTTCGCCCTCGGCCTGACGGTGCTGTGCACGGTTCTGGCCCTGCTGCTGGCGCTGCGCCCCGTCGCGGTGGTGCTGGCCGGGGCGGTGGTGGTACCCACGGTCCTGGTCGCGGCCCAGGCGTACGGGAACTCCTCCCCGTCGGCGTCCCTGTCCCGGGCGGTGGACCTCGCGCTCGCCCCGCCGTGGCTCGCCGCCACGGCCGCCGTCCTTGCGGCACTGCTGTCCCTCGTCGCCCTGCTCTTCCGTATGGTGGCGCCTCTCGCGCGCAGACAGTGGGCGCCCGCGCCGGCGCCCGAGGCAGGCCGGATGGCGGAGTGAGGCCTACACGCCCCGTACCGGACCGGATCCCCCCGTAGCGGGTCCGGTCCGGGCGTGGTTCGTCGCACGCCGGTCGAGCAGCCCGGCCAGCACCCGGTCCGGCGTCAGGGGGAGTTCACGGAAGCGGACGCCGGTGGCGTGGTGGACCGCGTTGCCGATCGCCGCGGCCGTCCCGACGATGCCGATCTCCCCGATCCCCTTGCTGCCCATGGGGTTGAGACGGGGATCGTCCTCGTCCAGCCAGTGCGCCTCGATCTCGGCGACGTCGGCGTGCACCGGCACGTGGTACGACGCCAGATCCGACTCCGTGAAGTCACCGAACGCGGCGTCCATCGTGCTGCCCTCGGTCAGCGCCATGCCCAGGCCCATCGTCATGCCGCCGACGAACTGGGAGCGTGCGGTACGGGCGTTGAGGATGCGCCCCGCGGCGTACACCCCGAGCAGCCGGCCGACCCGGACCTCGCCGGTGACCGTGTCCACGGCGACCTCGGCGAAGTGCGCCCCGAAGGCGTGCCGCGCCCAGTCGCTCTCGGCGTCCGCCGTGCCCTGGGTGTCGGCGCGGGCGTCGAGACCCTGCTCGGGCAGCGGCCCCGGGTGCTCGGCCAGCCGCCGCGCCAGCCGGGCACCGGCCTCGTGGACCGCCCAGCCCCAGGAGGCGGTGCCGGACGAGCCGCCGGCCAGCGGCGCCGGCGGGAGTTCGGTGCTGCCGACCTCGATCCGCACCCGCTCCAGCGGCACGCCGAGGGCGTCGGCGCCGATCTGTGCGAGCACCGTCCGGGCGCCCGTACCGATGTCCGTGGCGTTGATCCGCACCAGGAACGTGCCGTCGGGCAGTGCGCGGGCCGACGCCGCGGCGGGCGACACCATGACGGGGTACGTCGCCGCCGCCACGCCCGTGCCCAGCAGCAGGGGCCCGTCCCGGCGGGAGCCCGGCCGGGGATCCCGCCCGGCCCACCCGAAGCGGTGGGCGCCCTCCCGCAGACACTCCACCAGGTGCCTGCTGCTGAACGGCTTGCCGCTGTCGGGTTCGACGTCCGGTTCGTTGCGGACGCGCAGCTCGACCGGGTCCATGCCCAGTTCGTCGGCGAGTTCGTCCATCGCCGACTCCAGCGCGTACATGCCCGGTGCCTCGCCCGGCGCCCGCATCCACGACGGCGACGGCACGTCCAGCGCAGCGACCCGGTGCTCCGTACGACTGTGGGGCGAGGCGTACATCACCCGCGCCGGGACCGCCGCCTGCTCCACGAACTCCTTGATCCGGGAGGTGTGCGTCGTGACCTCGTGCACGAGGGAGATGAGGCGTCCGTCGGCGTCGGCGCCGAGCCGCATCCGGTGCAGGGTGGGCGCACGGTGCCCGACGACGGCGGGCAGATACCGGCGGGGCAGCGCCACCGTGACCGCCCGGCCGGTCTGCCGCGCCGCCATCGCGGCGAGCACCACGTCCGGCCGCGGCGTGCCCTTGGAACCGAAGCCGCCGCCGACGTGCTCGGCGGTGACGACGATCCGCTCCTCGGGAACGCCGAACAGCCCCGCGAGCACGCTCCGCACGGCACCGGCGCCCTGGCTGGAGGTGTGCACGGTGAGCCGGCCGTCGTCCCAGCGGGCGGTGCTGGCGTGCGGCTCCATGGGGTGGTTGTGCAACGGCGGCACGCGGTAGGCGACATCGACCCGGGCGGTCGAAGACCCGAACGCCCCGTCGGGGTCGCCTCGTTCGCGGACGGCCGGGTATTCGGCGTTGGCGTCGTCGGGGACGTACACCCCCGGGTGCGACGCCGTGAGGGTCACATCGTGTTCCTCGGCGGCATAGTCGACACGGACCGCGGCGGCACCGGCCCGCGCCGCCTCCAGTGTCTCGGCCACCACCAGGGCCACGAACCAGCCGCGGTGCGGAACCCGGGGGTCCTGGAGCACGGCGAGCGTGGGATCGTCCGGTTCGGCGAGCCGCGGCGCGTTCTCGTGGGTGAGGACGGCGAGCACACCGGGGACGGCCAGGGCGGCCGCCGTGTCGACGCCGGTCACCCGGCCCCGGGCGACAGCCGCAGGCACGGGCCAGGCCTGGGCCCGGCCGGAGTAGTGGTGCTCGGCGGCGTAGCGGGCGGTGCCGCTGACCTTCTCCCGTCCCTCCCGGCGCTCGGCGGGGGCTCCCACGCTGCCGGTCATGAAGTCCTCCTCGCAGGCGCCGCGTCCGCGAGCCGGGACAGCACGTCCACGGCGATCCCCCGGGCCAGCGGCACCTTGTAGGCGTTGTCGCGCAGCGGCTGCGCGGCGGACAGTTCCAGGTCGACCGCGTGCTCGAACGCGGCGGCCGTCGGAGCCGCGCCCAGCAGGGCCTCCTCCGCCCGCCGGGCCCGCCATGGCCGGTGCGCCAGCGCCCCGAACGCGAGCCCCACGTCGGCGACCACGCCGTCCGACACGCGCAGCACGACCGCGACGGACGCGAGCGCGAAGGCGTACGAGGCCCGGTCGCGGGCCTTGCGGTACGCCGACGGCAGCCCGGCCGTGGCGGCCGGCAGCACCACGCCGGTGACGAGTTCGCCCGGGCGGATCTCGGTGTCCCGCTCCGGCCGGTCCCCGGGCAGCCGGTGGAAGGCGGCCGCCGCGACATTCCGGGCGCCCTCGGGGCCGTACAGCTCCACACGCCCGTCGAGAGCGGCCAGCGCCACCGCCATGTCCGACGGATGGGTGGCGATGCAGTGCTCGGAGTGCCCGAGCACCGCGTGATCGCGGTGGACGCCGTCCCGCGCACCGCAGCCGCTGCCCGGGTCGCGCTTGTTGCACGGCTTCGACAGGTCCTGGAAGTACGGGCACCGGGTGCGCTGGAGCAGATTGCCGCCGGTCGTCGCCGCGTTGCGCAACTGCCCCGAGGCGCCCGCGAGCACCGCCTGCGACAGCGCCGGGTACCGGTCGCGCACCAGCGGATGGGCGGCGAGGTCGCTGTTGCGGACCATCGCCCCGATCCGCAGCGCACCGTCCGGCAGTTCCTCCACCGCGTCCAGCGGCAGCCGGGTCACGTCGACGAGGGCGGCGGGCCGCTCGACGCCGAGCTTCATCAGATCGACCAGGTTGGTGCCGCCGCCGAGATAACGGGCACCGGCGTGGGAGGCGTACGCGGCGGTGGCCTCCTCGACGCTCCCGGCGCGGACGTAGGCGAACTCCTTCACGGGATCACGTCCTCGACTGCCTCGGCGATCCGCGGATACGCGCCGCACCGGCACAGGTTGCCGCTCAACCGCTCCCGGATCTCCGCACGGTCCAGCGGCACCGGCTCGGCCGAGGGCGCCGCCGGATCGGTGACGTGCGAGGGGTGACCGGCCGCCGCCTCGGCGAGCATGCCGGCCGCAGAGCAGATCTGGCCGGGGGTGCAGTAGCCGCACTGGAAGGCGTCGCGCTCAAGGAAGGCCCGTTGCAGCGGGTGCGGTTCCTCCCCGTCGTCGGAGAGCCCCTCGACGGTCGTGACCTCACAGCCGTCCAGGGCGACCGCGAACAGCAGACAGCTGTTGACGCGCCGCCCGTCCACCAGCACCGTGCAGGCGCCGCACTGGCCGTGGTCGCAGCCCTTCTTGGCGCCCGTGAGGTCCAGATCCTCCCGCAGGAGGTCCAGCAGGACCCGCCGGTGGTCGACGGTGAGGGTGTGGGGTTTGCCGTTGACGCGGAGCGTCGTCTCCGAGTGGTACTGGTCGTTGTCCATGCCGTGGAGGACCTTCCCGGACGGGCCGTACTGCCGTACGGACCGCGTATCCACCAGACCACGACTGACACGTGCGCCCCGACAGGACGAGCTCTAGGTGTATTGACCTGGAGCGTTGTTCACGCGGGGTGATGGGTGGGTGGCCGCCGAGTGCGGTGTGGCAGCGGTGGTGGTTGTAGGTGTGCAGGAAGTCTGCCAGGGCGGCGGTGCGTTCGGTGTTGTTGGTGTAGGGCCGCTGGTAGGCCCATTCGTCGAGCAGGGTGCGGTTGAAGCGTTCGACCTTGCCGTTGGTCTGCGGCCGGTAGGCGCGGGTCAGCTTGCCGGCCGCGCCGAGGTCGGCCAGTGCTTGCCGCCAGGCGAAGCTCTTGCGGTAGGGCCAGGCGTTGTCGGTCAGAACTCGCTCGATGCGGCGGATGCCGTGAGCGGCGTAGAAGGCCGCGGCCCTGCGCAGGAAGTCGGCGCAGGTGGCGGCCTTCTCGTCCGGGTGGATCTCGCTGTAGGCGAGGCGGGAGTGGTCATCGACGGCGGAGTGGATGTAGTCGAAGCCCATGCCGCTGCGGGTGGCGCGGCCGGCCTGGCGGCCCAGGGCCTTGTGGCCTCCGCCGTCGGGGATCCGGCCGAGTTTCTTGACGTCCACGTGGACCAGTTCGCCGGGCCGGTGGCGTTCGTAGCGGCGGATGACCTGGCCGGTGGGCCGGTCCAGGTGGGCCAGGCGGTTCAGGCCGTGGCGGGCCAGGATGCGGTGCACGGTCGATGAGGGCAGGCCCAGGATCGGCCCGAGCCGGGCGGGGCCGAGTTTGCGGGCCTGCCGCAGTCGGCACACTCGCGTCTCCACCGCTGCCGGGGTGCGGTGCGGTGTCGTCCGGGGACGGCTGGGACGGTCGTGCAGCCCTGGCTCGCCTTCCGATCGCCAGCGGCGGATCCACTTGTGGGCCGTGACACGTGAGATGCCCATCTCCGCGGCGACATGCGCTACAGGACGACCGGAGCGGACACGCTCGATCAGCAGTCGCCTGCCGTGAACGGTCAGCCGGGCATTACGGTGGGACACGAAGGCCTCCGTGCGGTGAAGATTCGACACCTCCACCACACACGGAGGCCTTCGCCATGATCAAGCCCGGCCAGCGTCAACAACGCTCGTGATCAATACATCTAGGGCTCGTCCTGGGACGGGGCCACGGGACGCTGGGTCCTGCCCTTGAAACGTTCGAACGTCCGTGTGAGCTGTTGCAGCGGAGACGCCACGGGAGTGTCGGAGGACCGCTGCCGCACGGGAGCGGCCTCGGCGGACTCCTGGTAGGCGGCCAGGGCCTCGTGGGCGCGTTCGGCCGCCTCCCGGTACAGGTCACGCGACTTCGTCATGGCCTCGAGCGCCTCGGCGTACATGGCCACCAGCCCGCGCTGACGCTCCAGCTCCTCCTCGACGGTCAGCAGGTGCCAGTCCTCCCGCAGCGCGGTGAGGGCGTCCCCGGCACCGTCGGGCAGCGGTCTCGGCAGCGCGGCGTACCTCCTCACCGCGTCGACGAGGTCGGTGGGTTCCGAGCCGTCGAGGAAGACCGCGCGGACGGAGAAGTCCTCGGCCTCGTAACCGTCCGGCGCGGGGCGGCCGGGCAGCACCGCGGCACCGCCGCGCGGTACCTGGACACCCACGTCGCGCAGGGCCCAGTTGAGGCCGCGGTGCTGCTGGGGCGCGGCGCGGTGCTCCACCACACGGTGCCGCAGGCCCGGCGGGAGCCACCGCGTCACCGGCAACCGGCCTCGCTCGTCCGTGGTCATCGCCTCGTGGACGACGACATGGATGTGCCACCCGCCGCGCACCGCGTTCCTGAACAGGCGCCGCGTCTCCTTGTCGTCGTGGGGAAGCGGATTGATCTTCCGCAGGGACAGCTCCGCGGCGCCGTCCCGGTCCCAGGCGACGTCCGGCTCCTCCGGCCAGAACAGCGCGGCGGGCGACGGCCAGTCGTCGTTCCACGGCTGCTCGGCCTCCGCGACCAGGATCCACTCCTGCCCGCCGTCCGGCCCGGGCGTCACACCGATCCGGGCCCGCACGGTCACCGTCTCGTCGACGCGCCAGCGGGCCTCGAAGACCCGCTCCGCCGGGGCGGCCCCGGCCTCGGTCCCGGCCTCGCTCTCGGTCTCGGTCTCGGGCAACTCCATGAAGTCGTCGATGGCCCGACTTCGCTTGCGCTCCTCCAGTGAGCGCCGGAGCACGTCTTCCGCGGCGCCTTCGGCATGGCGGCCGCGAGCCAGCCACACCGTGGTGGGAGTCATGGGGCGGACGGAGGGGGAGGTCGGCATGGGTCCAACTGTGAACGGGGGCAGGTGCGCATGCCAGTATCGTCGCCGCAGGCCGACGGGCATAACCCGGGGTCACACACGGAGCAGCGCCCGGCGGCACCCGGCGGCGCCAGGGGGCGGTACCGGGTGCGCGGAGGCGCACAGCGCGCACGGGGTGTGAGCGCCGCGCGCACACCGGCGGATCACACTCGTGGCCCCACCGGCTCCAGGTCCCGACAATGGTCCGCACGAGCAGGGCCCGCCCACCATCCGCATCGGGGCGGGTCCTGCTTGTCTGCCGTCAGGCCTTGAGGACTGGTTTGATGCCGTCACCTCGCCACAGGTCATTGTCCCAATTACTCCAGATATGCCGGAATGATCCGTGTGTGCCCGGATACCTGGGTGAAATGGCTCCGACAATGAGACGACATGGAAGGCGCGGCGGCCACACCACGGCCGACCGCGAGGCCGAGACCGCGACCGACCGCGAGGCCGAGACCGCGCGGGGGACGGGCGCCGGACCGGATGAGCGGGTGGAGCAGCGGGCCCCGGACAGTCCGAAGGACCTGCCGAAGCGCTCCTGGGGAGCGGTGCTGAAAGGCACCCTGAGAGAGTTCAAGAAGGACGAGCTGACCGACCGGGCCGCGGCGCTGACCTACTACGGGATCCTGGCGCTCTTCCCAGCCCTTCTGGCGCTGGTCTCGCTGCTCGGGATCGTCGGCCGGTCGGCGACGCAGCAGGTGCTGGACAACATCCAGAAGCTCGCTCCCGGCGCGGCCCGGGACGTCCTCACCAACGCGGTGCAGCAGATGCAGGGCAACGCCGGCCTCGGCTCGATCATGGCGATCGTCGGGCTGGCGCTGGCGGTGTGGTCGGCGTCCGGCTATGTCGCCGCGTTCATCCGGAGCGCGAATGCGGTCTACGACGTCCCGGAGGGCCGTCCGGTGTGGAAGGTGCTGCCGGTCCGGCTCGGTGTGACGGTGGTGCTGATGGTCATCGCCGTGATCAGTGCGTTGATCGTCGTCTTCACCGGCGGCCTGGCCCGCCAGGTCGGCACCGCCCTGGGGGTGGGGGACACGTTCCTGACGGTGTGGTCGATCGCGAAGTGGCCGGTGCTGATCATCCTTGTCACGATCATGATCGCGATCTTGTACTGGGCGACGCCGAACGTGAAGGTCCGTGGCTTCCGCTGGGTCACGCCGGGCAGTTTCCTGGCGCTGCTGATCTGGGTGATCGCCTCCGCCGGGTTCGCGCTGTACGTGGCCAACTTCGGCTCCTACAACAAGACCTACGGCGCTCTGGCCGGTGTGATCATCTTCCTGGTGTGGCTGTGGATCACCAACCTGGCGATCCTGCTGGGCCTTGAGTTCGACGCGGAGATGAACCGTCAGCGTGCTGTCGGGGGCGGTCACCCGGCCGAGGAGGAGCCGTACCTGGAGCCGCGCGACACCCGGAAGTGGGACGAGGACGATCGCCGCCGCTCTGCGTCGTGAGCGACGCAAAGCATCCTGGAACCCGCTGACTTGACCGATCCGGACGCATGCAGGGCGTGATGTATGCCGAGTGCGCGCTCGGATACCCGCCTGTCATGGCACGGAACGTCACGACGCGGAAGCTGGGCCGGTACGACGCGACCGGCCAGGACACCGAGCCCGGGCGCGAGGGGGGTGCGGGGCCGGACGAGCAGGTGCGGCGGCGGGCCCCGGACGAGCCGACGCAGTTGCCCGGGCGCTCCTGGCGGGCGGTGCTGAAGGGCACCGTCAAGGAGTTCAAGGACGATGAACTGGCCGACCGGGCCGCAGCGTTGACCTACTACGGGGTTCTCTCCCTCTTTCCGGCGCTGCTGGTGCTCGTGTCGCTGCTCGGGATCGTCGGGCAGTCGGCGACGCAGCAAGTGCTCGACAACCTTCAGAAACTCACTCCAGGATCGGCCCGCGACGTCATCCGCGATGCCGTGACGCAGTTGCAGGGCAACGCGGGTATCGGCTCGGTGGTGGCGATCGTGGGTCTGGCGGTGGCGGTGTGGTCGGCGTCCGGCTATGTCGCGGCCTTCATCCGTACGGCCAACGCCGTGTACGACACGCCGGAGGGACGGCCGGTGTGGAAGGTGCTGCCCGTGCGTCTGGGAGTAACGGTGGCGCTGCTGGTGCTGGCGGTGGTCAGCGCTCTGATCGTGGTGTTCACCGGTGGTCTGGCTCAGCAGGCGGGTGCGGCTCTGGGGGTCGGGGACACGGCGCTGACCGTGTGGTCCATCGCGAAGTGGCCGGTGCTGGTCGTGCTGGTCACGATCATGGTTGCGCTTCTGTTCTGGGCGACACCGAACGTGAAGGGCCGCGGCTTCAGGTGGGTCACGCCGGGCAGTTTCCTGGCTCTGGTGATCTGGGTGATCGCGTCGGCCGGATTCGCGTTCTACGTGGCGAACTTCTCGTCCTACAACAAGACCTACGGCACCCTCGCCGGTGTGATCGTCTTCCTGGTGTGGCTGTGGATCAGCAACATCGCGATCCTGCTCGGCCTGGAGTTCGACGCGGAGATGGCCCGCCAGCGTGCCGTCGCCGGTGGTCTGCCCGAGGATGAGGAGCCCTATGTCCCGCCCCGCGACACCCGGGCGTGGAGCGAGGAAGACCGGCGCCGCCTCGAATGAGGTATCCGCCGAGGGCGAGTTAGGCGCTGCTCGGAGCGGGAAGTCGCAGGTCATGGGAGTGTTGAGGGATCTTCGTGAGCGTGATCACCGGGTGACGCGGTGGGTGGCGTCGTGGCGGTCGGGCTGCGTTCGGCGGGTCCTGCCGGCGGTGGAGGAGACGGCCGAGCACACCAAGCTGTGGTGGGGTGCCGCCGTGGCCCTGTCGGCCACCGGGTGGCGGGGGCGCAGGGCCGCGACCGTCGGCCTGGCGAGCATGGCCGTGGCGGAACTGGCCTCGAACTGCGTCCTCAAGCGCGTGTGGCATCGGCGTCGGCCGCCGAAGGAGTGGATCTCGCACGAGGACGTCCATGAGCGCCCCGACTCTTCGTCCTTCCCTTCCGGGCACACCGCCGCGGGGGTGGCGTTCAGTGCCGCCGTGGCAGCGGTGTGGCCGTGGATGGGCGCGGTTTGTGCGGTGCCGGCCGTCATGGTGGCCACCGAACGCGTGCACACGGGTGCCCA
Source organism: Streptomyces sp. DH10 (assembly GCF_029813805.1). NCBI lineage: Bacteria > Bacillati > Actinomycetota > Actinomycetes > Kitasatosporales > Streptomycetaceae > Streptomyces > Streptomyces sp. DH10. The sequence goes on from NZ_JARVKU010000010.1 coordinate 45,646, forward strand.
CTACCCCTCCGACGTCGCGGTCGGTGCCACGACCGGCCTGGCCGCGGCGGCCTTGGTCCGTCGTGCCCCCCGCCTGGTACGCCGACTGCTGCGCTGACAGGCACAAGCCACCCGATCGCCGGAGATCCGCTGGATGGCGTACTCGCGTCCGGGTACCCGGGGCCCGTGAGGTGGGCGTATGCCGTTCAACGGAACTGGCCGACGCCTCCATCGCGGGGAGACGCACGATCACCGCCATGCTGGCGTTGATGGGTAAGAAGGAGGTCACCCAGGCCGCTCCACCGGCACCCGAGCAGACATTGACAGCGTCAAGGCCGATGTGGCCGAGATCAAGGAGAGTGCACAGCGATGACCCAGCCGCCCCACGACGAGCCCACCGCCTCGAGCCCCGAGCAGTTGCGGGAGCAGGTCGAGCAGACCCGCGAGGAACTCGGGGAGACCGTCGAGGAACTGGCCGCCAAAACGGATGTCAAGACCCGCGCACAGGAGAAGGCGATTGCTGTGAAGAAGCAGGCGGGCGTGCTGACGGAGCAGGCGGGCGCCAAGGCCGCGGAGGTGACCGGGCAGGTCAAGGTGAAGGCCGCCGAGGCTACGCACCTGGTGCAGGACAAGCTGCCCGACCCGGTCAAGGACAAGGCCGCCGCAGCCGCCGAGCAGGTGAAGGCCAAGGCCGGACAGGCCGGTCAGGTGTGGCAGGACAAGGCACCCGAACCGGTCCGCACCAAGGCTCAGCAGGGTGCCCGGGCCGCCCGCGCCAACCGCACCGTGCTGATAGCGGTCGGCGGCGTGGCGGTGGCCGCGTGGCTGCTGCGCCGCCGAGGCAGGAGGTAGCCGTGAAGGCACCCCGAGTCGCCTGTGAGCCGGTCGGCATGGCGCTCGGCGCGGCTCAGCGGCGTGCTCGCCGACGGGCTGTTCCAGCAGGCGTGGAAGACGTTCGGACATGACGAGGATGCCCCGGACGCCACCGACGAGGAGCGCGGCCGTCGACAGGGCAGGAGCCGGCGGCACCCGCCGCCTGGCCGGAACATGGCCCGGCTGATCCGCCTTCCACCGGCGGCGCCCCGCCCTTCCGGGCGTGGGCGCCGCGGGGAGGCCCGCTCGGGGGCCGGACCGGTGAGCCGAATCGTGGACCGCTTGTCTCCGCTGTTGGCATGGAGGACAACGCGGCGGGTACACGCCGCGCGGAACGGGGGCAGAAGGACGATGCTGTGGGAGCCGCAATCCGGCGACAGGGGCCGTGCCGGGCCCGACGCCGACCCGATGCAGGTCGGCTACGCCCTGGGTGGAGATGACGGATGCATCGCCGAGGCCCGTGACCACGCTGCCGAGTTCCTCGTCCGGCTCCGGGACGAGCACGACCTGGAAGTCTCCTCGCGCGCCATGGACCTGACCCGGCTGGTCGTGAGCGAGCTGGTCACCAACGCCCGGAAGTACGCCCCCGGCCCCGTCCTCGCGGAGCTGCGGATCATCGGCGCCTGGGTCGAAGTCGTCGTGTGGGACAGCGACCCTACCGTGCCTACGGCCCACGGCGCCGACCCCGATCGCGTCGGCCGGCATGGCCTGGAGATCGTCAAGGCCGTCGCCCAGAGCCTCGACATCCAGCGGGAGCCGGTCGGTAAACGCATCACCGCCCGCATCGCCCTGACCGACACGCCCGACGTCGACGCCACCGCTCGCGCTCTGCCGTAGCAGTCGGTCGCGCCCGCGGCGGCGCTGACGCAGTGCCCTACGCTCCTGTCACCAGTGTTGGACGGAGCATGGCTGGATGGCATGACCTCTTAAATGTCGGATGAGCTCGAATCCGACGCTTGAGGCCGTGGTTCCGTCCGCTCTGCCGCTGTCCGCTCTGCCGCTGTCCGCTCCGTCTGGAGGCGTCTCTGTTCCATATCGCCCCGGTCTCCGCAGTGCGGCCCTTGCCCGGGAGCAAGAAGGCCACGGAGACCGTCCCCGCCCCCGGGATCGCCGCGCCCACCAGGCTGGTGTGAGCCACCGCGTCGGCGAAGGGCGAGCTGACGGCGTCCGCCATCTGCCGGGCCCCATCGGCGAGTTGCCCGCCCTGCTCCTTGAACTGCGCAGCCTGCTGCGGGTCGGTCGCCCGCGCCGCCTGCTCGGCGAGCTGCCGTGCCCGGTCACCGATCCCCTGGGCGTCCCCGTACCCCGCGGCGACCGAGTCCCGCGCCTGGCTCAGGCGTCGGCCGGGAGCTTGCTGTCCGCTGTCGCATCCGACAGACCCGACGAGTACGAGGTCGACAGCAGCGAAACGAGTATGGCGATGCCGGGAACGCACCCGTGATCGCGTCCGTGCGGGGCGAGAGCGCCAGACCGATGCCGAGCCCGAGTGCGAGCAGGGGTGCCACGAGATCACCGTACGACGACGACTTGTCGACCTGGGTGAGCAGCGCGAGTGCCGTCGTGCCGCCGACCATGCCCGCGACGATCGTCGCCTTCATGCCGATGCGCGGGGTGAGGTAGCCGGTCAGCGCGGAGCCGGCGAAGACCGCGCCGGCGAGCGGCAGCATGCGGATGCCAGTCTCCGCGAGGAGGAACAGTACGACGGCGATGTCGGCACCCGTGAACGCGCGGTTCGCCAAGCGGCGCGGGTCGAGGAGGGGGTGCGGGTGGTGCAGTTCCCAGAGGACGAACGCCACGAGCCCCACGACCCCGATGACCGTGCCCGTGACCGCCTTGGCGTCCCAGCCGTGCGGGGCCTCGATGAGCGTGAAGACCAGGGCGGCGATCCACACCACCGACAGCAGCCCACCGACGTAGTCGATCCGCGGCGCGTGCGCGGCCTTGGACGGCGGTACCAGCGGATGACGGTGGGCCGGCCAGCTCAGCAGAGGCTGACTGGCGTGTCCCCTCACGGGACAAGTCCTGCTCGCTTCGGATCGATCACGTACGCACCCTTGTCTGCTCCACTGCACATTCATTTGGAAAATGCCAAAGCCTTCACCTGGGCCGAGTACTTTCCGTAGTGTCGTGCTCACGTTCGCGGGAACGGCCGTGCAGGGGAGGGGGATTCGGCGTGCCCGGAATTGACGAGAGTCTGCTGGAAGCCATGCGGCTGCCCGGTGCGCGAGGGGCGGCGGTGGTCGACTGGATCAGTGGTCTCGCCCTGGGCGCGGTGGGTGACGCGCCGGGCGGCGACCTGGAGGCGGCGGCCGCAGAGACCGCCGAACTCGCCCGCCTCGCCACGGAGAGCGGCGCGCTCGCCCCGGCCGGCGGCGACGTGGACACAGCGTCCGGCAAGGAACCACCCGTACAGGACCTGATCATCACGAACACCGACTCGTACCACCTGCTGAGGTTCGTCACCACGACCTTCGACAGCACCGTGTTCCTGCACTTATGGCTCGACCGAGCCGAGGGAAACCTCGCCCTGGCCCGCATCCGGCTGGCCGAGATGGCGGACAGACTGGTGCTCGGATGATCACGCCGACCCGGACCGCACGCACGGACGAACCGGCCTCGGCCCTGCTCGGCACCCTCGCCGCGCAGGGCGCGAGCGGCGCCGTGTCCACCGAGGCGGGGATCGTCTACCTCGCCACGGGACACGTCGTCCATGTCGAATCCGCCCTCACCCCCGACGTCGGCGATCTGCTCACGCACAGCGGCGCGCTCGCCCCGGACGGCTGGTGGGAGGCCATCGACCAGGCCGGCCGCCGCTGCCGCGTCGGCCGTCAGCTGGTGGACAGCGGACACCTCGCCGCCGGCGCGCTCGAACTGTGCCACCTGGGCGCCCTCTTCGACGCGGCGTACTTCGTCCTCGCCCACGACGGACCGGTGCTCCGCTTCCGCCCCGGAGTCTCGCACTGGCTGGGCGCGGTCCGTGCGGTACCGGTGGACAGCGTCCTGCGGGAGTCGAGACGCCGCCGTGAACTGCTGCACCGCATATGGCCCGAACCCACCATCGACCTCGCCCCGCTCGCCCGCGTCCCCGGCACCGGCCCGGCGGATCTGCCGTCCCGCCGCAGCCGCACCCTCGCCCAGGTCGACGGCGTCCGCACCGCCGCCCAGATCGCCACCGCCCTCGCCTGCCGCACCTTCCACACCCTCGTCGAACTCCGCCGCCTGGCCGCCGCCGGGCTGGTCGTCCCCAAAACCCCAGCCGCTGTCCCCGCCTCAGCTCCGGACCCTCCGCCTGCCCCCGCTCCCGCCCCAGTGCCCGCCGAGCCGGGCCCCGCCCCTCGTCCCACGGCACCGGACGAGCCCGACACCGCACTGCTGCGACGGCTCCTGCACGCCTTGGAGGCACTGTGATCCGCGCGCGACGACAGCGTGCCGAAAGGAGACTGCTCATGGCCGTCGAGACCGACGTCCTCGACGAACTGCGTCGGCTGCGCACCCGCATACCCCGGCTGACCGGTTCGCTCGCGGCCACCGTCGACGGACTCGTCCTCGCCCACGACGCCCCGGACACGGAACCGGAGGGACTCGCGGCGCTCACCGCGGCCGCCCTCGGCGTCGCCCACCGCATGACCGACGCCGCAGCGCGCGGCGACTTCCGCGAGCTGCTGGTGCGCGGCTCCGGAGGCTACGTCGCCACCTACGCGGCCGGGGCGACCGCCGTCCTGACCCTCCTCGCCGAGGACCGCGTCAACGTCGGCCGCCTCCACCTGGAGGGCCGGCGCAGCGGCGCCCGGATCGCGGACCTGGTGGCCACCCACGTCGGACCTGGCACCGGCCGCCACGCCGACCGGCCCGTGCCCGCCGAACACCTCGCGGCGGCGCCCCCGGCCACGGCCCGTCCCATCGGCACCCTCCCGGTCCGCCTGCCGCAGCGGCCCACCCACCAGCCGCGCCCGCAGACCGGCATCTGAAGCTTCCGTCCCCTCCCGACCCTCCCGAACCTCCTGACCGAAGAATCCGCGAACGAGGAAACACCGAAGGAAAGGAACCACCCGCATGGCCAACACCGAGACCGCACTGAAGGAATGCCTGAGCTCCATCGACGGAGCGACGGCCGCGGCACTCGTCGACTACACCAGCGGCATGGCGCTCGGCACCCTGGGCGGCACCAAGGACTTCAACCTGGAAGTCGCCGCCGCCGGCAACACCGATGTCGTACGCGCCAAGCTGCGCACCATGGAACTCCTGGGTCTGAAGGAGGAGATCGAGGACATCCTGATCACCCTGAACTCCCAGTACCACCTCATCCGCCTGCTCAGGGGGCGCGGAGGCAGCGGACTGTTCCTCTACCTCGTGCTCGACGCGAGCCGCGCGAACCTGGCGATGGCCCGCCACCAGCTCCGCCGGATCGAGAACGACCTGGAGGTCTGAGCCGGCACCACGGACGGGAGCCCTCCGCCACGGACACGTCGCGGAGGGCCCCGGCACGCCGGACAGCCAGCCTACGAGGATCACTTGACCCCGGGCAGACCGGAGAGCCAGTCGGTCAGGAGCCGGTTGGTCTCCGCGGGGCGTTCCTGCTGGAGGAAGTGGCCGCAGCCGTCGAGGATGTGAGAAGCCGTCAGTCCGGGCAGGGTGGCCGGATACGCCTCGATCGCGTCGGCGAGCCAGGTCGTGGACGCGTCCAGGGCGCCGCCGATGAACAGCGACGGCTGTGTGACGGGGGCGCCGGCGAAGTCCGCCAGGTCCTGCCAGTCCCGGTCCATGTTCCGGTAGCGGTTCAGGGCGCCGGTCATCCCGGTGCGTTCGAACTCCCCGGCGAAGACGTCCAGGTCGGCCTCGCTCAGCCAGCCCGGCAGGCGACCGACGGGGAACCGGTCGCGCAGCGTCCCTCCGCGGGCGACGAAGTGCGGACCGGCTTCGGGCATCGTGTCGGCGGACAGGGCGGCGTAGAAACCCGCGAGCCAGCCGCGCACGTCGGGCTCGATCTCCGCTTCGGCCCGGCCGGGCCGCTGGAAGTAGGAGACGTAGAACTCCTCCTCGCCGCCCATCCGCGCGAAGACCTCACTGGGCCTGGGGCCGCCGGGCGGCGTGTAGGGCACGCTCAGCAGCCCCACCGCGCGGAACACCTCGGGCCGGACCAGCGCGGACGTCGCGGCGATCGTCGCGCCCCAGTCGTGCCCGACGACCACCGCGGACCGCTCGCCCAGCGCCTCCACCACGGCGACGTTGTCCTCCACCAGCTCGACCATCCGGTACGCGTCCACCGCCGCCGGCCGGGACGAGCGCCCGTAGCCGCGGACATCGACGGCCACCGCGCGATAGCCCGCTGCTGCCAGGGCAGGCAGCTGATGACGCCATGCGTACCAGGTCTCGGGGAACCCGTGGAGCAGCAGGACCAGCGGCCCGTCACCCTGCTCGACGAGGTGGACGCGGCCGGCCGGTGAAGGGACGAGGCGGTGCGTGCGGTCGCCGGCGGACGTCTGCGACATGGATCCTCCTGCGGTCCGGAGAAAGGTGCTCGGTCCACCGATCATCCGGCGTCCGCCGCGCCGCACGCGAAGCCCGTTGCCGGTTCGGCAAAAGGCTCAGCCGTGGTACGTGATGTACCCGTTGCCGTCCTTGTCGGAGCCGCTCTTGGTGTACGAGTGCACGTCGGCACGGCTGCCGGACGGCTTGTACACGTAGATCGTGTCCTTGTCGTTGTTCCACATGAAGTTGCAGTTGTCGCGGTAGACGACGTTGCCGGCGTCGGAGTCGGTCCCGTTGCCGCCGCGCAGCTTCACGTAGTCACCCGGCTGAAGGGTGTGGCTCGCGGTGAAGGTGAACTTGTTCCCCGCGGCGTCCTTGACCACGTAGCCCTTGAGGTTCACGGTCGTCGACCGCGAGTAGTTCTTGATCGTCAGGTACTCCTCGTCGGTGTTCCCCGTCGAGCAGCGGTTGGAGTCGCTCCCGGGAGCGTCGTACTGGATCCCGCGGATCTTCAGCGCGGAGTTGTACTCGGCGGCATGGGCCGGAACCGCCGTCAGGGCGGCCAGGGCTCCGGCAGCGGCGGCCGTGGTGGCGACAAGGCGTATACGCATGGACGTTCGTCCCCCCTTGCGTGACCTTCTGATGAAGGCCATGTGATGGTTTGGTGAAGCATCCGGATTGTACACGGTTCAAGCACGCATAAGGGCGGGTCCGGTGACATCGCCACCGGACCCGCCCGCAGGGTGTATTGGACGTCAGGCGCCGCTCGCCCGCAGCATGTCCTCACGCTCGACGATCTTCACGCGCTCGCGGCCCTCGGGCTCGCCCAGCGCCTTCTCCGCGGCGTCCAGCTTGTACCAGCCGTCCCAGGTCGTGAAGCGGACGTTCCGCTCGGCGAGGAACGCGTCCAGGGCCTCGGGGGCGGGAGTGGCGGGCGTGTGCAGCCGGCCGTTCGCGTAGTCGTCCAGCAGGTTGGCCACCGTCTCGTTCGCGTCGCCCTTGGTGTGGCCGATGAGGCCCACGGGGCCGCGCCGGATCCAGCCGGTGACGTACGTGGACTGGAGGGGTTCGCCGGTCTCCTGCATGACCCGTCCGCCCTCGTCGGGGACGGTGCCGGAGTCGATGTCCCAGGGCAGCTTGGGGAGTTTGTCGGACAGGTAGCCCACCGCACGGTAGACCGCGCCGACGTCCCAGGTCTTGAACGTGCTGGTGCCCTTGACGTTGCCCGTGCCGTCGAGTTCCGTGCGCTCGGTGCGCAGTCCGACGACCTTGCCGTCCTCGCCGAGGATCTCGACCGGCGACTCGAAGAAGTGCAGGAAGAGCTTGTGGGGCCGGTCGCCGGTGTCGCGGATCGCCCAGTTCTCCAGGGTCTTGGCGACCATGTCGGCCTGCTTGTTGCCGCGCCGGGTCGCGATCGAGCCCTCGTCGTAGTCGATGTCCTCGGGGTCGACGATGACCTCGATGTTGGGGGAGTGGTCCAGCTCCCGCAGCTCCATCGGGCTGAACTTCGCCTGGGCCGGGCCGCGGCGGCCGAACACGTGGATCTCCTTGGCCCGGTTGGCCTTCAGACCCTCGTAGACGTTCGCCGGGATCTCCGTCGGGAGCAACTCGTCCGCGGTCTTGGCCAGGACGCGCGCGACGTCGAGCGCGACGTTGCCGACGCCGAGCACGGCGACCTTCTCCGCCTCCAGCGGCCAGGTGCGCGGCACGTCCGGGTGGCCGTCGTACCAGGAGACGAAGTCCGCGGCGCCGTACGAGCCGTCGAGGTCGATGCCCGGGATGGACATCGATCGGTCGGCCATGGCGCCGGTGGCGAAGATCACGCCGTCGTAGAACGCGCGCAGGTCGTCCAGGCTGATGTCGGTGCCGTAGTCCACGTTGCCGAAGAGCCGGATCTGGGGCTTGTCGAGGACCTGGTGCAGGGCCGTGATGATGCCCTTGATCCGCGGGTGGTCGGGCGCCACGCCGTAACGGATCAGTCCGAACGGCGCCGGCATGCGCTCGAAGATGTCGATGGACACGCCGGGTTCGGCGGCCACCTCGGACTTGAGCAGGGCGTCGGCGGCGTAGATCCCGGCGGGGCCGGATCCGACGATGGCTACCCGCAGGGGGCGGGGCATGGTCAGGTTCCCTTCGAGCGGCGACAAGCGATCTCGCCGTGAAGCCTAAACTGAGGCATGCCTAAGTTGGTACGCGGGTCCGGTCTATGAGCTCATAAGGCTACTTTATGGGTACTCCCCGGTGGCCCTTATGGCAGGGGCTGCTCCGCCCAGATCACCTTCCCGGCGGGCAGATAGCGCGTCCCCCATCGCTCGGCGAGCTGTGCGACCAGGAACAGCCCCCGTCCGCCCTCGTCCGTCATCGTCGCGTACCGCAGGTGCGGCGATGTGCTGCTGCTGTCGAACACCTCGCAGATCAGGTTGCGGTCGCGCAGCACCCGGACGTGGATGGGGCCGTCGCCGTACCGGAGCGCGTTGGTGACCAGCTCGCTCAGGATCAGCTCGGTGGTGAACGACAGCTCGTCCAGTCCCCACTCGGCCAGCTGCCGGGTGACCGCCGCCCGCACCTCGCCCACGGCCGCCGGGTCGGCCGGCACCGGCCACTCGGCGACATGGTCGGCGGTGAGTGCCCGGGTGCGCGCGACGAGCAGGGCGATGTCGTCGCTGGAGCGGGCCGTGAGCCGCGCGTCGAGGACGGTCCGGCAGGTGTCCTCGGGGGACTGGCCGGCCCGGCTCAATGCCTCCCGCAGCATGTCGAAACCGACGTCGATGTCCCGCTCCCGGTCCTCGACCAGCCCGTCGGTGTAAAGGACGAGCCGGCTGCCCTCCGCCAGCTGAAGCTCCGCCGTCTCGAACGGCAGACCGCCGAGCCCGAGCGGGGGACCGGCGGGTACGTCGGGGAACTCGACACTGCCGTCGGGATGGATCAGCGCCGGCGGGGGATGCCCGGCACGGGCGAGGGTGCAGCGCCGGGTGACCGGGTCGTACACGGCGTACAGACAGGTCGCGCCGGTGACCGGGGCGCTGCCGTCCTCCTCCGTCTCGTCCTGGTCGATGCGGCCGACCAGCTCGTCGAGCAGGGCGATGAGTTCGTCGGGCGGGAGGTCGAGCGCGGAGAAGTTGTGCACGGCGGTGCGCAGCCGCCCCATGGTGGCCGCGGCGTGCAGCCCGTGCCCGACGACGTCTCCGACCACGAGCGCGACCCGGGCCCCCGACAGCGGCAGCACGTCGAACCAGTCGCCGCCCACCCCGGCCTGCGCGGGCAGATAACGGTAGGCGATCTCCAGGGCGTCCTGCTCGGGCAGGTTCCGGGGGAGCAGGCTGCGCTGGAGCGTCACCGCCATGCTGTGCTCGCGGGTGTAGCGGCGCGCGTTGTCGATGGAGACGGCGGCCCGGGCGACCAGCTCCTCCGCCAGGGCCAGCTCGTCCGTGTCGAAGGGCTCCGGCTTCTCGCAGCGCCAGAAGCTGACCACGCCCAGCACCAGGGAGCCCGCCCGCAGCGGCACGGTGATCAGGGAGTGGATGCCGTACTCCACGATCTGGGCGGAGCGCTCGGAATCCTGTGCCTGCCAGCCGGCGGCCTTGCCCAGCCGGGCTTCCAGAACGGGCCGGCCGGTGCCGAGACTGCGGCCCTGCGGAGAGGACTCGACGAACCTGATCCGCTCGCCGACGGGGTAGAGGGGAGCGTCCTTGCGGATCCCGCTGAGCGCCGTACGGCTGAGCGCGGCCGCCGCGTCGGGCTGCCCGCCGCCCAGCACGGCGTCGAACAGGTCCACGGTGGCGAAGTCGGCGAACCGGGGCACCGCCAGCTCGGTCAGCTCCTCGGCCGTACGCGTCACGTCCAGGCTCGTCCCGATGCCCACCCCGGCGTCGTACAGCATGTTGAGCCGTTCCCGCGCGGTCTCGGCCCGGCCGGAGAGGGCACGCAGCTCGGTGGAGTCGCGGAGCGTGGCGACACTGCCGGGCGGGACGCCCGCACGGTCCGTGGTGCGCTGGTTCACGGCGAGGAGCCGGTCCCCGACGCGGTGCACCTCGTCCGTGGCGACGCGCCCGGAGGCCAGCAGCTCGGCGGTGCCCGGGTCGAGACCCAGGCTGAGCACGTGCCGGCCCTCGGCGTCGGCGGGCAGTCCGAGCAGACGGTGCGCCTCGTCGTTGGCGAGCAGCAGGGTGCCCCCGTCGTCGACGATGAGCACGCCCTCGCGCACGGCGTGCAGCACGGCGTCGTGGTGTTCGTACATCCGGGTCATCTCGTGCGGCCCGAGCCCGTGGGTCTGGCGCATCAGCCGCCTGCTCACCAGCGCGGCGCCCGCCGTCGCCAGGATGAGCGCCACCGCCGCGGCGGACAGTACGAGCGGCAGCTGACGGTCGGCGGTGCCACCGACGTTGGCGGTGGTGATCCCGGCCGACACCAGGCCGACGACCTCGCCGTCCGGAGCCTTCACCGGGACCACGGCCTGCACGAGGGGGCCGATCGTGCCGGTGATCTGCTCGGTCACCGGCCTGCCGGCCAGCGCGGGCTCGAGCGTCCCGACGAACTTCTTCCCGATGCGGTCCGGCTTGGGGTGGGTGTAGCGGATCCCGTCGGTGTTCATGACGACGATGAAGTCGACCTTCGACTGCTCACGGGCGGCCTCGGCACGCGGCTGGAGCACCGCCGTGGGGTCGGGACTCTCCAGCGCCTCGATCATGCCGGGCGCGTTGGCGAAGGTCTCCGCGACGGCGAGCGAACGGTTGCGGGCCTCCTGGGTCGTGTCGTGCCGCACTTGAAGCACCAGCGCCACAACAGCCGCCACCACCAGCAGCAGCACGATCACCACGACGAGCAGGAACACCTGCCGGGCGACACTGCGTCCGCCCAGCACCGACCGCAGTCCCGCCACCGGATGCCACCGTGACGGGCCCGCCTCCCGCCGCTGCCGTTCGGACGGCGCAGCGCCGGGCCGCAGGGGCGATCGAGTCCCGGATCGACCCAAGAGTCGGACCATGTGCCATGTCTACACTGCCCGGCCGCGCGAGGCGAGGGGCATCACCCATGGTGACAGGGGGTCCTCACCGTATCGTCACGTCTCCCGGCGCCCGGGACACCCGCGTACGGTGTCCGCCCCCGACCGGGCACGGACGGCGGACCCTCCGGGAGGTCCCGCGGCCTCAGGTGGCCAGCGAACGGGCGAGTTCGGTCGTGGCCCGGGCGATCTCCGTGTCCTCGTCCGCCATCAGCCGGCCGAGCTCACCGCGCCGGGCCCGCACCGCCTGGCGCGCCGCACGCTCCCACACCACCGGGTTCTCCCGGCGGTTCATCAGCTTCGGATAGACGGCCGCGGTGCTCTCCCACTGCCGGGCTTCGGCGATGCTCTTGAGCAGCCGGATGATCTGAGCGCGGCAGGTCACCTGCGGCAGCTTGGCCAGCTCCCACAGGAAGGGAACCGTGGCGGCCGTCGCCTGCTCCACGACGAAGCCGAACTGGCAGATCCGCTTCCGCAGGTCGGCGAGCGCGGAGCGGGCGGTGTCGGCGTCACCCCAGGCGATGCCGTTGAGCAGGAGGGGAATGGCGGCCGCCGAACCGGTGGAGTCCTGGATCTCGCTCCAGGGCACGCGGTCCAGGGCCGTGAGCGGCGTGTTCCCGGCCACCCCGGAGGGGGCGTCGGGGCGCTGTGGGCGCTCGCTGCTCGGGGGGTCCGTCGAAGCGCTGCGCATGGCGTGAGGCCTTTCCGCGGCAGTCGTGTCAGATGGGTGGACAGGTCGACAACCTGGCCCAGACCGTCTTGCCCGCCGGAGGGAAGGGGGTCCAGCCCCATTCCTCGGACAGGGCGGCGACGAGGCACAGGCCCCTGCCGTGCTCCTCCAAGGCGGAGCCGGCGGGCGCGTACACGGGCGGGTGGTCGTCGGGGTCGGAGACGGTGACCAGCAGATGGGTGGGGTCCAAAAGGAATCCGAGCCGGATCTCCGGCACACCCGGCACGCCCGCCGCCGGTGCCGCGTGGGTCGCGGCGTTGGCGGCGAGCTCGGTGACGACGAGCGTCGTGTCGTCGTAGCGGTGGCCGAGCGACCAGACGTGCAGCGTGTCGCGGGTGAAGGACCGGACACGCGCGAACCCCTCCCTGCTGCACTCGACGCGCAGGGCGGCCGAGGCGGTCAGGGCACCGGAGGGCCGCGGCACCGTCTCCGGCATCGGGGGCGGGGTCCCGAACGGCGTCGTCTCGTACGACGTCACCGAGGGCGGGCCGGGCGGGAATCCGGTGCTCGTGCCGGGCGCGCCTGCGTGCGCCGCAGCCTCACTAGGCGGCCGGAGCACGTGCTGCGCAGCTGATGACACGGCATCTCCCCGATGCGAGGTCAGGTCACGGCGCCAGCACGGGGGTTGACGCCGCAGCTATTATCCACGCTGACGGCGCTCCCGTGCAATTGCACGAGAAATTGCGTGACAATCAAGCCGTGTTGGGTACACGAGCCGGGACGTGAACGAGAACAGCGAGGAGACCGCGGTGCCACCAGTGCAGAACGGAGTGCAGGCAAGCTCGTTGGAGGCCTGCTGGATCAAGAGCCGGCACAGCAACGCCGAGGGCAACTGCGTCGAAGTCGCCCCTCTGGTCGACGGCGGGATCGCGATGCGCAACTCCCGTGACCCCGACGGGCCCGCGCTCGTCTACACGGCGGCGGAGGTGGCGGCGTTCGTGGCCGGGGCGAAGGACGGCGAGTTCGACCACCTGCTGTGAAGCGCGTACGCCGTGGTGATGTGGAGCTCAACTCCCCACTTGGTGGGGCTTCTCCGGGGGATGCGGGGCGCCCGGCGGGGTGCGATAGTGTAAATCGCCCTTGTGCCGGTCTGCTGGGAGTCAGGATGTCCGCCGCGTCGCATCGCATCTCCCGTCTGGAACCCTATCTGGACAGGCCCGAGCCGGCGCCGACTCTGCTGAAGATGCTGGTCGGTGTACAGCTGGCAGGCTTCCGTGAGGACGCCGGGCTCGCCCAGGACCAGGCGGCGCGCGCTGTCGGCTTCAGTGCCGCGAAACTGTCCCGCATCGAGTCCGGCAAGGGCCGCCGCCCGCCGACGGAGAACGACGTCCGCGCGCTGCTCCGGCTGTACGGCACCGACGACTACGAGGCCTCGGTGCTGCTCAAGCTGTTGCAGCGCGCCGGCGAGCCGGGCTGGTGGCAACGGTACGACAAGCGGCTGATGCCCGAGTGGTTCGACCGGCTGGTCGGACTCCAGGAAGCCGCCGCCACGATCCGTACCTTCGAGATCCAGTACGTGCCCGGCCTCTTGCAGACACCCGCCTACACCAAGGCCGTGGTGGAGCGGGGCCTGCCGAACGCGCCGGCCGGCGAGGTGGAACGGCGTGTCGAACTCCGCCGGCACCGGGCGCGGTTGCTGTTCCGGCCGGACGCCCCGCAGCTGTGGGCGGTCATCGACGAGTCCGTGCTGCTGCGCGTCCTGGGCAGCACCGAGGTGATGCGGGAGCAGCTCGCGCACCTCGTCGAGATGGCCGAACGCCCCAACGTGACCTTGCAGATCGTCCCGCTGAACGTCACGAACGCCTCGGCGCCCGCCATCCCGGTCACGTACCTGCGCTTCGGCGGTCTCGATCTCCCCGACGTGGTCTACCTGGAGCACATCAAGAGCGCGAACTTCCTGGAGGACCTCGACGAGACGGAGGAGTACCGGGTCGCGCTGGACCGCCTCGCCGACGAGGCGCTCACGCCCCGTGAGTCCCTGGAACTGCTGCGCACCACGATGGAGCAGCGCTACGCGTGACGTGCGAGTGCCTCGCGCGGGACGAGCCGCCTCCCGCGCGAGGCACCTGAGTCACTTCTCCAGGGGAATCCGCCCCACGCCGCCGAACTCGATCCACTCCTGGGTGAGCTGACGGGGCGCCACCTCGGTGTCCGGACGCCACGTGGACACCTCCACCAGCCCCGGCTCCAGGATCTCCAGACCCTCGAAGTACCCGGCGACGTCCTTCTCCTCGCGCACGCGGCCCCAGTGCCCCTGCGTCGCCTGGTCCATGAAGTTCGTGACGAAGTCACGGACCTCGGGGTCCTCGCTGACGAGCTGGCACATCACCATGAAACTGCCGGGGGCGAGCCGTTCCCGCACCCGGCGGGCCACCGCGATCGGCCCGTCGGTGTCGCTGTCCGGAATGCAGTGGAACACCGAGTTGAAGAGCACGCACACCGGCTCGGAGAAGTCGATCAGCCGCTGGGTGTCGGGGTGGTCGAAGATCAGGTCGGTCTCGCGCATGTCCGCGTGGATGACGCTCGTGCGCTCGTCCTGCTCCAGCAGCGCGCGGCCGTGGACCAGCACCATCGGGTCGTTGTCGACGTACACCACGTGGGTCGTGGGGTCGATGCGCTGGGCGACCTGGTGCACGTTGTCCTGCGTCGGCAGGCCTGATCCGTGGTCGAGGTACTGCCGGATGCCGTACTCCTCGGAGAGGGTCCGCACGACCCGCTGGAGGAAGCGCCGGTTGTTCAGGGCCAGGCGGCGCGTGCTGGGCACGACCTTGTCGAGTTCCTCGCACGCGGCACGGTCGGCCGCGTAGTTGTCCTTGCCGCCCAGGTAGTAGTCGTACATACGCGCTGCCGTCGGCACGTTCGCGTCGATCTCGGTGGACAACTGCTTCTCGGGCTGCATCGTTCCCCCTGCGTGGTGCCGTGCCAACGGACTGGCTGGACAGGAAGTACATCCTAGGGAGCGGGAGTTGGCCGCTGCCAGCCCAGTGCGAAGGTGCCCACGATCGAACGACCGGCTGATCGTCCCCCGCGACACCGTGTGCCCCCTGTGCCCCTCTTGTGTACTGAGCGTCACCGGGGGCTTCTGTGGTCACGGCGGGGGCGCGTCCAGGATCATCGCGGTGGACATCGACGACCGCAAGCTGGCCACCGCACGCGAGATGGGCGCCACGCACACGGTCAACTCGCGCGAGGGTGACCCGGTGGAGGCGATCCGTGAGCTGACCGGCGGCTTCGGCGCGGACGTGGTGATCGAGGCGGTGGGCCGGCCGGAGACGTACCAGCAGGCTTTCTACGCCCGCGATCTGGCCGGCACGTTCGTGCTGGTGGGTGTGCCGACGCCGGAGATGAAGCTGGAGCTGCCGCTGCTGGACGTGTTCGGCCGGGGAGGGGCGCTGAAGTCGTCCTGGTACGGCGACTGCCTACCGAGCCGGGACTTCCCGATGTTGGTCGATCTGCACCTGCAAGGCCGCCTGCCGTTGGACAAGTTCGTCACCGAGACCATCCAACTGGACGGCATGGAGAAGGCATTCGAGCGGATGCACCACGGTGACGTGCTGCGTTCGGTCGTGGTGCTGTGATGAGCGCGCGCATCGAACACCTCGTCACCTCCGGCACTTTCAGCCTGGACGGCTGCAGCTGGGAGGTGGACAACAACGTGTGGATCGTGGGCGACGACCATGAGGTGATCGTCATCGACGCCGCCCATGACGCCGACGCCATCGCCGAGGCGGTCGGCGACCGACGGCTGACGGCCATCGTGTGCACCCATGCCCACAACGACCACATCGACGCCGCGCCCGCCCTCGCCGACCGCACCGGCGCACCTGTCTTCCTGCACCTGGACGACCGGCTGCTGTGGAAACACACCCATCCCGACCGTGCCCCCGACGGCTACCTCTCGGACGGCCGCCGCCTCACCGTCGCGTCGACGGAACTCAAGATCGTGCACACGCCCGGTCACACGCCCGGCAGTGTCTGCCTGTACTCCGAGGATCTGACCACGGTCTGCACCGGAGACACAGCCCGGTCACACGCCCGGCAGTGTCTGCCTGTACTCCGAGGATCTGACCACGGTCTGCACCGGAGACACCCTCTTCCAGGGCGGCCCCGGGGCAACAGGACGTTCGTACTCGCACTTCCCGACGATCATCCGGTCGATACGCGACCTCCTGCTGACCTTGCCACCGGACACCAGCGTGCGGACCGGCCACGGAGGCAGCACCACCATCGGGGCCAAAGCTCCGCACCTCGGCTCATGGATCGAGCGCGGCCACTGACGGTGGATCCCGGGGGGAAAGCAGCATCGGCGCACTCTGTCGAAATGCGAAACGCGCTAATCTGGAGATACGAGAATTCATCGGTGATCGAGGGCGCGTCCGCAACCGCTATTCTCACGGCTCCCGGACGCTTTCCCAGGAGAAACCCATGGGCGATTATTACGACCTCGGCCCGCACAGCCGTCCCGTCACCACCTCCTCCGCTGAGGCTCAACTCTGGTTCGACCGTGGCCTGGTGTGGACGTACGCCTTTCATCACGAGGAAGCCGTCGTCTGCTTCGAAAAGGCGACCGAGGCCGATCCCGAGTGCGCCATGGCGTATTGGGGCATCGCCTACGCGCTGGGCCCGAACTACAACAAGCCCTGGGAATTCTTCGAAGGCGAGGAACTGGCGCGGACGGTGGAGCGTACGCACGCCGCCGTGGAACGGGCCCATGAGAAAGCCGTCCGGGCCACCCCCGTCGAGCAGGCCCTGATCGGCGCGCTGCGGGCCAGGTACCCCCAATCGGAGGCCGTCGAGGACTGCTCGGTGTGGAACGAGCCCTACGCGGACGCGATGCGCGCGGTCTACGAACTGGCGCCCGACGACCCGGACATCGCCACCCTGCACGCCGACGCGCTGATGAACCTCACCCCCTGGCAGCTATGGGACCTGACCACCGGGCAGCCGGCCGAGGGCGCACGGACCTCGGAGGCCAGGGCCGTGCTGGAAGGCGCGCTCGGGACCGACGCGGGCGCCCGGCACCCCGGGGTCCTGCACCTGTACATCCACCTGATGGAGATGTCCCCGACACCGGAGCAGGCCCTCACCGTCGCCGACCGGCTGCGCGGCATCGTCCCCGATGCCGGGCACCTGCTCCACATGCCCTCCCACCTCGACGTCCTGTGCGGGGACTATCGCCAGGTCGTCGCGGCCAACAGCGCCGCGATCGCCGCCGACGAGAAGTTCCGCCGCCGGGCCGGCGCGATGAACTTCTACACCCTCTACCGGGCGCACAACTACCACTTCAAGATCTACGGGGCCATGTTCCTCGGCCAGGCACAGGTCGCCCTCGACACCGCCGCCCAGCTCGAAGCCGCCATCCCCGAAGAGCTGCTCCGCGTACAGAGCCCCCCGATGGCCGACTGGCTCGAGGGCTTCCTGGCCATGCGCGTCCACGTACTGATCCGCTTCGGCCGCTGGGCCGACATCCTCGCCCTGCCGGTCCCGGCCGACCCGGAGCTGTACTCGGTGACCACCGCCATGCGGCACTACGCCCGGGGTGTCGCCCTCTCGGCCACCGGCGAGGTCGGCCGGGCGGAGGCCGAGCGCGAGCTGTTCCGCGCGGCGGTGGGCCGGGTGCCCGAGTCGCGGACGCTGTTCAACAACACCTGCCGCGACATCCTCGCCGTCGCGGCGGCCATGCTGGACGGCGAGCTCGAATACCGCAAGGGCAACCACGACCTCGCCTTCGCCGCCCTGGAACGCTCCATCGAGCTGGACGACGGCCTCCCCTACGACGAGCCCTGGGGCTGGATGCAGCCCACCCGCCACGCCTACGGCGCCCTGCTGCTGGAACAGGGCCGGGTGACGGAGGCCGAGGCGGTCTACCGCGCGGACCTCGGCCTCGACGCCACCCTGCCCCGCCCCCTCCAGCACCCCGGCAACGTGTGGTCCCTGCACGGCTTCCACGAGTGCCTGCTCCGGACGGGCAAGACCGCCGAGGCGGCTCTCGTGGCCCAGCAGTTGAAGATGGCGACGGCGCTGGCCGACGTCCCGATCCAGGCGTCGTGCTTCTGCCGCCTGGACACCGCGGGCGGCCCCCGGGCGGCCGACGGGTGCTGCCACTGACCCGCCGGTCAACGCCCCGTTGGCGACTGCGGTGCCCGACGCATCAGGGCGACGCCGTACACGACGAGCCACACCACCCACATCAGCCAGCCGGTGAGGCCGAGCAGCGGGTGGTCGCCCGACCGGGTGGAGCAGTGGTGGTGTGGGGTGCTGGTGCGCGAACTCCTGGCCTGAGGCAGGGTGCCGGCGGTTCCGGTCATGGCATCGCCGGGGCCCTCAGGTGCGCGTCGCCGTCGTGCACGGTGAGCCTTCCGGCAGATGGGTCTTGGCCCAGGCCGGACCACGTCGTGCTGATGGGCCGCACGGCGGGCGAGACGCAGTCGGCCAAGGGTATCCCGGTCACCATCGTCGCCGGCCGTGGCGGCTTCTACGCGCCGGGCACGCCCCGCGAGGGATACGAGTACCGTCCCGGAGCTCACCATGGCTCCGCCCAACCCGGCGATGGCCGAGCTGGTGCCGCTCTTCGAGGCCTCCCGCGAGCGAGCCCACCAGGACGCCGCCGCCAAGGCCAAGGAAGTCGCCGAGCGCCTGGCCGCCTGACGCCCGGCATGTTTGGACTGGCGCTCAGAGGCCACCCGGACCGTGACCCCGACGTCGGACACGGCTGGGAGTGAACGAATCGTGGCTGGAGAGAAGAAGGCCAAGGCGAAAGCCGAGCAGGCCAAGGGAAAGGCCAAGGAGACGGTCGGCCGGGCGGTGGGTAACGAGCGGCTGGAGGCCGAGGGCCGGACGAAGCAGTCGAAGGGCGACGCGCGGCAGGCCAAGGAGAAGGCCAAGGACGTTTTCAAGCACTGACGAGCGCTGCGTGAAGAGGGGCCCTGCCGCGGAGGCAGGGCCCCTCTTCACGCACCCGTCGGCGACCTCGGGGTGCCCCATCCCGCGACACACCAGTCGCATCTCAAACCCTGACCGCGGGTGTCTCCTCCAGAGGGAAGTGGCATGCCGCACCGTGGCGCGGCGCACCGGGCGGTGGTGCGGGGACCTCCTCGGCGCACCGGTCCCGTACCTGCCGGCACCGGGTCCGGAAGCGGCATCCGGACGGCGGGTCGGCCGGGGAGGGGATCTCGCCGGTGAGCAGGATGCGCTGCCGTTCGCGTCCGCCGCCGGACACGGGGGAGGGGGCCGCCGACAGCAGCGCCTCCGTGTACGGGTGGCGCGGCCGCCCGTAGACCTCCTCCGTCGGGCCCGTCTCCATGATCTTGCCCAGGTACATCACGGCGACCCGGTCGGCGAGGTGCCGCACCACCGACAGGTCGTGCGAGATGAACACGTACGACAGTCCCAGTTCGTCCCGCAGGTCGCACAGGAGGTTGAGCACCTGCGCCTGCACCGACAGGTCCAGCGCGGAGACGGGCTCGTCGCAGACGATCACCTCCGGCTCCAGCGCCAGGGCGCGGGCGATCCCGATCCGCTGCCGCTGTCCTCCGGAGAACTCGTGCGGGTGACGGCTCGCGTCCGACGCGCGCAGGCCGACCATCTCCAGCAGCTCGGCCACGCGGGCCGCCCGCTTCGACGCGGGTACGAGGCCGCGGTGGGTCAGCCACGGCTCGCCGATCAGATCGGCCGCGCACAGACGGGGGTTGAGCGAGCCGAACGGGTCCTGGAACACCATCTGCACCTTCCGGCGCCAGGCGAGCAGCTCCGCACCCGACAACGCGAAGGGGTCGACACCCTCGTACCGCACGGTGCCCGCGTCGGGCCGTTCCAGCCGCAGGAGGACCCTGGCCAGGGTGGACTTGCCGCAGCCGGACTCGCCGACCAGGCCCAGGGTTTCGCCGCGGCCCAGGGTCAGGTCCACTCCGTCCAGTGCTCGCAGCCGGGTGCCGCCTCGCACGGTTCGCCGGACCGTGAAGGTCTTGGCCAGACCGGTGGCCTCCAGCAGTGGCCCGTGGTCAGGCATCGGCCAGCTCCTTCCCGAAGTGGCAGGCGGCGGCCCGGCCGGCCGCGGTGCCGGTTAGCGCCGGACGATGGGTGGCACAACGCTCCCGGGCCATGGGACAGCGCGTACGGAAGGCACAGCCGGCCGGCACCGCACCGGGGTCCGGCGGGCTCCCCGGGATGGAGCTCAGCCTGGAGCCCCGGTGCTGCTCGGCCGGTACCGACGCCAACAGGCCCCGGGTGTAGGGGTGATGAGGTTTGCCGAACACCTCGGCGACCGGCCCCGTCTCCACCACCGTCCCCGCGTACATGACGGCGACCCGGTCCGCGTGCTCGGCGGCGAGCCCGAGGTCGTGCGTGATGAGGACGAGCGCCGTCCGCTGTTCGCCGCGCAATTCGCGCAGGAGGTCCATGATCTGCGCCTGCACGGTGACGTCCAGTGCCGTCGTGGGCTCGTCGGCGATCAGGACCCTCGGCCGCAGGGCGACCGCCGTCGCGATCAGCAGGCGCTGACGCATCCCTCCCGAGAACTGGTGCGGATACGCGTCCGCCCGGGAGCGGGCCTCGGGAATGCCCACCCGTTCCATCAGCTCCACCGCCCTGGCCTTCGCCGCGCGCCGGGACAGGCCCTCGTGGATGCGGAACGGCTCGGCGAGCTGGGTGCCGACCGTGAGGACGGGGTTGAGCGCGCTGAGCGCGTCCTGGAAGACCATGGCCACACCGGGGCCGGCCAGCCGGCGTCTGGCCCGTGCCCCGAGACCGAGCAGGTCCTCGCCGTCGAGGCGCACCTGCCCGCCCACCACCTCCGCCACCGGGTCGAGCAGACCGGCGACGGCGTGCGCGGTCATGCTCTTGCCGCAGCCCGACTCGCCCAGCAGCGCCAGCGTCTCGCCCGACCGTACGGAGAAGCCGACCCGGCGGACGACGTGGACGGGCCCGGCCGGGGTGTGGACGTCGACGGACAGGCCCTCCACGACCAGGACGTCGGCCGCAGTGGGCCGTTCGGTGCCGGCGGGACGGCTGCCGTCCGGAGCGGCGGTCGTGTCCGGCTCGGCGTCGGCACGATCACGCGCTGCCGGGTCCGCGCTCGCGCTGCGCGACAGGCGGGCACGCCACCCACTGCGCCGAACGCCCTCCCGCCACCGCTGCCCCGGGTCGGTCGTCATCCGGGCCCAGGAGGCGAGGGCGGTCGCCGAGACGGTCGTCAGGACGATCGCGAGCCCCGGGAAGAACGCGATCCACCACGCGCTCTGCAACTCCTGCCGCCCCTGGGCCACCATCAACCCCCAGCTCACGTCAGGCGGTTGGATGCCGATGCCCAGGAAGCTCAGCGACGACTCCGCCAGCATCACGAAGCAGAAGTCGAGCGCGGCGACGGTGAGCAGCGTCGGCAGCACACTCGGCGCGACATGCCGCCGTATGGTCGCCCAACCGCCGGTGCCGAACGTACGGGCCGCGTCCACGAACAGCCGGCTGCGCAGCTCCGCCGCCTCGGCCCGGGCCGTGCGCAGATACACGGGGATCCGGGCGACTGCCAGCACCAGCACGATGCTCGCCGCACTCGGCGAGAAGACGTACAGCACCACCACGGCCAGCAGCAGGGAGGGGAAGCTGAGGATCACGTCTGCCACCCGCAGCGACACGCTCTCGCGCCAACCGCCGTGATACCCCGCCCACATGCCCCACACCGAGCCGATCACCAGCGAGCACAGCACGGCCGGCACCGCCACGGCCAGTGTCGTCCCGGCCGCGGTCAGCAGCCGCGCGGCGACGGGCCGGCCGAGGGAGTCGCTGCCGAGGACGAAGGCCCAGCCGTGGTCGAGAGTGAAGGGCGGCCGGCCGGGGGCGCGCAGGTTCTGACGGGTCGCCAGGTCCTCGGCCAGCAGCGGTCCCAGGACGGCGCCCAGCGCGACCACGACCAGGACGAGGGCCGCCGCGCAGGCGAACCGGTCCCGGAGCAGCAGGGTGAACCACCGGCGCCGTACGGTCGTGGCGCCCGCCTCGGGTGTGGCTTTCTGAAGCATGTCCCGTCCTTGGCTCATGCCGCCGCCCGCTGCCGTACCCGCGGGTCGACAAGCGCGTGGCTGAGGTCCACCAGGATGTTGAGGGCGAAGATCGCCAGAGCGGTCAGGAGCACCGCCGCCTGAAGCACCGCGAAGTCGCGCTGGAGCACCGAGTCGATCATGAGCTTGCCGATTCCTGGCCAGCCGAAGATCGTCTCGACGACGACGGCCCCGTTGACCAGCCCCACGGCCAGATCGCCCGCGACGGTCAGCGCCGGTGCGGCGGCGTTGCGCAGGGCGTGCCCGAAGACCACCCGGGGCTCGGAGGCCCCCTTGGCGCGCGCCACCTTCACGTACGGGGCGGACAGTGCGGAGACCATGGCGCCCCGCACCACCTGGACCAGCACGCCGAACGGGCGGATCAGCAGCGTGGCCACGGGTAGCACCCACGCCGCCGCGCCGCTCGTGCCGGAGGTGGGCAGCCAGCCCAGCGTGACCGCGAAGACCAGCACGCCCATGATGGCGATCCAGAAGTCGGGGACGCTGGCCGCCGTGGAGGACAGGAAGCTCGCGATCCGGTCGGTCGCCGAGTTCGGGCGGTAGGCCGCCAGGCTGCCGATGACCACGGCGCCGACGATGGCGAGCAGCATCGTCCAGCCGGCGAGTTGGAGAGTGGCGGGGAAAGCCCGCAGGACGGCCTCGCCGGCGGGCTGGGCGGTGCGCAGCGACTCGCCGAAGTCGAGGTGGGTGACCTGGGCGAGGTAATCGCCGAACTGGCTGATCAGCGGGTCGTCCAGGCCGTTGCGGGCGGCGAACTCGGCCCGCATCTCGGGCGTCGCGCTCAGCGGCAGATACAGATTGGCGGGGTCGCCGGTGAGGCGGGCCAGGAAGAACACGCCGAGCACCACCACGAGGAGTGGGACGACGCTGGAGACCGCGCGGCGGCGCAGCAGGGTCAGCACGTGATGTCCTCCCTCAGTCCGCGCGCCGCATGTCGGCGAGTCGCATCTCGTCGTTGGTGGACGGGTCGGGCCGGTAGCGGACCTTGGGGGAGAGGGCCAGCAGGCCGGTCATGTTGGCCATGACGGCGTCCCGTACGACCTTGTCGTTCTGGTGGGTGAACGCGTCCGCGAACGCCTGTTGCCGTTTCCCGCCCGAGGCGAGCTCGGCCCGTTCGATGAGCGTGTCGAGCGCGTCGGTGCCGTAGCTGCTCTGGGCGCCCTCGCTGCCGTAGATCTGCGCCATCGTGAACGCGGCGTCCCCCGCCTGGTTGCCGTGCTGCGCCTGGAGCAGGGTGGGACCGGTGTCGCCGGCCGGGAAGGGGCGCAGCAGGTACTCCAGCCAGGCGTTGACGTCGAGCATCTTGATCCTGACCTTCAATCCGGCCTTGATCAGGCCGTCCTGGACGACCTCCATCGCCTCGGCGGCCTTCGGGTAGATGCCGTTGCGGCCGACGACGGTGAGCGTGGTGTCGGTGCGGACTCCGTCGGCGCGGGCCTCGGCGACGAGCTTCCGGGCGCGTTCCGGGTCGTAGGGCCACGGCCGCAGGCGCGGGTTGTGGCCGGTGACGCCCTTCGCCACGAGCTGACCGGTGGGCCGGCCGGCGAAGACCGCCGTGACCAGGCCCTCCCGGTCGATGGCGTAGTTGACGGCCTGCCGGACGCGGATGTCGTCCAGGGGCGGCTTGGTGGCGTCCATCCGCAGGTACGAGACCTCGTTGGTGGCGAACTCGACGGCCCGGTCGCCCGCCCCGTCCTCCGGCGCGAGCCCGATCGCGACATCCGCCTCGTTGTTCGTCACCATCGCCGCGCGCACACTGCCCTCGGCGCGCCAGACGTAGGTGGCGGCCTTGAAGTCGGGGGTCTTGCCCCAGTAGCCGGGGAAGCGCTTGAGCCGCAGGTAGCGGCCCTGGTTCCACTCGTCGATCCGGTAGGGGCCCGTGCCGACCGGCTCGCGCACGCGGGAATCCGGATCGGTGCTCGTGGGCACGACCTCGACGAAGGACAGGCGCAGCGGCAGGATCGGGTCGGGCTTCGCCGTGGTGACCCGGAGCGTGGTGTCGTCGACGGGCGTGGCGGTGAGCTCGCTGTCCGCGAAGATGTAGCCGTCGACGTTGCAGTCGATCCCCGAGTCCGTGGCGCGCTTGACGGAGAAGGCGGCCGCCGCCGCGGTGAACGGCGAACCGTCGTGGAAGGTGACACCCCTGCGGAGGGTGAAGGTCCACGAAGTGGCCGAATCGCGGGTCCACTTGGTGGCGAGGGCGGGTTCGAGGCGCCCGGTGGACGGTTCCCGCTCGGTGAGCGCCTCCGTGATGTTGGCCCGTGTCACCCGGCCCGTCGCGGTCAGCGAGGCGTCACAGGGTTCGAGCGTCGGCGGTTCCTCGGGCAGGACGATGCGCAGGGTGTCCGGGCCGCCGCCGATGGGGTCGGCACCGGCCACCGAGCAGCCGGAGGCGGCCAGCAGGACGGCGAGGGACGCGACGATCGGACGACTGCGGGATAAGCCTGAACCGGTCACTGTGCCTCCCGCGTTGGCTCTCGTACACAACAGAGAACGTCGTTTAGATATGTGGACGATCTGTGGGCGATCATTATTGGACCGGCGAGGCGGAGCGCGTCAAGGGGTGTGCGTCGGTTCCCAACTCGTCCCGCCTCTTGACGTGTTGATTGCCGTCCTAAAACATTCGGGAAACTCGATTGGTTCTGCGCGGTTCTGTTCGCTCTCGAAGGGAATTCATGTCCAGCAGACATCGCCTCGCCCGGGCACTGGCGGCCGGCGTCCCCCTGGTTCTCGGTGCGGGACTGGTGACCGCACCTCCTGCCGCTGCCGCCGAACCGCCCGGCAGCGCGGTCACGGTGCGGATCGACCCGTCCTACCGGCAGCAGGAGTTCGAAGGGTGGGGGACAAGCCTCGTCTGGTTCGCCAACATCACCGGCCGCTACCCGGAACCCATCCGGCAGAAGCTCGCCGACATGCTGTTCGGCCAGGACGGCCTCCGCCTCAACATCGCGCGCTACAACATCGGCGGCGGCAACGCCCCGGACGTCCGCAAGGACTACATGAAGACCGGCGCGACGATGGACGGCTTCTGGAAGGCACCCGAGGGCACCACCAGACAGGACACCGACTGGTGGAACCCCGACAACCCCGACCACTGGGACTGGTCCGCCGACCCGGGCCAGCGCTGGTGGGTGGACCGCGTCAAGAAGAAGGTCACCCGCTGGGAGGCGTTCAGCAACTCCCCGCCCTGGTTCCAGACCGTCAGCGGCTACGTCTCGGGCGGCTTCGACGCCAACACCGACCAGATACGGGCCGACCGCGTCGACGACTTCGCCACCTACCTGGTCAAGGTGACCGAGCAACTGGAGAAGAAGCACCGCATCAAGTTCGACACCATCGCCCCGCTCAACGAGCCCAACACCAACTACTGGGGCACCCAGATCGGCCCCGACGGACAGCCCACCGGCGGCCGCCAGGAGGGCGCGCACGCCGGCCCGGAGCTCCAGCAGAAGGTCGTGCTGGCCCTGCACCGCGCACTGGAGAAGTCGGGAACCCGCGCGACGATCTCCGCGATGGACGAGACCAACCCGAGCACCTTCGTGCGCAACTGGAACGCCTACGACGGCTCGGCCCGCGCCGCCGTCGACCAGCTCAACGTGCACACGTACGGCACCGGCATGCGCACCAGCGCCCGGGACAGCGCCAAGGCCGCGGACAAGCCGTTCTGGATGAGCGAGGTCGAGGGCACCTGGGGGACCGGCACCGACTTCACCGGTATGGATCCGGGGCTCGGCATCGCCACCCGGGTCGTCGAGGACATCCGTGAACTGGAGCCGTCAGCCTGGGTGTTGTGGCAGCCCGTCGAGGACTCCATTCCTCAGGCGGCGGCCGGCAAGAACTGGGGCAGCATCCACATCCCGTTCAACTGCACCGCGAAGGACACCCTGGAGACCTGCCCGGTCCGGGCCAACACCAAGTTCCACACCCTGCGCAACTTCACCCACCACATCCGGCCCGGCGACCACTTCGTCAAGGCCGACGACCCCTCCAGCGTCGCCGCCGTACGCAAGTCCGGCCGCGGGGCGACCGTCGTGCACGTCAACAGCGGCACCACCCCGCGCGCCGTCACCCTGGACCTCTCGCGGTTCAAGCGCGTCGCCCCCGGCGCCACCGTCACGCCCGTGGTGACCAGCGCCGGCGGAGCGCTCGTCCGCGGCACCCCGGTGAAGGTGAAGGACGACTCCGCCACGGTCACCGTCCCGGCGAAATCGGTCACCACCCTCCTCGTCGACGGCGTGTCCGGCACCGCCCAGGACGCCGCGCTCGTCCAGCCGGGCCACGTCTACCGCCTCCAGGGAGCCCAGAGCGGCAAGTCCCTGGCCCCGTCCGCCGACGGCGACGGTGTCGTCGTCCGTACGCCCGACCCGGCCGCCAAGTCCCAGCTGTGGTCCGTGAAACCGCTGACCCGCGGAGACGGCAACCGTGACCGCTACGCCCTCGTGAACGCGGAGACGGGCGACCGCCTCGCCGTGCGGAACGACGAGGCCCTCCTGGAGGACGCCGATACACTGGCCGCGCAGTGGATCATGTCGACCACCGGGGACGGCACCTGGACCTTCGTCAACGCCGCCACGGGCCGGCTGCTCGACGTCGTCGGGCAGTCGACGGCGGACGGCGCCCGCGTGTCGGCCTCCCTCCCCACCTCCAGCGCGAACCAGCGCTGGGCCGTGACCGACGAGACGGTGCTGCGTACCCAGCCGGCCAAGGCGTTCACCGTCCCCGGCCGCGCGCCCGAACTGCCCGGCACCGTGACGCCCGTCTTCCGGGACGGCGCCCGGGGCGCCCTCCCCGTGCGGTGGACGCTGCCCTCCGAGACACGCTGGAGCAAGCCCGGAACGGTACGGGTGAAGGGCAGGGCGACTGACGCCCTCGGAAGGACCGTCCGTGCCGAGGCCGTCGTCACCGTGGACACCATCGCCGCCACCCTCCCGGCCCGTGCCAAGACCTACACCGGCGGACGGCCCGGCCTGCCCGCCACCGTCACCGGCGTCGGACGGCATGGCGGAACCGCCGAACTCCCGGTCACCTGGGACCCCGCACCCGACGGCGCGTTCGACGACGCCGCAGTGGTGACCCTGCGCGGCACCGCCCACGTCCCCGGCGGTACCGAGGCGGCGGCGACCGTACGCGTCCAGGTCACCGCGCCCCGGGAGAAGAACGCCGCGCCCGACGAGGGCGTGACGGCCGGCGCGACCTACACCGAGAGCGGGTACTCAGCCGAGGGCCTGCGCAACGGAAACACGTCCGAGAAGGCCTGGTCGAACTGGAGGTCCGGCACGAAGAACCCCTCCGACACCATCACCTTCACCCTGCCCGAGGCGCGCGATCTGACCCGGGTCGTGACCCACTTCCACCGCGACGGCACCAACGTCAGCTTCGCGGAGTCCCTCAAGGTGCAGGTCCGCGGGGCCGACGGCACCTGGACCGACGCGAGCGAGACCGTGCCCGTCGGCACCGAGGGCACACCCGTCGCGGACGTCCCGGTGCGCGCCTCCGGGCCGGTGACCGGGGTACGCGTGGTCATGACGGCCCGGCCGGGCGGCTACATCACCCTCGGGGAGATCGAGCTGTTCGCCAGGACACCCGGCGCCTCCTCGGACGCCGCCGCCGCGTCGATCGAGGTGGACGGCGTGGCGATCGGCGACTTCGACCCGGACCGGACCGGCTACCGGGTGAGCACCGACCGCCCGGACCGGGCGAAGGTCACCGCCACGCCGCGCGACCCGTACGCGGACGTGACCGTCCGCAAGGAGTCGTCACGCGTGGCCCTCGTGACCGTCAGCAGCGAGGACGGCTCGAAGACACGGCAGTACAGGATCGAGCTGGCCCGCTCCTGACGCATGAGAACGCGGGGCGTGCCAGCCGGACACGCCCCGCGTGGTCCTCAGGGATCAGGCGGAGGGCTCAGACCGCCGGAGCCGGGTACGTCGGGTACTCCACCCCGGACACGTGCTGCACGACACGGATGACCTGGCAGGAGTAGCCGAACTCGTTGTCGTACCAAAGGTAGAGGATGGCGTTGTCGCCCTCGACCTTGGTGGCGCCGGCGTCGACGATCGAGGCGTGGCGCGAGCCGATGAAGTCGCTGGAGACCGCGTCGGGGGCGCTGATGAAGTCGATCTGGCGCTTCAGCGGCGAGGTCAGGGACACCTCGCGCAGGTAGTCGAGAACCTCCTGGCGGGTGGTCTCCCGCGCGAGCTGGAGGTTGAGGATCGCGATGGAGACGTCCGGCACCGGGACCCGGATGGAGCTGCCGGTGATCTTCGCCTTGAGGTCCGGCAGCGCCTTGGCGACGGCGGAGGCGGCACCCGTCTCGGTGATGACCATGTTGAGCGGCGCGGAGCGGCCCCGGCGCTCGGACTTGTGGTAGTTGTCCAGCAGGTTCTGGTCGTTGGTGAACGAGTGGACGGTCTCCACGTGGCCCCGCTGGACCCCGAACTCGTCGTCCATCGCCTTCAGCGGCGGCACTATCGCGTTCGTCGTGCAGGACGCGCAGGACAGGATCTGCTCGTCCGGCTTGATGGTGTCGTGGTTGACGCCGTGCACGATGTTCGGGACGTCGCCCTTGCCGGGCGCGGTCAGCACGACCTTGTCGATGCCGGGACGCAGGTGCTCCGACAGGCCCTCGCGGTCGCGCCACTTGCCGGTGTTGTCGATGAGGATGGCGTCCTTGATGCCGTACGCCGTGTAGTCGATCTCCGACGGGTCGTTCGCGTAGATGACCTTGATCGCGTTGCCGTTGGCGACGATCGTGCTGTTCGCCTCGTCGACGGTGATCGTGCCCTGGAACTGGCCGTGGATGGAGTCGCGGCGCAGCAGCGAGGCGCGCTTGACGATGTCCTGCTCCCCACCGCCGCGCACGACGATGGCCCGCAGCCGCAGACCGTTGCCCGAACCGGACTTCTCGATCAGCAGCCGCGCCACGAGCCGGCCGATGCGGCCGAACCCGTAGAGGACGACGTCACGCCCCTCGCGGCGCTCGATCTTGTTGGTTCCCGTGGCACCGGCGACGGCCTCGGCGGTGAACTCCGCGACCGACAGACCGCGGTCGTCCTCCCGGTACGTCGCGGCGAGCATGCCGATGTCGATCTGGGACGGCCCGAGGTCGAGCTCGGCCAGGGTCTTCAGGAACGGCAGCGTCTCGGTGACCGAGAGCTCCGCGCCGGCGATCTGCCGGGCGAACCGGTGCGTCTTGAGGATGCTGACCACCGACTTGTTCACCAGGGAGCGGCTGTGCAGCAGGACGGTCACGTCCCGCTCCCGGTGCAGCTTCCCGATGATCGGGATCATCGACTCCGCGATCTCCTCGCGGTTCTTCCAGTTGGTGAACGAGTCGTCGTTGACAGTCACAGATCCATCTTTCGAGCTAGGCGGCGCTCATATGTTAAACCGTCGATTTCCGGATCATGAACGGGGTGCCTCCGGAACGCTCCGCCCCGCCGGAACGCCGCGCTCCACGAGCCCTTCGCGGCCTTGCCTGGGATGATCGGAACAGCGCCTCCATGCGAAAGGGACGCTCATGGACTTCGACGCTGTGGCCGACGAGTTGTACGCCCTGCGGCCGGAGGAGTTCACCGCCGCCCGCGCATCGGCCGTGGCCGCCGCCCGAACGGCCGGCGACCGGGAACTCGCCGAGCGGATCGGCACGTTGCGCAAACCCAGCCTCGCCGCCTGGGCCAGCAACCTCCTGGTCCGCAGCCGGCCCGGCGACGTCGAGCCCCTGCTCCGCCTGGGCGAAGGACTGCGGCACGCCCATCACGCCCTGGACCGCACACAACTGCGCGAACTGAGCCGGCAGCAGCACGCGCTCATCCGCGCCCTGTCCGCTCAGGCCCGGCAGCTCGCCGTGGAGGCCGGCCATCCGATCGGCGAAGGCGTGCAGCGTGAGGTCGAGAACACCCTGCACGCCGTCCTGGCCGACCCCGAGGCCGCCCGGGCGTGGGCGAGCGGCCGGCTGGCCAAGCCGCTCAGCGCCGCCGTCGGCTTCCCGGCCGTCGCGCAGAGCGCCGTCGCGACGAGCACCGTCACGCAGAGCGCCGGGACGCAGCGTCGCCCCTCCGCCGCGACGGCCCCCTCCCGCCCGGACCGCAAGGCCGGCGAGGAACAGCGGCGACGGCTGGCCCGGGCCCGGCGGGACGCCGAGGCCGCCGACCGGGAGCTGCGGGCCCTCAAGGACGAGGCCGCGACCGCCGGCCAGGCCGCTGAGGAGGCGAAACAGCAGGTCTCCCGCCTCCAGCGGCGCGTCGACGAACTCACCGAGGACCTGGCCCGCACCAGGGAGGAGCACCAGCAGGCCCGCTTCGCCGAGCGGTCGGCCCGGGAACGGGCACGCACGGCCGACCGCCGTGTCCGCGAAGCCGACCGCAAAGCCGCGACGGCCGCCGCCCAGCTCGAACGCCTGACCTCGTCGGACGACCGGTAGGCGGGCCGGCTCCCACGGGGCGGGTGCCTGCGGCCTTCCCCTCCCTGGGAACCGGTCCTCCGGCGGCCGCCGCTGTCGGCCCGTACGGCCGGCCCGGCCCGCCCGCGCCGCTCCGGGAGAGCCCCGCCGCGGCTGGCGACCCAGCCCGGAGGTGAGCACCGCTCAGAGGGAGAAAGCGCCGGTCAGCACGGCACCGGCGGTCATCACCAGCGTGGTGGCGAAGGCCCAGCGGAAGATGAAGCGCTGGTGCTCGCCGAGCTGGACGCCGCTCATGCCGACCAGGATGAACGTGGCGGCGGTCAGCGGGCTGAGCGGGAAGCCCGTCGTCATCTGGCCGAGAACGGCGGCCCGGGCGACCTCGGCCGGGTCGGTGCCGAAGCCCTGGGCCGTCTCGGCGAGGACGGGCAGGACGCCGAAGTAGTAGGCGTCCGGGGTGAAGACCAGACTCAGCGGCATGCCCGTGACGGCCACGAGGACCGGCAGATGGCCGCCGAGGGAGTCCGGTATCACGGACACGAGCGCCTCGGCCATGTCGTCGATCATCCCGGTTCCGGTCAGGACCCCGGTGAACACACCGGCCGCGAAGATCATCGTGGTCACCAGGACGACGTTCTTCGCGTGCCGGTCGAGCAGCGCCTGCTGCTGTTCCCACGTGGGGTGGTTGACCAGGAGGGCCACCGCGAACCCGAGAACGAACAGCACCGGCAGGGGCATGACCTCCAGGATCAGCGCCACGAGGAGTACGACGGTCAGCAGCAGGTTGAAGACCGTCAGCCAGCGCGGGGCGGGCGCCGCGACCCGGACGGCACCCGGCCCGTCACCGGGGGCGGGGGCCGTCGCGGGAACCGGCTCGTCACCGGGTGCCGGGGCCGTAGGGGCCATCGGCTCACCGGTCGCCGTAGCGGCCATCGGCTCACCGGCGGCGGTTTCCCCGCCCGGTCCCGTGAGAGCGCCGAGGCGCCGCCGCTCCCGGCGGCCGATCAGCCAGGACGCCACCAGGACCCACGCGATCCCGAACCCCATCGCGGGCAGCACGGGCGTGAAGACGTCCGAACTCTCCAGCTTCAGCGCCGCCATGGCCCGCACCGTCGGCCCGCCCCAGGGAATCATGTTCATCACGCCCGCCCCCAGGCACACGACGCCGGACAGCACCAGCGGACTCATGCCCAGCTTCCGGTAGACGGGCAGCAGCGCGGAGACGGTGATGAGGAACGTGGAGGCCCCGTCGCCGTCCAGGGCCACGCACAGCGTGAGGACGGCCGTGGCGACGGTGACGCGCATCGGATCACCCTTGGCCAGCCGCAGCAGACCGCGGATCAGCGGATCGAACAGACCCGCGTCCACCATGAGGCTGAAGTACAGAACGGCGAAAGCGATCATGATGCCGGTCGGCGCCACCTTCGACAGCCCGTCGAGCACCATCCCGCCCAGCTCACCCGCGAACCCGCCCGCCAGCGCCGCGAGGACCGGAAGCACCACCAGCGCGACCAGCACCGAGACACGTCTGGTCATGGTGAGCAACAGGAACAGGGCGATCGTGGCGAAGCCCAGGACTGCCGGCATGGTGGCGCTCGCTTTCTCGGTCGCGGTCCCCGGCGCGGGGAGCGGGGCGTAGCGGGACCTACGGGGATAGCCGAGAGTGTCCGAGCGCCGGATGATCCATGTCCAGCATCAAACCGGCATCTGTCGATGCGATCCACGCATCAATCGGCCCGCTCTGACGTACGCTTCCCGGCCATGGATGCCACCCTGCGTCAACTGACGGCGTACGCGGCCGTCGCCCGGGCGACCAGTTTCACCGCGGCGGCCGCCGAGTTGGGCGTCTCGCAGTCGACCCTCAGCCGCGCGGTCGCCGACCTGGAGCGGCAGGTCGGCGCACAGCTGCTCGAACGCGACACGCGCAACGTGCAGTTGACCGCGGCCGGTACGGAAGCGCTGCGGATCGCCGAACAGATACTCGGCGCCCACCGGGCGGGGATGAAGGAACTGGACCGCTTCCTGCTCGGCGAGTCCGGCACGGTCGCCGTCGCCACTCTGCCGTCCGTCGCCGCGGTACTGCTTCCGCAGGTCATCTCCGGCTTCCGCACGGAACGGCCGCGCGTGTCCGTACGCCTGCTGGACGGCCTCGAACGGGCCGTGCTGAACCGGGTCCTGTCCGGCGACGCGGACTTCGCGATCACCACGGTCGGTGTGCCGCCCGAGCGGCTGGAGCACCGCCCGCTGGTGCGGGACCGTTTCGTCGCGGTCCTGCACGAGGACCATCCGCTCGCCGCACGGGACGAGGTCGGCTGGGCGGACCTGGCCCGCGAACCGTTCCTCGCCGTCGGACGGGACTCGAGCGTACGGCGGCTGACGGACGCCGCGTTCGGCCAGGTCGACGCGCATGCCGTCCCTGCCGCCGAGGCCGGCAGTGTCGCCACGGTGGGCGGACTGGTCGCCGCTGGCCTCGGCGTGAGCGCACTGCCCGCCTTGGTGCTGCCCCTGCTGGGCATCGGGCCCTTCGTGTTCCGGCCGCTCGTCGACCCCGTGGTCGA
Organism: Streptomyces sp. DH10; assembly: GCF_029813805.1. Lineage (NCBI taxonomy): Bacteria > Bacillati > Actinomycetota > Actinomycetes > Kitasatosporales > Streptomycetaceae > Streptomyces > Streptomyces sp. DH10. The sequence continues at coordinate 78,704 of NZ_JARVKU010000010.1, forward strand.
CCGGCGCCTCGACATCGCCCTGCGCGCACGCCGCACCCTGCCGCGCGTCACCGAGCACTTCCTGGAGACGCTCGAGGACTTCCGTGCCCAGGGCAGGGACCTGCCGCCGGGAGTGTCCTGGGCCTGAACCGCCGTCGAGAGCCTCGATCCATGCACGGAGCGCATGGATTGATGGTGTTCTTTTGCTGGACAGGCATTTGTGCGGCTCGGCAGTCTGAAGAACCGGACCAGCTGAGCCGAGGGGACGCATCCGTGCGGGACAAGGACATGCCGAACGCCACCGGACAGGGGCAGTTGTGCGGGCTGAAAGTGGTCGAGTTCGCTCATGTGGTGGCCGGCCCGCTCGCGGGGTCGATGCTCGCCGACCAGGGCGCGGACGTGGTCCACGTCGAGCCCCCGGGCGCCGGTGACGCCGCCCGCGCGATGGGCCCCCGGCGCAACGGTGTTCCCCTGTGGTTCAAGGTGGCCGCCCGCAACAAGCGCTCGGTCACGCTCGACCTGCACCACGAGTCGGGTCGTGCGGTCGCCCACCGCCTCGTCGCCTGGGCGGACGTCGTCATCGTCACCCTGCGCGCCGGGCGCCTGCGCCGCTGGGGTCTCGACTGGGAGTCCGTTCACCGGATCAACCCCAAGGCCGTCCTGCTCCAGATCTCCGGCTTCGGCGCCACCTCCAGTCAGGCTGACGCCCCCGGCTTCGGCAAGATGGGCGAGGCCCGCAGCGGCGTCGTCCACCTGACCGGTTCCCCGGACGGGCCGCCCGTCCACACCGGCTTCTCGCACGGCGACGCGGTGACCGGCCTGATGGGCGCCTACGCCGTCCTGGCCGCTCTCCACCGGCGCGACCACGACCCCGACTTCGACGGCGAGTGGATCGACCTCGCCCTGTTCGAGCCCCTGTTCCGGCTCGTGGAGTGGCAGGTCATCGTCCACGACCAGCTGGGAACCGTGCCGCAGCGCTCCGGCAACCAGCTCGCGGTCGCGCCCGCCGCCGTGATCAACACCTACCGCTCCCGAGACGAGCAGTGGATCACCGTGACCTCCGCGACCCTGCGCTCGGTGCGCAACGTGGCCCGGCTGCTGGACCTGCCGGAGGAGGAGTTCGCCACGGCGGAGCAACAGCACGCGCGGCGAGGAGAGTTGGACGACGGACTGCGGGCGTGGGTGGCCGACCGCACCGCCGCCGACTGCCTGGAGGCCTTCGCCCGCGCCGAGGTGGTGGCCTCCCGGGTGTTCGACGCTGCCGACATCGCCGCCGACCCGGTCTACGCCGAACGCGGCGACATCGTCACCGTCGACGACCCCGACCTGGGCGACGTCCGGATGCAGGCCGTCATCCCGCACTTCCGGCAACGCCCCGGCCGCATCTGGCGCACCGGACCCGCACTGGGGCAGGACAACGACCTCGTGTACCGGGACTGGCTCGGCCTGAGTGACCGGGAACTGGCCGACCTGGAGAAGAACGATGTCGTCTGACCCCCTCGCCGGCGCTACCGACGCCGCCCGCACACCCACTCCGGACGAACCCCACACCACAACCCCGCCCCGCCCCCCACTCCGCTCCCTGCTCTTCGTCCCCGGGCACCGCACGGACTGGCTGCCCAAGGCGCGTGCGGCCGGGGCCGACGCCGTCGTTCTCGACCTGGAGGACGCGGTTCCCGCCTCCGACAAGCCGCTCGCCCGTGCCCGGGTGGCCGAGGCCCTGGCGGAGTCCGCCGACGAACCGGCCGGCGGCATGGCCCTGTTCGTCCGCGTCAACCCGCTCGGCGACTGGACCGCCGCCGAGGAGCTGCGTGCCGTCGTACGCCCCGGACTGGCCGGGGTGGTCCTGCCCAAGGTGCACACCGCCGTCGACGTACGGCTCGCGGACCGCCTCATCGGCTGGTGCGAACACGAACGCGGCCTGGCCGCCGGTACGACGGCCCTCGTCCCGTTGCTGGAGTCGGCCCGCGCCCTGCACGACGCCTACGACATCGCCGCCGCGGCCCCCCGTGTCGCATACGCCGGCGCCCTCACCGCCCCCGGCGGCGACGTGGAACGCGCCGTCGGTTACCGCTGGAGCCGGCAGGGCACCGAAACCCTGGCCCTCCGTTCCCGCGTCCTGCTCGACGTCCGCGCCGCCGGGGCGCCGTGCCCGGTGACCGGACTGTGGACGGACATCACCGACCTGAAGGGCCTGCGTGCCTGCGCCGAGCAGAACCGCGCCCTGGGCTACGAGGGAATGATGGCCATCCACCCGGCCCACATCCCCGTGATCAACGAGGTCTTCAGCCCCACACCCGAGGAACTCGACCACTGCACCCGACTCGTCGCAGCCGTGGAAGCGGCCCAGCGTGACGGAATCGGCGCCCTCACCTTCGAGGGCCGGATGGTCGACGAGGCCATGGCCGAAACGGCACGGGCGGTGCTGGCGCGACACAGCCACGGCTGACACCATCCCGCCACCGCACCGAAGCCCGATCATCGATGCTGTGACGGAGCTCACAGTGTGCCAACAAGGGCGCAACGCCAAGGCGTACACGGGCCACGCCCGGCCGCACCTGCGCGACACCAAAATTGAACTCTTCGTTTTCTTGAATCGCTCGTGTTTATGCGGCTAGGTTGTCCGCCATGACCGCATCCCGGACCCCGACCACCGCCGAGGAGCTGCGCGGTGCCGGCCTGAGAGTGACGGCCGCCCGCGTCGCACTGCTCGAGGCCGTGCGGGACGGTGACCACCTCGGCGCCGAGTCGATCGCCTCCGAGGTACGCGGCCGCGTCGGCCACATCTCCGTCCAAGCCGTGTACGAGGGACTCCACGCACTCACCGCGGCCGGACTCATACGCCGCCTCGAACCACCCGGCAGCCCGGCCCTCTACGAGGGACGGGTCGGCGACAACCACCACCACCTCGTGTGCCGGTCCTGCGGGACCGTCGCCGACGTCGACTGCGCGGTCGGCCACGCCCCCTGCCTGACCGCGTCCGACGACCGCGGCTTCGCCGTCGACGAGGCCGAGGTCATCTACTGGGGCCTGTGCCCCGCCTGCTCCACCGCCCGCAGTTCCTGAGCACGTGATCCACCCGAGCACCGCGATCCACCCGAGCACGCGATCCACCCCGTCCGGAAGGATTTCCATGACTGAGAACCACGACGCGATCGTCACCGACCCCAAGCAGGAGGAGACGAGCGGCGGCTGCCCCGTGGCCCACGGCCGCGCCCTGCACCCGACCCAGGGCGGTGGCAACCGTCAGTGGTGGCCGGAGCGCCTCAACCTGAAGATCCTTGCCAAGAACCCCGAGGTGGCCAACCCCCTCGGTGGGGAGTTCGACTACGCGGAGGCCTTCCAGGCCCTCGACCTCGCGGCCGTGAAACAGGACATCGCCGAGGTGCTGAGCACCTCGCAGGACTGGTGGCCCGCCGACTTCGGCAACTACGGCCCCCTGATGGTCCGTATGGCCTGGCACAGCGCGGGCACCTACCGCATCAGCGACGGCCGCGGCGGCGCCGGCGCCGGCCAGCAGCGCTTCGCCCCGCTCAACAGCTGGCCGGACAACGGCAACCTCGACAAGGCCCGCCGTCTGCTGTGGCCGGTCAAGAAGAAGTACGGCCAGAGCATCTCCTGGGCCGACCTCATGATCCTCACCGGCAATGTCGCCCTGGAGCAGATGGGCTTCGAGACCTTCGGCTTCGCCGGTGGCCGCGAGGACGTCTGGGAGCCCGAGGAGGACGTGTACTGGGGCCCCGAGACCACCTGGCTCGACGACAAGCGCTACACCGGCGACCGTGATCTGGAGAACCCGCTCGGCGCCGTCCAGATGGGCCTCATCTACGTCAACCCGGAGGGCCCGAACGGCAACCCGGACCCGCTCGCCGCGGCCCGCGACATCCGTGAGACGTTCCGCCGCATGGCGATGAACGACGAGGAGACCGTCGCCCTGATCGCCGGTGGCCACACCTTCGGCAAGACCCACGGCGCCGGCCCGGCCGACCACGTCGGCGCCGACCCCGAGGCCGCCTCCATGGAGGAGCAGGGCCTGGGCTGGCGGAGCACCTACGGCACGGGCAAGGGCGGGGACGCCATCACCTCCGGCCTGGAGGTCACCTGGACCTCGACGCCGACCCAGTGGAGCAACGGGTTCTTCAAGAACCTCTTCGAGTTCGAGTACGAGCTCGAGCAGAGCCCGGCCGGCGCCAACCAGTGGGTGGCGAAGGACGCCCCGGAGATCGTCCCGGACGCGCACGACTCCTCGAAGAAGCACCGCCCGAAGATGCTCACCACCGACCTGGCGCTGCGCTTCGACCCGATCTACGAGCCGATCTCCCGCCGGTTCTACGAGAACCCGCAGGAGTTCGCGGACGCCTTCGCCCGCGCCTGGTTCAAGCTGACCCACCGTGACATGGGCCCGAAGTCGCTGTACCTCGGCCCGGAGGTCCCGGACGAGACCCTGCTGTGGCAGGACCCGCTGCCCGAGGCCGAGGGCGAGGCCATCGACGCCGAGGACATCGCGACCCTCAAGACCAAGCTCCTCGAGTCGGGTCTGTCCGTCTCGCAGCTGGTGTCCACCGCCTGGGCCTCGGCGTCCACGTTCCGCGGCAGCGACAAGCGCGGCGGTGCCAACGGCGCCCGTATCCGCCTCGAGCCGCAGCGCGGCTGGGAGGTCAACGAGCCCGACGAGCTGGCCCAGGTCCTGCGCGTCCTGGAAGGCATCCAGCAGGAGTTCAACTCCGGCGCCGGTGCCAAGAAGGTCTCCCTGGCCGACCTGATCGTCCTCGGTGGCTCCGCCGCCGTCGAGAAGGCCGCCAAGGAAGCCGGCTTCCAGGTGGAGGTTCCCTTCGCCGCGGGCCGTGTGGACGCGACGGAGGAGCACACCGACGCCGAGTCCTTCGAGGCGCTCGAGCCGACCGCCGACGGGTTCCGCAACTACCACGGCAAGGGCAACCGCCTGCCGGCCGAGTACCTGCTGCTGGACAGGGCGAACCTGCTCACCCTGAGCGCCCCGGAGATGACCGCCCTGGTCGGCGGCCTGCGCGTCCTCGGTGCCAACTACCAGCAGTCCCAGCTCGGCATGCTCACGAAGACGCCCGGTTCGCTGACCAACGACTTCTTCGTCAACCTGCTCGACCTGGGCACGACGTGGAAGGCGACCTCGGAGGACCAGACCACGTTCGAGGGCCGCGACGCCGCCACGGGCGAGGTCAAGTGGGCCGGCAGCCGCGCCGACCTGGTCTTCGGCTCGAACTCCGAGCTGCGGGCGCTCGCCGAGGTCTACGCGAGCGACGACGCGAAGGAGAAGTTCGTGAACGACTTCGTCGCCGCGTGGGTCAAGGTCATGAACCTCGACCGGTTCGACCTGGTCTGATCGCACCCGCCTGACAGGACGCCCCGGGCCGGCCGGCCCGGGGCGTCCCGCGTTGTCTGAGAGATCGTCAAAGGCCGTTCAAGGTAAGAACATCACTTACCCAACTCTCACCATGAAACGGCAAGGAACGCGTCCGCGCCCGGATCCGGGCATACGTTCTGGCCGTGAACACAGATTCCGCTGCCCACAGAGGCGCCGGCCATGAACCGCACCCCCTCGCCGGTCCACGGCCGACCACCGGCGGCCCCGTCCGCCGCACTCTCCTGCGCACCGCGCTGACCGGGGCCGCGGCCCTCGGCGCGGGCATCGCAGCCGCCCGCCCGGCCGCAGCCGCGACGAGTGCCCCCGCCGCCGGCCCACGGCCCGGCACCCCGCAGGAGGCCCTCGCGGAACTGGCCGCGGGAAACCGCCGCTGGCGCGCCTTCCGCGAACGCCACCCGCACGAAACCCCCGCGATCCGGCGGACGTTGACCACCGCCCAGCACCCCTTCGCCGTCGTGCTCGGCTGCATCGACTCACGCGTGCCCCCGGAGCTGGTCTTCGACCAGGGGCTGGGAGACCTGATGACCGTACGCACCGCGGGCGAGGTCCTGGACGAGGCCGTACTCGGCAGCGTCGCCTACGGCGTCCTGGAACTGGGCATACCGCTGGTCGTGGTGCTCGGACACCAGTCGTGCGGCGCGGTGCGCGCCGCGGTCGAGGCGGAGCAGTCCGGCGGGCGCCTGCCCGCCCACATCCAATACCTGGCCGACCAGATAAGCCCGGCCATCGACCACAGCACGGAAGGGGAGGCGCGGATCGACGCCACCGTCGACGCCAACGTCCGCCTCGTCCGCTCGCGACTGGCCGCGGAACCCGACCTCGCCGCCAAGATCGGCTCCGGCGCGCTGGCGATCGTAGGCGCCCGCTACGAACTGACCAACCAGGTGGTCCACCGCGTCAGTTGAGGGGCTGCCCGGCCCGCTGTTCGCCACAGCGGGCCGGGTTGACGTGTCACGCCCGCAGCGGATTGAAGCGCGCCGCCGCCATCAGGTACCAGGCCGTCGCCCCCGTGTGCCGGTACGGGTAGTAGCCGAAGCCGAACCCGGTGTCCAGCGGACTGCTCGCGGACACCACCCCGGCCCGCTCGGGCAGCGCCTCGCCGCCGACGGTCTGACCGGCGCCCAGCAACTCCTGGGCCTGCTCGGTCGACGCGAGCAGGCGCCGGGCACGCGCCTCGTCACCACGCTTCCCACGGTCCCGCAGAGCGAGCGCGAGATGAGCCGTCCCCTCGAACCACACGCCGTTGCGGTCGGGTCTGGGCTGGCCCTCCGCGATCGGCGCGTCCTCGTTCGCCACGAGGCTCGCGGAACTGAAGGTGACGCCCTCGTACGACTGCCCCGCGGGCACCGTGCTGTTCGTGCGTCCGGCGTGGTCCCGGACGGCGAGCTCCGCCACGGCCCAGCCCAGCGAGCGGGCGTATCCGCCCGTGCGGGAGCCGAGCGCCAGATGGGTCCAGGTCTGGGTGTCCTCGGGAATCGGGGACTTGTTGACGGTCACCCCGTCGTTGGTGCCGGTGTAGAAGAAACCCCCGGCCGGTTCCCACATCCGCTTCACGAACGCCTCGGCCCGCCCGCGTCGCTCCAGCCACACCCGGTCACCGGTGAGTTGGGCGAGTCGGCCGAAGAGACACACCAGGTCGGTGTTGTGCTCGGTCGAGGTGAACGGCAGCTTCTGATTCGCCCCGTCGACCCCGAACTTGTAGCCGCCGAGAGGCTCGTCGGTACGACCCGTCCGCTCGATCCACTCGCCGATCCGCACGGCACCGGCGAGGAAACGACGCGCCCCGGTACGGCGGGCGAGGGCGCTCAGGGCGATGCCCGCCCAGGCCATGTCGCCGACCGCCGTGCCGGTGAAGCCGAACTGGGTACCGACGTTGGCCGTGCCGTCCGCCCGTACGAAGCCGTCGGGCTGCGGCGAGCCGTCGTAGAAGGTGTACGGCCCGACGTTGTAGGCCTGCCGGAGCCTGCCGTCGTCGTACGCCGGGTCGTGTGTCTGCGCGTAGAGCAGGGCGTCGCCCAACGCCGTTGCCCTGGCCAGGCTTTCCGGCCTGCGGGCCGCGAGGTGGGCCAGGACCGCCAGGGCGTTGTCGTACGTGAACGCGGTGCTGAACAGGCCCGCCTGGTCGGTGTAGCTCTGGGTCAGGCGAAGGCTGCCGTGGTCGGGATAGGCGTCCATGGCGGCGGCGAGGAAGGCGCGCCCCCGGGCCGGGGCCGACAGCGGGCCGGCACCCTGCGAACCCACCGCCCCGTCCCGGCCCGCGGCGCCGTCCGAACTCGCCGCGAGGGCCTGCCCGGACGCTGACGCGGCGATCCCCGCGGCGCTGATGCCGAGGCCGGCACCGATGAGCGAACGCCGGCTCAGCGCCGGGCCTTGTCTGCCAGTCATGGGACTCCTTTGAGAGCGCTCTCAGCACTGGGCGCTCATTGTGCTGGGGCCCAGGGGGCGGGTCAACGCCCCGGCGCTAAAGGAGACTTCCGCGGTCGTTTCACGGGCAGGCGAACGGCGGGTGGATCACTCGCAGACGATCTCGTTCCGCGGCGTGTAGTGCGTGCGGAACGGCTCCCGCCGCACTTCCCGGCCGTCATCGTAGAAGACCCGCTCCACGGTCACGTCGAACCCTTCGAGCGGCGTCTGCGGCACGCACTCCTTGTCGTCGCTCACCTTCTTCTCGGGCTTCTTCACCTCGGTGCGCGGACCCTTGACCGACTTGATCTCGTCGTACTTCCTGGTGCCGAGGAAGGAGACCGTCACGGACGTGTCCGTGGACTCGGCCTGGATGTAGATCGCCTTGCCGGAGTCGTTGGTGAACCGCAGGTCCAGGCTGCCCCAGGCGACCGTCGCCTCGCGGCCCTCCGGGTAGCGCTCGATGTAGAAGGAGTGCGCGCCGTGCTCCACGGGCTTGACCCCGGCGAAGAACAGCGCGTTGTACACGGTCGTCGCCACGGCCGAGACACCGCCGCCCGAGGCCTTCGTGAACTGGTCGTTGAGGATGATGATGCCCTCGACGAAGCCGTTGGCCTCGGTGCGCTCTCCGACGGTCCGGTTGAAGCTCCACGTCTCGTCCGGCCTGACGAGGGAGCCGTTGATGAGTTCCACGGCCCGTCCGACGTTCTTGGTGCGGTATTCCGCCGGTTCGAAGTGGACGGTGAAGGAGGACATCTTCTCCGTCAGCCCCAGCTCCGCGGCGTTCTCGCGGGTGATCTCGGGCTGGGTCCGTTGTACGGCCACCTCGCCGCTGCGGTCGGAGCCCGACCTGGTGAGCAGCGGCAGCACCGCCTTGCCCAGCGCCTTGTCGGTGACCTCCTGGCCCACCGTGGCGTCCTCGGCGACGACGGCCTTGTCGCCGTCCGGCCGCAGCCTGGCGTTCGCGGCGGTGGTGGTGACGTCGTCCAGGGGAGCGGCCACGGCGGGCTCGTCGCGCAGCCCCTTGGCGTCCAGCTCCGGTCTCAGTCTTCCGCTGCCGTCCGGCCGCATCGCCAGGTGCTCGCCCAGCACGGCCTGCCCGACGGTGAACCGCTTGTCGCCCGCGGTGAGCGTGACGGGCGCCGACACGGCCGGCTCGGCGAACGTGCGCACCGCCCGCCGTACCTCGTCGGCCGTGATCTTCGGCCGGGTCTCGCGGGCGGGCAGCGGCGTGACCGAGCGGGTGTCGCCGCGCAGGAAGGAGGAGCGCAGCGGGCCGATCGCGCCGTTCACGTCCAGGGCGTACCCCGTGCGGGGCGCGACCTGCTCGACCCGTCCGCCGTCGAAGGAGACGGCGCCGTCCCGGACCTTCTGGTCGAGCCCCTTCGCCAGCCGGCCGAGGGCGGCCCGGGCCTTGTCCTCGTCGAGGCGCACGACCGGCTCGATGGCACCGCCCGAGCGGAAGAACCCGCCGATCACGCTGAACGGATCGGCGCCGGTGCGCGCCGCCCGGTCGACGGTCTCCCCGATGTCGAAGGAGAGCCCGGCACGCCGCGGATCGACCGTGCCCGTACGGTCACCGACCTTCACGGACAGCTCCCGCGCCCCGGCCGAGCCCAGGTGCCGCTCCAGCTTCCGCACCGCCTCCGCACGGCTCAGGCCTCCGATCTCCACCCCGCGCACCGTCGTACCGGAGTCGATCTCCCCGCCCGTCAGCGTCAGCCCGGCGAGATACAGCCCGCCCACGCCCACGGCCAGCGCGCCGCCGGCCAGGGCGAGGGGCGGAAGGGACGTGATGCGGGGGACGGAGGTTATTCGGGGGCGCATGAGTCTCCTGGAGATCGATGACGACGGTGCACCCGGTGACGCGGCGCTGCTGCGGGCAAACACATCAAGCTATCCACATGCGGGCGCCAAAGCGGTATGGCCCAGACCACTTATGTCCGAGATCACGCCGGAACGGGCTGGTCCGTGCCCGCTTCCCCACAGGGCCACAGAGTGATAACGGCGAACAACTGTCCGGTGGTTGGGGTCGTCTACGCCACCATGAAGATCTCTTTCCTGATTCACAACGCCTACGGAATCGGAGGCACGATCACCACCACGTTCAACCTCGCCGGGGCGCTCGCCGAGCGGCACGACGTGGAGATCGTCTCCGCGTTACGTCACCGGGAGCACCCCAATCTCGTCCTGGATCCCCGCGTGCGCCTGCGCGCGCTGGTGGACCTGCGCAAGGAGGTGGACCATCCCCTGCACCAGAGACCGGCGAAGGTGTTCCCGGCCGCCGAGTACCGCCACCGCCAGTACAGCGAGCTGACCGACCAGCGGATCGGCGAGTGCCTGGAGGCGCTCGACACCGACGTCGTCATCGGCACCCGGCCCGGCCTCAACGTGCACATCGCGCGGCAGGCCCCGCAGCGCGTCCTGCGCGTCGGCCAGGAGCACCTCACCCTCGACAACCACCCGCCCGGGCTGCGCGCCGCGCTGCGCCGCGCCTACCGCCGCCTCGACGTGATCACCACCGTCACGGAAGCGGACGCCGCCGCCTACCGGCGCAAGATGTGGCTGCCCGGCGTCCACGTCGAGGCCCTCCCGAACAGCGTCCCCGACCCCGTGCTGCCTCCCGCCGACGGCACCGCCAAGATCGTCATCGCCGCCGGCCGGCTCGTTCCGGTGAAGCGCTACGACCTGCTCATCGAGGCGTTCGCCCAGGTCGCCGCCGCTTTCCCGGACTGGCGGCTGCGCATCTACGGCAAGGGCGAGGAAGAGCCCGGGCTGCGGGAGCTCATCGAACGGCTCGGCCTGTGGAACAACGTGTTCCTGATGGGGGCCGCCACCCCCATGGAGGCCGAATGGGTCAAGGGCTCCATCGGTGCGGCCGCGTCCAACTTCGAGCCGTTCGGCATGACCATCGTCGAGGCGATGCGCTGCGGACTGCCCGTCGTGAGCACCGACTGCCCCTACGGTCCCGGCGAGATCATCCAGGACGGAGCCGACGGCCGGCTGGTGCCGGTCGGCGACGCCGGTGCCCTCGCCTCGGCGCTGCTGGAACTCGTCGGCGACGACGAACGGCGCCGTCGCATGGGCCGAACCGCCCTGGAGAACGCGCGCCGCTTCGCCCCGGGCCCCGTCGTCGCCCAGGCCGAACGCCTCCTGGAGGAGGCCCGCACGGCCCGGAGCACGGGATCACGGACCGCCACGGGGCCGGACCACCGAACCACCAGCGCACTGATCGGCCGGGGCCACGCCGCCCGCGACGCGGCCCACGCCGCGGCCTCCGGCGCACTGCGCGCGCTACGCAAGGGACGCCGATGACCACGCACCTCGACACCCACCTGCGCACCCACTGCGCGATCGACCCGGACGGCCGCATCACCTTCCGTCTCCCGCCGGGCCCGGCCTCCCGTCCCCGGCTGCTGCTCCGGCTGCGCCCCAAGAAGGGCCGCCCCGAGACGACCCCGCGCCTCCTCGACCTGGAGCCCGGCCGGGCCGACGGCGACCTGCACGCCGTACTGGAACCGGACCCGGCCCTCGACGAAGGCCGCTGGGACCTGTACCTGCTGCCGGAACCGGAAGCCGAACGACAGCGGCTGCGCCCCGGCCTCAGAGACCTGCGGGCCCTCGTCGACGGCCACCTCCGGGACCGGCCCTCACCGGTCGCCGTCAGAATCCCGTACGTCACGAAGGACGGCTTCCTCGCGCTCAGGGCATGGCGGCGCACCGCCCACGCGGAGGCACGCGCGATCGGCGTCACGGAACAGGCCATGACGGTCGAGGTCCGCCTGCACGGCGCCGAGCTCCAGGAGGACGCCACCGTACGGCTGCGCCTGCGGGGGAGCGACACCGTACGGGACCTCCGCCCCCGGATCGACGACGACGGCAGAGGCTTCTCGTTCACGGCCGGGCCCGACGACCTGACCGGTGGCACAGCGGCCCCGGGCCGGATCTGGGACGCCTTCGTCCGGCCCGCCGCCGACGCGCCGCCGATCCGGATCGGCAGGCTCCTCGACGACGTGGCGGACCGCAAACACGTCTTCGTCTATCCGGCGCTCACGGCCGGCGGATCCTCTTCGCGCCCCTACTACACCGTCGACAACGATCTCGCGATCGAGGTGACTCCGGCCGAATCGCCGATATGCCCGAAATGAAAAAACCAGGACCCCGGGATGGCTATTTCGTCGGTACATCGCGACAGGCATGTGTGGATTCTGTGCAAAGCGGCGGCAAAAAGGCCAGAGTCTCGTCCACAACAGCCTTGAACGCCAAGGGGACTTGCGGCAATAACCAAATTCAAGTACCTAGATGAATCATGAACCTGTTCAACCGCGTGGTGCCGTCCCGCCGGCAGGCGCCGCCAGTCCCCCCACAGCGTCCCGCAGGAGCACCGGCTTCCCCCACCGCCGTCCTGCCCGACCCCGACCTGGTGAACCTCACCGGAGAATGGGTCGTCGACCCTGCTCACAGCAGGATCGGCTTCTCCGTCCGGCACGCCATGGTGACCACCGTGCGCGGTTGTTTCCTGGAGTACGAAAGCCGCCTCTACTTCGACGCGCGCAACCCCGCTCGGTCACGGGCTGACCTCACACTGTTCACCTCCAGCGTCGACACGGGAGTGGAACAACGCGACGCCCACCTGGTCGGCCGTGACTTCCTGGATGCCGCGGCCTATCCGCGTATGCGTTTCACCAGTACCGCGGTGGAACAGGCGGGAAGCGACCTCTATCGCATGTCGGGCGACCTCACCATCAAAGGCATATCGCGGCCGGTCGTACTGGAGTTGACCTACATCGGACACGTCACCGACCCCTTCGGATATGAAAGGGTCGGATTCGACGGCACCACCACGATCAACCGCTCCGACTGGGGCCTGACCTACAACAGCAGGCTGGCCGAGGGAGGCGCGATGGTGAGCGAGAAGGTGCGCCTGCAACTCGACATCGCCGCCATCCGCACGGCCCCGGGGGCCGGCTGAACACATGCCGGGCGGCTGGGGTACGCCTCAGGGCCCGGCGTCGTCGGGCCCGGCCACGACGCGGAACGTCGCCGGGCCCAGCGTGATCACCCCGTCGCTCAGCGGCGTGCACCGCACACCGCCCCGCCCGCGCAGGGCGAGCTGTGCGCCGGGGCCGATGGTCACGTCCATCCAGGCGCAGGGCCGGGCCGGCCGGTTCACGGCGAAGACCACCGGCCCGGTGCCGCAGTCGAGGGCGATCGTCGAGCCGACGCAGGAGTCGATGTCGACACCTCTGAGCAGGACGTTGCGGCGGGTGTGCCGGAGGTCGGCGTCCGCCGGGAGGTTCTCGAAGGCCATGAGGGTCACCGCCGCGTTCCGGTGGGCGGGCCGGGCGTAGTAGCGGTCCCCGACCAGCCCCAGACCGCGGCGCACCTCCACCTGGGGGACGCGCTCGTCGGACGGGCCGGGGGAGGGGCCGTCCGACGGCCGTCCGGCCAGCCGGTGCGCGGGCGACACCAGCAGTTGCAGCACCTCCACCTCGGTCATGGCGTCAACCGTACGCCTCGGCAATCACCGCCTGGTGGGCTCGGCGGAGACGTGCGCTCACTCGTCCTGTCGCCGCCCGAGCCCGCCGTCCTCCAGAGAGGCCCGGCCGTCCGCCGACTCGCCCGCCGTGAGGTGCTCCAGGACCTCGACCAGTTCCTGGCACGCGCGCTCCACCGAACGCCGGGTGTTGATCTGCTCGGTGATCACGGCCGACAGGATCAGAGCCGTCAGGGCCATCGCCCCGTTGAACGCCTGGAGCTTGATCATCACCTCGACCCTGGTCAGCTGCTCGAACGGCCCGGACCGGTCGGTCGCCGCCACCGTCGCCATGACCGACGCGAACAGGGCGCACAACATGCTGCCGGCCAGCTGGAAGCGCAGAGCCGCCCAGATCAGCAGGGGATAGATCAGAAAGAGCAGACTGAACGGGCTGTGCGCGGCCAGCGGAACGACACAGCAGATGATCAGCGCGAGGCCCGTGGCCTCCTTCCAGCGCGCCAGACGCAGCGGCGGGCGGACGCGGGACAGCAGGAGCAGCACCGGGGTGACGATCAGTACGCCCATCGCGTCCCCGACCCACCACGCCAGCCACACGGCCCAGAAGCTCGCCCAGTCGAGCTTGCCGGTGACCAGCAGGAGACCGGCGCCCACGGTCGAGCTGATCAGCATGGCGGCGAACGCGCCCAGGAACACCAGGGCGAGACCGTCGCGCAACCGCGACAGATCGGTACGGAAACCGGCCCGGCGCAGCAGCAGGTACCCGACGACGGGTGCGGCCGTGTTGCCCGCCAGGACGCCGAGGGCCGACGGCGTCAGGGAGGTGAGGGACAGGATGACGAAGAGGGCGCCCAGGGCGATCCCCGGCCAGCAGCGCAGCCCGAAAACCAGCAGGAAGGCGACCGAGACGCCGGTGGGAGGCCAGATGGGGGTGACGACCGAGCCCTCGACGACCAGTTCCCGCAGCAGGCCCAGCTGCCCCGAGGCGTAGTAGCAGGCGGCGACAGTCAGCGTCTGCAGAGCGACGACGACCGGCGTACGCAGATCCCGGCTATCCACCACAGCAGCCATGAGACACCGAGGCCGCCGCGACGGCGAGGCGAGAGCGGGGGCCCTGCGGCCCTATGGCTGAGCCCCCGGTCCGTCGAGGCCGACCACCAGCACGGCGGCGTCGTCGTCGTGCCCCACACGCTCGGCACCCTTGATCAGGGCGGCCGCGAGCGCGTCCACGTCCATGCCCGCCACCGCCGCGATCCCCGCGAGCCGCATCACCTGGTCCAGGCCCTCCTCGAGCGGCAGCGAGGGCCCCTCCACGACACCGTCCGTGAGCAGGACGAACACGCCCCCCGTGGTCAGCTCGTACCGGGTCACCGGATACGGCGTCCCCGCCTGGATCCCCAGGGGCGGCCCGCCCTCGTCCGCGGTGACACCCGACTTCCCGTCCGCCGTGGCCCAGACGCACGGCAGGTGCCCGGCCCGCGCGCTCTCCAGCACCCCGGCACACGGGTCGAGCCGCATGAAGGTGCAGGTGGCGAACAGGTCGGAGCCCAGGGACAGCAGCAGATCGTTGGTCCGGGCCAGGACTTCCCCCGGATCGCTGGTGACCGAGGCCAGGGCCCGCAGGCCCGCCCGCACCTGCCCCATGAAGGCGGCCGCCTCGATGTTGTGCCCCTGGACGTCACCGATGGACAGCCCGATCCGGCCGTCGCCCAGCGTGAACGCGTCGTACCAGTCGCCGCCCACGTTGAGCCCCTGGCACGCGGGGGCGTACCGCACGGCGAGATGCAGCCGGCTCGCGACGGGCAGGTCGCGCGGGAGCATGCCGCGCTGAAGCGCGATGGCCAGCTCGACCCGTGACCGCTGCATCTCGGCCTGTGCGCGCGCCTGGGCCGTCAGGGCCTCGAGCCTGGTCAGCAGCTCGTCTCCGTCGTCCGTGGTGCCGGTGCGGGACATTGATCACTCCGGCGAGGGTGGCCACGATCGGTGACGACCCTCGAAGGCAAATCATCCAATTTATGTCCATAGGATGATACGTGGCTCACCGCCCCGAGCGCCGCCCGACCGCCGCCAGGACGAAGGTGACGCTGATCAGCAACGCCCAGGCGCCGAACTTCGCCACCCCCACCGGCTCCCAGCCGTGCTCCTGGTACGGGTAGCGCCAGGCGCCGACGAGGGTGGCGAGGTTCTCCGCCACCCACAGGAAGAACCCGATCAGGACGAACGACAGGGCCAACGGCATCCGGCGGCGCACACCCCGCACCGTGAAGCGCACCGACGTCCCCGCGGTCACGGCCAGCAGCAGTCCCGCCAGCACCCAGCGCGCGTCGGGCAGCCAGTGATGACTGAAGAAGTTGACGTAGACGGCCGCGGCCACCACCGCCGTCGCCCGCGGGCGGTAGCGCGCCAGCTCGAGATCGAACAGGCGCCAGGCCCGGCACACGTAGCTGCCGACAGCCGCGTACAGAAACCCGCCGTACAGCGGAACACCGGCGAACTTCAGCACGCCCGGCTCCGGGTAGCTCCACGAACCGAGCGACACCTTCACCAGCTCGAAGGCCAGCCCGATCACGTGACAGACCGCGATGACGGCGACGTCCCGCCCGTTCTCCCACCCGCGCAGCCAGAACACCAGCGTGAGCAGCACGCCGTAGACCACCAGCAGGTCGTAGCGCGCCACGGGAAGGTCGGGCAGCAGGGCGGACACGGCCACGCCGGACAGCAGCGCGATGGCGAACGCGCACGCCCGGGTCTGGGTCCAGGCGAAGTCGAGCACCTGCCGAACCGGCGCGGTCCAGGGGCCGGGGAAGCTTGTTGTAGGGATCATGGTGCCCTGTAGGACGGGCCCGCGCCCCTACCGGTTGCAGCGCTCTTCCGCCGTCGGCACCCGCCCGCGCCGGTCCACGCCGTCCCGGGCCTCGGTCACGGCCTTCCGCAGCAGCCGGGCCAGACGCTGATCCGCGTCCGGCGCGGCGCACAGCACCCGGAGAGCGTGTTCGAGGTGCCGCCGCCCCGGCCCCCGCCACCACAACAGATCGGCGACACGGCCCGGCAGCCCGCCCGCGCGGACGTGCGCGAGCCTCTCGCCCCGTCGGCGGCAGGCACGGCCGCGCCGCGCCAGACGTTGGGAGGCGGGACGCAGCACGCGCGCCTCGTCCACGACCGTGCCGACGAGCCGCGGCGCATACGCCCGGTCCGCGGGACGGGCGTCGGCGAGCTCGGCGGCCAGCGGCCACAGGGCACGCCGGGTGGCGTCACCGACGCTGTCGTTGACCACACGGGCCAGAGCCGCGAGCACCGGATGCGTACCGGCCGGGCTGTCGGTGAACCGGTCGCCCGCCAGCAAGGCGGCGCTCTCCATCAGACAGGCACCGTCGTCGGGGTGCAGATGCGCGAAACGCCCTGGCGCCGGGAGGCCGCCCGGAGGTCCGGCAGGGGCCTCGCGGGGCGGCGGGTCCGGCGTGTGCGGCGGAAAGGCGATCATGTGGGCCTCCGGGCTGGGATCACAGACCGGTGACGGCGTGCAGAATGAGGTAGATCGCGGCGGCGGGAAGCCCGGCGCCGAAGAACGTGAGCAGCCAGGCGATGACGATGGAGCGGGCCACTTGCCAGCGTACGGCCGAGGCACGCCGGGTGGCACCGGCACCCAGGATGGCCGCGGTGATCGTCTGTGTGGTGGAGATCGGCGCCTTCAGCAGGAACGCGGTGGTGTAGAGGACGGCCGCGGCGGCGGTCTCGGCGGCGAACCCGCGCGGCGGGTCGAGGTGGACGATGCGCCGGCCGAGGGTGGTGATGATGCGACGCCCGCCGCTGTAGGTGCCGGCGGCCATGGCGGCCGCCACGGCGGCGATCACCCAGATCGGAACCGAGAAGTCGTCCTGCCAGCCCGCCGTGACCAGAGCGAGCACGATGACACCCATGGTCTTCTGCGCGTCCTGCAAACCGTGCCCCAGCCCCATCGCGGCGGCGGAGACGGTCTGTGCCATACGGAACCGGCGCGTGGTCCGCCGGGGCGTCGAGCGACGGAACAGCCACAGGATGGCCACGTGCAGGAGGTAGCCGAGAGCCACACCGACCAGCGGGGAGAACAGCATCGGCAGGAGGACCTTGTCCACGATCCCGGACCAGTGCACGGTGGCGGACGCGGCGAGCGCGGCACCGACCAGCCCCCCGATCAGCGCGTGCGAGGACGAGGTCGGCAGCCCCCGCCACCAGGTGAACACGTTCCACCCGATGGCCCCGAGGAGCGCGCACAGGACGAGCAGCAGACCCGAGTCGTCCTCGGGCGCGGCGATGATGCCGCTGCCGACGGTCTGGGCGACCTCGGTCCCGAGGAAGGCGCCGAAGAAGTTCATCACCGCGGCCATCATCAGCGCCACGCGCGGGGTCAGGGCCCGGGTGGAGATCGAGGTGGCGATCGCGTTCGCGGCGTCGTGGAAGCCGTTGGTGAAGTCGAACGTCAGCCCCACGATGATGATCAGCACCACCAGAGTGAGCTCCATGACCGATCACCTTTCCGCGGGCAGAGCGCCGGGCCGCCACAGGCGCCGTCGGCGCACGGAATCCATCGTGCCGCGAAACCCTCGGACGGACCCGCCCGAAGCGGCGGTAGTGGTACGGGAAGTGCGAGCGATCCGCTTTACGGTGTCCTGGTGCGATCTGTCCCGAAATGGGTCCTGCTGTCGTCGGCGTGCGCCCCTGCCGTGCTGATCATCGGCTGGATGGTGGCGGCGGCACTGCAAGGCCCCGCCTACGACCCGGCCGCTCAGACCATCAGCGTCCTGGCGGCCCCCGGAGGTTCCGGCCACTGGGTGATGACAGGCGCGTTCACCGCCCTGGGCACCTGCCACCTGCTCACCGCCTGGGGGCTGCGCCCGGCCGCGGCCCCCGGCCGGGTGGCGCTGGCGGCCGGGGGAGTGTCCGCCCTGGTGGTGGCCCTGGTCCCGGCGCCGAGCAGCGGCGGCTCCCTGAGCCACGGCTCGGTCGCCGCCATCGCCTTCATCGTCCTGGCGGCCTGGCCGGTCCTGGCCGCCCGGACCGGTGACAGCGTCCCCTGGGCCCTGCGGCCCTTACCCTCCCTGGGAGCCACCGCGCTGATGGCGGTGGGCGCGGCATGGTTCCTGCTCGAACTGCATCTGCACGGCGTCGCCGGTGTGGCCGAACGCGCGGTCACGACTCTCCAGTCGGTCTGGCCCTTCGTGGTGGCCCTCTCCTGCCTGCGCCAGTCCGCACGCGCGGCGCCCCCGGGATGACGACCCGGCCCCATGCGGAGCGGCCGTCGATAAGGTGACCGCCGTGATGGTGGGCAGCGAAGAAACCCGGCTGGTCGTTCTGCGCGGCAACAGCGCCTCGGGCAAGTCGTCCGTCGCGGCCGGCCTGCGCGAGGAGTTCGGCCGCGGCCTGGCCCTCGTCGCCCAGGACAACCTCCGCCGCGTCGTGCTGCGCGAACACGACGTGCCCGGTGCCGCGAACATCGGCCTGATCGACACCGTGGCGCGCTACGCCCTGGACGCCGGATTCCATGTCGTCGTCGAAGGCATCCTCTACGCCGACCGCTACGGCGGCATGCTCGGCCGGCTGCGTGCCGACCACCGCGGCGCGACGCACCACTACTACCTGGACGTACCGTTCGGCGAAACCCTCGCCCGGCACGCCACCAAGCCGATCGCCGGCGAAGTCGACGAGACACGGCTGCGCGACTGGTACCGGCCGCTCGACCTGCTGCCCGACGGGGTCGAGACGGTCATCGGCGCCGACAGCACCCTCGCGGCGACCATCGACCGCATCCTGCGCGACACCGGCCTGTGCCGTCAGGCGGATACCACGCCGGGCGTCCACACGAACGCCGTACGTACGCGCTTCGTACGCGAAACCGACGCTCCACGCTAGGGTGGCGAGTCGGAGGTGCCCGATGTCCGAGCTGTTCGACGCGGTCGACGCCCTGGTGGCGTCCCGCTCCCCGCTGCCGCCCCCGGCGGAGCGCAAGCGGCTGCGCCAGGCCCACGGCCTGACGCTGGACGAGGTGGCCGCCGCTCTGCAAGTACGGCGCGCGACGGTCAGCGGCTGGGAGGCCGGCAAGACCGAACCGCGTCCGCCGGAGCGCGACGCGTACGCCCGCCTGCTCAAGCAGCTCGCCCAGCTCTACCCCGCCACCGACGCCGCGGACACGTCGGTTCCCGAGAGGCCTGCCGACCCCGCCCCTGCCGTGCCGGTGCCATCGGCAGCTGAACCGCCCCGGGCCGCCCCCGAAGGATCAGCAGACCCGGCCCCGGAGGCTGCTCCCGGGAACGCCGCACCCCGCCCCACCGGTCCGGCCACCGTGCCGCGTCCGGCGGCCGGGGCCACGACCAGGCCGTCGTCGACGTCGCGCCGCCCCGGCACCCGGAAGGCGGCCCCGGCGGCCCCCCCGGCCATCGACACCGACCCGCGGTTCGCGAACGGCCCGCTGCTCGTCATCGACGCCGACGACGGCTCCCAGGTGACCGGCTACGGCATCGGCGGCCTGGTCCTCGACGTGCCCGCCAAGTCACTCCCCGCGCTGGTGGAGTGGACGCTGAAGGAGGCCCAGCTCGGCGCGGGCAGACTGCACGGCTCCGGCAAGGACGCCGACCCGCTGCTCGTGCTCACCGAGGCCGCGTGCGAGCGGTACGGGCTCCCGGTGGAGCTGTCGGACGCCGAGCGGCTCGCCGGACGCCTCCCGGACGGCCACAAGATCCTCAGGCAGCTGGACCGGGCCGACTGGCGGCTGACGAAGCGGGGCTTCGGGCCGTGGGCGCGGATCTACCGCCCCGCCCAGGGCCGGCAGCGTCAGTGCGTGCAACTGTGCATCCCCTCGTGGAACGCGCTCGACGCCCGCACCTGGGGCCACGCCGCACAGCTCGAACCGGCGGAACTCGCCCGCGTGCTGGGCACCTACGCGGCCCGCGTGATGACGCCGCGCGGCTCCACGGCCGTCACCGGCCTGGAGCTGATGACCGCCCTCAATCCGCCGACCCGGGCGAGCGAGGCGGACGAGACGGGGAAGCGGCACAAGGAACACCGGCCCGGCTCGCTGGGCGAGCACCCGATCGACTGCGCACCGTGCGAGGCCCCGGACGGGCATCCACTGCTCGCCGGTCTGCCCCGCTTCCACCAGCGGGGCCCGGACGAGATGCTGTTCGAGGAGGCGTACGACTGGGCGCGTGAGCTCACCGACGCCGAGTGCATGCGGCGGTACCTGGTCGGCATCGACGTCAACCTCGCCTTCGGCGCCGCCGCCAACGGAGCCGTCGTCGGCCTGGCGACGCCGCCCGTGCATGTCACCCACCCCCCCTTCGACCCGACGCTGCCCGGGGCATGGCTGGTCGACCTCTCCCACGTCGACCTCTCCCGCGTCCTGGTCGGCAAGCAGTGGCGCCGGCTGGAGGGCGCGCTGCTGCCCAGCCCGTTCACGCCGACCGGCGAGCGCCCGCAGGGCCCGGCCTGGTACGCGACTCCGACCGTGGCGTACGCGATGGAGCTCGGCTACGACGTCACCCCGACCGAGGCCTGGGTGAGGGAGGACAGGGGCAGGTTCCTGGACGGCTGGTACAAGCGGCTGCGCAACGCGTACGTCGACACCATGGCGGACCTGGGCGTGGGCGAGAAGCTGCGCGCCCCGCAGTTCCTGACGGCGATGGACGGCTACAGGCAGCGCGATCCCGAGATGGCGATCGTCCTGGACGCGATCAAGTCCACGGTGAAGGGCGGCATCGGCAAGCTGCGCGAACGGGCGCGTGGCGGCGGCTGGAAGCCCGGGCAGCCCTGGCCCGCCCTCTCCCGCCCGACATGGCGGCCCGACATCCGCGCCGCCGTCATCTCGCGGGCGCGGATCAACATGCACCGCAAGATGCTCAGCCTGGCCGCGGCGACCGGCCAGTACCCGGTGGCGGTCCTCTCGGACTGCGCCGTCTACGCCGCCGACGGTCCCAGCCCGCTCCACGTCCTGCCGTACGACGCCGATGACAAGACCGTGCCCGGCAGCTTCCGGCTCGGAGTGTCGCCGGGGATGGTCAAGCACGAGGGCACCCAGACCACGCTGTGGGCCGAAGCGGTGCGGGAGAAGCACGGGCAGGTCCTCAATCTCGCCCGGTACATCAAGACCGGTGAGGTCACGGCCAAGGACGACGGGGAATAGGGGAGCGAGCCGATGGACACGGTCGGGGACGGTCTCGACGCCGCGCTGCGGAAGGCGTTCACACGCCCGATCCCCAGGAGCGCGGGGGCGCAGATGCGCTATCTGGTCAGGCAGCTCAAGGGCACCAGGCCCGTGGCCGAGTTGCTCGGCATCACCCAGCGCACCGTCGAACGGTATGTGAAGGACCAGATCAAAAAGCCCCGCGCCGACCTCGCGCGGCGCATGGAACGCGAGGTCACAGCGCGATGGCAGCCCCAGATCCGGGCCAGGGCCAAACAGACGGCGGCCACCACCGACGGCATCGTCATCGACACCCGCGCCCGGTTCGGCTACACCGCCGCCCCCGGCACCACCGACGACGCCCGGCTGCGCCATCTGACCGTCGCCCTGCCCCCGCAGTACGCCGCCCGCCTCTTCGAGGCGAAGGAGGCCGGCGGCACGGAACAGCAACTGCGGAACATCGCCGCTGAGGCACTGGGCGAGGTGTACTTCCGCGACAGCGGCCGCCGCGCCCACGGCCTCGAAGTCGAGTTCACCGACGTGGAGCACCTCGAGTTCGACCTCTGACCTGGAGGCTCCGGAAGCGGTGGCGACGCTGGTCTCCGACTTCGTTCGAGGACTGCTTCAACCGTCGTGACAGCAGCGGTCGAGCCTCTCTGGCGATCACTCGGCCCACCCCTGGCCGATGCCGATCACGAGTTGGCGGTGAGTGCGGGCCATGTCGGCCAGATCGGCGCGCAGGTCGGACAGCCAACCCGGTTCCTGCCGGGCGGGTTCGCCCAGCGCGCGGGTGATGCGCACGAGAGAAGCCGCGGCGTGCAGGCCGGCGAACAGCGGCAGGCGTCCCAGGTCCTCATCGTCGAACGGGCGCACGCCGCGGTAACCGTCGAGGAAGGCGTCGAACCGCGCCCGGTGCCCGGTCGCGGGCCGGCCGGTGTGGTCGGTCAGGTCACGCACGGCAAAGGCGACGTCGGCGGCGTACCAGGAGAGGGCGGCCTCGTCGAAGTCGTAGGCGATCGGGCCGCCCTCTTCCCAGGCCATGTTGTCCAGCTCGAAGTCGCCGTGCACCACACCCCAGTGGTCCGCACCACGCGGCAACTCGCTCATCACGTCGGCGAGCCGCGCCGTCGCCTCGACCAACTCGGCGTCATCGGCGAACAGTTCGCCGATATCCGACAGTTCGTCGAACGATTCGGGCAGCCCGGCGCCCAGCCCGGCGGCATCGCGGTGCAAACGGGCCAGTGCCTGCCCCCACTGCCGCGCTTGCGATGCGGTGAGTTCGCTGACGTCGACTTCCGCACCGGGCGCCGGTTCCACCACCATGGCGTGCATGGCACCGAGACCGGTCGCCACGGTCACGGTCAGTGCCCCGGACTCGGCGGCGACCGGCCGCACCACCGCCGAACCGCCGTCGTTGAGCCGTGCCATCAGCTCAGCCACCACGGCCAGGGACTCCGGTCCGCGGCAGGAGCCGGGCACGAACCGCAGGTACCGCCGTCGGCCGTTGTCCGGGAGCACGCAGACATGTGAGGCACTGGAGCGCCACCACCTGGCGGTACCGGCCGGGTAACCCCACTGCGCGGCGACCTGGTCGGCGATCGGGCTGTCCCATGCGGCGGACACGGTCCGCTTCAGTCGGTCGATCTCGGTCAAGGGCATCATGGCGAGTCAGCTTCGATCACGCGGCCGACAGTCACAAGCCGATTTCCCGAACAGCCGGACAAAAAGAGCCGTACTCAGGCGGCCGCAGACCGAGGTGTAACACGGCGGTGCTCGCGCGGCGCAGAAGTAGGCAGAAACAGGCCAGTCCGAGGCTGAATTTCACTGCCTTGTGCGGCCTTGCCTACATCGCGCGCGAGATTGGAATTTTTCGTGAACGGTACCGACCCGGTTTCCGGATACCAGACCTACGACCAGCCCCAGGGCCCCGGCCGCCCCGAGCGCAACCCGGCCACCGCGCGCCGGGTAGCGCTTGTCACCTGCACGATCGCCGACGTCGCCGCCGGACTGCTGGGCCTGTGGATCGTGCTCTACCTGCTCGACGCCAACCAGGCGAATCCCTTCGTCGAGTTCGTCCACGGAATGGCGGACTGGCTGTCCGGATGGGCACAGGACATTTTCACGATGGACACAGAGGGTCTACGCGTTGTCCTCAATTACGGCCTTCCGGCGGTCATCTATTTGCTGATCGGCCACGGAATCGCAGCCCGGCTCAACCGGGCCTGATGGCATTACCTCGAAAGACCGGCCAGTCCCTGCCCTACGACCCCAGTCCACGGCACGGGCTCGTGCTGAGGGCCCGTCGCAGTGCCTCGTCGAGGAGACGTCGTAGCCGGGTGGCGGTGTCCGCCACCGCGGTGGCGAGGAGCGCCGGGCCGGCCAGGGGGACCAGCACGCCCTGGGCGTGGGTGCCGGTGTCGCCGAGGAGGACCGGTGGGAGGGCTGCCGGGGCGAGGGACGGGTCGACGACGAGGAGTTGTCCGCAGGCGCGGTGCGAGCCCATGACGGCCGGGCCGTCCCAGGCGGCGTGGCGGCCGCCGTAGGAGGTGTGCTGGTCGAGGAGCGGGCGGTCGGCGCGGAGCACGGTGAGGCGGGTGGTCAGGTTTCCGCTGGGCTCACCGGTGCGCCCGAGGATCTGTTCGTCCCTCAGGACGAGGCGGGCGGTGGGGGAGAGGTCGACGGCGCAGGTCTGGCGGAGGTTGCTGCCGGCGGCGCTGATCAGGGGCTGCGGCAGCCAGTGCAGGGTGGCGTCGTCGCCGACCGTCAGGCGGATGTCGTAGGTGGCGCAGTCGTCGGTGGGGCCGCGCAGCGCGATGGTGGAGGCGGCTCCGGTGATCTGGAGGCGGGCGTACGGTCCCACCTCGGCGTGGAGGGCCAGCCGGTCGCCGCCGAGGGGGCCGCTCATGGCGCCGATGACGTCGACCCGGGCCAGGCCACCGCGTGGGCGGAGCCGTTGGAGGTGAAAGGGCCCGTCGCCGCTCAGCAGCGGAAGGGTGGTGGTGCGGCCGTTGTGGCGGGCCCGCAGCCGGGCGGTCGCCACGACCGTGGAGGCGTCCGGGAGGGGCGCGGGCTTTTCGGTGAGCGTGCTCATGTCTCCTGCCGAGGCGTGGGGGATCAGCGCGTGGCGGTGGCGGGCTCGGGCCGCGCGGTCCCGTGATGCCAGGAAGTCAGGCGTTGCAGCACCCAGTCGGCGACGGGCCGGACGCCGTCGTCGCCGGTGAGGGAGGTGAAGACGACGGGCAGGCTGCCGCGCCGCCGGCGCGCGTCGCAGGCCATGGTGGCGAGGTCGGCGCCCACGTGCGGGGCAAGGTCGGTCTTGTTGACGACCAGGAGGTCGGCGGTGGTGATGCCGGGGCCGCCCTTGCGGGGGATGTCGTCGCCGCTGGAGACGTCGATGACGAAGATCTGCGTGTCGACGAGGCCCTTGGAGAAGGTGGCGGTGAGGTTGTCGCCGCCGGACTCGACGAGGATCAGGTCCAGGGCCCCGAGGTGGTTCTCGAGCTCCTCCACGGCCTCCAGGTTGGCGGAGATGTCGTCGCGGATCGCCGTGTGCGGGCAGGCCCCGGTCTCCACGGCGGTGATCCGCTCAGGGGGCAGGACGGCCTCGCGGAGCAGGAACTCGGCGTCTTCACGGGTGTAGATGTCGTTGGTGACCACTGCCAGGGAGTACCGGTCGCGCAGGGTCCGACAGAGGGCGGCGACCGTGGCGGTCTTGCCGGAGCCGACCGGACCGCCGAGGCCGATCCTGAGAGCGCGTCGGGTGCCGTCAGGGTGGTGGGTGTCGGCGGAGACGGCGCCGGGACCGTCGTGGGTGTGGTCGAGGTGCATGGGAGTGAGCTCCTTCGGGTGTGCGGAGTCCGGATTCGGCATCAGGAGGCGAAAAGACGCGTCGGCCAGGCGGCGTGCTGCTCGGCGGTGATGTCGAGCAGCGGCGACGACGCGGCCGGCAGGACGCCGGGTCCCTCGTCGGTGACGCGGGCGGCGGCGCCGACCGCCTCATGGGCGACGGCGTCGACGTCGTCGCAGAGACGGGCCAGGACCGCGGTGGCATCGAACGGGTCGAGGCCGAGCAGCCGTACGGCGGCGGTGGCGGGGCCCGCGACGTTGCCGAAGGCCGCGACATGCGCGGCGTCCGGCGCGGTGAGGCCGGCCGCTTGGGCGGCGACCCCGAGCACGACGGGCTGGTGGGCGCCGCCCGGCAGATCAGACGCGAGCCGCTCCAGCGCCTCGCACGGCCAGGCCGCGCGGGCCGCGCGCAGCAGTTGCCGGCCCAGCTTGCGGGCCGTGGCCCGCAACGCCGGGGCGGGCGTACGGGCGTCGGCGGCCTCGTCCAGGACGAGTGGGTCGTGCCCGGCGGCGGCCGCGGCCGCCAGTGCGGCGGCGGTGAGACCCGCGGTGTGCAGGCGGCCGCGGCAGAAGGCGTAGAGGGTGACGGGATCGTGGACGGCGCGGGCTGCGACGGCGGCCTCGACGCCGCCGGAATGCGCATGGTCTCCTGCCGGGAAACGGCCGTCGGCGAGGACCAGGAGAGCGGTACGGCTCATGGACGCGTGGCCATGCCTTTCGAAGGCGTGGCGGAAAGTACGGGACGTGCGGCGTCCGGCCTGCCGGGCCGCCCGTCCCGTCGTCCGCCGCACGGTCAGAGGATGAAGTAGCGCTGCGCCATGGGAAGTTCCGACGCGTAGTGCGTGGGAGCGGGCCGCTGGGTGCACGGCCCCTCGTCGTCCTGCGCCTGTTCCTCCTTGTGGCGGCGCAGTTCGGTGATGCAGGTGTCCTCGATGAACACCTCGTAGGTGTCCGGGTCGACCCGGATGTCCGGTGTGGCACTGTTGAGGACCATGTCCTGTTTGAACACCTGACGGGTGTCCTTGATCGCGTACAGGGACTTGCCGATGCCGAGTTCCCGCGCGGTGACCGTGGCCTGCGGGCTCACGAAGTTGACCGAGTTGGCGCCCGGCGCCTTCCCCGTGGCACCCCACATGGGGCGGGGCAGGACGGGCTGCGGCGTCGGGATGGAGGCGTTGGCGTCACCGACCTGCGCGTAGGCGATCTGCCCGCCCTTGAGGACGAGGTGCGGCTTCACACCGAAGAACTTCGGCTCCCACAGCACCAGGTCCGCCAGCTTGCCGGGTTGCACGGATCCGATCAGGTCGTCCGCGCCGTGGGCGATGGCGGGGTTGATCGTGTACTTGGCGACGTAACGCCGGGCGCGGAAGTTGTCCGCCTCGCGCCGCTGCTGTTCCTGCTCCGCGGCGGTGCCTTCGCGCAGCTGGCCGTAGCGGGTCTTCATGACATGCGCGGTCTGCCACGTCCGCATGATCATCTCGCCGATGCGGCCCATGGCCTGCGCGTCGGACGACATGATCGAGATGGCACCCATGTCGTGCAGCAGATCCTCGGCCGCCATCGTCGAGGGCCGTACCCGGGACTCGGCGAAGGCCCGGTCGGCTTCCAGCTCCGGGTTGAGGTGGTGGCAGACCATCATCATGTCGATGTGCTCCTTGACGGTGTTGACCGTCAGGGGGCGCGTCGGGTTGGTGGACGCGGGCAGGACGTTCTCCTCCCCGCAGAGGGTGATCATGTCCGGGGCGTGGCCGCCACCGGCCCCCTCGATGTGGAAGATGTGCAGGGGACGGCCCTTGAACGCGGCCTTGGTGCTCTCCACGAAGCCCGCCTCGTTCAGCGAGTCCGCGTGCAGGGCGAGTTGCACGCTGTTGGTGACGAGGCCGTCCGTGCGGTCGTCGTCCTCCGGGGTGTTCCTGCCCTCGCACACCTTCAGGCAGGTGTCGATGACCGCGGGGGTCGCGCCCCAGTCCTCATGGATCTTGAAGCCGATCACGCCGGCCTTCACCTGGTCGAGCATCGACTCGCGGGACATGGTGTTGCCCTTGCCCAGCACTCCGATGTTGACCGGGAACTCGTCGAGCGCCTTGAAGAGACGCCCGACGTGCCACTTGCCCGGGGTGACCGTGGTCGCGGTGGACCCCTCGGCGGGTCCGGTGCCACCGCCGATCAGGGTCGTCACCCCGGACGCGAGGGCCTCGCCGACCTGCTCGGGACAGATGAAGTGGACATGGGTGTCCACCCCGCCCGCGGTCAGGATGCGGCCCTTCCCCGAGATCACCTCGGTCTCCGGGCCGATCACGAAGTCCCTGGGCCCGTCCGTCCGGCCCTCGTGGATCCTGGCCATGGTCTCCGGGTTGTACGCCTTGCCGAGCGCGCTGATCCGCCCGTCCCGGATCGCGACATCCGCCTTGACCACGCCCCAGTGGTCCAGGATCACCACGCCGGTGATCACCGTGTCCGGCGGGCCGTCCTCGCCGTCCCCGCGTGGCGTCGCCGACTGCCCCATGGACTCACGGATCACCTTGCCGCCGCCGAAGACGACCTCGTGTCCGCTCCTGCTCGCCAGCGGGCTGACCTTGCCCGTGCCGTCCTCCGGGCGGTTGTCGTCGTCCCCGGGCGCGGGAACGGGCGGCGGGTCCGCCGGCTCCTTGCCGAGACCACCGGACCAGTCGTCGGTGACCTTGATGCGCAGCGCGGTGTCCGCCAGCCGGATCTCGTCGCCCGTCGTCGGGCCGAAGAGGTCCACATAGACCTCGCGCTCGGTCGCCCGGGTGTTCGCCCGCTCAGCCACGGTCGTCAACTCCCTCACCGTCGGAGCCGTCCGGAGCCTGGTCCTGAAGCACCCCGCCGACCAGCCCGCGCAGCCCCAGCACCTTCCGCTCGCCCTCGATGCGCACCAGCTCCACCGTGCGGCGATCGCCCGGCTCGAACCGTTCGGACGTGCCGGCCGCGACGTTGAGCCGCTTGCCGTACGCCAGTGCCCGCTCGAACTCGAGGCCCGGGTTGGCCTCGTAGAAGTGGTAGTGCGACCCGATCTGCACCGGCCGGTCGGTCGGGTTGTGCACCTCGACCTCGGTGACGTCCAGCCCTGGGTTCAGCGGCACCGCCTCGTCGACGAAGTCGACTTTGCCGGGGTGCAGTTCGATCTCCTCGCGCGGCTCGTCGAACGGGTCGTGGATCGTCACCAGCTTCGTGCCGTCCGGGAATGTCGTCTCGACCTGAACGTTGTCGATCATCTCCGGGACACCGGCCATGACGTCGTCCCGGGTCAGGAGCCCCCGTCCCGAGTCCATGATCTCGCCGACGGTCCGGCCGAGCCGCGCCTGGTCGTAGACGTGGGCAGTGAGCAGCGCCACGGTCTCCGGGTAGTTCAGTTTGATCCCTTGCTGTCTGCGCTGCCGCGCCACGCCGGCCGCCACATGGACCAACAGGCGCTCCTGCTCATGGGGGGTGAAATGCATGGTGCCCTCTCTGTTCCAGAGGCCAACGTCTGCCGACGGCGCGGGCACGCCGGGCTCACCGAAGCCAGAGTTCCGGGCCACGCTGCGCCACGTCCGATCGTGCTGGCTCCGGCCCGGCGCGTCGACGCGGACGACGCGCATTCACTTCGGACGAGCGGCGGAGCGAACATGTCGACGAGGGCGCCGGAAAAGGGAGTTCGCATCGGGAATCGGCGACATCGGGCCAACCCGGTTCGCCGGTCTCGGGGGGCGCGACACACGAACGTTTCTGCGCCGAGGCGGTGGGCCCCATGGCCTGGAGGCGCACGCCCGGCCGGGCAGGAGCCGCTCTGTCCTCACGGACACATACCGCCGCGCCCCGCCCATACCCGTTCAGAAAAAGGCACTTACGCAGATGTCCGCTCCCCGCAGTGGCCGGTTCTGGGCGGGCGGTGTCCCCGGTGCCGAGGCGGGAGCCCGCCCCGGCACCGGGGACGCCGTATCACGCCTCGTCGCGCAGCCGGGCCGCCAAGGAGGTCAGCGGCTCGGTCTCGTCGGTGTGCCCCAGGGCCGTGAGGCGGGCGACCGCCGCGTCCAGGCGGGCGAGGGCGGGGGCCGGGCGCTCCAGATAGATGCCCTCCACGGCACCCGCGAGCCGGACGCACTCGGCCCACTCCCCGGCGTGGTCCTGGTCCGCTCCTGGCTCGCCGAGCAGGGCGAGGGCCTTCTCCAGGGCGGCCAGGGCGTCCTCGTACGCACCGGCGTAGGCGTTGACCCGCCCGTACTCGTAGGCCAGGGCCGAGTCCAGGGAACGGCCGCGGGCCTCGTACCCGGCGGCGCGGGCCTCATCGGCGACGCGGCCGGCGTCGGCGAGGAAGGCGAGCGCCTCGGCCAGACCGTCGGGGCCCTGCTGCTGGCCTTGGAGCCGGGCGAGTTCGCGCAGACAGTTGCTGAGCTGCTCGTAGCGAGGGTCCCGGGCGTGGGCGGCGAGTGCCTGCTCCGCGGCTTCGCGGGCCCGGCCGAAATCGCCGGACTCGCCGAGGAGTACGGCGGTCTCCGCGGCGATCATGGCGTGGCTTCCCGGGTCGTCGTCCCAGCCGGCCGACTCGGCCGCGAGGGCGACGAACTCCGCCGTGGCGGCCTTGAGGTCGTCTCCCGCGTGCAGCGCGCGGGCGCGGGTCAGGCGCAGTTGGGCGACGAGCCGGTCGTCCAGTTCTCCGGCGGTGACGTCCGGTTCGGCCAGGAGGGAGTCGAGCAGTGCGATGCAGTCCTCGACGCGGCCGAGGTCGAGGCTCAGCTGGGCCGCGTTGCTGTAGGTGCAGAACGCGTCGATCCGGCTGCCGTGGCGCAGGTCCAGCTCAGCCGAGCGCGTCAGATGCCGCAAGGCCTCGTCGGGACGCCCCAGGAACATGCAGGCCTGGGCCAGATCACCGTGGAGGCGGGCGGCGTCGACCGCGTCGGCCGGCCAGTCGGCGGCCAGCCGCAGGCCTTCGGCCAGGTCCGCGTGTGCGGCCTGCACGTCCTGGAGACCGAGCTGGAGCCGGCCCCGCAGCCCGAGCGTGCGGGGCAGGTGCCAGGCGGGGCCGTGCGCCTTCAGCCGGTCGATGAGGGCGTCGATCTCGGTGACCGCGGCGGGCAGGTCGCCGGAGAGGGCGTACGTGCTGGCGCGCAGCAGCAGGGCGCCGGAGACCTGCCCGACGACGTCGTGCCGGGTGGCGAACGCGTGCAGCAGCTCCACTTCGGCGAGCACCGGCGCGACGTGCTCCTGGCTCCCCGAGGTCTGCAGGCGCAGGCCGAGCGCGGTCGCCCGCATCCGCAGCAGGCGGGCCTCCAGGTGCGGGGCGAGGCCATGCGTCCCCTCGTGCAGGCGGACGATGGACGCGTGGGCGGCGGTGAGCGCGGCGGCCTTCGCCTCGGTCGCGTCGGCGCCCTCCACCGGGACCTCGGCGGCGGCGAGCAGGGCACTGGCGCGGGCGAGCGCCGCCTGCCCCGGCAGTCCGGCGTCGTCGTACAGGCCCGCCACCTCCTCGTAGAGGTCGGCGGCGACGGCGAAATCGTCCTTGTCGCCGGCCCGGCTCGCCTCGTCGGCCAGCAGGTCCGCGCGCAGCCGTACGAGCGGGCCGACGGCCGGGTCGTCGGGGTGGGTGTAGTCGCGGGCGGCGACGAGCGTGCGCAGCCGCGCCCAGCAGGCCCTTGCGTCCGGGTGCCCCTGCTCGTCCAACGCCCTGGCCCGGGCGATGAGTTCGGGCACCGACTCCGGTACGGCGGCGGCCGTACCGGCGGTCGGCGCGGCAACCGGGGCGGCCGGGGCCACGTCGTCGAGGCCGCGGGGACGCAGGGTCAGTTCCAGCGCGTCCAGGAGCGGGGCACGGTCCAGGCGGGCCCTGCGGCGGTCGGTGTGGGCCGTGGTGCCGTTGCGGGCGTCGAAGCGGGCGGCGAGGTCGTCGGCGCGGCCGCGCACCTCGGCGCGCAGTCCGGCCACCGTCCAGGTGCGGCCCGCGTAACCCGCGGCCGGCAGTTCGCCGTGGCCGAGGAGCTCGACGCGCTGGAGGAGGACCTCCACGCCGGTGAGGAAGCCGAGCAGGTCCAGTGGCGAGTCGACCTCCCCGAACAGACTCCGGTTCTCGGCGAGCAGCTCCAGGCCGCGAGCCTCGTTGCCGGTCAGCGCGCAGAACTCCAGGTGACGGCCGACCTCCTGGGACATCGAGGGGTTGCGGCGGCAGCCGCGGTAGCCGGCGAGGTGCAGTTCGCGGGCCCGGTCGGCGCGGCCGGTGCGCAGGAGGGGCAACAGCGCGTGCGAGACGGAGCGAGCCGGCTCCTCCTGGCAGGACTCCTTCCCGGCCAGGACGGGCTCCCACGTGCTCAGCGCCCGCTCGTCGTCGCCCGCCGCGAGGTGGTACAGGGCGCGCTCGCAGATCTCGCAGGCCTCGCAGTCGCTGAGTCGGGTGCGGGTGCGTCCCGCCCACAGCTCGTAGGCGGGGGTGGTGTCCTCGCCGACGTGGGCGGCGAGCTGGTACGCCTGTGCGTAGTAGGGCTGGAGGCCGAGGTCGGCCTTCTCGTACCGGTCGCGCATCTCCGTGAGCCACTGGCGCAGACTGGCCAGCGGTATCTCGGGCAGCTGGCGCAGGGCGTGGGCCACCCACTTGAACCGCCAGAACAGCATGTGGCGCAGGCGCTCGTCGAAGACGTCGGGCTGCTCGTCGAAGAGGGTCAGCAGACGGGCGAAGACGACGGGCGACTTGCGGGGTTCGGAGCCGTAGGTGTACGCCTCCTGGAATTCAAGCAGCGCGTGGACGAGCGGGACGGGCTCCGCGAACTGCTCGGCGGCGTCGACCAGTTCCTCGGCCGTGACGGTGCGGGTGCGACCGTAGGGGCGCCGGTCGTTCTCCTGGAGCGCCTGGTACAGCTCGTCGGTGGTCTGGGGTGCGGTCGGCATCGTCAGCTGTCCTTGCGGAGGGCGTGGGCGAGAAGGTCGAGGAAGGAGCGGTTGATGAGGCTCGATTCGGCGGGCCTGAGCGGGCGCCGGGACAGCATCGCGGCCTGCCCGTAGAGGGCTTCGGCGCTGGTGCGGGCCAGCTCGGGCTCGTCGATGGCGACGGCGGCGCGGACCAGCGGGTTGAGCTGGTTGAGGATCAGCTGGGCCCGCGGGGCCTCCTGGCGCAGGGCGCCGAGGATGTCTCCCCACAGGCCGCCCTCCTGCTCGCGGGCGAGCTGGGAGCGGGTGCGCTCGTGCCGGGCCTCGCGGCTGTCGACGAGGAGGGCGGGGGCGTTGGCGGGCTGGAAGGTGCGCAGCGCGACGTCGCAGTCGAAGACGGCGAGGGCGTCACGGGCCAGGGCGAGGTAGGCCGCGGCGGCCAGTTCCGTCTCCCGGTCGACCGGGTCCAGGTGGGCGGTGAGGGTCGCCGGGTCGAGGTCGGCGACCGTCGCCTCGGGCCTGATCTCGGGCAGCCGGTGGACCAGGTCGCGGTCGTAGGTGTAGCCGCCGTTGACGACGCCGAGCCCGGCGGCCGAGGCGATCGCCGCGACCTGCCGGAACTCCTCCACGCTCGACGTCACGAGCACGGTGCGGTGGGTGCGCGCGAACTCGTCGAGGGTGGTGTGCCCGTCGGTGGTCTCGAACGGCAGCCAGGGCAGCAGCATCCGCAGGATCTCGTCGTCGTGCACGGCGAGCGACTTCACGGCCAGGTGGTGGGCCTGGAGGAAGCGGGCGAGCAGGTCCGGGTCGCTGGCGGCGGCCCGGGCGATCCACGCGCGCAGCCGCTCGGCGAGGGCGTCGCGGACGGCGGCGAGGGTGTCGTCCTCGTACAGGGACTCGCGGGACGCCGTCGGGCGCAGGCTCTCGGCGTCGACGACGCAGCGGACGAAGAACGCCCATTCGGGCAGGATCTCCTCGGCCTGCTCGGACAGCAGCATGCCCTTGACGTGCACCCGGTGACCGTGGCGGCGCCCGGCCGGCACCGCCTCGGGCAGCACGCACGCGATGCCCTTGAGGCCCACGGCCGGCAGGTCCAGTTCGATGGTGTCGAGCGGCTTGAACCCGAAGACCTCCTCGCCGTACGCGGCCAGCGCGCGGGAACGGGCTCCCGGTGTGGGGTACGTACGCGCCCAGGGCGCGGGCTCGGGGTTGACGGGCGCCCCCGGCTCACCCGGGCCGCCTGTGCCGTCGTCGAAGGTCACCGGGTGGCGGAGCAGGGAACCGAAGTGCCGGGCCAGCGCGTGCACCTGTGCCGGCCGGGTCCACTCGCCCGCGTCGGCGCGCGGCGTCAGCGTGACGGTGGTGCCGGGCCGGGGGCGGGCGGAGGCGGGCAGGGTGCGGACGGTGTAGCTGCCGTCGCCGCGCCCCCGCCACTCCACGGCCGGTGCGTCGGGGGTGCGGGCGGAACGGCTCAGGACGTGGATCTCGTCCGCGACCAGGAAGCAGGAGAGCAGGCCGATGCCGAACTGGCCGATGAAGTCGCCGCGTTGCTCGGCGATCTTGTCGGCGCGCTTGCTGCTGCGGCCGATCGTGGCGAGGAAGGTGTGTACGTCGGCCTCGGTGAGACCGACGCCGTCGTCCTCGACGCGTACCACCGAACCGTCGGCGTACAGGCGGATGCCGAGGGCGCCGGCGGGTGCGGCCGATTCGAGGCCGTGCCGGGCGGTCAGCGCGTCCACCGCGTTCTGCATCAGTTCGCGCAGGTAGACGCGGGGGCTGGAGTAGAGGTGGTGGGAGAGGAGATCGACGAGGCCGCGCAGATCCACCTGGAAGGTGCGGTCGGCGCCGGCCGGGTTCGCGGCGGTGTCGGGCAGAGTCATCGGGCAGTCCGGAGTGGGAGAGGTGGCGGGCGGGATCGGGGCCGGCGCCTGCTCAGGCGCGGCGGTGAGGGTGAGCCGGAGCGTGCTCGTACGCGGCGATGCCGGTGGGCCGGCGTGTGCTCAGGCGCGGCGGTGGTGGCGGGCGAACTGCTTCTCGGGCTCCGCGAAGTAGGTCCAGGGCCAGCTGGTGTAGGCGCCGTCGAGCGTCTGGAAGACGCGGCGGACCGTGTGCCGCTCACCGGCCAGCGACAGGGCCATGGCGAACATGTTGAAGTCGTGCTGCCAGCCCGGGCGGTACACGTAGGCCGGGTGGAGGATGCTGTGGTCGGCGGCTTCCCGCAACTGCGCCTGGATCTCGGCGGTTTCGAGGTAGTCCCCGCGCTCCGCCTCGACCCACTCCTCGATGTGCGCCATGGCGATGACGCAGCCGAGGCGGTGCCCCTGCGGGGCGCGGGCGACCGCTTCCTGGGCGAACGCCAGGGCCTGGCCCGGCTCGCCGCCCCAGCGCGGCTGCAACTGCGACACCCACTCCAGGTGCGTCTCCAGGTCCAGCGGGTCGCGGCGCAGGGCGGCGTCGCGCCGGGTCTCGTTGACGGCGGGGCCCAGCGACATGCCCCGGCCGGAGGTGAGGAGGCGGCGCCACGGGGTGACCCAGTCCGGCCGCAGCTCGGCGGCCTCGAGCAGCTGCTCCTCGGCGATCTGGAGCCGCTCGTGGAAGACCCGCCACTGCTCCTGCGTGACGTCGACGGCACGAGCGGCGGTGCGCGCTTCCCAGCCCCAGCTGATGTGGCGCGTGCCGGATATCAGCAGGGCCGTCGCCCGGTGCTCCTTGTCCTCCTCGACCGCCCGGCCGATCCAGTCCTGCACACCGTCCAAGTCGGCGAGTTCACCGAGGACTTGGTGGTCGCGGCCGAGATCGAAGGGGGCCAGCGCCGCCTTCACCGCCTCCCAGTCACCCGCGTCGGCGGCCTCCACCAGCGCGAGCACCCGCGCGTCCCCGAGCGCGCGCAGCGTGTACATCCCGTGCTTCTGTCTGCGCGGGACGGGCAGGGCGTGCGGATCCGTCACCGGTCTCTCCGCACCCCTGCCGAACAACTTGCCGAACATGCCGCGCCCTCCCCTGATCCCACGTGATCGTTCGGTGCAGCATATGCGGCCCCTATGACACCGCTTCCACAGGGTTTTCACCGGCACTTCACCGGCGAGTGCGGCAGGCGTGACGAGACCGGCAGCCGGCCGGCCGGCGTACGCCGCGCTCGGTGCACGCCGGCCGACCGGGTGTGTGTCAGCCGGCGAGATCGGCCCTGCCGAACAGGACGGCATAGCCGGAGGGGAGCTGGCTGAGGATCTGGTTCAGCTCGCCGCCGCTGACCGCGTCGGCCAGGGCCGTCAGGACGGCGCCGGCGTCCCACTCGGCGGTGCGCGGCCGGGCGCCGACACCCTCGGCGACCCTGCGGTAGAACTCTTCGATCCCGAAGCTCTCGGCCTGCTGCGGCTTGGCTGCGGTCAGCGTCTGCCCGAGCGGTCCGGGCAGCTGCGAGGCGAGGACGTCCACCTCGCCGGGGCTGATCCTCTGGGCCAGCACGCTCAAGACGGCTTCGGTGACCTTCGAGGCCTCTTCCTGGCTGTTGTATTCGCCGAGCTCGCGTACGCGGGCGAGGTACTCGTGGTACTGCATCGTTCGTCACCTCCGCTTGCTGGCGCGTCGACGGCATCGGTGCGATGCCCTCTTTTCCGGTACCCGGGTAGTCGGCGGCGGTCACCGTCGATGCTGATGGTGCGCCCTGAGCGCGGTCAGCCGCGCGCGACGGGGAAGGGCGGCGCACCGCCGTCGGTGGAAGGCCGTACGCCTCGGTCGCCCTCGTGCGCGCTCCTCGCGGGCGGAGCCGGCCCCGCGACCTCCACATGGGCCGGGCGCAGCAGGTGCCAATTCGGTCGCCCGCGGCCCGCTATCTGCTGGTGTAGCGCGTCGGTGGCTCTATGGTTGGTCAGCCTTCCCGCAGACGTGCGGTCTGTTCGGTGCCGACGTCGGTGATGCGTCGCAGATAGCGTTCGATCACGTCGAGTTCGTCGTCGGTGAAGTCGTTCAGGGCCTGGTCGAAGGCCCTGCCGGGTGTCTCCCAGGCGGCCTCGATGTGCGGGGTGCGCGCGGTGGTGAGGGAGACGAGTGTCTTGCGCCGGTCGTGCGGGTCGGGTCGGCGTTCCACGAGGCCGGCTTTCTCCAGCCGGTCCACGAGGCGGGTGGCTGCCCCGGAGGTCAGACCGGTCAGTTTCGCGATCTCGCCGGTGGTGTGCGGCCCGGGCTCCAGGCCGAGCAGGCTCACGCACTGCAGATCGGTGGGATGCAGGCCGAGCCGTTCGGCCATGGCCTGGTTGAAGAGGGTGTAGGCGGCGTGGTGGCGCCGGGCTGCCGCGGTGACCGCCGTGACCGCCGCCGCGCGGGTCGTCTGGT
This sequence comes from Streptomyces sp. DH10, assembly GCF_029813805.1. Taxonomy (NCBI): domain Bacteria; kingdom Bacillati; phylum Actinomycetota; class Actinomycetes; order Kitasatosporales; family Streptomycetaceae; genus Streptomyces; species Streptomyces sp. DH10. The sequence goes on from NZ_JARVKU010000010.1 coordinate 115,169, forward strand.
CTGGCATGAGGTGACCCCCTGGCTCCCTTCCCGGCAGATATCTGTGTTGCGCAGATGTTGTGTGATGCAGCATCTTTCTACCATGACCATACGAAGAGAGCCCACGGCCACACACAGCCGCGAGCAGATGCGCGCCCTCTACGACCGCTGGAGCCAGATGTGGCGTGGTGACCTCCGCCACGCCGAGGACATCCTCGCCCCCGGTTTCCTCGTCCACCAGGCGCGCCCCGACGGCAGCGACTCCGAGGCGGTCACCGGCCCGGCGCGGCTGCTGCCCGAGATCGAGCAGACCATGGCCGCCTTCGGCGACATCACCATCACGGTCGACCTCGGACCGATCGTCGACGGAGACATGCTCGCCGCGCGGTGGACCATGCGCGCCACCTACACCGGCGGCATCCCGCACGCCACCGCCCCCGTCGGCACGAAGATCTCCTTCAGCGGACACGACATCCTGCGCGTCGCCGACGGCAGGTTCGTCGAGTACTGGACCTGCACCGACATCCTCGACGGCCTGACCCAGCTCGGCGCCGTCTCCGGCCCCAACGGACCGGCTCGGCACTAAAGGGCGCGCGGGAGAGCAGCAGGGCGCCAGACAGGGAACCCTCCGTCCGGCGCCCCCGGCGTCACAGCGTGGCGCGCAGGTGGCTGACCGTGACGAAGTGGTAACCCCGGGCGGTGAGGGTGCGCAGGATCTCGGGGACGGCTGCGACCGAGGTGGCGTGGATGTCGTGCAGGAGGACGACGTCGTTGGGCTGAGCCTTGGTGATGACGGTGCGGGCCACCTTGGCGGGGTCGCGGTACTTCCAGTCCTCGGTGTCGACGTCCCACAGCACCGGCGAGAGGGCGGTGGCGGCCCTCACGGTGCGGTTGACGGCGCCGTAGGGCGGCCGGAAGAGGATGGGGGTCCTGCCGGTGGCGGCCTTGATGGCGGCGCTGGTGCGGTTGAGCTGGGAGGCGACCTGCTGCGGGGTGAGCCGGGTGAGGTCCGGGTGGTTCCAGGAGTGGTTGCCGATCTCGTGGCCGGCCTTCGCCTCGGCGCGGACGAGGTCGGGGTGGGCGGCGACGTTCTGGCCGACGGTGAAGAAGGTGACGCGCGCCTTGTACCGGGCCAGGTGCGTCAGCAGGGCCGAGGTCTCGGGGACGGCGGGTCCGTCGTCGAAGGTCAGGGCGATGCACTTGACCTTCTTGCAGTCGGTGTCGTCGTCTCCGGACGCGGTGTGGGTGGGGACGGCCGGGGCGGGGACGTGGGGCGCGCCCAGGTCGAGTGAACGGCTGGGGCTCACGGTCTGCCGCTGGGCGCGCTTGCCGAACGCGGACAGCCATGGCGTGATCGTCTTCTTGGGGATGGTCACCGTCTGGGCCCCGGCGGCCGGAACGCCCACGTCGCCGCGGTCGAAGTGCACCCGCAGGCCGCCGTCGGCGGTGAAGGCCATGTCGTCCAGGGCGACGTCGCGGCTCTCCGGGGCGGAGAACGTGTCGTCCAGGCCGGCTGCATCCACGCCCTCCCGGTCCTTGAGCTGATCCTTCAAGGCGGCGACGAAGGCGTCCCGGGAGCCGTCGGCGACAAGTCCGAGTGTCGTGCGGTACGCGTCGGCCTTGCCGTCGTACCAGTACGTCCTGGCGAACAGCCCGTCGCCCGCCGAACTCTGGTCCTGGGTGGTGAGGCGGACGCCGAGCACGTCGCCGGAGGCGACCAGGAACTGGTGGCTGATGTTGAGCTCGCGGCCGTCCGCTCCGCCCGAATCCGAGCATGCCCCCGAGCGGAAGGTTGCCAGGCGCCGCTCCACTTCCTTCTTCATCGCGGCCGTCATCGCCTCCGCGCCGGGAACGTCCGGGTAACTGGTCGCGAAGGGGCAGGAGCCGTTCTCGCTGCTGTCGCTGACGATCTCCAGGCCCTTGATCCTTGACGGGTCGACCGTCCGGGCCGGGGACGGCGACGCGCCGGGCCGTGCGCCGTCGGCTGCCGTGACCGGCGGCTCGGACGTGCCGTGCGCACAGGCCGCGGTGAGCGAGCCGAGCAGCACGAGGGCGGGGAGCAGGGTGTGAGAGCGCATGTGACCAGAACCCGAGGAGAGGAGACCTTCCGGGCGTCGCGGACCGGACGCCGGGCGGCCGCCGCGTCCGAGGGACGCCGACGGCCGTTGTGATCTCCGATCGTTCTGGTCAGGGGCGTTTTTCAGCGAGCCCCGGGGTCACCGTGAACAATTTCAGGGCCGGGTCCTGCGGCACTCTGTCCCTTTCTGCGTGCATTCAGCGCGCTCCTGGGCAGACCTGCCGGTACGGCGCGTCGGGGACGTACCGCCGCCACTGCGCCCGGGTGAGTCCACCCCCGGCGCGTTCGCAGATGGCGCGGACGGCCGCGTCCGGGGCGATGGGGCGGCGTTGCAGCAGCACGTTCGGGCCGGTGGCGTAGAGCGTGCCATCGTTCCCTCCGAAGGCGAGCGAGCGGACCTCGTCCCCGGACGTGGGCAGATCGCCGCCGAGCAGTCGCTGCCCGGCGGCGTCCCACAGCCGGAGGGTCCCGCCGGCTCCCCCCACGGCGAGAGTGCCGCCGTCGGAGGAGAAGGCCAGAGCGCCCACGGCCTCGGTCCGGCTGCTCGGGGCCGTGTCGGCGGTGCCGGTCAGGACACCCGTGGTGTGCCGCAGGTCGCCGTCCCAGAGGGTCACGTGCCCGGTGGTGTCGCCGACGGCGAGCCGGGTGCCGTCGGGGCTGAAGGCGAGCGCGGTGACCTCCCGGCCGTCGGCGAGCGCCCACCCGGTGACCTTGCCGGAGGGGACGTCGGCGTACTGGTCGGCGGAGCCGACGAGCAGCCGTCCGTCCGGCCGCACGGCCACACCCTGCCCGAAGAGGCCGCGCAGGGTTCGGGAGACACGGTGGGTCCGGGTGTCCCAGACCTCCGCCGCCTCGCCGTCACCCGCGGAGCGCACGGCCAGCAGTGTGTGCCCGTCGGAGCCCAGGGCGAGCGCGGACACGGGGCGGTCGGCCGCTCCGGAGGTGGTGAAGCTCGTACGGACCGTGTGGGTCCGTACGTCCCACACGGTGACGCGCAGCCGCAGGGAGCCGCCCGAGGAGGTGGTGTCGGCGACGGCGAGCGTGCGGCCGTCCGGGCTGAAGGACAGCTGCGGGGTTTCGTCGCCGGTGTCGCTCGGCAGGGGGCCGAGCGTGCTCCGGGCGAGGACGGCGCCGGTGCTGGTGGAGCGCAGCTCGAAGCGGTAGCCGTGCCCGGACCGGGTGGCGGTGGCGAGGGTGGTTCCGTCCGGGCCGAGGAGGGTGGCGTCGGCCGAGGTGCTCTGCCAGTGTGCGGCGAGGCGGTCGGTGAGGTCGAAGGTGTGGACGGTGGCGCGGTCGAGGTAGCGCAGGACGCGGCGGCCGTGGTCCGGGGTCCACGTCAGCCCTGTGACCTCCGCCCCGGCCAGCGGCCGGTGGAAGACCTGCCCGCCCCCTGACGCCAGCTGCCATACGGCGATCTCCTGGTCGTCGGTGGTGGCGAGGAACTCCCCGTCGGGCGAGAGGTCCGCCTGGGCGAACCCGGTGGTGCCGCCGCTGGCGAAGTCGGCGACGACACGCCCGCTGCCGACGTCCCAGACGGTGGCCGCCGTCCCGTGGACCGAGGCCAGCCGCCTGCCGTCCGTGCTGAGGCGCAGCAGCCGGTCCCCGCCGTCGGCTCCCGAGCCGGTGCCGCACACGGTTTCGTCCGCCTTCTGCCAGGCGCCGGGTACCTGCCTGCCGCGCACGGTGTCCCACACCTGGGGCGGGCTCTCGGCAGGGCAGAGGGCGACCAGACGTCCGCCGCCGGCGAGGGCCGCCGTGGTGATACTGCGAGAGACCCCGGTGGTGAAGAGGACCTCGCCGTTCTCCGTCCGGCGGACCTGCGCCTGGCCGGACCCGTCGAACGGCTGGGTGAGGTAGGCGCCTGTGTCGGGTGCGGTCGCCCCGAGCGCGGCGTTGCCCAGATCGGCGACGGACCTCCCCTCGGGGAGGTTCCACAGCGTGTCACTGTCCGACCCGGTCAGGACGAGGGACCGACCGTCCGGGCCGACGCCGGTCGCCTCCGCGTCGCTCGGCAGGTGGTAGGCGGCGGTACGGCGGTGTTCGGCCACGTTCCAAGCGGTGACGCGACCGCCGTCGGCCCTGAGCAGGGTGCGGCCCTGGTCCGTGAGGAAGCGCCGGACGTTCTGGCCGGTCTGCGGGTCGGTGAAGGCGTCCCGTTCCGGCTGGGCGAGCGCGCCCAGCAGGCCCGAGCGGGTCTCGGTGAGCGGGGCGATCCGCCACGCGGCGGCGCCGAGCAGGGACGCGGTACGGGGGTCGGTGGCGCGCAGGCTCTCGGCGACGGTGGCCAGGCGGCGGGCGGCGGCCTTGGCGGCCTCCTCCTCGCCCACCCGGTCGCGCTGCCAGGCGACGAGTCCCGCGGTCAGCGCGAGCACGAGGAAGACGGAGAGACCGACGGTGAGCGCGCGCGTGCGGCGAGCGGTCCGCGTGACCGCGTCCCGTTCGGCGTCACGGGCCGCGGCCGAGGCGGTCAGGAACGCCCGCTCCGACCGGGTGAGGTCGTCGGTGTCGTCCTTCTCCCGCTGCCCGCCGAACAGCTCCTCGGCGCGCTCCAGCCGTGCCCCCCGGAACAGCGCGCCGGGGTCACGCTCCAGCTCCTCCCAGGCCCGGGCGGCCTCGCCGAGGACCCGCTGGACGCGCAGGCGGTCCCGGCTCTCCTCGATCCAGCCGGCCAGGCGCGGCCACCCGGTGATCAGGGCCTCGTGGGCGAGTTCGACGGTGTCGCCGTCCAGGGTGACCAGGCGGGCGGCGGCCAGTCGTTCCAGGACGTCGAGCGCGCCCGGTCCCAGCTCGGACCGGGACGCCGGGCGGCGCGTGTCGGCCGCACGGTCGCCCGGGGCGATCAGTCGCAGCAGGATGCGCCGGGCCGTACGGGCCTGGCCCTCGTCCAGATCGCCGTAGACCTGCTCTGCGGTGGCGGCGATCGCCCCGCGCACGCCGCCCGCCTCCTCGTAGGCGGCCAGCGTCAGCGTGCGGCCCCGGCGACGGCGCCAGGTCTCCAGCAGAGCGTGCGAGAGCATCGGCAGCGCGCCCGGCCGGTCGCCGACCTCCTCGATGATCCGGGCGGTCAGGACCCGCTCCACGTTGAGCCCCGCCGCGGTGGCCGGGCCGGTGACGACTTCCCGCAGCTCGTCCCCGCTCATCGGCCCGACCAGCAGGTTCGCGTGACGGACCGCCTCCGCCAGCTCCCGGTGCTCGGCACAGTGACCGTAGAAGTCGCCGCGCACCGCGACCACCACCCGCAGGCGGCTCTCCGGCTCGCGTGCGCCGAGCAGCAGGTCCAGGAACCGGCCCCGTTCCTCGCGGTCGTGACAGAGGGTGAACACCTCCTCGAACTGGTCGATGATCACCCAGGTGTCCAGCTCACCGTCCTGAGGAATGAGCGCCTGCCCGTGTGCGTGGGCGGGGCGCTCGCCGGGAGTGAGCACCCGGACCACCGCCGGTCGGTCGGCACCCGTGCCCTCCCGCAGCAGCGGGACGAGGCCGGCCCGCAGCAACGAGGACTTGCCGCTGCCGGACGGCCCGAACACCGCCGCGAACCGGTGTGCGCGGGCCAGGTGCAGGAGTTCGCGGGCCAGTGCCTCCCGGCCGAAGAACAGATCGCTGTCAGCAGGTTCGAAGCGGGCCAGCCCACGGTACGGAGCCCGCTCGTCGGCCGCGGGAGCACGCAGCTCGGCGTCCGCCTCCCGCCAGCGGGCCTCCCACTCGTCCGGGTCGCCGCCGAGCGCCTCCACGTACGCGCGCACCACGGTCAGAGTCGGCAGCTGATCACCGGCTGCCGCCTGCGACAACGCGGTCGTGGAGTACCCCGCCCGTTCGGCCATCTCCCGGTACGGCGGCTTCCCGGCCTTCTCCCTCAGCAGGCGCAGGTCGTGCGCGAGGCGCTGCACCGGACCGGCGCTGGGATCCACCGGTTTCTCGCGTCGACCCACCTGGTGGCACCTTTCGACCCTCGAACAAGAAAACGGAGCTCAACCTACGTTTTCACCCGTCCGCAGGCAATTCCGGTCCACCACTCGGGGGCCCCTCAGGGCACCAGCTCGACGGCGTCGTACGACACCCCGGGGCTGAGGTAGGCGGTGCCGCCGGAGCCGCAGCGCTGAAAGACGCGGGGCGTTCACTGCCGGCGCAGCAGGTCCCACATGACGGCAGGAGGCAGGGACGGATTGGCCGCTGCTGATGCCACCACCTGCCAGTCCGGGTCGGCGAGCAGTTCGACGAGGACCGGCGGCGGCACTGCCGGGTGGCCGGCGGCTATGGGTCTGGCCTCGTCGTCCGTCAGGCAGACGAGCAGGGCAGAGGCCGTGGCGCTGCGATGCCGGGCAACCTCGCGGAACATCTTCTGCACGGCCGGTTTGTGCCGGACCAGGTCCTCCAGCAGCGCCGGGGACGCGTCCGGGTTGGTCGCTGCCTTGGCCAGGACACGGACGCCGTGTCGGTCGACCATGGCGCGCAACTGCGCTTCGGTGAGGCCAGGGTGCGGAGCGAGGGCCTTGACCACCTTCGCGTCGGGGTCGTCGGCCAGCCGGTTTCGGATCTCGGGCGGCAGATCGCGCCGTTGGGCCACGAGCATGCGGACAGCCGGCTCCGGTGACATGGCCAGCTCTTCGACCTCGGCGGGAGACGAGGCGGCGATACGGGGCAGCAGGCTGGAGCCGATCTTGGCAGTTCGGGCCAGGTGGATGAGTACGTCGAGCGGTACGCGTGGGTGGTGTGCGAGGCTGCGGCGCACGTCGGGGGCGCGGTCGCCGGCCAGCGCACGGATCAGGGCATCGTCGAGCGCGGGATTCTCGGCAAGGTCGGCGCGGATGCCCGCAGTGGGGTCCGAGGCGAGCTGTGCGCACGCCGGTCGTGGCAGGTCCTCGCGGGTGGCGAGCGCCCAGCGCAGCAGCGTCGACGGATGGTCGACGAAGCCGACGACGGCCTCGACAGGGGTGGCGGGGTTGCGGAGTGCCGCTTCCCGCGTGTCGTGGACGGCGGACTCGTGGGTGCCGTCACAGGAGGCGCCCGGTGGCAGATCGCAGTCGGGCCGCGGACACTGCGGATCGTGAACGAAGGGGGGCTCGTGGTGGTCGCAGACCGGGCAGCGTCGTGCCGCGGGCAGCCCCTCCCCGGTCACCAACGCCGCCAGTACGGCCGGGGGTGTCGCCTCGTTGCCCGCCACCGCGCGCCGGACCTCGGCGTGCGGATGGGCCGCGAGCCTGGCGGCCACGTCCGAGGTGGTCCCCGACGCGAGCGCGGCGACGACACGTACGTCCGGGTCCACCGCGAGCGTGTCCACCGCGTCGGACGGGAGGCCGGGGCAGGCCGCCAGCTTCTCGCGGCGTTCAAGGACCGGGTCCGCCGCGAGGAGACGCGCCCACTCAGGCAGGCCGGCGCCTTGGCCGAGCAGGGCGAGGGCGGCATCCGGCCGGAGAGAGGGATCGATGTCGGCGGCGGTCAGCCGGCCCTCGTACGCGAGATGCACCGCGCTCGCCTCGACGCGCCCGGCCAACGCGACCGCCTGTGCGCGGCTGAGGTCCGCGCGATAGGCGAGGTGTGTGGCGATGTCGTCGTCCGCCATGGATATGAGGCGGTCGACCAGCTCGGGCGGCAGGGCTGGATTGGCGGCGAGGCCGCACAGGATGGGATGCACAGCGGCATCCTGCCTGGAGGGTGCACGACGAGTCCGGCATTTTCGCTGCCCATGAGTCGCTGCCTGAGGCGCTCCTGGGAACGAGGAGAGCGAAGGGGCTGTCACCGCCGCGCCGGCACTGACAGCCCGCAACCCCCTGGGCGTCAGGCGTCGAACGTGTAGTGCGCCGTGTGGTCCAGCAGATCCGCCGGGCTCGTGTCGTGCCAGGGCCTCATCGTCTCGCGCAGGTCGATCACGTTCGGCGTGCCCGCGGCCGGCAGGTAGCCGGAGCCCGGGTGCCGTCGCTGCCACTCGGCCCACAGCTTGTCGATGAACGCGTGGTGCAGCCAGAACACCGGGTCGTTGGGGGACGCCCCGGTGGCCATCTGCCCGCCGACCCACACATGGACGCGGTTGTGCAGGTTGACGCCCCGCCACCCTTCGAGGTGATTGCGGAAACCGTCCGAGGCGCTGTTCCAGGGCGCCATGTCGTACGTGGGTATCGACAGCACCGACTCGACCTCGGCCGGCGTCGGCAGCTGACGCCCCCCGCCACCGAGAGACCGCCGCAGGAACGTACGGCCGTCGACCCGCACGTTGATCGACCAGTTCCCTGAAGTAGCGGAGAACGGCCCGTCCGTCACCCGGCCGTCCCGCTCGCGCCCGGTGCCCCCGAGGAAATCGGGTGCCCACAGCGAGGCGCGCGGCGAACGGTCGACGCTCCAGTCCCAGTACGGCAGCGCCACCGACGCGTCCACCGACTGCAACGCCCGCTCGAACTCCAGGAGGAATCTCCGGTGCCAGGGCAGGAAGGACGGTGAGCGATGCCCCGTCCGCTCCCCGTCGTCGGTGTCGGAGACGATGAACGCGTTGTGCGTCGTGACGAATTCGTCGTAGCGGCCGCTGCGCTTCAACTCCAGGAGCGCGGCGACGAAGCGCCGCTTCTCGTCGGCGGTCAGGGCGGACTGGTTCTTGCGGACGGTCATGTGCGGGTGCTCCAGGTGCCTTGCGGGAAGGGTCAGTTGGCGGGGAAGGGCAGCAGTGGCGCGCCCTGGAGCTCGTCCACGGCCGCGCGGGCGGCGGCGCGCGGGGTGGGCACCGGGTCGTAGTGGCTGACGACGCTGATCCACGTGCCGTCGGCGTTGCGCATCACGTGCAGTTCCACACCGTCGACGAACACCGCGTATCCCGCGCCGTGGTGGTGGTGACCGGCTCCGGCGGCCGGGCGGCCCTGTATTCGGCGGCCCTTGTAGACCTCGTCGAAGGTCCCCTTGGAGTCGTGATGCCCGGCGGCCGTGGCCGGGGCACTTGCCGACCATGTCCCCGCGGTCGTGGCGACGACGGCCGCGGCGGTGAGCGCACGGCGACGGCTGAGTTCCGGCATGCGGATCTCCTGAGTTCGTTCGGCTGATGACCTCACATGCCTATCGGCCCGCCCGGTACCGGGAGAAATCCGTGCGAGCCGGTTGGCTGTGAATCGGGCAAGTCCCCTTATGTCGTGCAAGGTTGAACCAAGATGTTCTTGCCGCCCGAGGGTGTCCCGGCGGGTGCGGAAGGGGAAGTTCCGCCCGTGGGGCGTGCTGTGACGGATGTTTCTCCCCGTGTGGCCCGCTGCCCGTGGTGCGCGTCACGCCGAGAAGGTGACGCGATTCGGCCGTCCGGCCGATGATGCTTTTGTCCTGCTACTCTGCGTCCACAATTGACAGCTCTCGGTAATCCTCAGGGGTGTGCGTGAAGGTCGCCTGTGTCGGCGGCGGGCCCGCCGGTCTGTATCTCTCGGTCCTGCTGAAGCGGCAGAACCCGTCCCACGACGTCACCGTCCACGAACGCGACCCGGAGGGCTCGACCTACGGCTGGGGTGTCACGTACTGGCGCGGCCTGTACGACCGACTCCACGAGCAGGATCCAGAGTCGGCGCGCGCCCTCGACCACGAGTCCGTCCGCTGGCGTGACGGCGTCGCCCACGTCCGGGACCTGACGGCCAGACACAGCGGCGACCAGGGGCACGGCATCGGCCGCCACCGGCTGCTGGAGATCCTCACCGCCCGGGCCCGCGAACTCGGCGTGCGCCTGGAGCACGAGCGTGAGATCACCGCCGACGACCTGCCCGACGCCGACCTCGTCGTGGCGGCCGACGGTGTCCGCAGCGCCCTGCGCACCCACCACGCCGCACACTTCGGCACGGAGGTCACGGCCGGACGCAACCCGTACGTCTGGCTCGGCACCACAAAGGTCTTCGACGCCTTTACCTTCGCCTTCGTCGAGACCGATCACGGCTGGATCTGGTGCTACGGCTACGGATACGGCCCCGACCGCAGCACCTGTGTCATCGAGTGCGCGCCCGAGACCTGGACCGGACTCGGACTGGACCGGGCGGGCGAGGACGACGGGAGGGCGCTGCTGGAAGAGCTCTTCGCCGGCGTTCTGGACGGCCACCCCCTGCTCGGCCGCACCGGCGGCACTCCCTGGCAGACCTTCCGCACCCTCACGAACCGCACTTGGTACCGCGACAACCTCGTCCTGCTCGGCGACGCCGCCCGCACCTCGCACTACTCCGTCGGCCCCGGCACCACCCTCGCCCTGGAGGATGCGATCGCCCTGGCCGCAGCGCTGCGCGAGCACTCCGCGCTCCCGCAGGCCCTCGCCCGCTACGAACGGGAACGCAAGGCGGCGCTCCTGCCCGTGCAGAGCGCGGCCCGCTACAGCGCCAAGTGGTACGAGAACCTCCCGCGCTATGTGCGACTGCCCCCGGAGCGGATGTTCGCCCTGCTCGGCCAGCGGCACTCACCCCTGCTGCCGCACGTCCCGCCGCAGCTGTACTACCGGCTCGACCGGGCGGCCGGGCAACTGGAACCGCTGCGCCGGTTCAAGCGCTGGCTGGGCCCGAGGGTAGCCCGGACCGTGCACGCGCGGACGCTGGCCGCCCGCGAACAGGCGCCGGGTTGAGGCGCGCCTCACTTCTCGGCGCCCTGCCCGAACAGCCGGTCCAGGAAGGCGTTGCCGTAGACGCGGTGCGGGTCCAGCCGGTCCAGCACCGCGTCCGCCTCGGCCCACTCGGCCGGCCCGACCGCGGCCGGCACCACCGAGCCCAGCACCTCCTCGTCGCTCCACACCCCGTCGTCCGTGTACGCCCACCCCTTGGACCACTCCACCCGGGTCAGGGCGGACCCTCCGTCGTACGTGCGCAGCAGGAACCGCTCGACCTCGCGCAGGAACGCCTCCGCGTCCGGCGTGCCCGGCAGCGTCAGGATGTCCAGCCACACGGCCGTGTCCCACTCGGGGTGGTCCGCGCGCGGCCGGAGAGCGGACAGCAGCGGCGGACGGGCCCCGGCCACCCCGGAGTCGCCCGGGTCGTCGAGGCCGGTCACCCGGATCTCCACCGAGCCGTTGACCGGGAAGCTGCCCCTGGCCGCGTACGCCGTCAGCCGCTCCCGGTAGAACGCGGCGAACTCGGAGACGACTTTCTGCACCCGGTCCCTGGAGGTGAGCACCGCGTAGCCGTTCGCGTGGACCCGCAGGGTGGTCGGCTTCAGGTACAGCAGCGTGTTCTTGGAAGGCCCCCAGATGTCCCCGGACAGTGTCGCCACCAGCCCGAGCGCCGCCGCGTCGTACTGCGCGGTGCCGAGCACGGGCGCGAGGTACCACGCCGCCTGAGACGTCATACGGCCCACCAGCTCCGCCACCGGGGTCGGGACGTTGTCGGAGAACGGGTAGTTGTACGGCCGTGTCACGTGCCGTGAGGGCAGCGGCCGCGTGGGGGAGACGCTCCACACCTTCAGCCAGGGATGCTCGGTGAAGGCGAACCAGATGGCCTCGACCCGCCCGGCCTCCTCCAGGAAGCTCGCGAACGTGCGCCCGCTCCCGGAGCCGGGCGCGGCGAACAGATCGCCGGCCGGGATGTCCGTACGGCTCACGCACCGCAGGTTGGTGTTCGCGCCCACCCGCAGCACCACCTCGGTCACCAGGGACCGCCCGAGATGGGTCAGCAGCGCGGCGCTGTCCACTTCGTCACGGTGGAACGTGCGCAGCGCGTAGGCGCCGGACCGGGAGTCCCACACCACCGCCGTGAGCGACAGGATCAGGTTGCTCAGCGAGCCGTACGTGTGCCCCGGAATGCGTCGTTCGCCCCGCGCGGGAACGGCGGTGCCGTGCGCGTCGATCGCCAGGGCGCCGCCCACGGTGAGGACACCGGGAGCGGGAGTCGCCGTGACACCGAGGCCGTGCTCCTCCAGGAAGGTGAGCAGGGCCTCCATGGTCGCGCCGGTGCCGGCGCGCACGGCGGCCGGCGAGTCCAGGGCGAGACCGGTGAGGTGGGGCGCGGTGTCGACGAGGAGGACGGGCGCACCGGACGGGGTCCCCTCCGTCACCGTCAGGGGCGACCAGCCGTGCGAGGCGCCGCGGGCGCGCACCCTCCAGCCGTGCCGCCAGGCCCAGTTGACGACGTCGACCACCTGGCCGGGGCTTCCCGGCGCACAGGCCCACAGCCCGTCGGCGGTGATCTCGCCGACCCAGTTCCGGTACGCCGAGCGGTACAGCGCGACGTCCGCCGGAAAGTCCGGCAACTCCGCCGCGGCGGCGGCCGGATCCGCCGGCAACCCCGGCACCACGGCCAGTGCGGCCGCGGTGAGGAAGAAACTCCGCCGCGACCGACGCGCCCCGTCCGACGGAGAGTTGCTCACTGAACCAGTTGTCACGTCAAGCCACGCTAGGGGCCCGTTGACACGTGACGCGTTCCTGTCGACTCTATTCACTCGTGTGAGTGAAGCTGGCGGGGCCGGCGGCCCGGATCCGGACGGTCCGCGCGCGGCTGTGACGGATGACAGACTGACGCCATGGACGAGCGCACATTCGACAGGTCGGGTCAGCACGCTTCCGTCGTCGGTCTCGGCACGTGGCAGCTGGGTGCCGACTGGGGAGACGTCGACGACAAGGAAGCCCTCGCGGTACTGGAGGCGGCGGCCGAGGCCGGGGTGACTTTTTTTGACACCGCCGACGTGTACGGCGACGGCCGCAGCGAGCAGACCATCGCCGCGTTCCTCAGCGGCAGGCCGGACCTGCACGTGATGGTCGCCACCAAGATGGGCCGCCGGGTCGACCAGATCCCCGAGAACTACGTGCTCGACAACTTCCGCGCCTGGAACGACCGCTCCCGGCGCAACCTCGGCGTCGACCGTATCGACCTGGTGCAGCTGCACTGCCCGCCGACGCCCGTCTACTCCGCGGACGAGGTGTTCGACGCCCTCGACACCCTGGTCGAGGAGGAGCGGATCGCCGCGTACGGCGTCAGCGTCGAGACCTGTGCGGAGGCGCTGACCGCGATCGCCCGGCCGAACGTGGCGAGCGTGCAGATCATCCTCAACCCGTTCCGCATGAAGCCCCTGCGCGAGGTGCTCCCGGCCGCCCGCGAGGCGGGCGTCGGCATCATCGCCCGCGTCCCGCTGGCCTCCGGCCTGCTGTCGGGCAAGTACACGCGCGACACGGTCTTCCCGGAGAACGACCACCGCACCTACAACCGGCACGGCGAGTCCTTCGACGTGGGCGAGACCTTCTCCGGCGTCGACTACGTCACCGGTGTCGAGGCGGCCGCCGAGTTCGCGGCGCTCGCCCCCGCGGGCTGCACCCCGGCCCAGCTGGCCCTGCGCTGGATCATCGACCAGCCCGGCGTCACGACCGTGATCCCCGGCGCCCGCTCACCCGAGCAGGCCCGCGCCAACGCGGCCACCGCCCGCCTGCCGGAGCTGTCCGGCGAGACGCTGACGGCGATCCGCGACCTGTACGACCGGAGGATCAAGGACCAGGTCGAATCCCGCTGGTAGGCGAGTCCCCCGCCACGGCACCGGGAGCTCACGGCACGAAGAGCTCATGGCACCAGCAGCTCACGGCACCAGGAGCAGCTGCCGCTCCTGCTCCTGGTCGCCGGAGGCGGCACCGTCGTCGCGGGCCGTGAAGACCCGGGTGAGCGTGTCGCTCGCGCGCCGCACCGCCTCCGGGGCGCCCTGGACGGTGACGGTCACCGGGGCGGACAGGCGCTCCGCCCCTGCCCCGGCATCACTCGCGGGACTCCCGTCCGTGCCTCCGTCGAAGGTCGCCATGTGCACCGTCGCGTTCTCGTCGCCGGGAAGCTCGTCCGGCGCCCCGAACGTGCCTTCCAGGGCCCGGACGACCGCTCGTGCGTCGTCGGCGCCCCCGCCGCTGAGCGTGACGGTGAGCTGCGTACCGGACATGCGTCCACGACCTCCTCGGGCTGTGCTTCAGTCGCCGTCCGTGTAACCGCCCGCTGATCGGTCAAACCGCCCCCGGGCCGCGGGACGACGGCCGCTTACGGGGAACACGCGTGAGAGAAGCACTCACGTCTCACCCGGGGAGGAACAGTGGCGGACACGGCAGAGGGCGCGCCGAGGCGCCGGGGGCGCAACGAAACGGAGGAGGAGAGAGCGGACCGGATGTGGCAGGAGCTCATCCAGGAGGTCCGCGTGGCCCAGATGGGCGTGCAGATCCTGTTCGGCTTTCTGCTCACCGTGGTGTTCACCGAGAAGTACGACGACCTGACCGACACGGACCAGACGATCTACCTCGTGACGGTCGTCCTCGGCGCGTGCGCGACCGGGGCGCTCATCGGACCGGTGTCCCTGCACCGCCTGGTCTCCGGGCGGCGCGTCAAGCCCCAGGCCGTGCGGCTGGCCTCCCGGCTCACCCTGCTCGGCCTCGTGCTGCTGCTCGCCACGACGACCGCCTCGCTGCTGCTGATCCTGCGCGTGGCGACGCACGACGGATTCGTGCCCTACCTCGTCGCCGGCGTGGTCGGCTGGTACCTGCTGTGCTGGTTCGTCCTGCCTCTGTGGACCCGGCACCGCTACACGGCGAAGTGACGGACTGCGGTGTGTCCGCCGTCAGCACCACTGCGTGGGCGGCGGCGGACAGCACGGCAGGTTCTTCGTCAGCGGGAAACGCTCCCGGGTCAGCCCCCGGCGATGACGTTCGCAAGGAAGTCGTCGACGCTGACTTCCTCGCGGCCCGGCGGGACCACCTCGTGCGTCTCGCGCAGGAACGCCGCGAACGCCGGGGCCCACGCGAACACCACCGCGTGGTGACGGCCGCCGTCGGGGCGGGCGTCACCGAGGAACTCCATGCGCAGCTCCTGCCACACGCCCCGTGACTCGGGACGCATCCGCACGTCCCCCACCCCGACCGGACGCCGCAGCCCCTCGCCGAGCATCTCGCGGTCCAGCTGCCAGCGGGCGAGGACACGGCCGTCATGGCTGAAGACCACGGTGACGGCGAACGGATCCGCGGCGTCGTAGCTCAGGTGGGCGAGCACGGAGAAACGGTCCGTGTCACCCGCCTGGAGCTGCACCACCAGGGTCTTGTGCACGAAGGAGTTCACGAGAGGGCCTCCGGGAAGAACCAACCGACGTAGAGCCCTCTAGTACCCCCTACACGCACAAGATGCTCAGCCCTCCGGGTGATTCCCGCGGGCACCGCGCAGGGACTCGATGCACACGGCCACGGCCCGCTGGAGCTCCTCCAGGCGCTGGACCATGTCGTCCTCGTAGAACTCCCCGGCGTCGTCGAAGGTCAGCTCCTCGAACACCTTGGTCGCCTTCTGGAGGCTGCTGTAGAACTTCGTGCGCCGCTCCCGCACCCGCAGCGCCGGGTCGGTCTCGACGGTCTCGACGACGAGCGACTTCATGGTGTCGTACGCCTCGGCGGCCCACTCGCCGGCGTCCTCGTCCTCGTCCAGCTCGTCGATGAGCGACAGGTGCCGCTCGGCCTCCTGACGGAGGTCGGCCGGCGCGTCCAGGGTCTGCCCGGCGGGCGTCTTGATCTGCCCCGATTCGGCGATCTGGCGCACGTATCCGATCCGGTCGGCCGCCCTGCTCTCGCCGGCGACAGCCTTCTTCAGCTCGTCCGTGCGAACGACGTCGCGGGCCAGCTCGGACTGGAGGTCCGGGTCCTCCCGGACGCGGTCCAGCAGGGCCTGGCGTGCCGCGCGGGCGGTGGCGGGGTCGGCGAGGATCGCGGCGCGCAGAGCGGTGGGGTTCTCCGCGACCTCCAGCGCCTTCGTGGGCCGGATGCCCTCCGCCTCGGCGGCCTCGGCGATGGCGGTGCCGCGCTCGGAGGTGGCGCCGGAGCGGGAGACGTAGTAGCTCAGCCACACGTCGGCGTCCGGGAGTTCCACCTCCTGCCCCGGCGTCAGGGCCTCGAAGTGCGGGACCAGACCGTCGTCGGCCGCCCGGTCCCACGCCTTGTAGTAGCGCATGACCCGCTCGGGGGAGCACCCGGCGAGTTCCGCGAACTCCTTCGCCGACACCTTCGGCGTCTCGTCCGAGCCCTGCCCGCCGGGCCGCACGCTGCGCGCCACCTTCAGCCCGAAGGCCCACCCTCCGGTCCGGGCGTACGCCCCGAACTCCCGCGCGTCCCGCGCGATCGGTTCAAAGACGGGCGCCGGGGAGCTTACGGGCGGGGTGATCGCTAGGGTCACGGACGACTCTCCTGAACAGACTGGCCGGTTGGGTATGTGCAGGTCGGCAGCCTATACGTGCCCATGGCCCGGGCCGGCCCGGAAGGGGGCGGACCTCAGCCGAACGCGTCGCGCAGGGCCGGGAGCAGGGTCTTCTCCGACCAGTCCAGATACGCCGGTTGCGACTCGCCTCCGATCTGGACCAGGGCGATCTCGGTGAACCCGGCCTCGGCGTACGGGCGGACGGCCTCGACGAACGCGTCCGGGTCGTCTCCGCACGGGATGGAGTCGGCGACGTCGTCGGGGGTGACGAACTGGGTCGCCGCCTCGAAGGAGTCCGGATGCGGCAGCTCCGAGTTGACCTTCCAGCCGCTGCCGAACCAGCGGAACTGGGAGTGCGCCCGTTTGATCGCCGTGTCCCGGTCGGGGTCGTAGCAGACCGGCAACTGGCCGACGCGGGGCTTGCCCTCGCCGCCGTGCCGGTCGAACGCCTCCAGCAACCCCGCCTTGGGCTCCGTGGCGATCACCAGATCACCCAGCCGGCCCGCGAGTTCGCAGGACCGCTCCCCGGAGACGGCGATGCCGATGGGCGGCGCCTCGTCCGGCAGGTCCCACAGCCTGGCCGACTCCACGTCGAAGTGCGTGCCGCGATGGTTGACGTGGCCGCCCTTGAAGAGGGCGCGGATGATGTCCACGGCCTCCTCGAACATCTCGTGCCGTACGTCGACGGACGGCCAGCCGCCGCCCACCACGTGCTCGTTGAGGTTCTCGCCGGAGCCGAGCCCCAGCCGGAACCGGCCCTCGGACAGCAACTGGACCGTCGCCGCCTTCTGCGCCACCACCGCCGGGTGGTAGCGGAACGTCGGGCACGTCACGTACGTCATCAGCGGGATACGTGACGTGGCCTGGGCGGCCGCACCGAGCACCGCCCACGCGTAGGGCGAGTGTCCCTGCGAGCGCAGCCAAGGGAAGTAGTGGTCGGAGGTCACCGAGAAGTCAAAGCCCGCCTCCTCGGCCCGCACCACATGGTCGACGAGCTCTCGGGGGCCGGCCTGCTCGGTCATCATCGTGTATCCGATTTGCACCATAACCGCCGGGTCCCCTGACAACGGCCGTGAAAACTGCTCGATCAAGGTCCGCCGCCGGGGGCAGGATGCCTCCATGAGTGCCTCCTCTCTGCCCGCGGACACCCCCGCCGCCCAGGGCGTCGACGCGTCCGGCGTCCACGCCTTCCTCGACGCCCTCGAAGCGGCCCCCGGGATCGAGCCGCACAGCCTGATGATCATGCGGCACGGCCGGCTGGTCGCCTCCGGATGGTGGGCGCCGTACACCGCCGACCGTCCCCACCTGCTGTATTCGCTCAGCAAGAGCTTCACCGGGACAGCCGCCGCCCTGGCCGAGGCCGAGGGACTGCTCGACTTCGACGCGCCGGTGATCTCGTACTTCCCGGAGCTCGAGGCCGAGATCACCGACCCGCGCAGCCGGGCCATGCTCGTACGGCACGTGGCGTCCATGTCGAGCGGCCACGAGCGGGAGACCGTCGACGCGGTCTACGGCCTGGACAAGGAGGAGCCCGTGCGCGGGTTCCTCCTGTTGCCGCCGGACCGCGACCCGGGCACGGTCTTCGCCTACAACCAGCCGACCACCTACACCCTCGCGGCGATCGTCCAGCGGGTGACCGGGCAGCCGCTCACCGCGTATCTGCGCCCGCGGCTGCTGGATCCGCTGGGCATCGGCGAGGTGTTCTGGCAGCGGGACCGCGCCGGCCGCGAGATCGGCTACAGCGGTCTGCACGCCACCACCGACGCCGTCGCCAGGCTCGGCGAGCTCTATCTGCGCGACGGGGTCTGGGAGGGCGAGCGGTTGCTGCCCGAAGGATGGGTGGCCCGGGCCACGCGCCCGCACATACCGACCGCCGGAGCCATGGGAGACGAGGACCGGCAGGACTGGGACCGGGGTTACGGATACCAGTTCTGGATCTCCCGGCACGGCTACCGGGGCGACGGCGCGTACGGCCAGTTCTGCCTGGTGCTGCCCGAGCACGACGCGGTGATCGCGACGACGGCGGCGTCCGAACGGATGCAGGACTACCTGAACCTCGTCTGGCGGCACCTGCTGCCCGCCTTCGGCCCCGGGCCGCTGCCCGGCCGGGAGGCCGCCGACGAGGCCCTGCGGGAGCGCCTCGCAGGGCTCGCGCTGCCGCCCGCCCCGGGCAGGGCGGCACCGCCGGACCGGGCGGAGGAATGGGCGGCCGCCGAGTTCACGACCTCCGGGAGGGGCGGTCCCGCTCTGTCTGCCGGGCTCGTACCGGGTGCGGACGGCTGGACGCTCGCGCTCACCGAGGGCGAGAACCGGCTTGACCTGCGGATCGCGGCGGAGAGCTGGACGGTGGCGGAGAAGCCGCTCCCGACCGCGGTGAGCGGCGGCTGGACCGACTCCGGCACGCTGGCCGTG
The DNA here is from genome assembly GCF_029813805.1 of Streptomyces sp. DH10. NCBI lineage: Bacteria > Bacillati > Actinomycetota > Actinomycetes > Kitasatosporales > Streptomycetaceae > Streptomyces > Streptomyces sp. DH10. Next base: position 133,751 of record NZ_JARVKU010000010.1, read on the forward strand.
GAGGTGGCCTTCCTGGAGACCCCGCACCGCCTGGCGCTGACGTGCTCCCTCGCGGACCGTACGCTCAGCGCGAGCTGGCGCACGCAGCCTCTCGGCGGCGGCCGGCTCACCTCCCTGCGCGCCCCGCGCGGCTCAGTCTGAGCCCGGCCGGAACGTCTTCAGGAAAGTCCGCAGCGCCTCCTGGTTCGCCTTGTCCTCCCAGTCGTCGTCCGGGGTCGTCCAGCGCAGCGAGAAGCTCCGGCCCTCGCCCAGCAGGAAGCCCCGGCCGAAGGTGTGCACCCGGGTGCCGTCGACGTCCGCCGTCCACTCCATGTCGGCGGCCTCGCGTCCCTGGTACGTCGTGGCGCGGATCTCGCCGATGCGCCGGTAGTCGCCGGACCGCTCCAGGTTGGGTTCGACTTCGTCCCGCCATACGGCCACGGGATCCGGGCCCACGCGTTTGCTGTAGGTGACGGCCAGCGTGCGGTCGTCACCGTCGGCGCCGAAGGTCACGCGGTACCGCAGATCGCCCTGGCGATCGGTGTCCAGCGGCTCCCAGCCCGCGGGGAGCGCGACGGAGAAGCCCTCCGGCGCGCGGTAGGTCCGGAAGCCGGGCGGCAGGCCCGTCCCCGGGGCTGACGGCGGGGGTGTCGGGGTGGGGGTCGGCTTGGGGTCGGGGGACGACGGAGAGGGCGTGGGGGAGGGGGAGCCGGTCCGGCCGGGTGGCTCGGAGGGCTCGGGGCTGCCGCCGCCGGTGCCCTCGCCCGGCGTGGCGGCGGAGGCCGGAGGCCGGGCCGGGGACTCCGCCACGTCGCTGCCCGAGTCGCCGCCGGGCAGCCCCTGGGTCGCGGCGAGCACGGCGACCGCGACGGTGACGACGGCCAGGGTGGTGCCGGCGACCATGGTCCGTCTGCTCCACGCCGGACCCCCCGGCCGCATCGCGGCGTACGCGCCGCGCAGCCGTGGCGCGGGCACCGCCCCCATGGCCGCTTCCGGGTCCTCGCTGAGCGCGCGGGTCAGCGCCTCCCGGACCACCGGGCGGGTCAGCCGTTCCCGCGCGTCCTTGCGGAGCAGCCCCTGCACGACCTGAGTGAGCGGCCCGGCGCGCACCGGCGTGCGCAGCGGCAGCCGGTCCACGGCCTTCAGGGTGTTCTCCGGCCGGCCCCGGTCCCGGAAGGGCGGGCGGCCTTCGACCATCGTGTAGAGGATCGCGCCGAGGGCCCATACATCGGCCGCGGGCCCGATGTGCTGGTCGCGGGCCTGTTCCGGGGAGGCGAACGCGGGTGCCGTGAGCCGGGGGGCGAGGGTCGCGCCGACCAGACCGTAGCCGGTGACGACGACCGATTGGTCCTCGCGTACGAACACCTGGCCGGGGCTGAGCTCGCCGTGCGTGATGCCCTCGGCGTGCGCGGCGTCCAGCACGTCGAGTACCCCCAGGCCGATACGGGCGGCCCGCACGTAGTTGAACGTGCCCTGCTCCGAGAGGAGTTCGCCGAGCGGGGTGCCGTCGATCCACTCGGTGACCGTCCACAGGGTGCCGGCCTCCTCGATGGCGTCGACGACCGTGGCGATCCGGCCGGGGCACAGCGATGCCATGCGTTCGGACGTGCGCAGCAGCCGTCCGGCGGTCCGGCGCTCGGTCTCGTACGCGTCGTCCGGGAGCCCGATCTGCGTGACGAGACACGGGCGGGAGACCTCGCCGGCACCGATGTCCTCGGCGTACCAGCAGATGCGGTTGGTCTCGCGCTGGATGATCTCGAGCAGCCGGTACCGGCCGGCCACCAACTGGTGTGTGGAGACGTGCGCCCTGCCCATGGCCATCCCTCGCTGGAAATCTGGCTCTCACCTTTTCCAGAAGTACGGGGCATGGACCGTGCTGCGTTCAACCGGATCACAACTCCGGGTTCATTCTTGTCTTTTATTCAAGAGAGAGGATCAAGTGTGCGAGAGAAAGCGGTGTTTCGCGGGCTCGGGAGCGGGCTCACCTCGGTCGCCCGGGGCCGCCGGGGGTGTCGGCGCGGGTGCGGAAATTCGTCCGCGCGGCCCGCGGATTCCACAATCCCCGGCTGGCCTGCTGGTAACCGACGGTAAATGCGATGGTGTCCACCGGCTGAACTCGGCACCCCTCCGACGAATTCACCGACGGATTCTCCGGGCGCGGTCGGCTCAGACGTCGCGCCGTACCAGGAAGCCGAGCAGTGACCGCAGTTCACCGAGGGCTCTCGCTTCCAGCGGGACCGCGGCGAGCGCCGTCTCGACGGCGGCGAGGTGACGCCGGGCCTCGGCCATGGCCGCCGTACGGGCGCCCGCCCGCTCGATCAGCTCCGCCGCCGCCCCGGGGTCTTCGCCCGCCTCCAGGAGCGCGGCGAGCCGGTCGCCGCGGGCCGATTCGAGCGCGGCCAGTACCGGGAACGTCTTCTTCCGCTCCCGCAGATCCCCGTGGGCCGGCTTGCCGGTGACCTGCGGATCGCCCCAGATGCCCAGCACGTCGTCGACGATCTGGAAGGCGATCCCGAGGTGCCGGCCCATCCGGTCGAGCGCGGCGGCCGTCTCGGGGGCGGCGCCGCCGAGTACGGCACCCAGCGCGGCCGCGCAGCCCAGCAGCGAGCCCGTCTTGTGCTCCGCCATCGCCCGGTACTCGTCCGGCCGGACCCGCTCCGGCCCCGTCCAGGGGCGGTCGGCGAACAGCAGGTCGTCCGCCTGCCCGCGCACCAGGTCGCCCAGCGCGACGGACAGCGTCCGCACGGCCGCGGCACCGCCCGGCTGCGCGGCGAGCGTCTCGACGGCCAGCGCGAACAGGGCGTCACCCGCGAGGACCGCGGGGCCCGTGCCGTAGGCCTTCCACACGGCCGGGCGACGGCGCCGGTCCGCGTCGCCGTCCATGATGTCGTCGTGCAGCAGGGAGAAGGCGTGCACCAGCTCGACCGCGACCGCCGCTGCCACCCCGTCCCGCCCGGCCGCACCGGCCGCCTCGGCACCGAGCACCGCGAGCGCCTGCCGTACGCCCTTGCCGCCCGAGGCGCCGGCGGGGGCACCCCCCACCTCGCACCAGCCGAAGGAGTAGGCGGCCATCTCACCGACCCAGGGGTGCAGTCGGCTGACGGCTTCGGTGAGGGCGGGGCGTACCAGGGTGCGGCAGCGGTGCAGGATCCGGTGGGGGTCGGCAAGGTGAGGCCCGTCCGCCCGGCGGCCGTCCCCGTGCTCCTGCTCCCCGTCACGCGCGACCCCGCCCCGCAGTGCCGCCTCCACCGCTGTGGAGGAGGCCGTCACCGTGCCACCTCCGCCGTGGGCCTCGCCCCGGCGCGCCCGGCGTCCGGTATGCCGAGTTCGTCGTAGGCGCGAGCCACCATCTTGCGGGCGTGCTGGAGGCCGATCCGCTCCAGCGTGCCGGCGAGCTCGGACAGTTCGGCCGCCGTCTCGGCGCGGTCGCGGCCCAGCCGGGCCAGGGACTTGGCGAGGCCCAGCCGCGACAGCGCCTCCCCGCGCGGTTCGCTCATCTCGCGGAACTCCGCGAGGGCCTGCTCGTACAGGGCACGTGCCTCGGCGTAACGCCCGGCCCGGTACAGGACGTTGCCGCGCATCTTGTGGTTGTAGGCCAGCGCGCTGGACAGCCGCATCGCGCGGCACGTCGTCTCCGCCTCGCTCAGCAGCTCCAGCGCCCGCCCGGTGTCCCCGTCGCGCACCGACACGACGTCGGCCAGGCCGCGCAACGCCCAGGCGTGACCGCGCCGGTCATCGGCGCGCGAGGCGATCTCGGCCGACTCCTCGAACAGGGCGTACGCCGTGTCGTAGTCCCCGGTGTTGCGGTGCATCTGCGCGATGCCCTCCAGCGCCCACACCGTGTGCCGCGCCTCCCCGCGCCGCCGGGCCTCGGCGAGCAACTGCTCGTGCAGCCGGCCGACGGCCTCGTAGTCGCCCTGGATGCGGCCGGTCTCGGCCAGACCCGCCAGCGAGTAGCCGCGTACGACGATGTCCCCGCCGCGTTCGCCCAGGTCGGCCGCGAGCTGGAGCAGCCGGCGAGCCAGCCGGAACGCCCCGCGCTGCCGGGCCAGCGTGCCGCCGCTCCACAGCGCCCAGGCCATCGCCGCGACGTCCCCGGCCCGGCGGGCGGCCCGGTAACTCGCCTTCCACGCCCGGTCCGCGTCCTCGACGCGGCCCAGCCGGCGGTGCGCCTCGGCCACCGCGAGTCCGGAACGCGCCGCCTCCCCGGGCTTCCCCGCGCGCTCGGCGGCCCTCAACTGCTCGATCCCGGCGGCCAGGACGTCGGTCAGGGTGGAGTTGACGGAGAGGGTGGTGAGCGCGCCCTGGTACTCCGGGGCGAATGCCTTGCCGTACATCGATGCCTTTCGGTCCGTATGCGCACCATGTATACACAGTGCGTATACATAGCGTGTATAGAAAGGTGGAAACCTGCCCTGGCCCATCAGGGCCAGGGCATCACCTGTTGTGGATCAAGACGTCGACCGCACGGACGGGGTTGCCTGTGAGGCGCAGATCACCATGGGGGCCTGCTGGCCGGCCTCAGTGCTGACCGGCCTTCTGCGGTGTCGCCTCGCTCGGCCGCACGACGACGTATCCCTCGCCCTGGAGCGCCAGTTGCACGGCCTCTCCGGAGCCGCCGCGCAGCATCGAACCGATGGACTGGGAGCGGTGCAGCGAGGTCTGGAGGCCCGCCGTCCAGCCGACGACCGCGTCGGTGTCGACGTACACCGGATACCGCGGCGAGACCGGGATGACCAGCGGATTGCCCTCGCACACCAGGCCCAGTTCGCCGTGCCCCGTGAAGACGCTGTTGAACAGGCCGCCGCCGGTGATGCCGGCGCCCTTCACGGTCGCGATGCGGTAGGACAACGTGGCGTCGAAGCACAGGACATTACGGCCGTTGACCGTGAACTCGTCGCCGGGTTCGACTTCGACGATGAAGCAGTTCTGCGCTTCGTGGGCGAACCAGGCCTCGCCCTGCCCGCGCACGGCCATCAGCGGAAGCCCCTCCCCGGTGACCGCGCGCTTGAGCATGCCGCCCACGCCCTGGCCCTTGCGCTCGAACTGGAGGTTGCCGCGGTAGGCGATCATCGCGCCCTGTCGGGCGAGCATCTCGCCGTTCACCGTGTAGCGGAGGCACTTGGCGTTCTCGACCGTCATACCCGGTGCGACGGCCGGCTGCGCCATGTGCCTGCTGGAAAAGAGGTCACCCTTCATACGCGCATCCTCGCCCGGAGAGTTCCCCTCCGCCAAGATCGGGGCGAGCGACGGCACGGCGCGCGGTGGTGCGGTGTCAGCCGCCGAAGAGTTGCGTCCAGTACGTTCCCGCCCGGCCGCCGCCAGCGAAGCCGACCCCGAGGTGCGTGAAGCCGGGCTTGAGGATGTTGGCCCGGTGGCCCGGGCTGTTCATCCAGCCCTCGACCACTTCGGCGGGGGAGCGCTGGCCGCACGCTATGTTCTCGCCGATGGAACGCCGGGTGGAGCCCGCGGCCGCCGCTCTGTCCCAGGGCCTGCTGCCGTCGGGCGCGGTGTGCGAGTAGAAGGCGCGGGCCACCATGTCCGCGCTGTGCGCCTGGGCGGCGGCGGTGAGCAGGGGATCGGCGGCCAGGGGCGGGAGCCCGGCCCGGACGCGCTCCCGGTTGGTGAGGTCGGTGACGGCCGCCGCCGCGCCCGCCAGCCCGTCCGGTGTGAGGGGCCTGGCCCAGAGCGCGGTCCAGTACGTGTCGTCGGTGGGGCCGTCGTGGACGTGGGCCACTCCGGCGTGGGTGAACGCCGGTTCATGAAGGACGCGGCGGGCCCCGTCCGTGCGCAGACAGTACGCGACGAACTCGGCTGTGGTGCGCGGGCCGGACACCAGGTGCTCGCCGACGGTGAGGTAGACGTACCCGGCGCCGACGACCCGCTCATACACGGAGACGCCGTCCCGGCTCTCGACACCCAGGCGCCCGGACGCGGCCATGGCGGCGGCGTGGGCCCGCGCCGCGGACACGAGCCGCGGGTCGAGCGAGACCGGTGGTGAACCGACGCCGGTTCGCGCGGAGTTGACCAGGGCGGTGAAGCCGTCCGGGTCGAGGGCGGACGGTACGGAGGCGGAGGGGCCGGGGGAGGGGCCGACGCCGGTTGCGCTCCCGGCCGGGGCCGGTGTCGGCGCGAGCGTGCGGGCGCGGGCCGCTCGCTGCGCGTCGCCGCCGGGGGAACCCGGCCGCACGCCCGGCCCACCGGCCGCCTGCGAGTCCGGCCCGGTCGCGGGCGTGTCGTCCACGACATCGACGCCGAAGTCCCTGGCGAGTCCCGCCAGTCCGTCGGCGTACCCCTGGCCCAGGGCGCGCAGCTTCCAGCGGTCGCCGCGCCGGTAGAGCTCCGCGAGCAGCAGGACCGTCTCCTGGCGGGGAGGCGGCGGGGTGAACCGGGCGAGCGGGCGGCCCGACGCGTCGGTGACGTGCAGCGTGGGGGAGGGCAGGCGGCCGAGGGGGGTTCCGGGCTCGGCGGGGCTGACGGCGACGGTGACCCGGGTGGCGCCGGTACGCAGCCTCGCCGGGTCCACGGAGAGCGCGTCGCCCCGCAGCGTCGCTCCCGGCGCTGCCGGCTGGTTGTAGAAGACGAAGTCGCCGTCGTCGCGCACCTTTCCGCCGTCGTCCGTGACGAGCGCGGACACGTCGAACGGGCCGGGCACCCGGACGGTCACCGCTCCGCCCGGAAGCGGCAGATTGCCACCGGGGACCAACTCGCTCATCACACCCCCCTGCTGTCGTCGTACCGGCCTCCCCATGGGGACGCGGATGCCCGGACAACGGCCGTGACGGCGCGAGGGTTCCCACGTCAGCCCCCTCCACGACCGCAAAGCCCGGCAGATGCTCGTCCAGTCGCGGCCGGGTCATGTGGAACTGCTGCCCGCCCTGCCCGAGGCGTGGGCGGACGAGGGCCGGGTACGCGGAGTCGGCGTGCGCGGCGGCCTCGTCCTCGACCTGCGCCGGCGGCACGGCAGGCCCACCGAGGCCACCCTGCACAGCGTCGGGGGCCGCACCACTACCGTGTCGTACGCCGGGACGGCACGCAGTGTCCGACTCGCTCCCGGTGGCTCCGCGACGATGCGGGATCTCGCCCCCTGACACCGCCCGCCCGTGCACACCGGCCGAAGGAGCGCCCCGATGCCACGCCCCGCCCGCCCCCGCGGCCGCACCGCCCTGGCCGCTCTCTCCTGCTGCCTGTTGCTGGGCTGCGGTTCCGGCGGCGCACCCCAGGGCGACGAGCCGGAACCGCCGGCCGGCGCGCCGACGGGGACCGGGTACGGCGTGGTCACCTGGGCCTCCTCCGCCGACCGCATCGGCGAGGCGGTCGACGGCCGCGGCTACCGGCTGGTCGTGCGCACCAGCGTCGGCGGCACCGGCCTCAGGGTGCGGCTGTCCAACGCCTTCGGGGACCGGCCGGTGACGTTCGGCAACGTCCACGCGGGGCTCCAGCGCGACGGAGCCGCACTCGTCCCCGGCAGCAACCGGCGCCTGACCTTCGGCGGCGCGCGCTCCGTCACGGTCCCCGCCGGCGGCATCGTCTACAGCGACCCGCTGCCCGGCCACGTCCCCGCCGCGAGCAAACTCGTGGTCAGCCTCTACGTCCCCCGGGCGGGAGGAGTGCTCACCGGGCACTGGATGGCGATGCAGACGTCGTACACCACCGCCGGCGACCACACCGCGGAGGAGAGCGGCGCCAACTGGGCACAGCGGACCGGCTCCTGGTTCTACCTCGACGCCGTCACCGTGCGGCCCAGGCCCGCGGCGGGCGCCGTGGCCGCCCTCGGCGACTCGATCACCGACGGCTGGCAGTCCACGACCGACCTCGACCGCCGCTGGCCCGACTACCTCGCCCGCCGGCTGCGCGCGTCCCCCGCGACGTCCGTCGAGGGAGTGGCCAACGCGGGCATCGCGGGCAACAAGGTCCTCATCGACGGCCCCGGACAGAGCGCCCTGAACCGCCTGTCACGGGACGTCCTCTCACTTCCCGGCCTGCGCACGGTGGTCCTCTTCCAGGGCGTCAACGACATCAAGGCCGAGCCCGGCGCCACGGCCGACGAACTCATCGACGGATACCGCACGCTGGCCGAGCGGGTGCACGCGGCCGGGAAGTGCGTCGTCGCCGCCACGATCGCCCCCTACAAGGGCTGGCGGGAATGGGACCCCGCCGGCGAAGCCGTGCGCCAGGAGGTCAACACCTTCATCCGCAGCAGCGGCGAGTTCGACGCGGTCACCGACTTCGACCGCGTCCTGCGCAGCCCCTACGACCGCGAGCGGGTCCTCCCCGCCTTCGACGGCGGCGACCACCTGCACCCCAACGACAAGGGGATGCGGGCGATGGCCGACGCCGTCGACCTGGAGAGCCTCGACTGCCGGACTCACTAGCCCGGGTCGGGGACACGCCCCCGCCGGCCGGCGGTCCGCCGGTCAGCCGGACGCCGACGGCTCCGGGGTGATCAGACCATCCCGGTAGGCGATCGCCACCGCCTCGCCACGGCTCGACGCGCCCAGCTTGGCGAGGATGTTGGAGACGTGGACGCTCGCCGTCTTGCCGGTGATGAACAGCTCCTCGCCGATCTGCCGGTTGCTGCGGCCGAGCGCGAGCAGCCGCAGCACCTCCTGCTCGCGTGCGGTGAGCCCCCCGGCGCGCTCGTCGGCGTCCGGCGTGTCCGCCAGGCGACCGCGCCGGACCAGGGCGTCCACCTGCTCCCGCAGCGGCGTGGCGCCGAGGCGGTCGGCGGTCTCCCGGACCTCACGGGCCTCGGCCGCCGCCTCCTCGCGACGCCCGGCCGCCATCAGGGCCTCGGCGTACCGGAGCCGGCAGCGCGCCTGCTCGTAGACGTCGCCGTAGCCGAACGCCGTCAGCGCCTGAGACCAGGCCGCGGCGTCCGGCCCCGAGACGGCCCGGATCCACTCCGCCTCCGCACGGGCCAGCCACGCCTGGCCCTCGGGGCCCTGCGGGGTGCCGTCCTCGCCGTGGGTGGCGGTGGCCCGCGCCAGCTCCACCAGTTCGGCCGCCGTGTCCGTCCAGCGGCGGGTCGTCGCCTCGTCGCCGGCCGACCGGGGCTCGGCGGCCGCGTCGGCCACCGCGGACAACGCCAGAGCGGCGAGCCGGACCGTGACGTCCGGGCGGGTCCCCGCCTCGCCGGTGAGGGCCGCGACCGTGGACCGCGTCCACCGCACCGCGTCCTCGGGATCACGCCGCAGTGCCGCGGCGTCGGTGAGTGCGATGCCCGCGATCAGGGTGGCCATCCAGTCGAAGGGGCCCTCCAGCAGGGCACGCGCCCGGTCGGCGGCCGTCATGTCCCCCCGCGCCAGGGCGACATACAGCGCGGGACCGACCGTGTAAGCGCCGGCGGACGGCCGCAGTTCGGCATCGGCCGCCGCCGCCCCCACACACTCGTCCCAGCGGCCCAGGACATGCAGCACCACCAGCCGCAGGTACCGCATCTCCAGCGGATACGGGGACGACAGCAGCCCGGCGCGCCGGGCCCGGTCCAGGCCCTCCGTCAGCCAGGGCACGCACTCCGCCAGCGCACCGGACTCGTAGCAGCCCATGGCAAGGTTGAACAGGGCACGCAGCTCCACGGCCGCGTTGCCCGAACCCCGGGCCAGCTCCCGGGCCCGCAGCAGCCGCTCACGGCCCTCGGGGCCGCGCCGCCCGCTTCCGTCGAAGACGGCCAGGGAGATCAGCAGGTCCGCCTGGGCGTCGGTCAGCCGCAGTTCCTCGGCCACGCTCAGGGCCCGCCGGGCGACCCGCAGTGCGGTCTCGTTCTCCCCGACGTGGCGTGCGGCCATGGCATGTGTGGCCGCCGCCCACACCCACGTACGCGACGGTGGATCCTCGGGGATCATCGCCAGGGCCTCGCTGCTGTAGGCGAACGCCGACGTCAGGCTGTCCACCCTCAGCAGGTTCCCGGCGAGGGTGTAGCGGACCCGAGCGGCGAGTTCGGAGTCGGCGTCCTGGCCGAGCTCCGCCAGCGCGGACCGCGTGAGCGAGACCGCCCGGTGCAGCTCCCCGGCGTGCGCGGCCGCCGCCGAAGCCCGCAACGTCAGCGTCACCCGGTCGACGCCTCCGCCCGAGGGCCGGGCCTCGGCACCCACCGCCGGCCACAGGTCGAGGGCCGCTTCGAGATGCCGCTGCTCCTCGGCCGGCGCGCCCACCCGCTGGGCGTGGTCGGCGGCCTCCAGGGAGGCGGTCAGCGCCTCGACGAGGTCGTGGCTCTCCCGGTAGTGGTGGGCACGCTCGGCGGCGCTCTCCGCGGTCCGCCCCTGCCCGGCGAGCAGCCGGGCGAACGCGCCGTGCAGCCGCGCCCGCTCCCCGGGGAGCAGATCGGCGTAGACGGCCTCACGGGCGAGGGCGTGCCGGAAGGAGTACGTGTCGTCGTCCCCGGCGACGAGCAGTTGCCGCCCCACCGCCTCGCGCAGCGCCGACTCCAGCTCCTCCTCGGGAAGCCCGACCGCCTCCCGCAGCAGCTCGTGCTCCACCCGGCGCCCGGCGACGGCCGCGGTCCGCAGCACTTGCTGCGCGGTGTCGGACAGCTGCTCGAAGCGGATCAGCAGCACGTCGGCGAGCCCGCTGGGCACCCCACCGGACTCCGTGTCCGTCGCCGCGAGCAACTCCTCCGCGTAGAAGGCGTTCCCCTCGGCCCGCTCCACGATCCGCCGCACCGTGGCCTCCGCCAGCGGTCGCCGTTCGAGCTGCCGCACCAGCCGGGCCACGTCGGAATCGCCCAGCGGCCGCAGCTCCAGCCGCTCCACGGCGGGCAGTCGTATCAGCTCCGCGAGCAGCGGCCGCAGCGGATGGCGCCGGTGCAGGTCGTCCGCCCGGTACGAGGCGAACACCGCCAGCCGGTGCCGCAGAACACCCCGGCCGAGCAGGAACCGCAGCAGATCCCGCGACGACTGGTCGGCCCAGTGCAGATCCTCCAGCACGAGCAGCAGCGGCGCGACATCCGCCACATCGGCCAGCAGCCCCGCCATCCCCTCGAACAGCCGCAACCGCCCGTCGACGTCCCGCGCGGAATCGGTTCCGCCTCCGAGCATCCGCCCGACCACGGGATGGGCGGCCAGGGCGGAAGCGAACCGCTCGTCGGCGGCGAGCACGCCCAGGATCTCGGTAAACGGCAGATAGGGCAGACCGACGTCACCGAGATCCACGCAGTGCCCGGTGACCACGGTCATGCCTGAAGCGGCGGCCCGCCCCCCGACCTCATCCAGAACCCGGGTCTTGCCCACTCCGGCGTCCCCGGCAATCAGTACGGCCCGCGCCTCACCTCCGCGCGCACGCTCCAGCATCCCGGAAAGCCGCTCGAGTTCGGCATCCCTCCCGATAACGGGCGTGTCAGACGAAGCCTGCGGCACAGAACCAACCTTCTCTTTCAGGGGCGCGGGGCTGTGACATTATGCGGCTCCGCCGCGTGGGCGCGATCAACCCCCGACAACCCGCAGCCGCCACCAAACAGAAGCTCCCGGGCTCCTAGGCCCGCAAGACCCTCGCCCAATCATCCGGCACCCGCCCCGCAGGCCCCGGCACCGGCTGATCCGCGGGATGACTCACCGGCGCCGCCAGCTCCGGCCCCGACTCGTACAACTCGTTCGTCGAGTAGTCCCAGTACCAGCCCTCACCCGGCTCGAAGCTCTGCACCAACGGATGCCCCGACTCCCTGAAATGAGCCGTCGCGTGCTGCGCGGGCGAACTGTCGCAGCACCCCACGTGCCCGCACTGCGCACACCGCCGGAGGTGGTACCACCACCCGCCGGCCGCCTCGCACTCCGCGCACCCGCTGCCGCTCGGCGCAGCACCCGGGTCGATCCCGTTCTCACCACTCATGGCGACTCCTCCTCGACCGCTGTCAGCGGAAGCAGCACCTGGAACCGCGTGTCCCCGGGCTCCGACTCCACCTGAATGCTCCCGTGATGCTTGTTGACCACGATCCGCCAGGAGATGTCGAGCCCGAGCCCGGTCCCCTCACCCACCGGCTTCGTCGTGAAGAACGGGTCGAAGATCCGCCCCCGGTCCTCCGCCGGGATACCGACGCCCGTGTCCCGGAACTCCACCAGCAGCCGGTCGTGGTCCCGGGCCGTCCGTACGGTCAACGTGCCTTCCCCGCCGGCGCTGTTCATCGCCGAGACCGCGTTGTCGACCAGGTTCGTCCAGACCTGGTTGAGCTCCGCCGGGTACGCCGGGATCCTCGGCAGCGTACGGTCGTAGTCCTTGGCGACCTTGATCTGCCGGCCGATCTTGCCCGACAGCATCAGCAGTGTGCTGTCGAGGAGTTCGTGGACGTCGGCGTTCTGGAAGGGCGCCCGGTCGAGCTGGGAGTACTGCTGGGCCGCGTCGACGAGATGCGAGATGCGCGCGGTGGAGTCGTTGATCTCGTCCATCAGCAGCTCGGTCTCGACGGTGTAGTTGAGCCACCCGACGGCGCTCGGCAGGAGCTCCTCGTCCACCGCCGCCGCGACCTGGTCCAGCCAGTCCTCGTCGAGACCGGCCTGGACGAAGGCGGGCGCGATCCGCCAGCCGTCCGGGATGCCGTGGTCGTCGAGCCAGTCGGTGAGCGCGTCCTCGCGGTCGGAGGCCTCCAGCGGACTCAGCACCGGGGCCTTGGCGACGCGCTCGGCGGTGCGTTCCTGGAGGTCGATGAGGTTCGCCATGACCTCGGGGGAGTACGAACCCTGCGCGATGACCGCAAGCTTGTGCCGCATCTTGCCCACCCGCTCCCGCAGCGTCGCGGTCGCCCGTACGGCCGCCGCCGCGGGGTTGTTGAGCTCGTGGGTGAGGCCGGCGGACAACGAGCCGAGCGCCAGCAGCCGTTCGCGCTGCCCGACGGCCCGCTGGGTGTTCTTCGAACCGAAGAAGAGCCCCTCCAGCAGATGCACCGCCATCGGGAACCAGTCCTGCATGATGCCCGCGAACGTGTCGGCCGGCAGCACGAAGAACCGCGTCGGCTCGGTGACGCGCATGGAGTTGTTGTAGACCTGCGGCACCCGGTCACCCAGATACGCCTGCATGGACCCGGCGTACACCCCGCGCTGGGAGGTCCGGGTCACCTCCACGTCGTCGCCGCCGACCCGGCGGTACAGCACGACCGTGCCCTCCAGCAGCACGTAGAAGCAGGTGGCGGGGTCGCCCTCGGTGTAGACGGGGCCGGGCTCGAACGTCTCCACCCGCCCCTCGCCGCACAGCCGCCCCAGCTGCTCGGGCGTGAGCTTCTCGAACAGGAACAGCGAGCCGATCTCCTGCGGGCTGCACGGCGCGGGCTGCCCGCTCACGACTGCTCCAGATAACGGTGGACGAGCATCACGGCCATGGCTCCCTCTCCGACGGCGGACGCGACCCGCTTGGCGGACTCGGAGCGGGCGTCGCCCGCCACGAAGACGCCGGGCACACTGGTCTCCAGGTGGTACGGCGGCCGGTCCAGCTCCCAGCCCTCCGGCGGGCGGCCGTCGGCGGTCAGGTCGGGCCCGGCGAGGATGAACCCGCGCTCGTCCCGCAGCACCGTGCCGTCGAGCCAGTCGGTCCGCGGGGCCGCGCCGATGAACACGAACACCCACTGCGCGTCGACCTGTTCGGTCTCGCCGGTGTCCACGTCCCGCAGGCTCAGCCGCTCCAGGTGACCGTCGCCGTGCGCTTCCTCGACGACCGTGCGGGCGCGCACCTGGATGTTCGGGGACTCCTCGATCTGCTGGATGAGGTAGTGCGACATCGACGCCGCCAGCGACTCGCCGCGCACCAGCAGCGTCACCGACTTGGCGCCCCGGGACAGGTACATCGCAGCCTGCCCGGCGGAGTTGGCGCCGCCGACGATGTACACGTCCTGCCCCTGGCAGGAGGGAGCCTCCGTCAGGGCCGACCCGTAGAACACCCCGCACCCGGTCAGCTCCTCGCAGCCGGGCGCCGCCAGTTGCCGGTAGGACACGCCGGTCGCCAGGATCACGCTGTGCGCGGCGACCGCCGAGCCGTCCGAGAACCGTACGATCCGGGCGGCGCCGTTGACCTCCAGTGCCGTCACCTCGCGCGCGGTGAGGATCTCGGCGCCGAACTTCGTCGCCTGCCGCCGCGCCCGGTCGGTGAGCTGGGCCCCCGACACGCCGTCGGGGAAACCCAGGTAGTTCTCGATGCGTGAGCTCTGCCCGGCCTGTCCGCCGGTCGCGGACCGCTCCACGAGCACCGTCCGCAGCCCTTCGGAGGCGCCGTAGACCGCCGCGCCGAGCCCGGCCGGACCGCCGCCGATCACGACCAGGTCGTAGAACTCGGCCGTCGGCGTCGTCGCCAGCCCGACCCGGGCGGCGAGGTCGACGGCCTCCGGCTCCACCAGCGGTGTCCCGTCCGGCGTGATCACGACCGGCAGTCGCATCCCGTCCTCACCGGCCGCGGCCAGCAGCCGCCGCCCCTCCGGCTCGTCGGAGGAGTACCAGCGGTACGGCACCTGGTTGCGGGCCAGGAACTCCCGGACGTCCGAGGAGTGCGCCGACCAGCGGTGCCCGACGACCTTCGTGCTGGTCACGGGCCGGTGGTCGCCGGTCCGCCATGCCCGGAGCAGATCGTCGAGGACCGGGTAGAGCTTCTCCTCGGGCGGGTCCCACGGCTTGAGCAGGTAGTGGTCGAGGTCGACGACGTTGATCGCGTCGATCGCCGCGTTCGTGTCCGCGTACGCCGTCAGCAGCACCCGCCGGGCGCCCGGGTAGACGTCCAGGGCCTGTTCGAGGAACTCGATGCCGTTCATCTGCGGCATCCGGTAGTCGGCCAGGATCACGGCCACGAGATCGCCGCGCAGCTTCAGCTCCCGCAGCGCGTCGAGCGCGGACTCGCCGGACTCCGCGCGCACGATCCGGTACGACGCGCCGTACCGCCGCCTCAGATCCCGGGCCACGGCCCGGGAGACCCCCGGGTCGTCGTCCACGGTCATGATGACGGTCCGCGCCGCATCGGCGGCCTGTGCCATACGTCCCCCACACCGGGCGGTCGACTCACGGCACGGCAACCCGGGGCACCGCGCCGACCTTCGCCCATCGTATGTTCGATCGCCGCGGTGCGCTCCGATACGGAGATCAGCTCCGGCGGGCCCCCAGCACGCAGAACTCGTTGCCCTCCGGGTCGGCCAGCGTCACCCACGGCTGCTCGCCCTGCCCCACGTCCGCGTGCCGCGCGCCGAGCGCCAGCAGCCGGGCCACCTCGGCCTCCTGGTCGTCGGGCCGGAAATCGAGGTGGAGGCGGTTCTTGACCGTCTTGCTCTCCGGCACGGTCGTGAAGAGCAACCCCGGCAGCCGGTCCGGTGCGGGCCGGATCTCGAACTCGTCGGGTTCGTCGTTCACCACGGTCCAGCCCAGCGCCTCGGCCCACCAGCGGCCCAGGGCCTCGGGATCGGCCGAGTCCACCATTACCTGCTCCCACTCCAGAGACATGCGGGAAGAATAGTGAAAACTGATCATCGTCGCAGTGACTTTTCCATGCAGCGGCATTCACACAAGGAGGCAGCCGGATGACACGCCCGATCACCGCAGGGGTCGACGGAACGCAGGAGAGCCTCGCGGCCCTCGCCTGGGCGGCCCGCGAGGCGGTGCGGCGCGACCGGCCGCTGCGCGTGGTGCACGCCTGGCGGTTCCAGCCGCAGGAGGCGCTCGAAGCCGGGATCGCCGGGGACGCGGACAGCCAGGCGGAGTGGGTGCACAGCGCGGTGACCGAGGCGGTCGGGACCATCGCCGAACGGCACCCGGACCTGGAGGTGACCACCGACGTCGTGGAGGGCGCGGTCGTCGACACCCTGGTCGCCGCGGCAGCCGAGGCCGAGCTGCTGGTGCTGGGCTCGCGCGGCCACGGGCCGATCGTCGGTTTCCTGCTCGGCTCGGTGGGCCAGCAGGTCATCGCCGAGGCCACCTGCCCCGTCGTGCTCGTCCGGGCCGGTGACCAGCCCTCGGTCGAGGCCGCCGGGCGCGAGATCGTCGTGGGCCAGCAGGGCGACCCGGAGGACAGCGCCGACGCGCTGCGGTTCGCGTTCGAGACGGCTGCCGCGCGCGGGGCGACCGTGCGGGTCGTACGGGCCTGGACCCTGCCGCCGGTGTTCGCCTACAGCCCCGGCTCGCTGAAGCTCCTCGACGAGGCCGGGGGACTGGAACCGTACGAGAGGAAGGCCCTGGCCGCCGCCGTCCTGCCGTGGCGGGAGCGGTTCCCCGACGTGCCGGTGGAGGAGCACGTCGAAATGGGCAGCGCCGGGCAGGTGCTGCTGTCGGTGGCCGGGACGGCCCAGCTGATGGTCGTCGGACGGCGGGCCCACCGTACGGCCGTCGGTGCCCGGATCGGCTCGGTGGCGCACGGGATGCTGCACCACGCGGACTGCCCGGTGGCCGTGGTCCCGCACGCCTGACGGTGGCGGTGGCTCAGTCCGCCGTCGGCTGGAGCGTCTTGCGGGCCTTCGGGAGGATGTTCTTGATGTAGTCCTCGACCGCCGTTTCGATGCCGATGTCGTGCTGGGCCCGCTCGGACATGTACCAGCGGTGTTCGAGGAGCTGGTGGTAGATCTCCGCCGGGTCCATGGAACCGCGCAGTTCGGGCGGCACCGCCCGCACGGTCGGCCGGAACACCTCTCGCACCCAGCGGTGGGCCAGCACCTCCGGGCGGGCGCCGAGGGGGTCGCCCGGGGCGTAGTCGTCCTGGGTCGCCATCCAGCTCTCCAGGTCGTTGAGCAGCCGCCGGGCCTGGTTCTCCTCGGCGTCGAGCCCGGTCAGGCGCAGCAGCTGGCGCTGGTGGTGGCCCGCGTCGACGACCTTGGGCACGAAGGTGACCGTGTCGCCGTTCGAGGCGTGCTCGATCTGCATCTCGGCGACGTCGAAACCGAGGTCGTTCAGACGGCGGATCCGGCGTTCTATGTAGTGGTGCTTGCCGGCCGGGTAGACGGAGGTGCGGGTCAGTTCGTCCCACAGGCCGCGGTAGCGGGCGCAGATCTCCATGCCGAACTCGACCGGGTCCACCGACGGATGCAGCGCCCCGGACGCCTCCAGGTCCAGCAGCTCCCCGCTGATGTTCACGCGGGCGAGGTCCAGGTCGTACTCGCGCTGCCCGGAGCTGAGCCGCGGATGCAGGTCACCGGTCTCGGCGTCCACCAGATACGCGGCGTAGGCGCCCGCGTCGCGCCGGAAGAGGGTGTTGGACAGCGAGCAGTCGCCCCAGGCGAACCCGGCCAGGTGCAGCCGCACCAGCAGCACGGCGAGCGCGTCCATCAACCGGTGCATGGTGGCGGGGCGCATGGTCGTCTCGAACATCGAGCGGTACGGCATCGAGCCGCCCAGGTGCCGGGTGATCAGCACGCTCTCCAGCGGGGCGCCGTCGCGGTCGGTACGGCCGGTGACCACGGCCAGCGGGTCCACAGCCGGGATGCCGATCCGGTCCAGGTCGCGCAGCAGCCCGTACTCGCGCTGCGCGGGCCGCTCGGCCAGCTCCTTGACGGCGATCACCTCGTCGCCGGCCCGGGAGTAGCGGACCACGTGCCGGGAGATGCCGCGGGGCAGCGGCACGAGGTACTCCTCCGGCCACTCCTCCAGGGGCAGGTCCCACGGCAGCTCCAGCAGAAGCGCGGGATGCTCCGGGTTGGTCGCGCTGATCTGAAGTGCCATGAGCCGGGTGTCCTTGTCTCGCCGCTGATCGTCACCTCAGATTAGAGGGCGCGCTCCCGGGCCCGTTGTGCGGCGTCCTTCAACGAGCCGCGGTGGACCGGACCGTGCCCGGGCAGCAGCAGCTCGCCCTCCAGTTCCGCGAGGACGTCCAGGGACGCCACGGCACGCGGGCGCTCGTGGTGGAACATGTCCGGCAGCAGCTGCGGCCCCTCGGCTCGCGAGGTGGGGTGCCCGCTGACCAGGGCGTCGCCGGAGATGAGCACACCGGTGCCCGGCAGGTGGTAGGCGCAGTGCCCGTCGGTGTGGCCCGGTGTGTGCACCGGCACGGGCCGCCCGGGCAGGTCCAGGGGGCCCGCCGCCGGGAACGGCTCGGGGGCCGTGACCGGGTTGTGCGTCGTGCCGCCGGAGCGCAGCGCGTGCACGGCCCAGGGCAGTACACCCGGCCGCCAGCCGTTCCTCAGCACCGTCCCGACGGACACCTGGTGCAGGAACTCCCGGCGCGCGTGCGGTGCTTCGGCCTCGTGCAGGTGGACGGGCGTGCCGTACGTGGCGCGCAGGTACTCGGCGGAACCCAGGTGGTCGTTGTGCGCGTGCGTGATGAGCACCGCCGCGACCGCCTCCGGGGCGCTTCCCACCGCCGCGAGCGAGGCGAGGAGCCGCTCCCGGTCGCCGGGGTAGCCGGTGTCGACGAGCGTGACGGCGTCCCCCTCCGCGAGGATCACCCAGTTGGTGTCGGAGCCGTGCACCAGGTAGGTGCCGTCCGCGACTTGGTGTACGTCTGCCCGCATGATCTGCCCCGCGTTGGTGTGGTTCCAGCCCGACGGGAGAAGGAAAGCAGACCCCACGGCAAGGGGAATGGGCAGGTCCTCATCAACGGACCGGCGGGGCACGGTCGTTCGGGCTCAGTGCACGCCGTGCGGGCGGAACTGGATGCTGATCCGCGGCTCCGTCGCGCGGGCGCTCTTGGGGACGGAGTGCTCCCAGGTGCGCTGGCAGGAGCCGCCCATCACGATCAGGTCGCCGTGGCCCAGTGGCCGGCGCACGGTGTCGCGACCGCCCCGCATCGGACGCAGCAGCAGGTCACGGGGCGCTCCCACCGACAGGATGGCGACCATCGTGTCCTCGCGCGCACCCCGCCCGATCCGGTCGCCGTGCCAGGCCACGCTGTCCCGGCCGTCGCGGTAGTAGCACAGCCCGGCCGTGGTGAACGGCTCGCCCAGTTCCTCGCCGTAGTGGGCGCTCAGCGCGTCGCGCGCCTCGGTCAGGACCGGGTGCGGCAGCGGGTCCTCGGCGCCGTAGAAGGCGAGCAGCCGGGGGACGTCGACGACGTGGTCGTACATCGTGCGCCGCTCCGCCCGCCACGGCACCTCGGCGGCCAGCTGTTCGAACAGCGTGTCGGAACCGCTGAGCCACCCGGGCAGGACGTCGAGCCAGGCGCCGAAACCGAGGTCGGTACGGCTGATCCCGTCGAGGGGCCCGAGCCGCAGCTCGTCCGTCTGGTCGAAGAGGGAGCCCTGGAGGTGCATGGCCTCAGCGTACCTCGTAATCGAAAACTTGTTCCATGTAAATCGGAGGCTTTCGATACATCGATGTATCGAATACAGTCACGTATCGAAAGGAGGCCGGGCATGGCCGTGGAGAGAACGACCGGGCGTGTGACCAGGCGCCGAGTCCGCACCCGGGCCAACCTCCTGGACGCGGCGTTCTCCGTGTTCGCGGCCAAGGGCTTCGGGCGCGTCTCGATCGAGGAGGTCTGCGAGGCCGCCGGCTACAGCAGGGGCGCCTTCTACTCCAACTTCTCCAGCCTCGACGAGCTGTTCTTCGCCCTCTACCGGGAGCGGGCCGACCTGATCGCGGAGCAGGTGTCCGGGGCCCTCGCGCTCGACGGGCCCGGCCTCGACGTCCCCGCCGCCGTGGACCGCGTCACCGACGTGCTGCTCCTCGACCGGGACTGGCTCCTGGTGAAGACGGACTTCCTGGTGCACGCCGCCCGCGACCCGGACGTGGCGCGCAGTCTGCTGGAACACCGCGCGCGGCTGCGGCAGGCGATCGCGGACCGGCTCGCCCGGGCCCGCGGGCACACCGCACTGCCCGCTGTCCTGGGCGACACCGACGGCGCCGCCCACGCCGTGGTCGCCGCCTACGACGGCGTCACCACGCAACTGCTGCTGGACCGGGACGTCGAACACGCCCGCGCCTGGCTGAAGCAACTGCTCACGGCCCTGCTGACCGACGGCAGCGGCACCCCCGACCACAGGCAGAACTGAAGAAGGGAACGTCGCCATGGACGCCGACGTCATCGTCGTCGGAGCGGGCCTCGCAGGCCTGGTCGCGGCACACGAACTGACCAGCAGGGGTAGGAGGGTCGCCCTCGTCGACCAGGAGAACGCCGCCAACCTCGGGGGACAGGCCTTCTGGTCCTTCGGCGGGCTGTTCCTCGTCGACTCGCCGGAGCAGCGGCGGCTGGGCATCAAGGACTCCTTCGACCTCGCCTGGAGCGACTGGCGGGGCAGCGCGGGCTTCGACCGGCTGGAGGACGAGGACTCCTGGGCCGTGCGCTGGGCGCGCGCCTACGTGGAGTTCGCCGCGGGGGAGAAGCGGTCCTGGCTGAACGGGCACGGCATCACCTTCCTGCCCACCGTCGGCTGGGCCGAGCGCGGCGACCTCACGGCGCACGGGCACGGCAACACGGTGCCCCGCTTCCACATCGCCTGGGGTACCGGCACCGGTGTCGTGGAACCCTTCGTCCGCTACGCCAAGCAGGCCGCGCGCGACGGACTGCTCACCTTCCACCACCGCCATCGCGTCGACGAACTGGTCATGGAGGACGGCAGCGCCCGCGGCGTGCGGGGCACGGTGCTGGCCGAGGACCCCTCACCCCGGGGTGTCGCCTCCAGCCGCGACGCCATCGGCGAGTTCGAACTCACCGCCCAGGCCGTCGTCGTCACCAGCGGCGGCATCGGCGCCAACCCCGACATCATCCGCCGCTACTGGCCCGAGCGACTCGGCACCCCGCCGAAGGAGATGGTCACCGGCGTACCGGCCCACGTCGACGGACGGATGCTCGACATCAGCGCCGAGGCGGGCGCACGGCTGGTCAACCGGGACCGCATGTGGCACTACACCGAGGGCCTTCAGAACTGGGACCCGATCTGGCCCGGCCACGGCATCCGCATCCTGCCCGGCCCTTCCTCGATGTGGTTCGACGCCCTCGGCCGCCGCCTGCCCGGGCCCTACCTGCCCGGCTACGACACCCTCGGCACCCTGAAGCACCTGCGCACCACCGAGGACATCGCCGGGTACGACCACTCCTGGTTCATCCTCACGCAGAAGATCATCGAGAAGGAGTTCGCCCTGTCGGGCTCCGAGCAGAACCCCGACATCACCGCCAAGGACCGCGCCGGGTTCCTGAAGGAACGCATCCTCGGCAAGGGCGCGCCCGGGCCGGTCGACGCGTTCCTGCGCAAGGGCGCCGACTTCGTGACCGCGCCCAGTGTCGAACAGCTCGTCGAGAAGATGAACGAGCTCACCGACAAGCCGCTCCTCGACGCGGCCGGGATCAAGCGCCAGATCGAGGCCCGCGACCTCCAGATCGCCAACCCCTACGCCAAGGACGCCCAGGTGCAGGGCATCCGCAACGCCCGCCGCTACATCGGCGACCGCCTCGGCCGGGTCGCCACCCCGCACCGCATCCTCGATCCGGCGGCCGGCCCCCTGATCGGCGTCAAGCTGCACATCCTCACCCGCAAGACGCTCGGCGGCATCCAGACGGACCTTGACTCCCGTGCCCTCGGGATGGACGGCAAGCCGGTGGAGGGTCTGTACGCGGCCGGTGAGGTCGCCGGATTCGGCGGCGGCGGTGTCCACGGCTACAACGCGCTGGAGGGCACGTTCCTCGGCGGCTGCCTGTTCTCGGGGCGGGCGGCGGGGCGGGCGGCGGCGAAGCAGACCGCCTGACCGTGCCCGGACGGCCCGCCTCCTCAGCTCCGCACGAGGCGGGCCAGCACCGTGGCGTGGCTCTGTTCCGGCGTCTTCGACGCGGTCAGCAGCGTCACACCGCCCTTGCGGGCCAGGTCGCGGACGTGGTCGAGGAGCTCGGCCGCCTCGTCGGCGGCGAGTTCCGCCTCGTACCGCCCGGCGAACTCCTCGTACGAGCCCTCGCCGGCGTGGTACCAGCGGCGCAGCTCCGTCGACGGGGTGATCGCCTTCGGCCACTCGTCCACCCGCGCCGCGTCCTTCGCCAGCCCCCGCGGCCACAACCGGTCGACCAGGACGCGCACCCCGTCCTCCGGCTCGGGCGGATCGTAGACGCGGCGTACGCGGACGCTCATGCTCGGCCCCTTTCTGCTGCTGGGACAGACGATGTGCCGCGAGCGTAACCCCGGCCCGGCGCCGGCACCCGTCCGCGCCGAAGGGCCGATTCCGCTCGCGCCGAGCGGGTACTCCGTCCGCCTGACGGCGTCGAGGGAGGAGGACACGACATGAGTGGATCGGACGACCTGCCGGTCGTGCGCACACTCGCCGAGCTCACCGAGCTGGTCGAACAGCATCAGGGCCTGTACGTCCGCTGGTCGCGCGGCCCCGCGACCGATCTCCGCGACGTGTCCAGCACCGACGATCTGACGGGCGTGTCCATGCCGGGCCTGTCCGCCAATCCGCTCGACGTCGAGGACTGGTGGGAGGACCGGCCCGTCCGGGTGTGGGTGGCGCGCCGTCTGCACGACTACGCCCATCTGCCGCACGAGAAGGGGCCCGGTGTGCGGGCCTGGGTGCTCGCGGGCCAGGAGACCTCCCGCGGACCCGACAACGAACCGCTGGTCACCGACGCCCGGCCGATGTGCTGGATCGACCAGCAGGTGATCGACGAGGCGAAGGCGGAGGTGTCCCGGCAGGAGAACCCCTGGGGGCCGCTGCGCCGCAGCTGAGGCCCTCAGGGGGGTGGGGGCGCCGGCCGGAGCGGCGGCGCCCCCTTCTTTGGCGGAGTGGCGTCCTTCTTTGGCGGAGTGGCGTCAGCCGGAGCGCCGCCGGGCCGCCGCCCGCCGCTTCAGCGCGCGCCGTTCCGTCTCGCTGGTTGCGCCCCACACACCGATGGACTGCCCCGTGTCCAGCGCCCACTGCAAGCACGGCTCCTGGACGGGGCAGCGCCGGCACACCGCCTTGGCCTGCTCCGTCTGCATCAGGGCCGGGCCGGAGGTGCCGATCGGGAAGAAGAGCTCGGGGTCCTCGTGCCGGCAGGCAGCGTGGTCTCGCCAGTTGTCCATCGAAGTCACCTGCGATCGCAGTAGAAACGTGCCCGTTCGGATGATTGCTCCTCTTCGGGTCACCTGTCGACGCGTGGTGAAACAGCGCCGCCCCGGACATTGCTCACTGCTCGCGCATGCCCCAGGGCGAGCCGTAAGCGGTCAGCAGGTCGAGGAAGGGCCGGGCCGGGAAGGCCTCCGGGCCGAGCACGCCCGCGCCGGACCAGGCGCCCGTGGCGAGGAGTTCGAGCGCGACGACGGGGTTGACGGCGGTCTGCCACACCACGGCCTGAGAGCCGTACTCCGCCATGGACCACTGGTTGTCGACCACGTGGTAGAGGTACACCTCCCGCGGCTTCCCGTCCCGCACGCCCCGCACCCACGTGCCCGCACACGTCTTCCCGCGCATGCGCTCCCCGAGCGTCGCCGGGTCGGGCAGGCATGCGGCGACCACGTCCCGGGGCGAGACCGCCACCGGACCGTCCGGACCCGGCACGGTCACCGGATCGGTGCTGTCCAGGCCCAGCAGGTGCAGCGTCTTCAGCGTCTCGACGAACTCGCCGCCCAGGCCGTACTTGAAGGTGACGCGGCGCGCGTCGACCCAGCGCGGGACGAGCAGCACCTCCTCGTGCTCGACGTTCACGCACTCGACCGGGCCGATGCCCTCGGGGAAGTCGAAGACCTCGGGCTCGCTGAAGGGTTCCGTGGTGAACCAGCCCCGGTCGGCCTCGTAGACGACCGGAGGGTTGAGGCACTCCTCGATGGTGGTCCAGATGCTGAACGAGGGCGCGAAGCCGTAGCCGTCGACCGTCAGGTTCGCGCCGTCGCGGACGCCGATCTCCTCGATCTCGTCGAAGAGTTCGTCGGCGGCGTACCGCGCGAAGACGTCCGACAGGCCCGGCTCCACGCCCATGCCGACGAGGGCCAGCACACCCTCCTTCTCCCAGTCGGCCGCCTGCGCGAACTGCTCGTCGCCGAGCTTGAGCCCGCACTCCTCGTACGGCCGCTCGGCGTGCGGCCGGGACAGCGACATCGCCATGTCGACATACGTGGCGCCCGCGGCGCGGGCCGCGCGGAACAGCGGCATCACGAACCGGGGATCGGTGGCGTTGAGCAGGACGTCGCAGCGGTGCCGCGCCAGCAGCCCGGCCACCGCCGCCTCGTCGCCGGCGTCCACCTGCCCGGCGGTGAACCGCGCGTCACCGCCGAGCGCCGCGACCGCCGCCTCGGCCCGGCCCAGGTCGTAGTCGGCCACCACCATCGCCTCGAAGAACGGCCGCCGGGCGGCGATCCGGGTGATCGCGCCGCCCACGCCTCCGGCACCCACGAGCAGTACACGCATGACAGAAACTCCCTTTTTGCGAAGAACGTGGCGCGCCCTCGGGGAGATACAACGCCGCCTCGTCACTTAAGGTCAATGGCGTTGGCATAAGGAGCCGCGCGGAGGGAGCCCGTCGTGCCGAAGCCCGTGGTGCCCGAGGAGAAGCGCCGCCGGCGCAGGCCCACCAAGAGCGGCACCGTGCTGTCCGAACAGCTGATCGTCGACACGGCGCTGCGCATGCTGCGCGAACACGGCAGCGCCGGGCTGACCGCCCGCAGGCTCGGTCTGGCCCTGGACGCCGACCCGAGCACGCTCTACCGGTACTTCCGGGGCATGGACGACCTGACGCTCGCCATCGGTGACGCGCTGATCGGGCAGGCGCTCCGCGGCTGGGCGCCGACGGGGCAGTGGCGGGCGGACCTGCGGGCCGTCGGGCTGCGCATCCACGCCGCGTACGTGGAGCATCCGCAGGCGGCCGTGCTCACCGCGAGCCGCGTCTCCGGCCGGGCCCACGAACTCGCGGCCGACGAGGCCGTCCTGGACATCCTGCGCACGGCGGGCTTCCCGGTGCCGGACGCGGTGCGCGTCTACCACGCCTTCGTCGACACCACACTGGCCTTCGCCGCGCTCGACGCCGCCTCCCTGGCCCTGCCCAGCGCCGCGCTGCGGGCCGACGAGGAGATGTGGCGCTCGACCTACGCCCGCCTGCCCGCCACCACCCACCCCCGCATCGCGGAGGCGGCACCCCTGCTCGCCACGCGCATGCTCACCAGCGCCTATCCGACCGCCCTGGACATGCTGCTGGACAGCGCGGCGGCCCAGCTGGAGGGCGTCCGGGAGTAGGGCGTCACACCCGCAGTGCCTCCCCGGCGGTCGCCGTCACCGTCTCGGCCACCTGCGCCAGCGCGGGGGAGTCGAGCTTCCACTGCTGCCAGTACAGCGGCACGTCCACCGTCCGGCCCGGGGCGAATTCGACCAGCCGCCCGGTGCGCAGCAGCGGGTCCGCCTGGGCCTCGGGCACCAGGCCCCAGCCCAGTCCGGCGGCCACGGCCTCGACGAAACCCTCCGAGGTCGGCACGTAGTGCCGCAGCGCGCTCGCGCCGCTCCGTCCCGGGGCGAGCCGGCGCACGAAGCCGTCCTGGAAGTCGTCCCGCCGGTCGAAGGCCACCACGGGCAGTCCGGGGAGCACCTGTTCCAGCGGCCCGTCGAGGTGGCGCGCGGCGAAGTCCGGCGCGGCCACGGGGAGGTAGCGCATACGCCCCAGCGACCGGACGGAACACCCCGGCACGGGATCCGGTGACGAGGTCACCGCCGCCATCACCACCCCCTCCCGCAGCAGCGCCGCCGTGTGGTCCTCGTCCTCGCGGCGCAGTTCGAAGTAGAGCCGCAGCTCCTCCGGCACGCGCGTGAGCACCCGGAGGAACCAGGTGGCCAGCGAGTCCGCGTTCACCGCCACCGAGACCCGGGTCGGCTCCCCGGCCCCGCTCAGCCCGAGCTCCGTGTACGCGTCCCGTTCCAGCCGGGCCACCTGCCGGGCCAGCCGCACCAGCACTTCGCCCGACTCGGTCGGCCGCACCGGCTTGGTCCGCAGCAGCAGCACCCGCCCCGTGCGCTGCTCCAAAGCCTTCACGCGCTGACTGATCGCCGACGGCGTCACATGCAGCGCGGCCGCCGCCGCGTCGAACGTCCCCTCGTCCACGACCGCGAGCAGGGTCCGCACCTGATCCAGCGGGAGATCGGTCATCATCACGACTGCTAATGATACGTAAGAATCTTTAGCTGGACCCGGATCGGGCCCGTCCGTAGCGTCGACGCCATGACCAGCACTTTCACCGTCGGCGCCGCCGGTTTCGGCACTGGACTGTCCCTCATCGTCGCCATCGGCGCCCAGAACGCCTTCGTCCTGCGCCAGGGGATCCGCCGCCAGGCCGTCCTCGCCGTCGTCGCCATCTGCGCCCTGTCCGACGCCGCGCTCATCGCCCTCGGCGTCGGCGGGGTCGGTGCGGTGGTCGTGACCTGGCCGGGCGCGCTGAAGGCGGTCGGCTGGATCGGTGGCGCGTTCCTGCTGGGCTACGGCGCCCTGGCCGCCCGCCGGGTGTTCCGGCCGGACGGAGGCGCGCTGGGGACGGAGGGGGAGGCGGCCGGATCCGTGCGCCGGGCGGTCCTCACCTGCCTGGCGATGACCTGGCTCAACCCGCACGTCTACCTCGACACCGTGTTCCTGCTCGGCTCCGTCGCCGCCGACCACGGCCCGCTGCGCTGGACCTTCGGCCTCGGCGCCGTGCTGGCCAGCCTGTGCTGGTTCACCGCCCTCGGCTTCGGCGCCCGGATGCTCGGCCGCTTCCTCGCCAAGCCCGCCGCCTGGCGGGTCCTGGACGGCCTGGTCGCCGCCACCATGATCGTGCTCGGCGCCGTGCTCATCACCGGAAGCTGAGACCGGCCGCCGCGCGCTGGGCGACCGGTGCGATAGTGATCCCCGCCCAGAAAGATGTAGCGGACATCGAGGAAGCGGCGAGTGGACACGAGCGAGAGCAGGACGGCAGAGCAGGACCCGGAGCCGCACGCGCCCCGGCGGCGCGGCTGGCGGCGCTGGGCCATGGACACCCGCCCGCTGCGCCGCCCCGCCTACCGACGGCTGTGGGGCTCGACCATCGTCACGGCCGTCGGCAGCCAGCTCACCGCCGTCGCCGTGCCCAAGCAGATCTACGACATCACCGGCTCCTCGGCGTGGGTCGGCGCCGCGAGCCTGGCCGGCCTGGTGCCGCTGATCGTGTTCGCGCTGTGGGGCGGGGCGATCGCCGACACCATGGACCGGCGCAAGCTGCTGCTGATCACCAACACCGGCATCGCCGTCACCTCGCTGCTCTTCTGGCTCCAGGCCTTCACCGGCCTGGAGTCGGTGGCCGCGCTCATGGTGCTGCTCGCCGTGCAGCAGGCCTTCTGGGGCCTGAACGCACCGGCCCGCAGCGCCTCCATCGCCCGCCTGGTCCCCGAGGACGAACTGCCCGCGGCGAACGCCCTCGGCTCGACCGTGATGCAGACCGGCCAGGTGGCGGGCCCGCTGCTGGCCGGCGCCCTCATCCCCGTCATCGGACTGCCCGAGCTGTACCTCATCGACGCGCTGGCCCTGTGCGTGACGGTGTGGGCGGTGTACCGGCTGCCGTCGCTGCCGCCCCTCGGCACGGTGGTCCGCCGCGCGGGCGTGAAGGAGATAGCCGCCGGATTCCGCTACATCTCCGGGCACACCGTGCTGCTGCTGTCCTTCCTCGCGGACATCATCGCCATGGTCCTCGGCATGCCCCGGGCCCTGTTCCCGCAGCTCGCCGCCCAGACCTACGCGCCGTACGGCGAGGGGCTGGCGCTGGGTCTGCTGTTCGCGGCGATCCCCATCGGGGCCGTGCTCGGCGGACTGTTCTCCGGCACCTTCTCCCGGGCCCGCCGGCACGGCTGGATGGTCATCGGGTCGGTGGTCGTCTGGGGTGCGGCCATCACGGGCTTCGGGCTGAGCGGCAACCTGTGGGTGGGGGTGGCGTTCCTCGCCGTGGCCGGAGTGGCCGACATGGTGTCGATGGTCTTCCGCGGGTCGATCCTGCTGTCCGCCGCGACCGACGAGATGCGCGGACGCATGCAGGGCGTCTTCACCGTCGTCGTGGCGGGCGGCCCGCGCCTCGCCGACGTGCTGCACGGCACCGCCGGCTCCGCCTTCGGCCCCCGCACCGCCGTCGCGGGCGGCGGGCTGCTGGTCGTCGCCGTGATGCTGGTCCTGGCCGCCGCCGTACCGGCGCTGCGCCGCTACCGCGTCTGACGTCTCACAGCGCGCCTCGCCGGTGCAGCGTGTACTGCTCCATCAGCTTGCCCCGGGTCATCTCCAGCCGGTGCGCGAGCACCTCGGCGACGTTCCGCACCAGCATCAGCCCGAGCTCCGTGTCCTCCTCGCACCGTGCCAGCACGGCCCTGGCGTCGAACTCGTAGGCCCGTACGGGGCTGAACGCCACCGCGCCGAAGTCCCAGGTGTACGGCGGGAACAGCCAGGACCAGCCGAGCAGGTCGCCCGCGCCGAGGCTGGCCACGGTCACCCGCTGGAGCGAGTTCACCTGCTGGTCCAGGGAGACCGCGCCGGAGCGGATGACCCAGAAGCGGTCGGCCGTGCCGCCCGCCTCGAAGATCCGGGCGTCCTCGGGGAAGGACACCTCCCGGGCGAGCGTCATCAGACGCTGCCGCTGGGGCGGAGGCAGGGCGGTCAGGAGTTTGATCGCTTTGGTCATGCGGAGCTCCTCGCCGGGCGGTCGACTTCCGGTGCTTTCCCTACGCCCATTTCAGCCGCTGGCGGGGCCCAGGGCACCTCGGCGTGCGCAACTTTCCCGGGGCATGAAAAAGCCCTGGCTGGACGGGGGAGACCAGCCAGGGCCGTAAGCGGTGGTGCGGAGGACGGTGGGTCGACTCCGGCACCACGTATGAGTGAACGGTAAACCATCCAGGGGGCGTGCGCGTACCCAGGACCGGGTTGCGTGACCCGTTTCACTTCAGTCCGCGTCCCCGGCGAGGACCCGCACCGTCTCCAGCTCGGGGTTCGTGGGGTCGGGCAGGTGCATGCCCGCGGCCAGTCCGGTCCGCAGGTAGGCCAGCACCGGCTCGGTGAGGCGCTCGCCCGGCAGGACGGCCGGGATGCCGGGGGGATAGGGCGTGATCATCTCCGCCGCGACCCGCCCGGCCGCCCGCGCCACCGGCACGTCCTCGGCCGGGCCGAAGAACGCGTCGCGGGGCAGCGCCGCCTGTTCCATCCGCAGCTCCGCCGGTGACGGCACCTCCACCCGCGGCGCCCGGGGCAGGTCCCGCGCGGCCCGCGCCAGGTCCCGCAGCGCCTCCAGCAGCTGCCCGGTCGTCTCCTCGTCGTCGCCGTGGGTGATCTGCGCGCCGATGCGGCGGTGGTCCACCAGATGCGCGTCGATCTGCCGGTGCTCGCGCAGCCAGTCCGCCGCCTGGAAGCCCGTGATCCCGAGCCCGTCGAGGTCGATGACGCCGGGCAGCGGGTCGAGGTCGTCGGACAGGCCCGGGCCGCAGAAGTCGTCGCGGTCGTTGACGTGCAGCCCGTCGATCTCCTCGATGGCGGACCGGACGTCGGCCGCCAGAGCCAGCGCGCCGCCCATCAGCTCCTCGCCGTGCAGCGCCATCTGACGCCGCCAGCCGTCCAGACCGGCGAAGATCAGCACCGACGGGCTCGTGGTGCCCAGCAGGTCCGCGCGCATCCCCAGCAGCGCCGGCGGGACCAGATCGCCCTGGAGATGGAAGACGGAGCCCTGTTCCAGGCCGCTGCCCATCTTGTGGATGCTGGTCACGCAGATGTCCGCGCCCGCGTCCATCGCCCAGGACGGCAGATCGGGGTGGAACGGCAGGTGCGCGCCCCAGGCCTCGTCCACGATCAGCGGCCGCGAGCGCCGGTGGCACACCTCGGCGACCGCCCGCAGGTCCGCGCTGCCGCCGTACGGCGTGGGGCTCGTGACCAGCGCGCCCCGTGCGTCCGGGTGGGCGTCGAAGCCCCGGTCGAAGTCCTCGGCGGACGGGGGATGGGCGAGGTGCCGTTCGGCGTCCCAGCGGGGCTCGATCCAGACGGGCTCGATACCGGAGATGATCAGTCCCGCCACCACCGACTTGTGGGCGTCCCGCCCGATCAGCAGCTTCTCGTGCGGCCCGGCGACCGACAGCATCGCGGCCTTCACCGACAGGGAGCTGCCGCACGTGCTGAAGAACGTGTGCTCGGCGTGCACCGCGTCGGCCATCAGCTCCTGGGCGCGTTGCAGCACCCGGCCCCGGGTGAGCCGGTCGTCCAGACCGCCCGAGGCCAGCACGTCGCCGTGGAAGACCGCGTCGCCCAGGACCTCCCGGACCGCCGGGTCGGCGCCGCGGGCCTGCTTGTGGCCGGGCGGCGTGAACGACAGGTGTCCCTTGCGGCGGTACGCGTCCAGGGCTTCCAGGACCGGTGCTCTGGTGTGGTCGACTGTCATGCGCACCGGGTTCCCGGCACGTGACCTCACAATCCGCCGTTGCCCGTCACCGGGCAACGGCCCTCCTGGTCAGCCCTCCTCGGCGTGTTTGCCCGGAGTCACGATCTCGTCCAGCACCCTGAGCACCGCCTCGTAGGACATCTGCCGCACGGTCGCGTCCCGGGCTGCCTGTGGGTCGGTCGCGCCCAGTTCCTCGCTTCTGCTCCGCCACGTCCGCTCCTCGTCCACCGCGCAGGCCCTCGCGCGCTGGATGCGCCGCAGCAGTTCGTCCGAATCCACCACATCGGTCATGGACACCGCGTACCCCGAGGACGCGTGGTGATGGCATCCATTCACGGCCGTTGGCACCGGTTCACGGCCGTCGGCATCGATTCACGGCCGTCCCGGGGCTCCCAGGGGTCTTTTCGGGCTCTTTTTCCGGCAGTGGGGCGGACCGAGGTTTGCAGGTGCGGGGAGAGGTCAGCCGAACTAGGAGACCCGCGGCGTTCGAGCGATACGCGCTCCCGAAGCCGCGGGCGGTGGAAGGGAACACCGACAGCGGGTCCGTGAGCCCACGGCGTGCCCGGGCGGGCGGCCCCGGTACGCGGCCGGACCCGGCTCATGCCTGACCGAGCAGGGAGCTTAAGGATGTGCGAGGAGCACATGATCGAATCGGTATTCGAACCGCCCGGTGTGAACCGGGCCCGGCCGAGCAAACCCGCCGAGGCGCGCCGGGCCGTGGAGCGCGCCGTGGCCGAGCGCTGCCGCACCACCCACACCGCGTGTGACGCGAACGCCCTGTCCGACGCGCTGCTCGTCGCTTCGGAGCTGACGACCAACGCGATCCTGCACGGCGGCGGAGTCACCGACTTCCGGGTCGACATCGACGGCCCCGGCGTACGGCTCTCGGTGAGCGACCGCAGCGACGAACTGCCGGTGATCGCGCCCGCCGATCCGCACGGACGGCTGCGGCACGGGGGTCACGGCTGGCCCATCGTCTGCAGGCTCTCCCGCGACGTCCGCGTGTCCGACCTGCCCGCCGGTGGCAAGTGCATCACCGCCGTCGTGCCCCTTTCCTGAACGCCCGTGGACTGGTTCCCTCCACATTGCACAGCAAAGTGGAGTTTGTTCCACCGGGGGTAGGGCAGACGCAATCTCGTGCTTCGGACCGGAGGCGCGCCAGCGGGAGCGGTATGCATGACTGCCCCGGAGGCCCTCCAGGCGATCCGGGCGGCGACCGTCCCGCGGTAAGTCCCTGAGACCATCGTTGTTCAGGAGCGAATCCGCATGCTCATCGATACGCCCACCAACCGTCCCGGCACGCCCGAAACGACGGCCACCGCCACCCGGCGGCGGCACGACGACGCTCCGGACACCGCGGCCCTCTTCGCCCGGCTGGCGGAGCTTGAGGAAGGGCCGGACCGGGAAGCCGTTCGCGACGAACTCGTCACGCTGTGGCTTCCCATGGCCCACCGCATCGCCGGCCGCTTCCGCGACCGCGGAGAGTCGATCGAGGACCTCCGGCAGGTCGCCGCCCTGGGGCTGGTCAAGGCCATCGACCGGTTCGACCCGAGCCGGGGAGCCTTCGAGAGCTACGCCGTCCCTACCATCACCGGTGAGGTCAAGCGGCACTTCCGGGACCGCATGTGGGCCCTGCGGGTCCCCCGCCGTGTGCAGGAACTGCGCAACAAGGTGCGGGTGGCACGCCGTGAACTCACCCAGAACCCGGGCAGCCCCGAGCCCTCCGTGGCGGACATCGCCACCCACACCGGCCTCAGCGAGGAAGAGGTCAACGCCGGGCTCGAGGCGCTGGAGAGCTTCAGCACCCTGTCGCTGGACGCCGAGCTCTCGGCCGACGACGACGGCTACAGCCTCGCGGACACCCTCGGCGCGGCCGACTCGTCCTACGACGTCGTGGTCGACCGCGAGTCCGCCAAGGAGGGCCTGCGCCGCCTGCCGGAACGCGAACGGGCCATCCTCTACATGCGCTTCTTCGAGGACATGACACAAAGCCGCATCGCCGATCACCTGGGCATCTCCCAGATGCACGTCTCCCGCCTCATCAGCCGCAGCTGCGCCCGCGTGCGCGACGAGGTCCTGGGGCAGCGGACGGGCACCCGCGGTACCGGCGGCACCTCCACGACGGCCTGACCACCCGACCCCGACCCCCAGAGGAGCGAGGAATTGATGCTGAGGCCCCACCCCGCCGTGCTGCGCCGCCTCGTCGACGAGTACGAGGCGCTGTCGGCCGCCGTGGCAGCGAGCGAGCCGGCCGATCTGAGCACCCGGGTACGCGACCTGGCGTACACGCTGTGCGTGTCCACCGGTACCCGGAACGTCGAGCGCGCCCTGGAGGCCGCTCACCAGTGGCTCGGGACCGCACCCGCACCGGCCCGCGGGACCACCCCGCCGACCGTCACCGACAGGCGCGTGGCGACCCCGGAGCCCGCGTGATCCGAGTGTGCGCGTGACGTGACGGGGAAGGCGTGGCAACGCAGGGGCCCGGCCGACGGCGGAAACCGCGGCCGGGCCCCCGCATGTCACGCCACCTAGACCGGGGAGTTCCATGTCCACAGCGGGACCGGCAGCCGCCGACGACGACAGCGACCTGGAGCGTCTGCGCGCCGAGGTGCGCGACCTTCGTGCCAGGGCCCGCGTGTACCCGCTCGTCTCCCAGGCCCAGGGCATGCTCCAGGAGCGGTACGCGCTGCCCGACGGGGAGAGTGCCTTCGCGCTGATGCAGCGGGCGTCCCAGCGGTACAACGTCAAACTCCGGACCCTGGCGGGATTCTTGCTGACCGCACCACGTCCCGGGGGAGGGGAGCGGCTGTGGTTCCCGCGCCGCGTCCGCCGGCCGGAACCCGACCTCACCTTCACCTCGGCCCACCGGTCAGGGTCCGGCAGTCGCGGTGCCGTCCTGAAAGCCGTGCTGAGCCACACTCTGACGGTGACCGGCGCCGACATGGGCAACGTCCAGCTCACCGACCGGGCCCGCGGCGGCCTGCGCATCGAGGAGCACACCGGACACCCCCCCGAGTTCGTCGACTTCTTCGCCCACGTCGACGACGACGGAACCGCCTGCGCGCGGGCCGCCCGCGACGTCGCCCCGGTCACCGTGCGGGACGTGGAGAGCGACCCCGTGTTCAGCGAACCGGCCCGCCGGGCCATCCTTGCCGCGGGCAGCAGAGCCTGTCACAGCGTCCCCCTGACCACCGCGTCCGGGCTGTGCGTCGGCATGGTCTCGGCCCACCTGGACCGGCCCGTCCAAGGACTGACGACGGCCCAGGCCGAGGCCCTCGACACCGTGGGCGGCCAGGCGGGCCGGTGGCTCGCCTGGCACGACCACACGGTGGTCCTGGACGCCCTGGAGCACCTGCACGCCCTCGGCCGAGCCGGCCGGGGATCGAGGTTCCGGCGGTCCTGAAACCGGCGCGGCATGGCCCCGCCGTGACCGGAATCCCCTGGTCCGCAGGCCGTGCCGGGTGTGGGGTGGCCCGGCCGGGGCATCCGGAGTGCCGGGAGGTCGACATGAACACGAGTGCGATGGCACAAGGCGGTCGGATCCGGGCCCGGCGAGCGGCGCGGGGTTCGGTGACCGAGGGGGCGGCACGGGCGGGCCTGGCCGCCCGGGGTGTGATCTATCTGCTCGTCGGGGCCCTCGCCCTGCAGATCGCCTTCGGCGACAAGGGCGAGCAGGCCGACCGCGGGGGAGCCCTGGCCGAACTGTCACAGAAGCCGTTCGGCGCGGTGCTGCTGTGGGCCCTGGGCATCGGCCTCGTCGGCATGGCCCTGTGGCGGCTGTCCGAGATGCTGTTCGGCTCCGTCGGACAGGACGGCCGCAGCGCACGCAAGCGGCTGCTGGCGACGGCCCGCTTCGCGTTCTACGTCTTCGTCGCCTACTCCGTGCTGTCCTTCGCGGCGAACCGCGGCGGGAGCGGCTCCGGATCCAGCGACCGGCAGTCCCAGGACGCCACCGCCAGGGCACTGGAGATGCCCGCCGGTCAGTGGCTCGTCGGCGCGGCCGGCCTCGCGATCGTCGCGGTCGGCGGGTGGATCGGCGTACGGGCGGTGCTCCGCAAGTACCACGACAAGCTCCGGCTCGGGCAGATGAGCCCCCGGACACGGCGGCTGGTGGACGTCACCGGCGTGGCCGGCGGCGCCGCCCGCGGGCTGGTCTTCGCTGCGGCCGGCGTCTTCGCCGTCCGCGCCGCGGTCGACTACGAACCCGACCGGGCCAAGGGCCTGGACGACACCCTGCGCAGCTTCGCCGACACCCCCCTCGGCCCCTGGCTGCTGGTCTGCGTCGCGGCCGGGCTCGTGCTGTTCGGGGTGTTCTCCTTCGCCATGGCTCGCTGGCGCCGCGTCTGAGCCGCGCCATGCGGGGAACACGAAGCCAATGAGCGATTCCGAGATTCCGCATGGCGACGGCCGGCCCGTGGACGTGTACCTGGACCTCCTGCGCATCCGGATGGACACGGAGGACTACCGCCTCCTGATGCGCGTGGTGGAACCCGTCCTCGAGGCGATCGACGAGGAGCGCCTGTCCAGCCTCGACTTCGCACTCGACTCAGGGGCCAACGACGAACTGCCCCAGGAGGTCCGTGACGAGGTGGCCCTCGTCATCGCCACCGCCGTCACCGGCCGCCTGGACAACGAAGTGATAGAGCTCGACGTCGACGAGACCGGCCCGGTCAGGATCGTCACGGACGCGTCCACCGCGTCCGACCCGGTCCGCCTCGGCGAGATCGCCGACTACATCAAGGAACGGCACCGGCAGACGGAGGAGCTGCGGGGCATCGCCGAGGTGAGCGGACTGCCCACCGACTTCTGAGCGGCCCCGGCTCCTCTCAGGCCCGGGGCTCCGCCATCGGCACGCCCAGCGGACGTGCGAGACCGACCACGGCCTCGTCCAGCCGCTCCAGATGCCGCAGCACGCGGTCGGTGATCCGGCCGTAGCGCGGTGTGCCCGCGTCGGAGCCCAGCAGCGAGGCGATGCTCGGCCCGGTCTCGACCCGGGCGGCGGCGTGCTCGTCCGCGACCCGGGCCGCGATGGTCTCGATGTTGCGCACGGTGCGCCCCGCGGCCCCGCGCAGCCGTGGATCCGCCGCGATCGAGGGATGCGTGGGCAGCAGCTCGGCGGTGGCCGCCAGCGTCCGCGCGTGGTACGCGCACGTCTCCAGCAGCGCCACCACGTACCGTGCGGTGTGGCGCCGGGCCCGCAGCGGCGTGACCGGATGGGTCAGCGGCTGCGTCGCGGCCCGCAGGTCGGCCAGCGCCTGGTCCAGGTCGCGTGCCTTGTCCAGCAGCTCGTCCGCCGGCCCGCCGCTCAGCTGGCCGACCGCGGCCTCGGTGACCTCGGCCAGCCGGTCCAGGACGGTCCCGAGCAGCTCGTTCGTACGGCGGTCGGTCCGCACCGGCAGTACCAGCGCCGCCGCGATCACCCCGCAGGCCGCACCCAGCGCCGTCTCCTCCACCCGCAGCAGGAGCACGTCGAGGCTGTAGGTGTGCAGCAGCGTGTACAGCAGCCCCAGCATCGCCGTCACGAAGAACGACATCAGCGTGTACGACAGCGGCGCCACGTAGAACATCGCGAAGATCAGCACCAGGACCAGGCCGAACGCCGTCCAGGTGTGCTGCCCGACCAGACCCGCCAGGACGATGCCCGCCACCACGCCGAACACCGTGCCCAGCAGCCGGCGGTAGCCCTTGACGAGGATCTCGCCCGTCGAGGCGGTGTTGAGGAAGACGATCCAGCACGTCAGCACCGCCCAGTACCAGCGCTGCGTGGACAGCAGCTCACCGCCCACGATCGCCAGCGTCGAGCCGACGGCGACCTGCACGGCCGCGCGCGTGGTCGGCCGCCGCAGCCCCGTCTCCTGCTCCTCCGCCGGCTCCTCGCCGCCGTCGATCGCGGCGTCCTCCGCGTCCAGTTCCTCGCGGGAGCGGGCGGTCGAGGGGGTGTCGTCCGACTCGTCCTGCGGGCCGTCCAGCGCGATCCGCAGCCCCAGCACCGAGCGGGCCGCCTCGCCGATGCCCCGGAACACGTCCTGCACGGCCGCGGGCGCGGACGGCAGGTTCTCCTCGTCCCGGTAGCCGAGGAGACGGTTGCGCACATGGGCCAGGGCGGTCCCCGAGTCCCCGCTCCCGGCCCGCAGCACGAGAGCGCGCAGCGCCTGGAGATCACGGCGGAGCGTGGCGGTGGTCTCGTCCGGCACGGCCGGCTGCCCCACCGACGGCGCGGGAGCGCCCGGCAGGTGCAGGGTCAGCGTGTCGGCCCGTTCGGCGCTGCGGGAGGTCAGCAGCAGCAGACCGAGCCGCTCGGCGGCGATCTCGGCGTCCGCGATACGCCGCTGCACGAGACGGGCCGCCGACTCGTCCGGGGTGCCCTCCTCCAGCTGTGCCTGGATCATCATCGCCGTCTCGTGCAGCCGCGCCGTGCCGTCGCGCACGGCCTCCAGGGCCTTGTCCATCTCGTCCGGGGCGGCGTCGAGAAGGTCGAGCTGCGCGGACACCAGCTGGGCCAGCCGGGCGCGGAAGGCCAGACGCAGCCGCAGCAGGACGCCCGTGGGGGTCGCGGGCACGACCGCGAAGCGCAGCAGGGCACTGGAGCAGAACGCCACGGCGATGGCGCCGCACAGCGTGGGCAGCGCGGACACCTCGGCGCCGACGAACAGGGACAGGAAGTAGACCTGGAAGCCGATCAGCCCGAGCGCCGTGCCCCGGTCGCCGAAGCGGCGGCCGTAGACCGCGCAGAAGATCAGGACGACGAAGAAGACGTCACCGACGTACAGACGCGCGTTGAGCACCGCGCCCAGCGTCACGGAGACCAGCGCCACGGGAAGACCCAGCGCCAGCGTCACGGCCTGGGCGCCGAGCTGCTTCTCCCGGATGGCGAAGGTGGCGACCATCGCCGCCATGGCCCCCGCCACCAGGAGATGCACGTCTGCCCCGAGCGCGGTGAGCACGGCCAGCGTGAGGGCGATGGCGCCGACCGTCCGCAGCCCGGCCGTCAGGCGCAGCAGACCCGGGTCGGACGCCGCGATCCGGTCCCGCAGTCGTGCCCGCACCGACCGTCCCGCTGCCCTCACGCCGCCGCACTCTCTCCCGACTCACACCAAGATCCGCACCTCAGCATGACATGCCACGAGCGGAAGGCCCCCTCCGGCCCGGCCCTACTCCAGCCGGGCTGTTCCCTCGACGTGAGCCCGCACCTGCTCAGGCGTCAGATAGGCGTCGGTGTACTCGAAGTCCTTCAGCCTGGCGGCCTTGCGGGCCTGGAACCCGGTCCGTACGAAGTCGTCGCCGGCGACCGCGTTGAGGAGCCAGTTCGTCATCACCCGGGTCTTGGCGACGTTGGTGCGCAGCGCCGACCAGTGGTAGCCGCGGGCGACTGCCTGGGCGGGCAGGCCGCGCAGTTCGATGCCCAGCGGCTTGGAGACCGCGTCGGTGCCGCCGAGGTCGACGACGAGCCCCAGGTCCTTGTGGACGTACGGCTTGCGGGCCTGACCCCGCAGCGTCGCGATGACGTTGTCCGCGACGTGCTTGCCCTGCCGCAGGGCGTGCTGCGCGGTGGGCGGGCACATGGCGCTGTCGTCGCCCTTGGCCAGGTCGGGCACGGCGGCCGAGTCGCCGAGCGCGAACACCCCGTCGTTGCCCGGCAGGTTCATCTCGGGGGCGACCGCCAGCCGCCCCTTGACGGTCTCCGCGCCCAGCGTGGCGATGAGAGGGCTGGCGACGACCCCGGCGGTCCAGATGAGCGTGCGGGTCGGGATCACCCGCCCGTCGGTGAAGGTGACCTCCTCCGGGCCCGCCTTCGCGATGGAGACGCCGAGGGAGATCTCGATGCCTCGTCGGCGCAGGATCTCCTGGGCGCTGCTGCCGAGCTTCTCGCCGAGCTCCGGCATCAGCTTCGGCGCGATGTCGATCAGATGCCACTTGATCAGGCCCGGGTCCAGCCGCGGGTAGCGCTTGACGGCCGCGTGGGTGAGCCGCTGGAGGCACGCCGCGGTCTCGGTGCCCGCGTAGCCGCCGCCGACCACCACGAACTGGAGCCGCGAGGCCCGCTCGGCCGGGTCCTGGCTCGCGTCGGCCAGGTCCAGCTGCGAGATGACGTGGTCCCGGACGTACGCCGCCTCGGCGAGCGTCTTCATCCCGAACGCGTGCTCCGTCAGCCCCGGGATGTCGAAGGTGCGGGTGATGCTGCCGGGGGCCAGCACGATGTAGTCGTACGGCTCGTTGACGATCTGGTCGGTGATCGTGCGGATGACGCAGACCTTGGACTTCAGATCGACGCCGATGGCCCCGCCCGGAATGATCCGCGTGCGGTACTTCTTGCTGCGGCGCAGCGAGACGGCGATCGACTGCGGCGTCAGCACGCCGGAGGCGACCTGGGGGAGCAGCGGCAGGTAGAGCTGGTAGGCGAACGGCGTCACCAGCGTGACGTCGGCCTCGTCCGGGGAGAGTTTCCGTTCCAGACGGCGGACGCACTCCACGCCGGCGAAGCCTGCGCCAACCACCAGGATCCTGGGTCGTGTCACGGTGTTCATCCCTTTCTGCGGCTCCAGGCGGTCTGCCTCGAACGCCTATCGACTGCCCCTGGATCGCTGGTTCGCACCCCATTGATCCCACCGCGTCTTCGACCGGCACGCCAGTCGGACGCGGCGGGCAGACGAACGCGTCGATCACCACCATGCCCGCCTTGTGGCCGAAAAGCACCAGGCGGGAGTGAAGAACGCGTGCACACACGGCCGGCCGGCCTGCCCGTCAGGACTCGGCGTCCCCCTGGATATGACACAGCAGCAGACACACGTCGTCGTCGCGCTCCGAGTCACTCAGCAGCGGATGCAGGATCCGGTCCGCCGAACCCTCCAGGTCCGCGTCCAGCTCCGCCGAACGGAACCCGCCGAGCGCCGAGGCCAGCCGCTCGATGCCCGGGTCTATGCCCTGCGCGCGCCGTTCGACCAGCCCGTCCGTGTAGAGCGCGAGCGTCGAGCCGGGCGACAGACGGACCGTGTGGTCGCCGATCTCCTGGGTCAGGGGGATGCCCAGCATGGCGCCCGGTTTGGCGTCGAGGGTGCGTACGGTGCCGTCGGGCAGCCGCAGCACCGGCGGCGGATGGCCCGCGGCGGCCCAGGTCAGCGTGGGCTCGTCCGGGTGGAGCCGGGCGATGACGGCGGTGGCGTACAGATCCGGCTGGAGGTGGTGCAGGAACCGGTGCAGCCGGGTCAGCAGCCGGCCCGGGCTGTCGCCGTCGACCGCGTACGCCCGCAGCGCGGTACGCAGCTGGCTCATCATCACGGCCGCGTGCAGACCGTGCCCGGTCACGTCGCCGACGACGGTGATGAGACCGCCGTCCCGCTGGGGGAACGCGTCGTACCAGTCACCGCCGATGTTCAGCCCGTGGGTGGCGGGCAGATAGCGCGCGGCCAGGCCGAGACCCGGCGTGGCCGGCAGATCCGTGAGCAGGGCGCGTTGCAGCGTCTCGGCGATGTCGCGGTTGTGCTCGAAGCGCCGGGCGTTGTCGATCGCGATACTGGCCCGCCGGGTGAGCTCGATCAGCATCACCGCGTCGTCGGGGTCCCAGCGCGCACCGGGCGGTGACAGGGTCAGCACCCCCAGCGGCGCCCGCCGCGTCGGCAGCGGCACGCACAGCAGCGGCCGGGTGGGATCCAGCGCGGACGGCGGCTGGTCGTCGACGCCGGGCAGGCCGCCCGGATGGTCGGCCGCGTACTGCGGCCGCCCGGTCCGGGCCGCGACCACGGCGGCGGCCGGATGCGGCGTCGACCGGT
The DNA here is from genome assembly GCF_029813805.1 of Streptomyces sp. DH10. Taxonomy (NCBI): domain Bacteria; kingdom Bacillati; phylum Actinomycetota; class Actinomycetes; order Kitasatosporales; family Streptomycetaceae; genus Streptomyces; species Streptomyces sp. DH10. Next base: position 173,663 of record NZ_JARVKU010000010.1, read on the forward strand.
GCTTGTCGTCCTCGTGGTCGAACAGCCAGACGTCGACACTGCGGGCGTACTCCGGCACCAGCAGGTCCGGCAGCCGGCGCACGATCTCCTCGTGGTTGAGCGAGGCGGTCAGCACCGCGCTCGCGTCCGCGAGGAACGTCAGTCTGCGGCGGGCGCTCTCCGCCTCGTTGCGTGCCCTGCGCTCGGCGGCGAAGGCCTCGCGCTGGGCCCGGCCCGCCGCGTCCAGCTCGGCGTGCAGCGCCAGGACGCCCTGGTTCGTCTGGTGCAGCTCCTCGCGGTGGAAGGCGACCAGATCCTCCTGCTCGCCGAGCTTGTCCAGCACCACGGCCGTGTCCTCGTCGGCACCGAGCAGCGCCTCCGCGAGGGCGGCGGGATCGTCCTCGACGGCACCGCCCTCCGTGGCCCGGGCCGTCTCGGGGCAGGGGACCGTGACCTCCCACGGCGGTTCCCCGGCGGCGGCGGACGCGTCCGGCGACGGCGTCACCACGGCGTGCAGCAGTCCCTCCTCGGCGGGGGACCCGGCCATGTCCAGGGTGAGCAGCCAGGTGCCGCCCTTGGTGAGGCACTGCCGCAGGTGGGCACTGAGAGCGGCGGCCAGCCTCGTCCGTTCGACGGTGGGCACACCGTACGCGGCGGCCAGGCGCGCGAGGGCGATGCGGGCGCGAGCCGCGTCGGTGACGGTGGTGATCTGCCAAATGCGCATCATGGGTGTTCCGGCGGGGTCGTAGTCAGCACGGCCACGGCGGTGTCGTCCCGCACCGGACGGGCGGGACTGCTCGCGTCGCGTATCGCCAGGGCGGCCGTCACGGCCGGGTCGGCCGCGGGCAGACCGGCGTCGGACGGCGGCGTCCAGCGGCTGGGCAGGCCGTCGGTGTGCAGGACGAGCAGCCGGTCGGCCGCCCAGTCGGCCTCCTCCTCGCGGAGGGTGGTGGGCCGGTGCACGCCGACGATGCCGGGCCGCGACAGCAGCGGACGCCAGGTGCCGTCCGCGCGCAGCCGCGCCCCCACGTTTCCTATGCCGGCGAACCGCAGCCGCCCGGCCCGCACGTCGAGCTGGGCCATGGCGACGGCCGCGCCCCGGGTGCCCTTCAGGGCGTCGTGGAGCCGTTGCAGCGACTCGGCGGGGGAGAGGTGAGCCCAGCGGTGCAGCGCCGCCACCGCCGCGGACGAGGCCCGGGCCGCCTCGGGGCCGTGTCCCAGACCGTCCGCCAGCATCAGCGTCAGCCGGTCCCCCGAACGCACCCACGCCCAGGCGTCACCCGAGTACTCGGCTCCGCCGTAGGGGATGTTCACACCTCCGGCGCGCACGCCGGCGACGGGCAGGGACCGGTCGCCCGCGACACCGGACCGCTCGTCAGGCTCCGGTGCGCCGGGGCCCCGCACGTCGCCGCCCGGAACACCGGGGACCTGCTGGAAACGGGGCTCGTTCTCGACGGCACCACTGTGCCCGGGCATCTCGGCGAACCCCGGCGAGCCGCCGGGCACCGCCGCGTGCCCCGTCAGGGCGCCGCACGCCACGGCTCCCACGGGTGCTTCGCCGCCTTCTGAGGCACCGCCCGGCCACCAACCGCCGGTGGAGGCGGAGGCCCCGCCCTCGGGCCACGCCGGGGCGCCGGGAACGGCCGAGCCGTCCGCCGCACCGCGGCCGCCCGACACCACGTCGGCCCCCAGCCCCGCGGACGGACCGCCGCCACCGCGGGGCGTGGTGCCCACGCGGGCCACCGCGACCGTGCCGCGGCCGGGCGTGCTGTGCAGGGCGAAGTCGTCGGCGAGACGCTGACACGTGCCGAGGCCCGCGCCGAGCGAGCCGGTCGTGGAGAAACCGTCGCGCAGGGCCGCCGGTACGTCCGCGATACCCGGGCCGTGGTCGATCGCGGCGATCTGCACCACCCGGGACTCCGCACGGCCCTCCCGCGGCGCGGGCGGCGCCACCACCTCGATGAGCACCTGACCACCCTCGGCGTACTTGAGCAGATTCGTCGCGAGCTCGGTCGCGACCAGCGCGGCGGCCGCGGTGCGCCGCTCGTCGAGACCGGCCAGCGCGGCCGCGCCCTCCGCGGCGACCCGCGCGTCGCGCACCCGCGTCGAGTCGCGCACCGGGACGTCCCACACGCGCGGCATCAGGCCTCCTCGCGGGGCCGCGGCGGCCGGCCCACCCAGCACGTCACCCGCACGGTGGTGCCGTCGCCCGGCGCGCTCTCGATGTCGAAGTCGTGCACCAGGCGCCGGGCGCCGCTCAGCCCCATCCCCAGCCCGTCGCCGGAGGTGTAGCCGTCGCTGAGCGCCTGGTCCAGGTCGGTGATGCCCGGCCCCTCGTCGGTGAAGGCCAGCCGGAGCCCCTGCGCACCTCCGCTGCTGAGGTGCGTCGCCTCCATCTGTCCGCCACCGCCGTGCACCAGGGTGTTGCGGGCCAGCTCGCTGGCCGCCGTGACCAGCTTGGTCTGCTCCACCAGGCCGAAGCCGAGCCGGGCCGCGGCCTGCCGCACGTGTTGTCGCACCCACACCAGGTCCATGTCCGACCGGATGGGCAGGCAGGCCTCCACGCCCGCGGCAGTGTGCATCACGGACTCTCCTGACGCGGCCTGCCCGGGCGGTAGGCCGGGGTCTGCTGCGAGAGGAGCTCCATGCCCGCCTCCGTGCTGAGTGCCGTGGTCAGGCCGGGCAGCGTCAGGCCCAGTTCCGCCAGGGTGATGGCGACCGCCGGGCGCATGCCGGCCACCACGGTCCGCGCGGCCAGCAGCTTGGCCTGCGCGGCGATCTCGGCCAGCACCCGGCCGAGGAAGGAGTCGACGATCTCCACACCGGAGATGTCGATGAGGACACCACGCACCCCGGTACGGGAGATGGTCTCCGCGAGATCCTGCTGGAGCTGCTGCGCCGTGCTGTCGTGCAGGTCCCCCTGGAGCGTGACCAGCAGGACGTCACCGAGCCGGAGAACCGGCACGTGGCCCGTGACGGGACGGGAGTACGCGTCGCTCACCGCTGACCCGCACCCGGGTTCACGATGTCCGCGCCGAGCTCGTGCAGCGCGTAACCCAGCGCGTCGGCGAGGCTCGCACGGGTGATCACGTCGAGGTCCAGTCCGAGGTGGACGATGGTCTGCGCGATGGCGGGGCGGATGCCCGAGACGATGCACTGGGCGCCCATCAGCCGCGCCGCGGCGACCGTCTTCATCAGGTGCTGCGCCACCAGCGAGTCCACCGTCGGGACCCCGGTGATGTCGAGGATCGCGAACCGGGCGTGCTGGTCGACGACGGCGTTGAGCAGCGTCTCCATCACCACCTGGCTGCGGGCGCTGTCCAGCGTCCCGATCAGCGGCACGGCCACGACACCGTCCCACAGCCGGATGACGGGCGTCGCCACCTCCATCAGCTGGAGCCGCTGGCGGTCGCTGAGCGCCTGCCACTCGCTGAGCGCCGTCTGCATGGCGACCAGCCGCAGGGTGCCCATCAGCACGGTGAGCGTGGTCGAACACGCCCGCAGGTGCTCGGGCGGCGCCTCCTCCAGATCGGACGCCAGCAGGTTCTCCACCGGCGGCCGCAGGGCGGCCAGCTCGCTGGCGACCTGGGTGTTCGACAGCCCGGCCCGCGAGCGGGCCGCGCCCATCCGGGCCAGCTGCTCGCGCACCCCGCTGAATCCCGCGGCGTCCGGGTCCTCCACCTGCTCCGAGTCGGCCACCTGGGCCAGCGCGTCCACGACGACCTTGCTCGCCTCCACCGCCTCGTCACGCGAGACGGTGAACACCGTGCGGAACAGGGGCTCGTCCGCCCATCGCTGCGCGATCTGCTCACGCCTGCGATGCAGGAAGTCCCTGACCTCGTGTGTCGGCATGGCGAGCTGTCCGTCCGCTTCGTGCTCCGGCACCTGGTTCTCTCCTCATCCGCGTTGCGTCGACCGAGCCCGCATCAGGCAACGGGACGGTGCTGTGACACTTGCCGGGCGACAACTCTAACCATGCGCCGACCTCGTACGACACCGGATCCGGCGCAACCGATGCGGTTCGGGACAACGGGGGTTGGCCACCGCCGTCACCGGCGCGCGCAAGGAACGAACACCGTCCGGGCGGGGCGGAGCGAGCGCACCGGAACGCCGGTTCCGCCGGCGGCGCGCCGACCCGTCAGGCGCTCTGTGCCCCCGACTCCTCCGGGGTGTCCGGCACCTCGTCGGCGCGGGCCAGAGCCTCGTCGACGCTCTCCGATATCGGCACCGTGATGCTGACGCCGGTCAGGTCGAGGACGCGCCGCACGGCCGGCGTCGGGCTGATGACGTGCACGCTGCCGGCGGTCCTGCGGGTCTCCTGGTACACGCGCAGGATGATGTTCATCCCGGACGAGTCCATGAAGGGGACGGACGAGAGGTCGAGCAGGAAGTGCCGTCGGCCGTGGTGGAGTTGGTTGGCCAGGTGGGCCTGGAACTCGGTCGCGGTGTCGACGTCCAGGTAGCCGTCGACCGTGATCAGGGCCACGTCCTCCCGGGGCAGTTCGACTTCCACGGACAGCGGGTTCTGGGCGAGGGGCACGGGTACCTCCATCAAGTGCTACGGCCTGGGCAGGTCACCTCTGTGGATGACCGCGGTGCGGGGCGATGCCGGTCGTGACGCGGGCTCTGCTGCTGTTTCTCACGTTCCTCCCTCCGCTACCGGGCTCCGAATTCCACCGCGCCCCCGCGATTACCCCGGAAACCGCCGTCCATGCCCCCGGGTGCGGAACCCTGCCGAAGCCCGCCGACGACGTACGGTGGACGTGTGTGCGCCGAATGCGCTTGCGGCAGGAGGGTAATTGGCCTGTGGAGAGGGACGGGCGGGAACCGCCCGCCGGGCTCTACGATCCGCACACCGTCAGGGAGGATGGAGCAGCGTGGCCATCGACAGAATCTGGTCGTACGCGCCGGACAGCGGTCACATCGAGGGGCAGGACCTGGCCGGTTTCACCGTCGCCGCGACCGACGGCACGATCGGGCACGTGGACCGCGAGGACGCCCCGCACGGCATGCGGCACCTGGTCGTCGACACCGGCGTCTGGGTGTTCGGCCGCAGCGTCCTGGTGCCGGCCGGAGTCGTCACCGGCATCGACACGCAGGGCCGGAAGATCACACTGGGCTGCACCAGGGGAGACGCCAAGGCGGCACCCCGCTTCCAGACCGACAGCGAGACCCGGGACCGGGGGTACCTCACGGCCGTGGGCGACTACTACGACCGGCTGCCACCGCGCACGACGACTTCGGCATGACCGAGCCCTGAGCCGGTCACGGGCGGGCCGCGCTCGGGACCGGCTCAGGGCTCACCAGGGCAGGAACACGTGTACGTCCTTGCCGCGCTCGTCGCTCACCACGCTCACCTGGTCGCACAAGGTGTGGATCAGGTGCCAGCCGATGCCGCCGCCCCCGCTGCGCGGATCGAACGGGCGCGGAGCCGGCTCCGTGGAGCTGGTGTCGTGCAGGATCACATGCACGCCGTCGAAGGTCCGGCGCATCCGCAGCGCGAACGGACCCGGGGCGTACTGGACCGCGTTGGCGGCCAGTTCCGTCACCACCAACAGAATGTCGTCCCAGTACTCGGGGGCAGAGGGGGGAGAGGAGCGTGACAGATCACGCAGGAACTCCTCCGCGGCCAGCCGCGCTCCCGTCACGTCGTGCGGCTCGCCCACGAAGCTGTTCGTGCGGCTCGGGATCTCCTCGGAGGTCAGTGCGTCATCCCCACGCGGCTCGGTTGACATATCGCCTTTCCGGCCCGGCGTCAGCAAGGGCTGTCGTCAGGGCTGTCGTCCTTTCTCTTGCGTCGCCACTGTTGCGTGTTCCCGAGGGGCCGAGGCCTACTCGTCCGGTTCCGTGCTCAGCGGAACACGTTGTCCGCGTCGTCCCAGTTCGATGGCTCTTCCCGGGGGCTGGGACGGCCGGGACGCCTGCGCGACTCGTACATCGCGTCGATCTCGGACGAGTAGTGCCGCACGATCTCGTCCCGGCGCAGCTTCATCGAGGGCGTCAGCAGCCCGTTGGTCACGTCGAACGGTTCCGGCAGGACCCGGAACACCCGGATCGACTCCGACCGCGACACGGCGCTGTTGGCCGCGGCCACGGCACGCGCCACCTCCTCCCGCAGCGCGTTCTCCTCCCGCGCCTCCCGCATCTCGCCCTGAAGCGCCAGCGCCGCCCGCCAGTGCGCCAGGAAGTCCGGATCCAGCGTGATCAGGGCACCGACACACGGCCGGTTGTCGCCCACGACGACCGCCTGGTGAATGAGCGGGTGCATCCGCAGCCGCTGCTCCAGGGCGGCCGGGGCGACGCTCTTGCCGCTGCTGGTGACGATGATGTCCTTCTTGCGGCCGGTGATCGTCAGGTAGCCCTCGGAGTCCAGCTGCCCGAGGTCCCCGGTGGCCAGCCAGCCGCCGCGCAGCGCGGCCCGGCTGGCGGCCTCGTCACCGACGTATCCCTGGAACACCGACGGGCCGCGCACCAGGATCTCCCCGTCCTCGGCCACCCGGATCTCCGTGCCCGGCAGAGCCTGCCCGACGGTCCCGGACTTCTCCCGGCCCAGCGGCTGCATCGTCACCCCGCCGCCGGTCTCCGTCAGGCCGTAACCGTCGTTCACGTAGATGCCGATGCCCTCGTAGAAGAGCGACAGGTCGCGGCTGAGGGGAGAGCCGCCGGACGTCGCCCGCCGCACCCGGCCGCCCAGCGCGGCCCGCAGCCTGCGGTACACCGTGCGCTCGTACAGGGCGTGCTGGAACCGCAGGTCGAAGCCGGGCCCGCGCCCCCGGCCCAGCCGCTGGCGTTCCAGGGCACGGGCGAAGTCCCGCGCCGTCTCGGCGGCCCGCTCGAACAGACCGCCATGGCCTCCCTGCTGGGCCGTGCGCAGGAAGTTCTTGTAGATCTTCTCGAAGACCGACGGGACCGCGTAGAAGTACGTGGGTCTGAAGGAGCGCAGCGCCGACGACAGTGCCTCCCCGCCCAGCTCGGCCTGGTGTCCCATCAGCAGGCCGCCGCGCAGGCACAGTCCCTGGATCATCAGCCCGTACACGTGGGAGAAGGGCAGGAACACCAGCACGGAGCCCTGTTCCCCGCGCGGTGCCGCCGTGTGTCCCCAGCCCGTCAGCAGCGTGTCGCAGGGGGCGGCGAGGTTGCGGTGGCTGAGGGCGCAGCCCATGGCGTGGCCGGACGTGCCGGAGGTGTAGGCGATGACGGCCGTGGAGTCCGGCAGCACGATGCGGCGCATCGAATCGACCGTGGCGTGCGGGACGAACTCCCCGCGCGCGGCCAGTTCCTCCAAGGCGCCCGCGTCCAGCTGCCAGACGTGACGCAGCAGCGGCAGCGAGGCGCACACCGAGCCGACGGTCATGACGCCCTGCTCGTCCTCCACCACCACCGCCACACAGCCGGCGTCCCGCAGGATCCACTCGACCTGGTCGCGCGACGACGTCGGGTACACCGGGACGACCTCGGCACCCACGGCCCACAGCGCGTAGCACAGGACCGTCCACTCGTACCGGGTGCGCGCCATGATCGCCACGCGCTGCCCGGGTGCTAACCCGGAGGCGATCAGCCCCTTGGCGACGCCCACCACCTCGTCGCGCAGCTCGATCGCCGTCACCTCCTCCCAGGAGGCGGAGGCCGGGTCGGCGCGGCGCGCGAGCACCGGCCGGGTGGGTTCGCGGTCCGCCGTCTCGAAGACGCTGTCGGCCAGTCCGCCGGTCAACGGCGAGACGGCCGGTGGAGCGAGGGCGAGGTCGCGCATGCACTGCTCCTGACGTGTACGGGGTGTCACATTGCCGACGGGTAGCGTCATCGGCGGGGCTCGAATGTAGTCGAGCCGCGGCCGTCAGGGGTCGGGAAATACGGAAGTCGTCCCGCTGATGATCTCGGCGTGATCGGGGGACCCGGACGGCATGAATCACATCAGTCCCGATCCCGAACCCGAACGCACCTCCGGCCTGGAACCGGGCGGCGGCGTACCGCCGGGCGAGACCCCGCCCGCGGAGAGCAGCATGCCCGAGGCGGGGCCCAGAGAGACGCACAACCCGCCCAAGGGCTGGGCCAAGGCACCGATGGCCGTGATCATCGTCCTCGTGGTGCTGATCGCGGCGTTCTTCCTGGCCTACGCCCTCGTTCTGATCCTCTGAGGTCCGGATCCTCCGAGCCCGCCTGAGGAAGCAGGCGGGACGCTCACGCCTGGGTGTGGCGGACGCACTCGGTGACGACGTCCCGCAGGCTCCCCGTGCGCTCCATCAGCGCGCGCTGCACCTGTGCGCCGTTGCCGTCCCGCAGCAGATCCTCGCAGGAGGCCCGGGCCCGCTCCAGGTCACCGGAGTCCGCGAGGGCCTCCTCGACGTGGTCCAGCAGGGCCCGCACGACCGCCTCGGCGGGCAGGCGCCGCATGGTCGCCGGGTGCAGCAGCTCGCCCGAGAGACCGGACCGGGCGGCCATCCAGTCGGCCAGCCGCAGCAGGCTGACACTGTGCTCGAGCGGCTCCCGGCCGGCCCGCCACTCGCGTGCGGCGGTCTCGACCAGCCCGCGGACGAGCGTGGCGACCAGCGCGGCCGTGCCGGAGTGCAGACAGACGTCCGACACCCTGACCTCAACCGTCGGATACCGCTGGGACAGCCGCGCGTCGAAGTAGATCATCCCGTCGTCGAGGAGAGCGCCGGTGGCCACCATGTCCGCGATCAGCCGGTGGTACCGCTCGGCCGAGCCGAAGATCTCCGTCGGGCCGGCCGACGGCCAGCGCAGCCACACCCGGCTGCGGTAGCTGCTGTACCCCGTGTCCTTGCCCTGCCAGAACGGCGAGTTCGCACTGAGCGCCGTCAGGACCTGGAGCCAGGGCCGCACCCGGTCGATGACCGCGACGCCCTCCTCGTCGGACTCGACGGACACGTGCACGTGGCAGCCCAGGACGAGCTGCTCCCGAGTGGCTATGCCGTACTGCTCGGCCATCCACTGGTAGCGGCGGTTCACGCCGACCGCGGGGCTGACCGGCAGCGGGGACGTGGCGAGCGCCGCGACCGTGCAGCCGATCTCCCCGGCGTGCCGGGCCGCCTCCTTGCGGCAGCGGACGATCTCCGCGCGCAGGCTCTCCATGGACGACTGCGGATGGGTGGCGAACTCCAGCATCTGGTCGTGGAGTTCCTTCTCGAAGACGTCCTGATCCGCGTCGTCCTGCTCGGCCCGGGCGAGCACCGCCGCGGACCTCGCCTGCGGTTCCCCGGTCTCCGGGTCGACCAGGAGGAGTTCCTCCTCCACTCCGACGGTGCGCACCCTGATGCCCGCCCTTCTGTGCCCCTGCGGCGTCCGCCACCGGGTGTTCCCGGTGGTAGACACCCAGTGCCCCTCACAGGCGGGTCGGACACCTGGTGCGGGCGCGGGACTTCACGCAGCGAACGGCGTCAGCCACACGGTGGCCAGCGGCGGCAGGGTGATCCGGACACAGCCGTCCTCCGGTTTGACCGGATCCGGGTTGGTGACGCCGCTGCCGCCGTAGCGCGGGTCGTCGGTGTTGAGGGTCTCCTGCCAGGCGACGGCGTCGCCCGGGACCCAGAGGCCGTAGTCGTGCCGGACGACCGGGGAGAAGTTCGACACCGCCAGCAGTGGCCTGCCCTCGGCGTCGTACCTCAGGAACGCGAAGACGTTGTCGTCGGCCGAGTCCACCGCCACCCACCGGAAGCCCTCCGGGCGGGTGTCGCACTGCCACAGCGCCGGCGTCGCCAGGTACGCCCTGTTCAGGTCACGCACCAGATCACGCACACCCCGGTGGTCGCCCGCCGAGTGGTAGCCGTCGTCGAGCAGCCACCACTCCGGCCCCTGCTCCACCGACCACTCGGCGCCCTGCGCGAACTCCTGCCCCATGAACAGCAACTGCTTGCCGGGGTGGCTCCACATGAAGCCGAGGTAGGCGCGGACGTTCGCGCGCCGCTGCCACCAGTCGCCCGGCGCCTTCGACACCAGCGCCTGCTTGCCGTGCACGACCTCGTCGTGGGAGATCGGCAGGACGTAGTTCTCGCTGTAGGCGTACACCATCGAGAAGGTCATCTCGTGGTGGTGGTACTTGCGGTGCACCGGCTCGTGGGCGAGGTACTCCAGCGAGTCGTGCATCCAGCCCATGTTCCACTTCAGCCCGAACCCGAGCCCGCCGGTGTAGGTGGGCTTGGTCACCCCGCCCCAGGCGGTAGACTCCTCCGCGATCGTCATCACGCCCGGGGCACGCCGGTACACCGTCGCGTTCATCTCCTGGAGGAACGCCATGGCCGCCAGGTCCTCCCGGCCGCCGTAGGCGTTGGGCTCCCACTGGCCGTCCTCGCGCGAGTAGTCCAGGTAGAGCATCGAGGCGACCGCGTCGACGCGCAGCCCGTCGATGTGGAACTCCTCGCACCAGTACACCGCGTTCGCCACGAGGAAGTTGCGCACCTCGGTGCGGGCGAAGTCGAACTCGTAGGTGCCCCAGTCCGGGTGCTCGGCGCGCCGCCCGTCCCCGGGCTCGTACAGCGGGTCCCCGTCGAACCGGGCCAGCGCCCAGTCGTCCTTCGGGAAGTGCGCCGGCACCCAGTCCATGATCACGCCGATGCCCGCCCGGTGGCAGGCGTCGACGAAGTACCGGAAGTCGTCCGGGCTCCCGAGCCGCGCGGTCGGCGCGTAGAAACCGGTGACCTGATAGCCCCAGGAGCCGTGGAAGGGGTGCTCCGCGACCGGCATCAGCTCCACGTGCGTGAAGCCGAGGTCCTTGACGTACGCCGGGAGTTCCTCGGCGAGCTGCCGGTAGTCCAGCCCCGGACGCCAGGACGGCAGGTGCACCTCGTACACCGAGAACGGCGCCTCGTGCACCGGCGTGTCCGCCCGGTGCGCCATCCACTGGGCGTCGCCCCACTCGTAGTGCGAGGCCGTCACGACCGACGCCGTGTTGGGCGGCTCCTCGGTGCGGCGGGCCATCGGGTCCGCCTTCAGGAAGCGCTGGCCGTACCGGGAGGTGATCTCGAACTTGTACGCCGTGCCCTCGCCCACCCCCGGAAGGAACAGCTCCCAGACGCCGGACGCGCCGAGCGAGCGCATCGGGAACTGCGTCCCGTCCCAGTAGGTGAAGTCAGCGGCGACCCGCACACCCTGCGCGTTGGGCGCCCACACCGTGAACCGGGTGCCGGTCACGCCCTCGTGGGTCATGGGCTGCGCGCCGAGCGCCTGCCACAGCTGCTCGTGCCGGCCCTCGCGGATGAGGTGCAGGTCGAGCTCGCCGAGCGCGGGCAGGAAGCGGTACGGGTCGTGCACCTCCTGCTCACCGCCCTCGTACACCACGTGCAGCGTGTACGCGGGGATCTCCGTCAGCGGCAGCACGCCGGAGAACAGGCCGTCGCCCTCCGAGACGAGCGGGGTGCGCTTGCCGCCGGTCACCACGCTCACCGAGCGGGCGAAGGGGCGCAGCGCCCGGAACGCGATCCCGCCGGGGACCGGGTGGGCGCCCAGCAGCGCGTGCGGATCGTGGTGGGCGCCCGCCAGCAGGCGCCCGCGGTCCTGAGGGTTCAGGGCGGGCGCGGTCGCGCCCGGGACCGGGCCGGAAGGCTCCGGGATTGAGGTGTCGCGCAGGGCCACGGCTCAGTCTCCTCTCACAGCGAGGCGCTCGATCGCCGCCATCGGTACAGGCAGCCAGTCGGGGCGGTGCCGTGCCTCGTACAGCACCTCGTACACGGCCCGGTCCGTCTCATAGGCCCGGAGCAGTCCGTGCTTCTTCCGCGGGTCCCAGCCGGCGCGGGCGGCATAGCCCGCGCAGTAGGCCTCGCGGCAGCGTCGCGCCCACTCCGGGCGCCAGGGGCGGCGCTGCCGGGCGGCGTAGTCGAAGGAGCGCAGCATCCCGGCGATGTCCCGCACGGGGGAGTGGGCGCTGCGCCGTTCGGAGAGCGGCCGGGACGGCTCGCCCTCGAAGTCGATGACGAACCACTCGCGTCCGGCCCGCAGCACCTGACCCAGGTGCAGGTCGCCGTGGATGCGCTGGGCCGGCGGCCCGGCGTCGCAGGTGGCGAGGGCGGCGAACGCGGCTCGCAGGCCCGGCACGTACGGCTGGAGCGCGGGCACGCAGTGCGCGGCGGCGGCCAGCCGCTCGGACATCGCGGTCGCCGTGTGCCCGTTCTCCCCGGGCTCGCCGACCGGGAAGGCCGAGGCGAGCGCGAGGTGCACCTCCGCCGTGGCCGCGCCCAGCGCCCGCGCCTGGACCGTGAAGTCGTCCCCGGCCGCCAGGGCGTGCAGCGCCAGCGTCCAGCCGTCGGAGGCGTCCCGCAGATACGGCTGGAGCACGCCGAGCGTGGCCTTGAACGGATGCTTCGTCTGGAACCAGGCCACGGGCGCGGGCACGCGGTGACAGCCCTGCCTGGCCAGCGCCCCCGGCACCTCCAGGTCCGGGTTGACGCCCGGCTGGATGCGCCGGAAGACCTTCAGGATGTACTCGTCGCCGTACACCAGCGAGGAGTTGGACTGCTCGGCGTCGAGCAGCCGCGGCACCAGACCGCCGGGCACCGGCTGGTCCGGGTCGCAGTCGAACCGCAGGGGGCCGGCGGTGCCGGGGTGCCGCAGCCGGTCCAGGAGCAGCTGGGCCGAACGGGGGTCGTGCAGGGCGTCGTAGACCGTCAGACCGGCCAGCGGCCCGTCCTGCACCCGCCCGATGAGCGCCCGCCCAAGGCGTGGCGCGGGATGGTCCCGTACGCCGAGCAGGAGCTGGTAGCAGTCGCCGGCCGGGGGAGCGCCGCCCGGGGACGGCACGCCCGTGTGGCCGGCGTGACCGGCGTGGACCAGCAGGTGCAGACAGCCCGGGAACAGCTCGGTCATCGACAGCAGGCCGAGCTCCGTCACGGGCCGGTCCTTGCCCGCGAACCAGCGCTGCCGCGGCAGCCAGTCGCGCAGCAGCCCGCCGAGCGACTCCATGGGCTCGGCCAGGCGCGTGAGGCTCGGGCGGAGGGATGCGGTCTTCGGCATGGTCACGCCTCCTTTCGTCGGCGCGTGCTCACAGTCGCCTGCCGATGCGGGATGCGACTCGGGTGAGCCGGAACCAGTAGAAGCCGTGGCCCCCGAGGGTCAGCAGGTACGGCAGTTCGCCGATCGCCGGGAAACGGACCCCGCCGAACAGCTCGACCGGATGGCGCCCGGCGAACTCGCGCAGATCGAGTTCGGTGGGCTGGGCGAACCGCGCGAAGTTGTTCACGCACAGCACCAGGTCGTCCTCGTACTCCCGCAGGAAGGCCAGCACCGCGGGGTTGGACGAGGACAGCTCGGTGTACGAGCCGAGGCCGAAGGCCGGGTTCTGCTTGCGGATCTCGATCATGCGGCGGGTCCAGTGCAGCAGCGACGACGGCGACGACATCGACGCCTCGACGTTGGTGACCTGGTGGCCGTAGACCGGGTCCATGATCGCCGGCAGGTAGAGGCGGCCGGGGTCGCAGGTGGAGAATCCGGCGTTGCGGTCCGGGGTCCACTGCATCGGCGTGCGCACCGCGTCGCGGTCGCCGAGCCAGATGTTGTCGCCCATGCCGATCTCGTCGCCGTAGTACAGGATCGGCGAGCCGGGCAGGGCCAGCAGCAGCGCGGTGAACAGTTCGATGGTGTGCCGGTCGTTGTCCAGCAGGGGAGCGAGGCGCCTGCGGATGCCGATGTTGGCGCGCATGCGGGGATCCTTGGCGTACTCGGCCCACATGTAGTCACGCTCTTCGTCGGTGACCATCTCGAGCGTGAGCTCGTCGTGGTTGCGCAGGAACATGCCCCACTGGCAGCCCGAGGGGATGGCCGGGGTCTTGGCCAGGATTTCCGAGACCGGGTAGCGGGACTCGCGCCGCACGGCCATGAAGATGCGCGGCATGACCGGGAAGTGGAAGGCCATGTGGCACTCGTCGCCGCCGGCCGCGTAGTCGCCGAAGTAGTCGACGACGTCCTCGGGCCACTGGTTGGCCTCGGCGAGCAGCACGGTGTCGGGGTACTGCGTGTCGATCTCGCGGCGGACGCGCTTGAGGAACGCGTGGGTGGCGGGGAGGTTCTCGCAGTTGGTGTCCTCGGCCGCGTACAGGTACGGCACGGCGTCCAGCCGGAAGCCGTCGATACCGAGGTCCAGCCAGAACTTCAGCGCGGCCAGGATCTCCTCCTGGACGCGCGGGTTCTCGTAGTTGAGGTCCGGCTGGTGCGAGAAGAAGCGGTGGAAGAAGTACTGGCCGCGCACCGGGTCGAACGTCCAGTTCGACGTCTCGGTGTCGACGAAGATGATCCGCGCGTCCGGATAGCCCTTGTCGTCGTCGGCCCACATGTAGTAGTCGCCGTAGGGGCCGTCGGGGTCCTTGCGGGACTCCTGGAACCACGGGTGCTGGTCGCTGGTGTGGTTCATGACGAAGTCGATGATCACGCGCATGCCGCGCTGGTGGGCGGCGTCGACGAACTCCACGAAGTCGGCCAGGTCACCGAACTCCGGCAGCACGGCGGTGTAGTCGGAGACGTCGTAGCCCCCGTCACGCAAGGGCGATTTGAAGAACGGGGGCAGCCACAGGCAGTCGACGCCGAGCCACTGGAGGTAGTCGAGCTTCGAGGTCAGGCCCTTCAGATCACCGACGCCGTCGCCGTCGCTGTCCTGGAACGAGCGGACGAGTACCTCGTAGAAGACGGCGCGCTTGAACCACCCCGGGTCCCGGTCCCTGACGGGGGTGTCCTCGAAAGTGTCCAGCACGGGCTCGTTCACGGTCATGACGTTCCTGCCCCTCCGTTCCCTTGCGCGGCGGGCGGCGACTGGACGTGGAAGACGTGCGCGGGAGCCCGCCCCGGCTCGAGACGCACGTAGTTGTTCCTGCTCCAGCGGTAGGTCTCGCCGGTGAGCTCGTCGCGCACCGGCACCGACTCGTGCCAGTCCAGGCCGAGTTGCGGCATGTTCAGCGAGACCGTGGCCTCCTGGGTGTGGTGGGGGTCGAGGTTGGCGACCACCAGGACGACGTCGGACCCGGTGCGCTTGCTGTACGCGATGAGCGCGTCGTTGTCGGTGTGGTGGAAGCGGAGGTTCCTGAGCCGGTGCAGCGCGGGGTGTTCCCGGCGGATGGTGTTGAGCCTGGTGAGCAGCGGGGTGATGGTGCGTCCCTCGCGTTCGGCGGCTTCCCAGTCGCGGTGCCTGAGCTGGTACTTCTCCGAGTCGAGGTACTCCTCGCCGCCCTCCTTGAGCGGGGTGTTCTCGCACAGTTCGTAGCCGGAGTAGATGCCCCAGGTGGGCGAGAGGGTCGCGGCGAGGACGGCCCGGACCTCGAAGGCGGGGCGGCCGCCGTGCTGGAGGTAGGCGTGCAGGATGTCGGGGGTGTTGGCGAAGAAGTTCGGCCGCATGTAGGAGGCGGCCTGGCCCGACAGCTCCGTGAGGTACTCGGTCAGCTCCTCCTTGGTGTTGCGCCAGGTGAAGTACGTGTAGGACTGCTGGAAGCCGATCTGCGCCAGGGTGTGCATCATCGCGGGGCGGGTGAACGCCTCCGCCAGGAAGATCACGTCGGGGTCGGTGCGGTTGATGTCCGCGATGACCTGCTCCCAGAAGACGACCGGCTTGGTGTGCGGGTTGTCCACCCGGAAGATCCGCACCCCGCAGTCCATCCAGTGCCGCAGCACCCGGCACGTCTCGGCGATCAGGCCGTCCATGTCGGCGTCGAAGGCGATGGGATAGATGTCCTGGTACTTCTTCGGCGGGTTCTCCGCGTAGGCGATCGAGCCGTCGGGGCGGTGGTGGAACCACTCGGGGTGTTTTTGTACCCAGGGGTGGTCGGGGGAGCACTGCAACGCGAAGTCCAGCGCGATCTCCATGCCCAGCTCGCGGGCCTGCCCGACGAACCAGGTGAAGTCCTCCAGGGTGCCCAGATCGGGGTGGACGGCGTCGTGGCCGCCCTCGGGCGAGCCGATCGCCCAGGGCACGCCGACGTCGTCAGGGCCGGGGGAGAGGGTGTTGTTCTTGCCTTTGCGGAAGGTGGTGCCGATGGGGTGGATCGGGGGCAGGTAGACCACGTCGAAGCCCATCGCCGCGATCGCCGGCAGCCGGCGGGCGGCGGTGCGGAAGGTGCCGTGCGGCTGCTGCCGGGTGCCCTCCGAGCGGGGGAAGAACTCGTACCAGGAGCCGTACAGGGCCCGCTCCCGCTCCACGAGCAGGGGCAGCGGCTCGGAGGTGGTGACCAGGTCCCGCAGCGGATGCCGGGCCAGCACCTCGTCCACCTCAGGCGTCAGCGCCGCCGCCAGCCGCGCCGCCGGGGACAGCGAGTCGTCGCGCAGCGCCTTCGCGGCGTCGAGCAGCACACCGCGGCCGGCTTCCCTGGGGACGCCGGCCGCCGCTCGCTCGTAGAGATCGGCGCCCTCTTCGAGGACCAGACCGGGGTCGATGCCGGCCGGCACCTTTATGCCCGCCGTGTGGCGCCAGGTGGCCACCGGATCGCTCCAGGCCTCCACCCGGTACGTCCAGCGGCCGACGGCGTCCGCGGTGACCTCGGCGCCCCAGCGGTCGCTGCCCGGCGCCAGTTCACGCATGGGCGTCCACGGCCCGGGGCGGCCCTCGGGATCCTTCAGGACGACATTGGCGGCGACCGCGTCGTGCCCCTCCCGGAACACGGTGGCGGTGACCTCGAACGTCTCTCCCACGACCGCCTTGGCCGGCCGGTTGCCGCACTCCACGGCCGGGTGGACGTCCCGTACCGGGATACGGCCGATGGCCCGGGTCCTACTCATGGTCCTCACCTCCACCGTGCTCGGAAGCCGGGCCACGGGCCCGGTTCAGGGGACAAGCTGTGCGGTGCGGCTACCGTCCCGCGGGGGAGCGCCGCTCCGCCGCCGGCGGTCTTCGCCGGACCGCGGCGGCCGGGCGGGGCCGTTCGGTCTGTTCCTGGAGACAGGTGACCTGCTGTTCCTGCAAATAGGTGACCTGGTTCGTGCGCAGGTACCGCTCGGCCGCGTCCGCCGCCTCCCGCGCGCAGCGCTTGCCCATCAGCACGCAGAGCGTGTAGCCGGAGTCCTCGAACGTGGCCCGCACCGTGCGGTCGTTCGGTGCCGCGAGCATCACGCGTTCCCAGGCCCGGTAGCGCCGCAACTGCCGGGCGACTTCGGCTTTGGCGGGTAGCAGCATGGCGCCGATCACCTTTCGGGCTCGAGGGACACGGTCTCCCGACGGTCGGACGGCGGCCGTGCCCACAGCGGCACGGACCCGTAACGGCGATCGAGTTCTTCACACATGGTGCACGTGTGACGACACAGCGTCTTGTTGGATCCTCAACCAGTAGCGGCTCGACTGAGCCGTTGAGGCCAACCGGAAGTGCTCACTTGGGTGTCCAAGCGCCTCAACTGTGCGCTCGTGTTGCACGAACGGGCTAGCACCCTCAGGCTGAGGGTGACTCAGAAGCGATACGCGCTCACGTTCCGTGTTCGGGGCTCGTCCCGCAGGACCGCGGGAGCGAGGAGGAGCTGAGCTTCGCGGTGAGGAGCCGACCGATGAAGACCGCAGTGCCCTGCTACTACCACCTCGATGTGGAAGTCAGCCCGGAACGGGTGGGACAGGTCAGCCGCATTCTGGCCGCTCACCTGAAGTTCTGGGACCTGGACAACCTGGTCCAGCCCGTCTGCGGCGGTGCCGAGATGCTGCTCAAGGCCATCGACGAACACGCCACGAACAAGAACACGTCGATCGAGATGTGGTGGAACGGCCAGCACCTGATCACCGCCATCGGGGACAACGACCGCGCCCTGCGCCCGGACCAGGAACTGCGTGGCTGCCTCGAACACCTCGCCGCGATGAGCGACGGCTGGGGATGCTGCGCCACCGAGACCGGCAGCAAGGTCATCTGGTTCTCGCAGCGCGCCCGCGCCGGCGAACGCGTCCCGCTGGTGCCGACCGCGCCCGCCCCGCAGGAGAGCGAAGGCCTCGAGGTGCCGCGCGAGGTGCGCGTCGCGCAGCTGGCCGGTCCGGCCGTCCTCCCGGACGAGGTCCTGGAGGACGCCCGGTGACCCGGCGGCAGACTCGGAAAGGGGTGTCCGCGTGGAGCGGACGCCCCTACCCGCTGGGCGCGGAGTACGACGGCGAGGGCACGAACTTCGCCCTCTTCAGCGAGGTGGCCGAACGTGTCGAGCTGGTCCTCGTCGACGACGACGGCACCCACACCCAGGTGCCGCTGACCGAGGTCGACGGCTTCGTCTGGCACGGCTACCTCCCCGGCGTCGGCCCCGGCCAGCGCTACGGCTACCGCGTGCACGGGCCGTGGGCCCCGGCCGCCGGCCACCGCTGCAACCCGGCGAAGCTGCTCCTCGACCCCTACGCACGCGCGGTCGACGGGCAGATCGACAACCACCCCTCGCTCTACGAACGCAACCCGGACGGCCCCGACCCGGCCGACAGCGCCGGGCACACCATGCTCGGTGTGGTGACCGACCCGGCCTTCGACTGGGGCGACGACACCCGGCCCTGCCGGCCCTACGCCGACACGGTGATCTACGAGGCACACGTCAAGGGCCTGACCCGCACCCACCCCGACGTGCCCGCCGAGCTGCGCGGCACCTACGCCGGGCTCGCCCACCCCGCGGCCGTCGAGCACCTCACCTCACTGGGCGTCACCGCGGTGGAGCTGATGCCGGTGCACCAGTTCGTCCACGACGGTGTGCTGCACGACCGCGGCCTGGCCAACTACTGGGGCTACAACACGATCGGCTTCTTCGCGCCGCACAACGGCTACGCCGCCCACGGCACCCGCGGCCAGCAGGTCGCCGAGTTCAAGTCGATGGTGAGGACCCTGCACGCGGCCGGGCTCGAGGTGATCCTCGACGTGGTCTACAACCACACCGCCGAGGGCAACGAGAAGGGCCCCACCCTGTCCTTCCGCGGCATCGACAACTCCTCGTACTACCGCCTGGTCGACGGCGACTGGGAGCACTACTACGACACCACCGGCACCGGCAACAGCCTGCTGATGCGCCATCCCTACGTGCTCCAGCTGATCATGGACTCGCTGCGGTACTGGGTCACCGAGATGCACGTCGACGGCTTCCGCTTCGACCTCGCGGCCACCCTCGCCCGGCAGTTCCACGAGGTGGACCGGCTGTCGGCGTTCTTCGACCTGATCCAGCAGGACCCGGTGATCAGCCGCGTCAAGCTGATCGCCGAGCCGTGGGACGTCGGCGAGGGCGGCTACCAGGTGGGCAACTTCCCGCCGCTGTGGTCGGAGTGGAACGGCATGTACCGCGACGCGGTGCGCGACTTCTGGCGCGGTGAGGACCACACGCTCGGCGAGTTCGCCTCCCGGCTGACCGGCTCCTCCGACCTGTACCAGCACAGCCGTCGCCGGCCCCGCGCCAGCGTCAACTTCGTCACCGCGCACGACGGGTTCACCCTGCGCGACCTCGTCTCCTACAACGACAAGCACAACGAGGACAACGGCGAGGACAACCAGGACGGCGAGAGCACCAACCGGTCCTGGAACTGCGGCGCCGAGGGCGCCACCCGCGACCCGGCCGTGCTGGAGCTGCGCGCCCGCCAGCAGCGCAACTTCCTCGCGACGCTGCTGCTGTCCCAGGGCATCCCGATGCTCTGCCACGGCGACGAACTCGGGCGCAGCCAGCGCGGCAACAACAACGCCTACTGCCAGGACAACGAGATCTCCTGGATCGACTGGCGGCTCACCGAGGAACAGCGCGACCTGCTGGAGTTCACCCGGTACGTCATCCGGCTGCGCACCGGGCACCCCGTGCTGCGCCGGCGCCGCTTCTTCCTCGGCGAGACCCTGACCCGCGCGGACCAGCCGCTGCCCGACCTGGTGTGGCTGGCACCGGACGCTCAGGAGATGACCGACGACGACTGGCAGCGCGGCGACGCGCACTGCGTCGGCGTCTTTCTCAACGGCGACGCCATCGCCGAGCCCGACGCGCGCGGCCGCCCCGTGGTCGACGACTCGTTCCTCCTGCTGTTCAACAGCCACTGGGAGCCGGTCGCCTTCCGCCTCCCGGACGCCACCTACGGCGAACGCTGGACGGCCCTGATCGACACCGCCGAGCCGGAGGGCACCCCCGACGAAACGGAACACAAGGCGGGCACGGCCCTGACGGTCGGGCCCCGCAGCATGGTCCTGCTGTCCCGGCCGTCCCGACGGGCCCGCGACGAGACGGAGTGACAGGCGCAGCCGACCGGGGCCGCCATCGGCCCCGGCGTGCGCGGTGGGCCTGTCACTGTTCCGGGTGGCCCGTCAGCGTCCGCGGTGGGTGACCCGGTACGGACGCCGGCGGGCGGGTCACCGCTCCCGGCGGGCCGTGTTCCGGGTGGGCCGTCAGGGTTCGCGTGGGCGAGTCACTGTTCCCGGTGGCCCGTCACCGTCTCCGGTGGGTGTGTCGCCGCTCCCGGCAGGCCGTCACCGCTCCCGGCGGGCCGTCATCGGCCCCGGCGGGCGAGTCGGCGTTCGCGGTGGGCGGGTCATTGGTCCCGGTGGCCCGTTACCGCCCCGGTGGGCGGGTCACCGCTCGCTCCCGGCGGGCCGTCACCGCTCCCGGTGGGCCGCCATCGGCCCCGGCGTGCGCGGTGGGCTTATCACTGTTCCGGGTGGGCCGTCAGCGTCCGCGGTGGGTGGGTCACCGCCCCCGGTGGCCCACCCACCGCCCCCGGTGGGCGAGGCGCCGTTCCGCGCGCGGGTCACCGCTCCCGGCGGGCCGTCACCGTGAACTGCGCGCCGTCGTGGTCGCGCAGCACCGCCTCGTCGCTGCCCTTGGACAGCACGCTGCCGCCGTGCAGTTCCGCGGCCCGAGTGCAGGCCTCGACGTCGTCGACGGTGAAGTGGACCTGCCAGTGAGGCCGGATCGTCGGATCGGGTGCCGCGTCCAGTGCCCCCGACTCGATCCGCGCCACCACGTCGCCACGGCTGCGCAGGACGACCTCCCCGCCCTCGTAGTGGACCTCGCAGCAACCGGGACTCTCCGACGCCCAGTCGAGGACCTCGCCGTAGAAGATGGCGGCGTCGAAGGCGTCACGCGTGTGCAGCGTGATGAAGGCCGGCTGCGCGTTGCGCCAGGTCTCCCAGTCGGTGAACAGGTCGCCCTCCCAGATCCCGAAGGTCGCCCCGTCCCGGTCGGCCAGCAGCGCCGCCCGCCCCGGCGGCAGCGAGATCGGCCCGACCGCGACCGTGCCCATGCGCTCCTGCACCCGCGCCACCGCGTCGTCGGCGCTCCGCACGGCGAAGTACGGCGTCCACGCCACCGCCATCTGCCACATGGTGGCCACCCCCGCGATCCCGGCCACGGGCGAGCCGTCCGCCAGCGCGATCCGGAACCGGTCGCCGAGCTTGGCCGGCCGCCATTGCCAGCCCAGCACGGCGCCGTAGAACTCTTCGGTCGCCTTGACGTCCCGGCTGGTCAGACTCACCCAACAGGGTGCGCCGAATACGGAGTGTGATGAGACGACGTCCTTTGTGCCGGAGGGGGTGGGGGTGTCGTGGTTCATGGCAGTCGCGTCCTGATCTCGTCGGCCTGGCAGCCACCGGAGGAATGACACCAGTGTCCAACCGGAACCGCTGTGGGCGCCTGCCGAGTACCCCGGCGACGGCGCCGAAACGGTGTGGTGGACCGGCCTGGACCGCCCCGGTGGCACCGGGCGGGCCGAGTGACGACGATGGAGGCGTCGGACACTGCGTCAAGGCACTCAAGCACCCCACGAGGCCATGGGGACAGCGGCGCACCGGACCCGGAGGTGACCATGCCCACGGACGGGGGCTCGGAGCGGATCTTCGAGTTGCAGGAAGAAGTCCGGCAGCTGAAGGAGGCGGTCGTCTCCCACGCGGTCGTGGACCAGGCGATCGGGATGGTCGTCGTGCTCGGCCGGATCTCGCCGGACCAGGGCTGGGCCGTGCTGAAGGAGGTCTCCCAGCACACCAACATCAAGCTGCGCAACGTCGCGGAACTGATCCTCATCTGGGGACGCACCGGTGTGATGCCCCGGGAGATACGGGCCGAGCTGGAGGACGCCCTCGACCGTGCCGGACCGACCCAGATCCCCGAAGCGCCGCCGGAGCAGTGACCTGCCCGGCGGCGCCGGCCTGGGGTTGTGGCCTCACCTGGCCTCGGTCAGCAGCTCCTCACGCAGATGGGCGAAGCAGCTGCTGAGCAGCCGCGAGACGTGCATCTGCGAGATCCCGAGCTGCTCCGCGATGCGGCTCTGCGTCATGCCCTTGAAGAACCGCAGGTAGAGGATGATCCGCTCGCGTTCCGGCAGCGCCTCCAGACAGGGCTTGACGGCCACGCGGTTGACGACGGTGTCGAAGGCCGGGTCCGGCCCGCCGATCGCGTCCCCGAGGGCGTAGCCGTCCGTGCCGGGCATCTCCGCCTCCAGCGACAGGGCGGAGAAGCACTCCAGGGCCTCCATGCCGGTGCGCACCTCGCCCTCGGTGAGGTGGGCGTACTCGGCGATCTCGGCGACCGTGGGGGAGCGGCCGGGGGTGGTCTGCGACAGCTCCTTGGCGGCGTGCCGCACCCGGTTGCGCAGGTCCTGGACCCGGCGGGGGACGTGCAGCGTCCACATGTGGTCGCGGAAGTGGCGTTTGATCTCGCCGGTGACCGTCGGCACGGCGTAGGCCTCGAAGGCGTTGCCGCGCGCCGGGTCGTAGTGGTCGACGGCCTTGACGAGGCCGAGGGCCGCCACCTGGTAGAGGTCCTCCAAGGCCTCGCCACGGCCACGGAAGCGGACGGCGATCCGCTCGGCCATGGGCAGCCAGGCCTCGACCAGTTCGTCGCGCAGGGTCTTGCGCTCGGGCCCCTCGGGCAGCCGCGCGAGACGTTCGAACGCCTCGGCGGTGTCGGGGGCGTCGTCGTGGGGGTGCGTTCTGGTGCTGCCGGCGATACGCATGGTGCGCACCTCCCTGAGCAGGTGCCGAAAGGACAGACACCGTGGGAAGCGCGGACTCGGACCTACGGAGGGCACCGCGGGCCGGGGCGGCTCCCACGGACGTGCCTCCTGTCCGAAGCACTTCATCGCCCATTCCCGGGCGGGGAGACTACGAAACATTTCCGACAATACGCTCATTTGTGACCCCTGGCGCCCCTGGGGCGGTTGCGCCCGGGCGGTCCAGCCGGCCCTCTGGCTGCTGATCTTCGGTCAGGCCTACTTCGGCATCCGCGCCATTTCCACCGGCGGCATCCCCTGCGTCGACCGCCTGGCGCCCGGCAGCATCGCCCCGTCGGCGATGCTCACGTCACCGTTGCCCACTACTGGGCCGTCCGACCCGTTGATCTTCACTCGTGGAAGTGATGTACGGCACGCCGGGGCAAGCGCTTTCGCGAACTGTTCCCGGATAACCGCTGGGCACGGCTTGATCACCGATCAAAAGGGATGAACTGCCTGGCCACAGCGCATTCTGCTCATTTGACAGTGCGCTGAGACCACAGATAGGAAGCAGCTTCCAGAGGTCGAGAGGTGCAGCGTGTACGAGCCGAACGTGGTCGGGGACTGGCAGGAGTACGACGAGCATGCCGGTCTGCGCGTCCGCGTCCACCGTCTGGAACTGGCCGAGCCGCCCCGCGGCCGCGACGACGCCGCGGAGGGGCTGACCTACTTCAGTCTCCGCGTGACCGTCGAGAACCGCGGCAGCCGGCACCTCGGCATCCACCTCGAGGACGGCCAGATCGACGTGCGGATCGGTCCGGAGGGCGAGAGTGCCTTCCTCGACTGGCGCAACTCGCAGTTCATCGAGGGCTTCGACGTCTACCCGCTGCGCCGGGCCACCGCCGTGCTGTACGCGGCCGGCGCCGAGGCGTCCCTGAGCCTCGTGGACGTCCAGGTCCAGCTGCGTGTCGAGGAGGAGTGGGCCGACCGCCGCCTGTGGTCGGGCGGCATCGGTGCGCACGAGGGACCCGGAGGGGCCCAGCAGGGTGCGGTGCGCGACAGCCTCGCCCACCAGGTGAGCGTCTTCCTCCAGGATCAGGCGGGGGAAGGCACCGCCTGATCCCGCGTCAGGGCGCCCGGCCGGTCAGTGCGGGATGCCGTCGATGATCTCGCGGGCACCCTGGCGCAGCAGCGCCACGGCCACCGACGTGCCGAGCGTGGCCGGGTCGAGCCGGCCCGCCCACTCGTGGGCGTTCAGCCGGGTCTTGCCGTCCGGGGTGAACACACAGGCCCGAAGGGACAGTTCACCGCTGCGGTCCACCTGAGCGAACCCGGCGATCGGGCTGTTGCAGTGCCCCTGGAGCACGTGCAGGAACATGCGCTCGGCGGTGGTCTCCCGGTGGGTGTCCGGGTCGCCGAGACCGCTCACCGCGTCGATCAGGTCGGCGTCGTCCTCACGGCATTGCAGCGCCAGCACGCCCGCGCCGATGGGCGGCATCATCGTCTCGGTGGAGAGGATCTCGCTGATCACGTCCTGCCGGCCGATGCGCTCCAGGCCGGAGACCGCGAGCAGCAGCGCGTCGGCCTCTCCGGCGGCCAGCTTCGCCAGGCGCCGGTTGGCGTTGCCCCGGAACGGCACGCACTCCAGATGCGGGTGGGTGGCGGCCAGTTGGGCGACCCGGCGCACCGAGGAGGTGCCGATCCGCGTCCCGGCCGGCAGCTCGTCCAGGGTGAGGCCGCCCGGGTGGATGAGGGCGTCCCGGACGTCGTCCCTCTTGAGGAACGCGGCGAACACCGTCCCCGCCGGCAGCGGCCGGTCGGCGGGCACGTCCTTCACGCAGTGCACGGCGAGATCGGCCTCACCGCCCAGCAGCGCCGCGTCGACCTCCTTGGTGAACGCGCCCTTGCCCTCGACCTTGGACAGGTCGCCCATCCACTTGTCGCCGGTGGTCTTCACCGGGACGACCTCGGTGCGCACTCCGGGATGGGCGGCGGACAGCTCGGCCCGGACTCGCTCCACCTGGGCGAGCGCCATGGGGGAGTCGCGGGAGACGATGCGGATCAGTTCGGGGACGGACATGTGGACACGATAGTCCCTCCCGGGCGTCCGTCCGTGCCGTTCCTCTGCCGACGGCCCGTCGGCGTACGTCAGTTCGGGACGAGGGGCTCGCTGAGTTCGACGGCGCGCAGGGCCGCGGCCAGGGCCCGCTCGTCGCCGACGTCGACGGCCGTGTCGGTGAGCTTGATGACGTGTTCGTCGCCATGGGCGAGGGCTCGTTCCAGCACCTCCTGCGCGGTGCGGCCGGGTGCGGGGACGTGGGCTGCGGGCTCGGCGGGGGCGTACATGGCGGTGACCGCCGCGGCCGCGGTCCACGCCGCGTGCAGGCTCGGTGTCCACAGCTCGCGGGGCAGGGAACCGAGGGTGCGCAGAACGGCGTTGGGGGCCGTCGCGGCGTGCACGAGCATGGTCGCCTCCCCATGACCATGGGTGGCGTACCGATGGGTCGCGGCCCGCACCAGCTCGGTCAGGCGTGCCCGTGCGGTGTCCGGGTCGGTCACGTCGCCCGCCCACAGCGGCAACCGCCGTACGGCCGCCAGCCGGTCGGGAAAACCCCCTCGGGGATCGGCGATCGGCGGCACGGCGTCCAGGGACCGCGCCGCACTCGGCGCGGCGGGCAGTTCGGTGATGCCGGACACGGGGCGGTGCCGGGCGGCCCAGTAGCCCAGCCCGTGGGCGAGTTCGGCGAGCCGCGGCGCGCTCTCGCCGGCTTCCAGAGCCCGTACGGCGTGGCCGACGCGGATGACGGGGTGCGTGGAGCCGCCGTACAACCCGGGCAGCAGCCGCGGCCACCAGGTCGCGAGGACGTCCCGCCACGGCTCTTCGGCGAGTGCCCGGCCGAAATAGCCGATCCAGTCGGCGGCCCGGCGTGGATCTCCCAGCGCCTCGCGCCAGTTGGCGTCGGTCACGGGTGCCACGGGCGTGGGGAAGTCCTCCAGCTTGGGCCGGTACAGATCCAGCCAGCGGTGCACGGCGCCCGTCTGCCCGTGCGCGGCGAGCGCCTCCACGACCATGGGGGCGTGGTTGGTGAGCCGGCCGAGCCGCTCCGGCCCCGAGGCGTGGAGCCGTTCGAGGGCTTCCTCGAGTGTCCCTGTCGTGTCGTGCGCGTCCATGAGGGGACGCTATGCGGCCGCCCCGCGCCGACGGATCGGCCGCGGGGCGGAGACCGGACCCTGCCGGGGACCTAAGTCCCCGGCAGGAGTGAGCCCGGATCAGGCGTAGGGATCGAACGGGATGCCGGAGGGCTTGGCCGACGCGAGGTGGTTCGCGAAGTTGGTGTCCTTCAGGCCGAAGTTGGCGCTGCCGAAGTCGTAGGCCGTGAGCTTGTCGCGCACTCCGGCGGGGTAGCCGTTCCAGCCGACCAACGCCGGGTACTGCCAGGTGCGCTTGTGGTTCTCCGGCGGCTCGTCGTTCGAGTTCGCGAGACGGAAGCAGTGCGTGCTCACGCCGTCCTTGTGGTAGACGATCTTCGGGTGCGTGCCGTCGAAGCGGACCTGCGACGCCGCGTGCACGTCGAACGATCCGTGGGCGGACGTCGACACGTACTTGACCTGGTTGTCCTGCACGAACACCGCGACGTGCTCGAAGTCGTGCCGGTGGCCGCCGATGCCGCTGCCGGCCACCGCCTGGTCCTTCTCGAAGTAGAGGGCGTACAGGATGGCGCACCAGCCGTTGTTGCACTTGGAGCGCGCGTAGCCGTTGGTGTTGTCCAGGTCCGAGGCGTCGCGGCAGTCGCCGTTGAGGGCTCCGGTCGGGTTGAGCCCGCCGTTGACGGTGCCGTCCGCGCCGACGGCGGGCGTGGAGTAACAGCCGTCGGTGTCGTAGTCGTAGGCGGGCTGGAACGTCTTCTCCAGCGACTCGGCGTTGGCGGGCAGCGCGCGCGGCGGGGCGGCGAAGGCCGTGGCGGGAAAGGCGAGGACGAGGGCGGCGGCACCGGCCAGTCCGGTGAGCCATCTCCTGCGGGGGGCGAACGGGCGTGACGACACTGCGTCCTCCTCTTGGGCGCAGCCCAACGGCTGTGGGGGGAAAGGGAGGTTCAGCTTCCTGGCTGAACGCGTCCATGCCAAGAGGAAGGTGTGATCCCGGAGGTGAATCGCATCCCAACAACCGGAATCCGGGCGCCGTTTCAGACCATGTCGTCCGGGATGTCGGCCGCCGCCTCCTCGGGCGCGAGATCCGGCCGGAGCCGCAGCCACGACGGCTGCCGCAGCAGGCCCTCCCGCGTGCGGGTGCTGTAGCGGACCTCGCCGACCAGCCGGGGGACGACCCAGTGCGCACCCGGCGCGCGCGGGGCGGGGTCGAAGGGGCAGGCGTCGGTCGCGGCGGCCCGCAGCAGCCCGGCGAGTTCCGTCCGCTCGGCCTCGCTCCAGCCCGTGCCCACGCTCCCGACGTAGCGCAGCCGCCCCGCGGCGCGCTGCCCGACCAGCACCGCGCCGGGCAGGCCGGTGAGCCGTCCCCTGCCGGGCTGCCAGCCGCCGACCAGGACATCCTCGGTGCGCATGTTGCGGATCTTGATCCAGGCCCGGGAGCGCACCCCCGGTTCGTACACCGAGTCCAGCCGCTTGCAGACCAGGCCCTCAAGTCCGTGCTCGCGCGTGGCGGCCAGGGCCTCGGCGCCGTGGCCGACGATCGCGGCCGGGGTCGACCAGGAGGGCCCGGCGAGGCCGAGGTCCTCCAGCGCCGCGCGGCGTCGTGCGTAGGGGAGCCGGATGAGCGACTGGCCCTCCAGGTGCATCAGGTCGAACAGCACGAGCTGGACCGGCACCTCCGCCGCCCGCCGGGCCGCTCGCGCGGGCGCGTGCGCCAGACCCATGCGGGACTGGAGCAACTGGAAGCTCGCCCGGCCCTGTTCGTCCAGGGCCAGGACCTCCCCGTCCAGTACGGCCGGCACGGGGCCCAAGGCGGCGCCCAGCGGCCGCAGTTCGGGGTACGCGGCCGTGATGTCATCCCCGGACCGGGCGCGCAGCAGCACGCTGCCGTCCCCGGGGAGATAGACCACCACGCGCTGGCCGTCCTGCTTGGTCTCATAGGCCCAGCGCGCGTCCTGGGAAGCGGGCGGGAGGGCGCCGGGCGTCGCGAGCATGGGCGGGATCAGGGGCAGGTCCACGGGTGAGTTGTGGACGTCCCGGGGCCCGGTCACGCGCGTTGCGCGGGTCTTTCCCCTGAACGGCGTCGATCCGGGCGCCGGCCTCACCGGCACGCAGCGGCGGGCGGATGCCCGGCCCGACTCTTCCCGGCGCTATATTGCTTGAGTTAGGCAACGAGATGGTAAAGTGGCTCGTATGTCCACACCACCGCTCCCCGACGTCCCCTCACCAGAAGTCGTCGAGATCGAGCGTGCGCTCACCCGCATCACCTACCTGAGCACGCGCGCCCGCCAGCACGACCGGCTGATGGCCCTGGCTGGCGTGCCGCTCGACCGTGCCGCCGTCGCGCTGCTGCGGCAGGTCGCGGACTCCGAGCCGCTGCGGCCGGGGGAGCTCGCCGCCCGGCTGGGAGTGGAGGCCTCGCACGTCACCCGGACGGTGCAGCAGTTGCAGAAGTCGGGCTACGTCACGCGCGTCCCCGACCCCGACGACCGGCGCGCCCAGCGCATCGAGCTCACCGACGCCGGCCGGCAGGCCATCACCAAGATCCGCGAGGTCGGAGTACGCGGCATGCAGATGGCTCTGTCCGACTGGTCCCCCGAGGAGCTGCGCCAGCTCGCCACGCTCTTCCACCGCATGGTCGACGACTTCCTCGCCCACTCCGTCGACGAGATGCCCGAGCCCCAGTCCGCCCCGGCGGGCCGGACCTGATCCCCCCGGTCACCGTGCGGCCGGGTCACGCGGATCCGCCCGCTCGGCGACAGCCGGGCCCGGCGGTCCGGGCTCGCGCAGCCGGCACAGCAGCAGCCGGGCCACCGCGGGCAGGGCGATGAGCGGCAGCAGGGCCGTCCGCAGGGACGTCGCGTCGGCCAGCGCCCCGAGCAGGGGAGCGGCGAGGCCGCCGACGCTCACCGTCAGCCCCAGAGTGACCCCGCTCGCGGTGCCCACCCGCCGGGGCAGACAGTCCTGGCCCAGCGTGATGTGCAGCGAGAACGGCACATACAGGCCCGCCGACGTCAACGCGACGAACACGTACACCGCATGCCCGGGCACCAGGACCAGATCGGCCACGGCGACCACCGTCAGGGCGTACGACCGGCGCACCACCGCCAGCCGCCCGTACCGCTCGGCCAGCCGTCCCCCGGCCAGCGTGCCCACCGCACCACCGGCGTAGAGCACGAACAGCGCCGCCGTACCGGCCACCTCACCGCCGCCGGTCCGCTCCCGCACGTACAGCGAGACGAACGCGCTCAGGCCGACGAACACGACCGAGCGGCAGACCACGGCCCCGGACAGCCGCAGGAAGGCCGGCCAGTCGTCCCGGCCCGCGGTGACGAACGCGCCGGTCCCCGCCGCGCCGGACGCGGCCGCGCGCACCGCTGCCGCACACAGCGCCGCTCCCGCCACCGCCGGGACGGCCAGCAGGGGAGAGGCGCGCAGCCCGCCCGTCGCCACCACGGCGAAGACCAGCAGCGGTGCCAGGGCGAAACCGGCGTTGCCGCCGAAGGAAAACCAGCCCATCGCCGAGTGCCGGCCGTGCGCGACCGCCCGGGCCACCCGGGCGGCCTCCGGATGGTAGGCGGCCACCCCGGCCCCCGACACGGCGACCACCGCCAGCGTCGACGCGTAGGAGCCGGTCACCCCGCTCAGGGCGACGCCCGCCCCGGCCGTCAGCGCGCTGAGCGGCAGCAGCCACGGCATCGGCCACCGGTCGGTGAGCACCCCGAACAGCGGCTGCACCAGTGACGAGAGCAGGGAGGCGGCCAGCACGACGCCGGAGGCGGCGGCCTAGGAGTAGGCGCGCTCGGCGACGAAGTACGGCACCAGAGCGGCCACGGCGCCCTGGTACACGTCCACGCAGGCGTGTCCCAGGGACATCAGAGCGACGGGCCGGTTGCGGCGGGAAGCGGTCACCCGGCGATCGTCGCCGTCGGAGCACCTGGCCCGCTTCCGATAATCTGCCGGACTGTGCCGAACATCCGCCACACCCCGATGGCACCCACCCGTGCCCAGCGGCTGACCGCGGGCGACCGTATCGACGCGCACCGGCACGACGACCACCAGATCGTCTACGCGGGTTCCGGCGTCGTCGCCGTCACCACCGACGCCGGTACCTGGTTCGCGCCCGGCACCCGCGCCATCTGGGTCCGCGCCGGCACCGTGCACGCCCACCGCGCCCACGGCCGGCTCGACCTGCACCTGGTCGGCCTGCCCGCCGACGACAACCCCCTCCTCCCGCACCACCCGGCCGTCCTCGCCGTCAGCCCGCTGCTGCGCGAGCTGATCCTCGCCTACACCCGCGACCCCGGCGACGACAGCCCCGAGCGCCGCCGGCTGCGCGCTGTCCTCCGCGATCAGCTGCGCCTCTCGCCGCAGCAGCCGCTGCGTCTGCCCACGCCTGCCGACCCGCGCCTGGCCGCCGTCTGCGCGCTCGTGCACGCCGACCCGGCCGACGCGCGCACCCTCGCGGCCCTCGGCGCCGCGACCGGGGTGGGGGAGCGCACCCTCAGCCGGCTCTTCCGCGGCGAGTTCGGCATGACGTTCCCGCAGTGGCGCACCCAGTCGCGGCTCTATCACGCCCTGCGGATGCTGGCCGACGGCCTGCCCGTCACGACCGTCGCCCACCGCTGCGGCTGGTCCTCCGCCAGCGCGTTCATCGACGTCTTCCGCCGCTCGTTCGGCTACACCCCGGGCACGCACAACCGCCGCGGCTGACCCGTCGAAACCCCCGCCGCGGTCACCCCTTTACCGTCCAGTAATATCGCGCGGCAGGCCATCAGAGGAGAAAACCGTGTCCCGGTCCGAACGCTCGCCCCTGCTGCTCGCCGGCCTGCTGGCCGCAGCGGGGGTCGCCCACTTCGCCGCCCCACGCCCGTTCGACGCGACCATCCCGCGCGGCCTGCCGGGCACGCCCAGGACCTGGACCTACGCCAGCGGCGCCGCCGAGCTCGCGCTGGCCGCGGGCCTGGCGCTGCCGCGAACCCGCAAGGCGGCCGCGCTGGCCTCGGCGGCCTTCTTCGTCGGGGTCTTCCCCGCCAACGTGAAGATGGCGGCCGACTGGCGCTACCGCCCCGCGCCGCAGAAGGCCGCGGCCTTCGGACGCCTGCCGCTCCAGGTGCCCCTCGTGCTCTGGGCCCGCGGCGTCGCACGGAACGCCGAGGGCCGGTCGTGACCGCGCGCGTGGAGGCCGGGGACAAGGTCGAGGACTTCTCCCTGCCCGACGAGACCGGCGCCGTCCGCAGCCTGTCCGGACTGCTCGCCGAGGGGCCGGTCGTGCTCTTCTTCTACCCGGCAGCCCTGACCCCCGGCTGCACCGCACAGGCCTGCCACTTCCGGGATCTCGCCGCCGAGTTCGCCGCCGTCGGCGCACGCCCCGTCGGCATCAGCGGGGACCCCGTCGAGCGCCAGCAGGAGTTCGCCGGACAGCACGCCCTCGGCATGCCCCTGCTGTCCGATGCCGACGGCACGGTCCGCGAGCGGTTCGGTGTGAAGCGCGGCTTCTCCCTGGCACCGACCAAGCGCACCACGTTCGTCATAGGGCAGGACCACACCGTCCTCGACGTCGTACGCAGCGAGCTGCGCATGAACGCGCACGCCGACCGGGCGCTCGCCGCCCTGCGCGCGCACCGGGGCTGACACTGTCACGAAAGCTCCGTCACTGTTGATACAGGGCGACAAAGGGATAATCCTGGATGATATGGAGGACGCCTC
Source organism: Streptomyces sp. DH10 (assembly GCF_029813805.1). NCBI lineage: Bacteria > Bacillati > Actinomycetota > Actinomycetes > Kitasatosporales > Streptomycetaceae > Streptomyces > Streptomyces sp. DH10. Next base: position 205,311 of record NZ_JARVKU010000010.1, read on the forward strand.
CGCTGCTGCGATCATCGACGCCCGCGGCACCGTGACGGGGTGGAGCGAGGGTGCCCGGCGACTGACCGGCTACCCGGCCGAGGAGGCCGTGGGCCGGTCCGTACGGGGACTGCTCGCCGAGGACGTGTCGCCCGAGGCGGTGTCCGCGCGGTCGGGCACCGTCATGGTGCGGCACCACGACGGCTATCTGGTCGGGCTCCGCGTCAGAGCCTGCGCCGTGACCGGCCCGGACGGGGCACCGGACGGCTACGTGATCACCGCCGAGCCGCCCAGCGGCGCCGAGACGTCTCTCGCCGGACAGGCCTTCCAGCAGGCGTCCATGTCGATGTCCGTGTTCGACACCGACCAGCGCTACCTGCGGCTCAACGACGCCGCCTGCCATGTGATGGGCGTGCCCGAGGAGACCCTCCTGGGGCGGCACTTCCCGGAGACCGTCGAGGAAGCCGAGCACAGCCTCGGCTTCAACTGGCACCTTCGCCACGTCGTCGAGACCGGCCGCCCGCTCCGCTACGAGAGCTTCACGGGCGCACCGTCCCTGAACCGGGAGCACGCCTGGAGCATCGAGATGTGGCCCGTCCGGGACGCCTCCGGTGAGGTCCTGGGCACCGCCCTGGCTGCGTTCGACAGCACCGAGCAGTACTGGGCGCGGCAGCGGCTGGCCCTGCTGAACGAGGCCGCCGCGGCCATCGGCACCACCCTGGACGTGGTGCGCACGGCCGAGGAGCTGATCGAGGTGGTGGTGCCCCGGTTCGCCGACTTCGCGAGCGTGGACCTGTTCGACTGGGTCCTCGGCGCGGAGGAGTCGCCGACCGTGCCCCACGACGAGATCGTGCTGCGCCGTGTCGCCCACGGCTCCGTCACCGAGGGCACCCCCGAAGCTGCGGTCCACCTGGGAGAAGTGGACGCCTACCCCGGGTTCTCGCCCATCGCGCGGGCGATGCGGGAGGGCCGGGCGATCGTCAGCCAGGCGGGGGAGCCGTCCTTCATGCGCTGGGTCGCGGAGCGCAACACACGCGCTCCCCAAGGCCGCCCCTACCGCCAGGGCGTCCACTCGATGATGGCGGTGCCGCTGCGGGCCCGCGGCACCACGCTCGGCGTCGCCGTGGCCGTGCGCATCCGGCAGGTGGACGACTACGCCGCCGACGACGCCGTGTTCGCCGAGGAACTCGCCAGCCGCGCCGCGGTCTGCGTCGACAACGCCCGCCGCTTCGCCCGTGAACGCACCACCGCCCTCACCCTCCAGCACAGCCTGCTGCCGAGGGGACTGCCCGGCCAGGCCGCCGTCCAGGTCGCCCACCGCTATCTGCCCTCCGGCTCGGCGGCCGGCATCGGCGGCGACTGGTTCGACGTGATCCCGCTATCCGGCAGCCGGGTCGCGCTCGTCGTCGGTGACGTCGTGGGCCACGGCATCCCCTCCACGGCGACCATGGGCCGGCTGGTCACGGCCGTACGCACCCTCGCCGACGTGGACCTGCCACCGGACGAACTCCTCACCCACCTCGACGACCTGGTCACCCATCTCGCGTCGGACGACGACGGCGACGAGGTCGCCGAGCTCGGCGCGACCTGTCTGTACGCCGTCTACGATCCCGTCACGCGTCGGCTGAACCTGGCCGCCGCCGGGCACCCCGCCCCCGCCCTGGTGCTGCCCGACGGGTCCGCGCGGCTGATCCCCATGAGCGCGGGGCCGCCGCTGGGCGTCGGAGGGCTGCCGTTCGAGGCGACGGAGCTCCAGCTGCCCGAGGGCTCCGTCGTCGCCCTCTACACCGACGGGCTCGTCGAGGACCGCGACCGCGACGTCGACCACGCCACCGACGAGCTGTGCCGCGCGCTGACCGTGCCCGCCGAATCGCTCGACGCCCAGTGCGACATCGTGCTGAAGGCCGTACTGCCGGAGGAACCCGGCGACGACGTGGCCCTGCTGCTCGCCCGCACCCGGGCGCTGGGCGCCGACCAGGTCGCCACCTGGGACGTGGACCCGGACCCGGCGCAGGTGGCCGCCACGCGCCAGGCCGCCACCGAACAGCTCACCGCGTGGGGGCTGGACGAGACGGCCTTCGTCACCGAACTCGTCGTCAGCGAACTGGTCACCAACGCCATCCGGTACGGCGCCACGCCCATCCAGCTCCGTCTGATCCGCGACCGGACCCTCATCTGCGAGGTGTCCGACGGCAGTTCGACCTCCCCGCACCTGCGGCGGGCCCACCAGGACGACGAGGGCGGACGCGGACTGCTGCTGGTCGCCCAGCTCACCCAGCGCTGGGGCAGCCGGCAGACCACCCGGGGCAAGACCATCTGGTGCGAACAGCCGCTCACGCCACTGTTCTGACCGGACCGCTCACGCTCACGCGGCAGCGCGTTCCGACGGACGTTCCCGCAGAGCAGCATGCCGTCACGGGGCCACTCGGCGAACGCGGTCGAAGTCGGCAGACGACTGGGTCGCGAGCGCCTCCACGATCTCCGGATGGGTGTGGTGTCGTTCGGCGGCGGCCCGACCGGGACAGCAGCGTCACCCGCTCGCCCTCCCGGACCGCCGGAACGCGGATGTCGTCCAGCTTCATTGGTGCGCTGTTGAGGTGTCCACGGCACAGAAGTCAAGGACAGGGTCTGCCCTTGTCCGCTGCCCACGGCTTCCAGCTGTCGGTGGCCATCCCGCAGCGTGGTCTGCGCGACGGGGCCGGCTCGGTGACGCGGCATCAGGGTCCAACCATGGCCAGCCTTGCCGGAGCGGTCATGTTTACCGTTCCGTCCGCCGTTACCGTGACGTCCAGCTGGTCTCCGCCGACTTGGAGCCCCGTCACCCTGAGCGGTGCGTACGTCGCGGCGAAGGCCGGCGCCACCGTGACCGTACCGCCCGGGACGTCCGCGCTCAGGCCGAGGGCCGCTTGGAGCACGAGGATCGCGGACGTGGCCGCCCATGCCTGCGGCCGGCAGGACGCCGGGTAGTGGGCGGGAGTCGGGCTCTCCTGGCTGCCGTGGCCGGCGAAGAGCTCCGGGAGGCGGGCGTCAAAGGCCGTCGACGCGGTCAGCAGGCCGGCTGCCAGTGAGGCGGCAGCGTCGGAGAACCCGGCCTTGACCAGGCCGTGGACCGCGATCGCGGTGTCGTGCGGCCAGATGGACCCCACGTGGTAGCCGTAGGGGTTGTAGCCCGCCGCGTCACTGCTCAGCGTGCGCAGGCCGTGGCCCGCGTCCAGGTCCCCTCCGGCGATGCGGGCCGCGAGCAGCGCGCTCTCCTCGGCGTTGAGCAGGCCGGTGCCGAGGAGGTGGCCGAAGCCGGAGGTGACCGAGTCGACCGGCTTGCCGTCGCCGTCGAGAGCCACGGCCGGGTAGGGGCCGTGTTCGTCGCTCACCCAGAAGCGGTCGCGGAAGCGGGCGGCGAGCCGCTCGGCCCATGCCTCCCACTCATCGGCTCCCGGGCGGCCGAACGCCCGCAGGAGTGCGGCTCCGCAGCGCGCGGCCTCGTAGGCGTACGCCTGCACTTCGCACAGGGCGATGGGTGCGTGGGCGCGGCTGCCGTCGCGGTAGCGGATGGAGTCGTCGGAGTCCTTCCAGCCCTGGTTGGACAGGCCCTGGCCGGTCTGGTCGATGTACTTGAGGAAGCCGTCGGCTGCTGCCTGGTCGCGCATCCAGGCGAGGGCGGACTCGGCGTGGGGCAGGAGCAGTTCGACCTCGGCCGGATCGAGTCCCCAGCGCCAGGCGTCGTGGAGGAGGGTGATCCACAGTGGGGTGGCGTCGACCGTGCCGTAGTACACCGAGGGCAGTGAGAGCCGGTCGCCGAGCTTGATGTTGTCGCGGCGGACTTCGTGCAGGATCTTGCCCGGCTGTTCCTCCGTCGCGGGGTCGGTGACGGCACCTTGCCGACGGGCGAGGGTGCGCAGCGTACCGGCCGCGAGGCCGGTGCCGAGGGGGAGCAGCATGCGGGCGGCCCACAGGGCGTCGCGCCCGAAGAGAGTCAGGAACCAGGGTGCGCCCGCCGCGAGGAACTGGTCCGGCCGGTCCTTCTGTGACCGCGGGTCGGTCAGGCGCAGGCGGTCCAGGTCGGCGAGGGACTGCTTCAGCCAGCGGTCCAGGCTGCGGTCCGCGCTGCGCAGCACGGGGATGCTCCATGGCATCTGGTCCGCGGGCGGGGGCGGGAACTGATCGCCGCCCGCGTACGCGGCCGTACAGGACAGCGTCACCGACCACGAGGCACCGGGGGCCAGCTCGACGTCGTACGACAGCCGTCCCGTTTGCACGTTCAGTTCGTCCGGCGCCGGTTCGCTGACCAGGCGGGCGGTGAAGCCGTCACCCGCCCATGCCAGACCGATGGTGGCGCTGTCCGAAGCCTGGGGCGGCACTTCCTCGCGAGCGCGTCCCGACTTGACCTGGTCCATGGTGGCGAGGTCCGTCCCGGCGGTCACCGTCAGCCTGAGGTGGACGTGTCGGCTGCCGGCGTTGGCGACCTCCAGGTGCTCCTCGAACCGGCCTGCCGTCGTGCTGCGGCGGCGCCGGAGGGCCACGGCCGGGTCGGGTGTGACCTCGCCGAGACCGCGCAGGACGGCCCGGAACTCCGCACGGTCCGCACCCCGCAGGCCCCCCGTGACCGGCGCCAGCGGGATTCCTTCGGCGGCGACGGTGAGGCGGGAAAGGGCCCGGCGGTCGCCGTGATAAAAGCCGTCCGCACCCCCGTTGAGCTGCCCGTCCGCATGCGAGATGACGAGGCTCGGCGCGTGCAGCGTGACGACCGCATCATGCAGGAACGGCTGCAGGCCCGCGCTCGCGGACGGGGCTGCGGTGACCGAACCGCCTGTGTCCTGGGGCTTGACAGTGGTGTCCAAGGAAGTAGAACCTCTCTGCATTCGAACGTTCCAAAGACAGTAAGCACTCTTCAGAGCGATGACAACGTATTTGGAACGCTAAAACCGAGTACACAAGATCTTCTGCACGTCGGAGAGCCGCATGCCCCGCTCAAGTAAGAACCCCTCGCCCAACGGGGGACCGGTGACCCTCGCCATGGTCGCCGCCCGGGCCGGGGTCTCGATGCAGACCGTGTCCAACGCGATCAACTCGCCGGACATGCTGCGGCCCGAGACCCTGGAGCGGGTCCGCCGCGCGATCGATGAGATGGGCTACCGGCCCAGCCGGGCGGCGCAGACACTGCGCAGCGGTTCGAGCAAGCTCATCGGCTACGGCATCCAGCCCACGCCGCCCGGCACCGCGGGCGCGGTCATGGACCGCTTCCTGCACGCCCTGTCGGATGCCGCCGACGAGGCGGGGTACCGGATCCTGCTGTTCGCCTCCCCGCCCGACGGCCCGAGCCTGGAGGGCTACGAGGAACTGCTGGCTCAGCACGAGGTCGACGGCTTTGTGCTCAGTGGCACAGAGCGCGGTGACCCACGCCAGTCATGGCTGACCAAGCGGGACGTGCCGTTCATCGGGTTCGGCCGAATGTGGTCGGGACGGCCCCTCGGCGACTGGGTCGACGTCGACGGCGCCTCGGGCACGGACGCGGCGGTCGAGCACCTGGTAGCCCTCGGACATCGCAAGATCGCCTTCCTCGGCTGGGAGCGTGGCACCTCCGGCGCGGGTGACGACCGTGCCCAGGGCTGGCAGCGGGCCATGCGTCGGCACGGATTTCCCACCCGCGGCCGGCGCGGGCAGAGCATCGTGAACGACATCGAGGCTGCGCGTGCCGCGGCGAAACCGCTGCTGGACGGCGGCGCGACCGCCATCGTCGCGGCAAGCGACATACTCGCTCTCGGCTGCTACCAGACGCTGCGCGAGCGTGGCCTCACCCCGGGCCGTGACGTCGCCGTGATCGGCTTCGACGACTCGCCGACCGCCGAGCTGCTCTCGCCCGGCCTGTCCTCCGTCGCCCAGCCGCTGGAGGAGGTCGGCCGGGAGTGCGTACGACTGCTGCTGGCCCGGATCGCCGCCCCTGACTCCCCGCCCGAGCGGCTCCTGCTGAAGCCGTCCCTGATCGTGCGCGACAGCGCCGGCGCGCCGCTGTCCGCCCAGGCGTAACTCCCTCGACCGTCCTGCCTTCCCTGCCCGGCAGGTCCCGCCCCACCTCGAAACGTTTCTTCTCCTCCACCCCCACACCCCTGGCCCACGCCCTCGTGTGCCCGGGAGGAGCCGCACGCACCACCCCGTAACCCTCGGAGGAAGCAATGCCCAACCGTACGGCCGTCGCGGCCCTCGTCACCTGCGCGGCGCTCCTTGCCGCCACCGGCTGCTCGTCGAGTTTCGGCAGCGACAAGAAGACCGCGCAGGACACCAGCTCCAAGCAGCACCTCACGGTGCTGATCGCCTCCTCCGGTAACGCGGAGACCAAGGCCGTCAAGGATGCGGCAGCCGCCTGGGCCAAGCAGTCCGGCAACACGGTGACCGTGGACCTGGCCAAGGACATCAACCAGCAGCTTGGTCAGTCCTTCGCCGGGAACAAGCCGCCGGACGCCTTCTACGTCGACTCCAGCCAGTTCGCCAACTACGCCAAGGGCGGCTCCCTCTACCCCTACGGCGACCAGATCAAGGACACCGACGACTTCTCCGCCCAGCTGCGCACCTCCTTCACCTACGACGGGAAGCTGGTGTGCCTGCCCAAGGACACCTCCACCCTCGCCCTGGCGATCAACACCGACCTGTGGAAGAAGGCCGGGCTGACCGCCAAGGACTACCCGACCACCTGGGCCCAGCTGAGGACCGTCGCGGCCAAGCTGACCAAGGGCAAGGTCACCGGGCTGGTCACCAACGGCGAGTACGCGAGAGTCGGCGTCTTCATGAAGGAGGCCGGCGGCTGGATCACCAACAGCGACCAGACGAAGATGACCGCCGACAGCACACAGAACACCAAGGCACTCGACTACGTGCAGACGCTGCTGAAGTCCGGCTCCATGAAGTACGCCAGCCAGGTCGACACCGGCTGGGGTGGCGAAGCCTTCGGCAAGGGCAAGGCCGCCATGACCATCGAGGGCAACTGGCTCACCGGCGCCATGAAGGCGGACTTCCCGGACGTGAAGTACACGGTCGTCCCGCTGCCCGCCGGTCCGGCCGGCAAGGGCACCCTCGCCTTCAGCCAGTGCTGGGGTGTCGCCCAGGACAGCACGCACCGGACTGCGGCCGTGGACCTGGTGAAGTATCTGACCTCCGCGACCCAGCAGCTGAAGAACGCCGACGCCTTCGGTGTGATGCCGTCCCGTACCAGCGCGCTTGCCGAGTATGCGAAGAAGTACCCGGCGGTCAAGGCGTGGGCGGACGGCACGGCCTACGCACAGGGCCCCGTGACGGTCGCCGGCTTCGACAAGGTGCTGACCCAGTTCAACACCGACCTCGCCGCGCTGGGCACCGGTGATGCGAAGAAGATCCTCTCCGACCTGCAGCGCAATGGCGAGCAGGCCCTGACGAAGGGCGACTGAGCCGCCATGCCCTCCAGTACGTCACAGACTCCTCGCCCGAACCCGCGTTCCCGCGCGGGCGGGGGTCCCCGTACGGCCGACTCGCCGGGCGTCCCTGACGCGCCCGGCGGGCCCGGCTCGGCCGCGGCGTCCCGCATCAAGCCCGCCCCGCGTGTGGGACGCCGCGGCGAAGGTCCCTGGGGCTGGCTGTTCGTCAGTCCCATGGTGATCGTCCTCGGCCTGTTCTTCGTCCTGCCGATCCTGATGGCGCTGTGGGTGAGCCTGCTGCACTGGGACGGCCAGTCCAACCCCTTCAGCGGCCAGGCGAAGTTCGTGGGCCTGGACAACTACCGGGCCCTGTTCGCCGAGGACGGCCTGGACCGCACACTGTTCGCGACCTCACTGCGCAACAACGCCTACTACGTGCTGCTGACCGTGCCGATCCAGACGATCCTCGCCCTGGTGCTGGCACTGATCGTCAACCAGCGGATACTGCGCGCCCGTAGCGCTGTGCGCACCGCGTTCTTCTTCCCCTCGGTCACCAGCTCGATCGCGGTCTCCACGATCTTCCTCTTCCTGTTCCAGGGCAGCGGCGCCGTCAACACGGCGCTGTCCTGGATCGGGGTGAAGGGCCCCAGCTGGTTCAACGATCCCCGTGGCGTGCTCTCCCTGCTGCTCGGTGCACTGGGCATCGTCGACTCGGACCACCCTTCGGGCTTCCTCGCCGACCACCACGTGATGGGCCTGTCCTGGTTCGACTGGCTGTCCGGGCCGTCCGTCGCCATGTGCGTGATCATCATGCTCGCGGTGTGGACGACCTCCGGCACCTTCATGCTGATCTTCCTCGCCGCCCTCCAGGGCATCCCGCGCGAGCTGGAGGAGGCCGCCGCCATCGAAGGCGTCAGCCGCCTCCAGATGCTGCGCCACGTGATCCTGCCCGCGCTGCGGCCCGTGATCTTCCTCGTGGTCACCCTCGGCCTCATCGCCACCTGGCAGGTCTTCGACCAGGTCTACGTCATGAGCGGCGGCGCCCCCGGCAACACCACCCTGACCCCGGCCTACCTGTCCTACTCGAACGCCTTCGACGACGCCAACTTCGGCCAGGGCGCGGCCATCGCCTTCGTCCTGCTGATCATCATCCTCGCCCTCACCGCCGCACAGCGCTTCCTGTTGCGCGAACGCACCCCCCGAACCCGGAGGAACCGATGAACGCCAAGGCCGCCGCCCGGGCACAGGGGCGCCCGGTACTGGAACGGTTCCCCCTGCCGCTGCGCATCCTCGGCTACACGACCGTCATCGCGCTCGGCCTGCTGTACCTGTTCCCGTTCATCCTGCAATTGGTCACCGGCTTCAAAACTGACCCGGATGCGGCCGCGCACCCCCTCGGGCTGATCCCCACCACCCCCACGACCGCCGCCTACCAGCAGCTGTTCGGCCTGAGCCAGTCCGGCGACGCGGTGCCCTTCTTCCGCTGGCTGGGGAACTCCGTCTTCCTGGCTGTCACCGTCACGGCCGGACGCGTGCTGTTCGACTCGATGGCCGGCTATGCGCTCGCCCGCCTGAACTTCCCCGGCCGCAGGCTCCTGTTCGCCTTCGTCATCACCATCCTGGCGGTGCCGCCCGTGGCCCTGCTGATCCCGAAGTTCCTGGTGCTCAACATCTTCGGGCTGTTCGACACCTACGCCGCCATGATCCTGCCGCTGCTGGTGGACGCCGTGGGCATCTTCATCATGAAGCAGTTCTTCGAGTCCATCCCCCGCGAGGTCGAGGAGGCCGCGAAGATGGACGGCGCCGGCGTCTTCCGCACCTTCTGGTCGATCGTCCTGCCCATGGCCCGCCCCGCCCTGATCACCCTGACCATCCTGTCCTTCCAGGGCTCCTGGAACGAGTTCACCAACCTCCTCGTCGCCACCCAGTCCAGCCAGTACGAAACCCTCACCACCGGCCTCGCCCGCTTCGTCTCCGGCAGCCTGGGCCAAGGCACCCAGTACCCCCTGAAACTGGCAGCTGCCCTGATGGCCACCATCCCCGTCGCCGCACTGTTCTTCTGCTTCCAGCGCTACTTCGTCCAAGGCGCCAACGCGGGCGCCGTCAAGGAATAGCCCCACCGCGACGGCGCCCTCCACCCGGGCACCGTCCCGCGCGGACCGCCCCCGGCCCCTGGCGACTACGGGTCCGCACGGCACCCGGCGCCCGCCTCGGCCACACCATCGACGCGTGGGAGGGAAACACCCCTTTCAATCCGCCAGGGCCTGTCCGGTGTAACTCCCCGCTGACCGGACGGGTCCTGGCCCACATGGACAATGGACAGCCCCGAACCCTGTCCAGGACTTCCGCTCGAACACCCACTCCTCCTCCGAGAAGTCGCGCCGGTCGCTCAGCGTGGCGAGCATCGGGCGCGCCGCCCGTTCCGCCCCCGGACGGGCCGCCCCGAGCAGCCGCCGCTGCCCCTCGGGCAGGGTGTCCACGAGACCGGCCATCGCCGTTTCACGATCCGGCCGCGTCCGAGGCGACCTGGGCGAGGGTGCGCCCGGACATGGCCGATCGCGCCCGGCGCGGGTCGGGAGCGCCGTGCGTACGGGCCCGGCCACCGGCCCGCTTCACCAGCAGCCAGGCCTCCTCCCCGTCACCGCCCTGACCGCCGCGGAACCGGGTCAGTGCGTACTCGCCGCGCAGTTTCGCCCCGCTCAGCCGGAACGTGGCGTGCCCGCGCTCCAAAGACTCCGCGAAGTCGACGGGCCGCCCCTCGCGGTCGTGGCTCAGCGGCTCGTACGTGCCGTGGTCCCAGACGATCACCGTGCCGCCGCCGTACTCGCCGCGGGGGATCACGCCCTCGAACTCCTCGTACTCCAGCGGATGGTCCTCCGTGGGCACGGCCAGCCGCTTGTCCTTCGGGTCCGCCGAGGGGCCCTTGGGGATCGACCAGGACTTCAGGACGTCGTCCACCTGCAACCGGAAGTCGAAGTGCATCGTGCTCGCGTCATGGATCTGCACCACGAACCGCGGCCGGTCCCCGGCGGACTCCCCGCTGCCCCGGGGCTCCGCGGTCCGGCCGAAGTCGCGCTTGCCGCGGTAGTCCCGCAGCCGGTCCCGCTCAGCCACCTGCGGCTCCTTCCTGCCTCGCGGGCAGAACTCCTCGCGGGCCCCGGGTACCCGTCAGAACTCCTCGTGCACCTCGGGGTCCCCGCCGACGCGCCGCTGCGCCCGGTCCGCGACGGCGGTCATCTCGTCCTCGCTCAGCTCGAAGCCGAACACGTCGAGGTTCTCGCGCTGCCGCTCGGGGTTCGCCGACTTCGGGATGGGCACCGCGCCGACCTGCGTGTGCCAGCGCAGCACGACCTGCCCGGGCGTCACCCCGTGCGCCTCGGCGATCCGCGCCACGGCGGGGTCCTGAAGCAGGGACGTGCCCCGGCCAAGCGGGCTCCAGCTCTCGGTGAGGACGCCCTTGCCCGCGTGGAAGGCGTGCAGCTCCTCCTGCGGCAGGAACGGGTGCAGCTCGATCTGGTTGACGGAGGGCAGCACCCCGGTCTCCTTCTCCAGCCGCTCGATGTGCCCGGCCGTGAAGTTCGAGACGCCGATGGAGCGTACGAGTCCCTCCTCGCGCAGCCTGATCATGGCCTTCCAGGAGTCGACGTACCGGTCCACGCGCGGCAGCGGCCAGTGGATCAGGTACAGGTCGACGTACTCCAGACCCAGACGCGTCCGGGACTCCTCGAAGGAGGCCAGCGTCTCCTCGTAGCCGTGGTGGCGGCCCGGGAGCTTCGTCGTCACGACGATCTCCTCGCGCGGCACCACGCCGGAGGCCACGGCCCGGCCGACCCCCGTCTCGTTGCGGTAGTTCGTCGCCGTGTCGATCAGGCGGTAGCCCGCTTCCAGGGCCGAGAGCACCGCCTGCTGCGCCTCGTCGTCGCCGAGCGGCCAGGTGCCCAGCCCCAGGGCGGGGAGCGTCGTACCGTCGTTGAGCGTGTGCGTCGGGATGCTGATCACCGTCGGACCTTCCCGTTGACGTGTGTCGTCTGTCTGTGTCTTCTGCCTGTGTCGTCCCTCCAGCGTCACGGATAGGGTGAGCAATGATCAACCGGACGGGTGGGGGATGAGGACGGCGGACGGCATGGGCAGCGCCGAGGAGAAGCCGGCGGCACGACCGGGGCGTCCCACCTCGAGGGACGTCGCCCGGCTGGCCGGTGTGTCGCACACCGCGGTGTCCTTCGTGTTCAACGGCCGTGCCGAGGGCAACCTCTCGCCCGCCACGCAGGAGCGCATCCGGCAGGCCGCGGTCCAGCTCGGCTACCGGCCCGACCCCGTCGCGCGCGGTCTGCGCCGCAGCCGTACGGCCGTGATCGGCCTGGTCACCGACGAGATCGCCTCCTCGCCGTTCGCCGGGCGGCTGCTGCGCGGCGCCATGGACACCGCCTGGGCCGGCGAGCACCTGGTCCTCACCGTCGACTCCGGCGGCGACCCGGCCAAGGAGGACGCGGCGGTCGCCGAGCTCCTCGACCGGCGCGTCGACGGCATCATCTACGCGGCCATGTCCCTGCGCCGCGTCCGCGTCCCCGAGGGCCTGCACCGCACCCACTCCGTGCTGGCCAACTGCCTGCCCGAGGACGGTTCGCTGCCCGCCGTCATCCCCGCCGAGCGCGCCGGCGGCCGTACGGCGGCCCGGCTGCTGCTGGAGCAGGGGCACCGGCGGGTCGCACTCGTCGGCGGGCACGACGACATCGCCTCGGCGGAGCGGCTGCGCGGTTTCCGCGACGCGCTGCGCGCCGAGGGCATCACCGTGCCCAGAGACTGGGTCGTACGGACCGGAGGCGAGATCTCCGGCGGCTACGAGGGCGCCGTCCGCCTCCTCGACGGAGCCCCGGCCGACCTCCGCCCCACCGGGATCTTCACCTACAACGACCGGGTCGCGGCGGGCGTCCTGCACGCCGCGACCCGGCTCGGGATCTCCGTACCCGGCGACCTGTCGCTGGTGGGCTACGACGACCAGGAGCACATGGCCGCGTACCTCACGCCGCCCCTCACCACCGTCGCGCTGCCCCACCGGGAGATGGGCGAGGCCGCCGCCCGGCTCCTGCTGGACTCCATCGTCACCGGCCGGACCCCGCCCGCCACCGTGCGGCGCCTGGCCTGCCCGGTGATCAGCCGTGCGTCGGTGGGACCAGCTCCCATCCGGTGACGGTCGCACCGGGCGTCACGCTCAACTCCCGTATGTCGTCCGGCCGGTGGTAGACCCGCTCGGTGACCGTGGCCCGGTCCCCGACGAACAGCTCGTACAGCGAGCCGTCGACGAGAACGCGCACCGTGAGCTCCTCGTCGGGCGGCACATGGACGACGACAGGCGCCCCGGCCTCCGCACGGGGCCAGTCGCCACGGTCCAGGGTCACGGTGCCCTCGCCCGGGTCCAGCCGGACCGTCAGCTCGGCGCCCGAGGCCGAGCGCAGCAGACTCACGGTGGTGTCCCCGCGGGCGCTCACCGTCAGGTCGTAGGCCGCCGGCAGCGCGGCCCGGGCCGGGGCGGTGACGAACGGTTCGGCGGCGCGCAGCCGGTGCAGCTCCGGGGCGGGGGTCACCCGCAGTGCCCCGTCCGGATGGACGTCGACGACCCGGGGCGCGGTCAGGACGCCGGCCCAGCCGGTCTCGCCCTGCTCGCGGGCCTCCCACGACCAGCCCCACATCAGGGCCCGGTCCGGTTCCTGGAGCACGGCGGGCGCGTAGAAGTCGCGGCCGTGGTCGAGCAGGCCGCCCGCCCGGGCCGAGAAGCGCAGATCGTTGTTCAGCCGTCCCGTCAGGTAGCCGGTGGTCCACGGGTCGCCGTCCCACAGGGACACGACCAGCACCCACTCGCCGCCCCGTGTCGCGTACAGCTGCGGGCACTCCCAGCCGGTCGCCCGGTCGCCGAACACCGCGGCGGCTGCCGGGTCCCGGCCATCCAGGAGCACACCCGCGAAGCGCCAGTCGGTCAGGTCGTCGCAGTCGTACAGCAGGACCGACGGCGTACCGTCGGCATGCCCCGCGCCGACCAGTGCCCACCGCCGTCCGTCGTGCCGGAAGACGAACGGGTCGCGGTACATCACCACGTCCAGCCCCTCGGGCGGGCCCGTCACCACCGGCGTGGGCAGGGGAGTCCAGTCGGTCAGCGCGGGGTCGTCCGGATCCGCCGCCCGGGCCAGGCAGATCGTGCCGAGCCCGCTGTGGTCACGGTCGACCCCGGTGTAGACGGCTGTCGGCACGCCCCCGTCGTCGACCACGCACCCGGACCAGCAGCCCGCCTCGTCCGGGCCGCCCGGGGTCGGGGTGAGGGCGATCGGGTGGTGCTCCCAGTGGGCGAGGTCGGGGCTGGAGGCGTGGCCCCAGTGGACGTTGGCGTGCACCGGGGCGTCGGGGTTGTGCTGGTAGAAGAGGTGGTAGCGGCCGCGCCAGCGGAACGGGCCGTTGGGGTCGTTCATCCAGTTGGCGGGCGGGCGGACCCTGAAGCGCGGGGCGTGCGGGTCCTGCGGGGGAGCGGCGAGGCTCAACGGTTGACTCCTGCGGACGTGATGCCCTCACGCAGAGGGCGCTGGCCGACGACGAACACGGCGACGGCGGGAATCATGGACAGGACGACACCGGCGAGCACCACGGAGACGGAGCCGGTGCCTAGGTTGCCCTGGAGGGAGACCAGACCCAGCGGCAACGTGTAGTTCTGGCCGGACGTTTCGAGGATCAGCGGCCGGAAGAACTCGTTCCAGTGGTAGTTGAAGGCCAGGACGCCGACGATCGCGAGGCCGGGCGCGGCCAGCGGGGCGTACACCGACCGGAACGTCCGCCAGGGGCCGGCACCGTCCAGCATCGCCGCCTCGCCCAGATCCTTGGGCATGCCCAGGAAGTACTGCCGCATCAGGAACGTGCCGAATGCGGTCGGGAAGGCCGGGATGATCAGCCCGAGCAGGGTGTCGGTCAGGCTCATCGACTTCAGCACCAGGAACACCGGCACGATCGTGACCTGCAAGGGCACCATCATCGTCGCCAGGACCAGGGCGAACAGCGGCTTCTTGAAGCGGAACTCCAGGCGGGCGAAGGCGTATCCGGCCAGCCCCGCCGTGATCATCTGGCCGACCGCGATCAGTCCGGTGACCAGCGTGGAGTTGAGGGCGAGCAGCCACACGTCGATCTGGCCGAACACCCCCCGGTACGCCTCGGTCGACGGGTCGGACGGGATGAGCTGCGGCGGCAGGTCGAACGCCTCGGCGGGCGTGCGCAGCGAGGTGGACACCGTCCACACCACCGGGCCGAGCGTGAGCAGGGCGCACACCGTCAGCCCGGCGATCCGCGCCCACGGCGCCAGCCCGTGGCGCGCACGGCTGAAGGACAGGGTTGCTTGGCTCAAGGGACTCACCCGGCTCACTGGTAGTGGACGAAACGCCGGCTGAGCCGGAACTGGAGGGCCGTGACCGCCATGATCAGCACGAACAGCAGCACACCCACCGCGGACGCCTCACCGAAGCGGAGCTGCTCGAACGCGGTCTCGTAGATGACCATCACGACCGTGCGGGTCGAGTCGCCGGGACCGCCGTTGGTCAGGACGTACGGCTGCTCGAAGACCTGGAGCGCGTTGATGATGCCGACCACCGAGGCGACCAGCAGCGTCGGCGACAGCAGCGGCAGTGTGACGGAGAGGTGCTTGCGCAGGCCGGTCGCGCCGTCCAGGGCGGCGGCCTCGTGGATCTCCTTCGGGATGTTGTTCAGACCGCCGACGAACAGCAGGAACGAGAAGCCGAACTGCTGCCAGACGTAGACCAGCACCACGGTCGCCATCGCCGCGTTCTCCGAGGTCAGCCACGGCACCGGCGCGATCCCGACGAAGCCGAGCAGCCAGTTGATCACCCCGAAGTCCTGGTTGAACAGGTACTTCATCACCACCGAGATCGACGCGGCGGACAGCACCAGCGGGAAGAAGAACGCCGAGCGGAACACCGACCGCAGCCACACGGGCATCCGCCCGGTCAGCGCCAGGGCGAGCGCCAGCGCGACGAGGAGTTGCAGTGCCACCGCGAGCACCATGAAGACGAGGGTGTTGCGGAAGGACACCAGCACGGTCTCGTCACCGAACACCGCGCCGTAGTTGGAGCCGCCGGCGAAACGCGGCGAGTCGATCACGTTCCAGTGGAAGAGGCTCAGCACCACCGAGCCGACGATGGGGACGACCGTGAAGACGACGATGCCGACGATCGTCGGGGCCAGGAACAGCGTGGCCAGCAGTCGGGTGCCGCGGTCGCGGGCCGAGGGACGCGGTGCGTCCTTGGCGGGCGGGGCCTCGGGCCGTCCGGCTCGGGCGGGCGGTATCCGGGTGTCCGTCATGCGTCACGCTCCATGGCCTTCTCCAGGTCGCCCTGCAACCGGCGCAGCGCGGGACGCACCGAGCGCGAGGAGGCCAGGGCCGTGCCGGTGTGCTTGAGCAGCAGTTGTTCGACCTCGGCGACCTGCGGCGGCGCCGGGATCGGTCCCGTGTCGGGGAACCGGTCGAGGGTGTCGTAGAAGACCTGCCAGTGCGCCGGGCCGGTCTCCTCGTAGCGGCCGGCGGTCAGCATCGAGCGGCGGGCCGGGGTGGTCTGGTTCGTCGTGAACAACTGGCTCAGGGTGTCCTTGCGGGCGGCGTACTTGATGAACTCCCAGGCCTCTTCCTGCCTCTTGGAGGTGCGCAGCAGCGCGTAGCCCGCCGCGCCGTACTGCATGCGCTGGGTGCGCCAGCGCGGGAAGTACTGCACGTCGAACCCGTCCCGCTTCATCCCCGCCAGGTGCAGGCCGCCCGCCCAGAAGCCGCCCGCCGGAGTGACACCGACCCGGCCGGTGGAGAACACGCCGATGAGGTTCTGGCCGTTGCCGCCCTCGGGGCGGGTGCACAGGCCGTCCCGCACGAGCGAGGCGAGATAGTCGTAGACCTCCTCCACCCGGTCGTGCGTGGCCTGCGGCGTCGTCCACCGGAAGCCGCCCCCGCGGCCCCTGCGTTGGCCGGCCGGGTAGAAGGAGTCCCACAGCCACTCGCCGCCGGGCGCCTTGGACTCCGCGAGCAGATTGGTGTCGTTCGCGAACAGCCAGGGCACCACACCGCCCCACAGCCGGTTGGTCCAGAAGTAGGGAGTGAAGCGCGAGCCGCTCGCCTGCTTCATGTCCCGCAGCAGCGTCGTGAAGTCGTCGCGGGTCCAGTCGGCCGGCGGGTACTGCGCCCCGGCCCGCCGCAGCACCTGGTGGTTGAGGTACATGTCGGCCGCGTTGAACTCCACCGGCAGCTGGTAGAGGCTGCCCTCGTACATCATCGACTCGACCAGCGACGGATGGACGTCGGCGAAGTACTCCTTCAGCTCGGCCGCGTCCCGCTTCACCCACTTGTCCAGGGCCACGCCGAGCCGCTGCGCGAACAACTGCACGCCCTCGGTGGCCACATACACCAGGTCCGGTGCGGTGCCCGCGGCCACCTGCGTGAGGATCTTCGCGAAGAAGTCCGACCAGTCCACGGCCTGCACCGCGTTGATCTGGAGCTTGATGTCGGGGTGCAGCTCGCGGAAGCCCTCGCGGAGCGTGCGGATGGCCTCCGGCCCGTAGGCGGGGCCGAGTGTGGCGACGACGAGGGAACCGTCGTCACGTCCGGGGATGTCGGCTCCGGTGAGCCGCTCCCAGCTCGCGGCGGTGCCTCCCAGGGCGGCGGCACCCGCGCCGTAGGCGCCGTACCGCAACAGCCTGCGGCGGGTGAGGTGCGAGTCGGTCATCGTGGGGCCTAACTCGTGTTAGTTGAGGACTGATGCCCCAGATGATGTGAGCGTCGCCCAGACGTGTCAAGACCGCGAGACCGCTTGACCTTTAACGAGTTAGGTCTCAAAGTCCTGAGGCACATGAGCCACCGTTTCCGACGAGAGGAACGAGGTGTGATGGGCGCGATCACGAGGAGGGCCCTGTTCGCCGGGTCGGCCGCGGGCACGGCCGGCGCGTTGCTGCCCGCCGCGGCGGGCACGGCCGGGGCCAGGCCACGCAACGGCTGCGCGAGCTACCGCGCGGCCTACCACTTCACCGTCCCCGAGCAGTGGAAGAACGACCCGCAGCGCCCGGTCTGGATCGACGGCGCGTATCACTACTACTACCTGCACAACGCCGACTACCTGTCCGGCGCGATCGGCACCGCCTGGCGGCTGGCCACCAGCACCGACCTGGTCTCCTTCACCGACCGGGGGATCGCCGTGCCCAAGGACACCACCCCCAACGGCGATGTCTGGTCGGGCTCAGCGGTGGTCGACACGGAGAACACGGCGGGCTTCGGGGCGGGGGCGGTCGTCGTCCTGGCCACGATGTCGCCGCACGACGGTCCGAGCGACCAGGCGCAGTACCTGTACTACTCCACCGACGGCGGCCGGACGTTCACCCCGCACGGCACCGACCCGGTGCTGCCCAACCCGGGGGTGCGCGACTTCCGCGACCCGAAGGTGATCCGCGACGAGGAACGCGGCCGGTGGGTGATGACCCTCGCCGAGAACGACAAAGTCGGCTTCTACCACTCCGCCGACCTCAAGTCCTGGACGTACGTGGGCGGCTTCGTCAAGAGCGGCATCGGCGTGCTGGAGTGCCCGGACCTGTTCCGGATCCGCGCCGCGGACGGCACGCCCAAGTGGGTGCTCGGGGTGAGCGCCAACGGCAAGGGAGCCGGGCTGCCCAACACGTACGCGTACTGGACGGGCTCCTTCGACGGCAGCGCTTTCACGGCCGACGCCGAAGAGCCGCAGTGGCTCGACCACGGCTGGGACTGGTACGGGGCCGTCACCTTCGACAAGCGGACGGCGGACGGCGCCGTCGACGAGCGGACGCGCTACGCGATCGGCTGGCTGAACAACTGGGACTACGCCCACATCACGCCCACCATCGACAGCGACGGCTTCAACGGCACCGACTCGATCGTCCGCGAGATCACGCTGAAGCGCGCGGCCGACGGCACGTACCACCTGGCGTCCCGGCCGGTCGCCGCGCTCGACCGGTACGTCTCCCGCACGGTGCGGCTCGGCGACCTGGCGGTCGAGGGCACCCGCGTCCTCGACTACCGGGGCACCGCCTACGAACTGACCTGCGAGGTCACCTGGGACCAGCTCACGGGCGCGGGCGTGCAGCTGCGGCGCTCCCCGGACGGTGTCCGGCACATCGACGCCGGCGTCCACCGCGACTACGCCTACCTCAACCGCCGCCCCTCCGTGTCACCCGACCTGTCGGGCAGATGGCAGGAGAGCCGGAGCCCCTTCGACCCGGCCCGGCGGACGGTGAGTCTCCGCATCCTGGTCGACCGCACCTCCGTGGAGCTGTTCCTCGACGACGGCCGGTACGCGCACGCGTCGGCGGTCTTCCCGTACCTGGTCGACACCGGGCTCGCGCTGTTCACGGTTGACGGCAGGGCGGTGTTCCGGAACACCGTGATCCGGGAGTTCGAGGTGTGAGGGGCGGGGGCGCTGGTGCGGTGTCGCCCTGGGCGGGGATCGCTGTCACGATCTTCCGGTAGGCACGACCACGCCCACGACCAGCGGAGTGCGCATGACGACGGACAGCCCGATGACGGACGAGGCGGTGCGGGACGCCGGGGTGGAGGTGAGGCCGGTCGCGGGGCACATCGGCGCCGAGATCGGCGGGGTCGACCTGGCCGCGGACCTCGACGACGCCGTGGTCGCCGCGATCAGGGCGACGGTACTGCGGTGGAAGGTGGTGTTCTTCCGGGGGCAGCGGCTGGACCACGCCGGGCATGTGGCGTTCGCGCGCCGGTTCGGGGAACCGGTCGTGCTGCCGCGGCGCGGCAAGGTCTCACCCCCGGACTTCCCCGAGGTCGAGACGACCGCCGACCGGCTGGAGCTCGGCGGGCGGTTCGGCATGGAGCACGACGAGTGGCTGCGGCGCCGCCGCCACACCCTGCTGCGCGGCTGGCACTGCGACCACGGCGCCCGCGTCGACCCGCCCGCCGCGACGATCCTGCGTGCCGAGACGGTGCCGCCCTACGGCGGCGACACCACCTGGTCGAACCTCGCGGCGGCCTACGCCGGACTCTCCGCGCCGCTGCGGGAGTTCGTCGACGGCCTGCGGGCCGAGCACCGGCTCGGTGTGGGCTACCAGCCCCGGCCCGGCGACGACGCGTACGTCCGCCACCTGCTGGACCGCCAGGTCGCCTCCCTGCACCCCCTGGTGCGCGTCCACCCGGAGACGGGCGAGCGGATCCTCTACGTCAACGGCTACTACGTCGAGCAGATCGCCGGCCTCTCCCGGCCCGAGAGCGGCGCGATCCTGGACATGCTGCTGGAGCAGGCGGTCCGGCCCGAGTACACGGTCCGGTTCCGCTGGGAGCCGGGCAGCGTGGCGTTCTGGGACAACCGCGCCACGATGCATCTGGCTCCCGGCGACACCGCACACCTCGACCACCCGCGGATCATGCACCGGGTGATGCTCGCCGGGGACGTGCCCGTCGGGGTGGACGGCAGGGCGTCGGAGCCGATCACCGGGACTGCGCCCGGGCGCTGGTGACCTGCGCCGGTTCGGCGGGCCGGACTGGGAAGGGGTGCCGTCGGGGTGGCTCGGGACCGGTGGGGACGCAGATCAACGGTGTGCACCTGTGCCACCCGCCGGCGGACCGCGTTGTTCTCGGGGGACCGGGTCAGCGCAGCGGGATCGTCACCTCGTCCTCGACCGGCGGGTCGAGTTCCTGGGCCCGGTTGCCGGTGGCCGCGAAGCAGCGCAGGCGGATCGCCTCCGGGGAGACGTCCAGACGCAGGAAGCACTTGAAGAACGGTGGGCTGTAGGTCGCCGAACTCGGCGAGAACAGCGACGTGTAGATCTTGCGCACGGGCAGCCGGAACCGCTTGGCCCGGTCGGGCCGGCGGCCGGTACCGAGCAGCCCGGCGACCAGCCGGACGCGCCGGGTGACGCGGGTGGCCGCGCCCGGGACACGGGTCGGCGGGATGCCCAGGCGCTCGGCGATCACGGCCGTCGCCTCCGCCTCGGTGAGTGTGAAGAAGCGGGGCATGCGCAGCCTGCGGCCGTAGAGGCGGCTGTAGAAGGCGAGGGAGTCGCCCCGCAGCGGATAGCAGCGGAAGTCCCGCTCGGTCACGTTCGCGACGTTCACGCGGGGGATGGTGTGGGTGGCGTGCATGAAGGCACCGCCGCCGCCCGCGACCACGTACTGGAGGGTGCGTCCGTCGTCCAGCCGGACCGGGTACCGCTGGTAGTTGTGGATGTCGCCGCCGATCGCCGCCACGTAGTGGTGGGCCGGGTCGCGGACGATGTCGTCGACGGTGCCGCCCCCTTCGATGGCGCACGGCTCGTGTCTGCCGTCCACGTACAGGGGAGACCCGGTGACAAGGATCTTCGGGCGGGATCCCCGGGAGACCTCGCGCAGCCAGGCGCCCTGCTCGGCGTCGAGGGTGCCCAGCAGGCCCGTGTCGATGCCTATGATCCGTACCGGTCCCGCGTCGATCGCCCAGTACGGGCCCGGCTGGACGGCCTGCTGGGCGGGTGCCGAGCGCAACGTGCGGGCCTCGGCGAGGTGCCGGCCGTCGTCGGGGCGCGGCCGGTGCCAGAGCAGGGACCGCAGCCAGGCGCGGGTCAGGGGACGCGGCCGGGGTTCGGGTGGCAACGGTGGGGCGTCGTCGCAGAAGACGCGCATGAAGCCGCCGAGGTCCTCGTACCAGTCGTGGTTGCCGGGTATCGCGTAGATCGGCGCCCGGTAGTCCCGGTACGGGCGGAAGAACTTGGTGCCGTAGTCGTCCGCACTGCCCACCGGGTAGATGACGTCACTGGCCAGCACGGCGAAGCTGGTGTCCTGACCCGTCCTCAGAAAGCCCGGCACGACGGCGTACTGGGGATCGTCGCCCTCGCCGGTGTCGCCGATGACCAGGAAGGAGAACCGGTCCGGGTCGTCGCGCCGGATCACCTTGTCGGCCGGGGCGCCGGAGGCCGCGCGCTGCGCCACCCACCGGCCGCGGGTGCGGCCGGTCGGGTCCCCGAACCAGGAGGCCAGCACGCCGTTGCGGGCGGCCCACAGCATCTTGGGGTCCAGCCAGGAGATCTTCTCGGCCTTCGGAGGCATCAACTGCTGGTACGCGCCGCGTTCGTCGGTACCCCAGCCGGCGCCCTCGGCGGTATCACGTGAGGAGTCGGACACCGCTGCACCGTAACAATGATCTACGAGCCGTCCGCGGGCGGCTCGTTCACCGGCCGCGGGTGGGCGAGTCCGTGTCGTGCCACGAAGTGCGCGGCGCCGGAACGGCGTTGGCGGTCCGGCCCCTGGCGGAGGCGTCCGGTCGCGGGGCGGGCTGGCGTTTTCCGGCCCGCTCGCCGTGGACCAGCAGCGGATCGAACATGACCACGACCCCGGCCAGCAGCAGGAAGACGACCGGCCCCAGCAGCATCGGCAGCAGCAGGGACAGGGGCGAATCACCCTCCCACGTCCCGCCGGTCGCGTCGTGCACATGGACGCTGACGGCGGCCATGCCCGTGTAGTGCATCCCGGACACGGCCACGCCCATCACCAGGCTCGCCCCGACGCTCGTCAGGAAGCCGCGGATCGTGACGGCCGACCACAGCGCGGCGGTCGCGGCGGCGATGGCGATCAGCACGGACAGGGCGACGCCGACCGGGTCGTAGCCGATGTCGCCGTGCAGCCGCATCGCGGCCATGCCCAGGTAGTGCATGGCCGCCACCCCCAGTCCGGTGACGACACCCGCGACCGCCAGGGTGACACGGCCCGTGCCGCGGTAGCCGACGATGAACACGCCGATGCCCACGACGGCGACGGCCACGACGAGACTGAGCACCGTCGTGGCCGCGTCATAACGGACCCGGGTCTCCTCCACGTGGAAGCCGATCATGGCGATGAAGTGCATCGTCCAGATGCCGCACCCGATGGAGGCGGCGCCTAACGCCAGCCAGCCGGGCTTCCACGACCGCGCGCCGGGCAGCGAGCGCACGATGCACCGCAGCCCCAGCGCCCCTCCCAGACAGGCCATCAGATACGCCGCCACCGGGGTCACCGCACCGTAGCGGAACCCGTCGACCGTGCCGTCCATGAGCCAACTCCCCCCGAGTCATGGCTGGTTTCCAGCAAGGTCTACGCGCAGGGATCGAGGGAAAGCAAGCCCTTACCGTCGGTAGGACGGCAACTTCTGTTCAGCAGGAGTCGATTGAGGTCAGAATGCGCGCTTCAGCAGGTCGAGCAGCGCCGACCAGTGCCGCTCGTCGGCCTCCTTGTCGTACGACGCCGTGTCGGCCTGCGTGAAGCCGTGGGACGCGCACGTGTACACCTCGCACCGGTGGCGGACGCCCGCCGCGGTCAGGGCCTCCTCCAGACGCTCGATCTGCTCCCGGGGCAGCGAGGGGTCCTGGTCGGCGTGGCCGAAGTACAGCTCGGCGGTGACGTTGCCGGCCACCAGGTGCGGGCTGTCCGGCGTGTCCGTCGCCAGCCGCCCGCCGTGGAAGCCCGCCGCGGCCGCGACCCGCTCCGGGTAGGTCCCGGCCGTGAGCAGCGACAGGCGCGCCCCCATGCAGTAGCCGGTCAGAGCCACCGGACCGTCGGCCACCGCGGGCGACTCGGCCAGCAGGCGCAGATAGGCACCGGCGTCCCGCATCGCCAGTTCGGGCGTCAGGGCCCGCATGACCGGCATGATGCGCTCGAATATCTCCGGCCGCGCCCCCGGGTCGATGAACTCGGGCAGATCGAACAGCGGGGCGCGGCCGTGCCGGTAGAACACGTTGGGCACCAGCACCGTGTAGCCCTCGCCGGCCAGCCGGTCCGCCATCGACCGCAGTCGGGGACGCAGTCCGAAGGCGTCCATGTAGAGCAGGACCGCCGGATGGGCGGCCCCGTCGGCGGGGTGGGTCAGATACGCGTCGGCGGTGCCGTCCTCGGTGGGGATGTCGACAGCGGTTCCCTGTACGGCGGTCATGGCTGTGCTGCCTCTCTGCGGGGGTCTCGGCCAGGAACCCGTCCGCGTGACCGGGCGGATCACGGGCATCGTGACACGCCGCTTCCCGGGGCATTTCGCCCACCCCCCCCGCAGGCGGTACGACCGTGAACGCCCCTTGGCGCGCCCTTTACTCGAACCGTGTCGTGTCGCCCGCGCCGTGCCGCACGATCTCGGCCTCGCCGCCGGAGAAGTCGATCACCGTCGTCGGCTCGGTGCCGCAGTCACCGGAGTCGACCACCCCGTCCAGCACATGGTCGAGCAGGTCCTTGATCTCCCAGCCCTGCGTCATCGGCTCCTCCTCGCCGGGCAGCAGCAGAGTGCTGGACAGCAGGGGCTCACCGAGCTCGGCGAGCAGGGCCTGGGTGACGACGTGGTCGGGGATCCGCACGCCGACCGTCTTCTTCTTGGGGTGCTGGAGCATGCGCGGCACCTCCTTCGTCGCGGGCAGGATGAACGTGTAGCTGCCGGGCGTCGACGCCTTGATCGCGCGGAACACGTCGTTGTCGATCCGCACGAACTGGCCGAGCTGCGCGAAGTCCTGGCATACCAGGGTGAAGTGGTGCCGGTCGTCCAGCTTGCGGATCGTCCGGATCCGCTCGATGCCGTCACGGCTGCCCAGGCGGCAGCCCAGTGCGTAACAGGAGTCCGTGGGGTACGCGACAAGAGCGTCCGCACGGATGCTGTCGGCGATCTGGCCGATGGTGCGGGGCTGGGGGTTGTCGGGGTGCACGTCGTAGTACTTCGCCATCCGTCGAGCTTATGCCGCCCGTGGGGTACGGCGGCGCAGGGCGGGGTGCCGGCCTGCGGGCGGGCGTCGGGGCGCGTCCGCCCGTGGTGAGAGCGCGGGACGTGTGAGGTAACGTCCCCGACCGGTGCGCCGGAGGCGGCGCGAGGAGCGAGGGGAAGGCCGAGGTGGCTGGCCGAGAGGACGGGAACCGGCAGCGGGAGACGCAGGCCGGGCAAGGTCAGACGTGGGCGGAGGAACTGCTCGAGCACCTGCGCCCGGCGGGGCGGGACGTGCGCAGGGTCGTGGGCTGGCTCTCAGGTGCCGTGCGCGGGTCCGTGGCCCTTCAGGACGCCGCCGGCAACCTCATGGCCGGAACCCGGATCCCGCTGGACGAGGACCTCGTCACGGACATCACGGCCGGCCGGATCGCCTCCGCCGCCTGGCAGAGCCGGGAACGTCATCTGCGCCTGGTCAGGGTGGAGCACCCGTCCCACACCTGCGTCCTGGCCGTCTCCCGCGAGACTTCCTTCGACCGCCGGGCCGCCGACGTCGTCACGCACACCGCCCAGGTGATCGAGCTCCTGCTGACCGCGCGCGAGTCGACGGCGGCCGGGCACCGGCTCCGGCGGGCCACCTCCGACCTGCGCCTGGCGATCCTGCAACTGCTGATGGTCGAGGACACCATCGCCGCCCGCCGCGTCGCCGCCGGACTCTGGCCCGGACTGCTCGACGCCGACTCGGCGTGCGTGTACGTCGTCGAGTCCGACCCCGCCGTACGCGACCGGATCGCCGAGGAGTGCCTGGACAGCACCGGGGAAGACGCCCTGGTCGTGCGCTGCCCGGCCATGGACGGCCACGTGATCGTCGTCAGCCCCCGCGACACCACCGGCGAGGCCCTGCGGTCACTGATCGGCCGACACCCGGACATCTTCCTCGGCGGCAGCGTCCGGCAGAGCCTCGCCCGGACCGCCACCGCCTACGGACAGGCGGTCAGCGCCCTCGCCGTAGCCCACTTCCGGCCCAACAAGACCGCGGTCTACGCCGAGCGCACCCACCCCGAACGCCTCATGGACCCGCAGGCGCTGCGCGGCTGGACGGCCCGGGTGCTGCGCCCGCTCGACACCCTGCCGCACCACACCCGCGCCGAACTCCTCGCCACCACCCGCCTCGGCCTTGAGTTCACCGCCGTCAACGCGGCCAAGGTCCTCGGCGTCAGCCGCAACACCGTGCGCGCCCGCATGGAACGCGTGGAGGCACTGCTCGGCACCGACTTCGCCGACCTCACCGTCCGGGCCGTCGTCCACCTGGCGCTCAACACCCAGATCGGCCTGACCGACGCCCAGTTCACCGACGGCACCGCGAACTCCACGCTCCGGCTCTCCGATCTGCTGTCCGGGCCCGCCGTACGGACCTGGGCCCAGAACCTGCTGGGCCGGCTGGACGCGGACGCCAGGAACCCGCGGCGGACGCTGCGCACCTGGATCGCCGTCGGCGGCAACGCCGAACGGGCCGCGCAGGCCCTGGGCATGCATGCGCAGACCGTGCGCGAGCACGTCCGCAGCGCCGAACCCGTCCTGGAACGCCAGTTGCTCGCCGCGGGCACCGACCTGTACGAGGTCGTACTGGCGCACCTGGCCGTCGGCGACCTCGACCTGCCGGTTCTCCACCGCCACGACTGACCGGTTTGCCTCGGAGGCAATCGATCGGCCAGATCGGAGCGGGACGAAACCGGGCCATCCGGACTCAGCTGTGCACGGGTGAGCCCTGTTGAGCACGCAACGGGCATCGACGCGATTCACAAGGCCTCCGCCCTGCACGTAGTTTCAACGAGCCGCGGGGGCTCGACCGGAACGGGGGACCGGTCGCGCTCCCGCGAGCTGCCCGTGAGGCGGCGTCCCTGCGGTGGCCTCAGCCCCGCAGCCGCACCGGGATCTCCTGCCAGCCGAAGGCGATGAAGGACGGCACCTGCCGCAGGCCGTCGTCACCGGTGGCCAGGCTCAGGCGGGGGAACCGGTCGAACAGCGCCGGGAGCGCGGTCAGCGCCTCCAGACGGGCCAGGGGCGCCCCGATGCAGCGGTGGACCCCGATCCCGAACGCCAGATGGTCCTCGGCGGCGCGGGTGGCGTCGAAGACGTCGGCGTCCGGCCCGTAGTGCTCGGGGTCGAGCCCCGCGGCGGCGTACGTCGTGATGATGGCGTCACCGGCCGGGATCGTGACGCCGCCGACGGTGAGGTCCGTGACGGCGAACCGGAGCGGCAGCGACGCGATCGACGGGTGCGCGCGCAGCGTCTCGTCGACGACGGCGTCCCAGCCGATCTCCCCGGACCGTACGGCGGCGAGCTGCTCGGGGCGGCGGAGCAGGGCGACGGCCGCGTTGCCGATCAGGTTGACGGTGGTCTCGAAGCCGGCCCCGATGACCAGCAGCAGCGTGTACAGCAGCTCCTCGTCGCTGAGCCGGTCGCCGTCCTCGTCCCGGACCCGGATCAGCTCGGTGGTCATGTCGTCACCGGGATGCGCGGCTTTGTACGCGATCAGCGCGGGCAGCACCGTGCCGATCTGCCGCTGCACGGACGCCGCGTGCTCCGGGCTCGGGTCGGAGGTGTCCATGATGGCCGCGACGAGCCGGCCGGTGTCCTCCCACAACTCGTCCGGGACGCCGAACAGTTCGCAGATGATCCGCATCGGCAGCGGATGGGCGAACCCCTCCTTGAGGTCCACGACCTCGCCGTCGGCGGCGTCGAGCGCGTCCAGCAGCTCCGCCGTGATCGCCTCCACCCGGGGCCGCATCGCCTCGGTGCGCCGGTGCGTGAAGCTGGGCGCCACCAGCTTGCGCAGCCGCGTGTGGTCCGCGCCGTAGGCGGAGAGCATGTTGACCACGCCCACCCAGCCCAGGATCCAGCCCCAGGACGGATGCCCGCCGATCTCGGGCCACAGCCGCCAGTGCAGCCGCGGGTCCTTGCTGACCCGCGGGTCGAGGATGAGTTCCTTCAGCGTGCCGTAGCGCGTGGGCGCCCAGGCGGGGATGCCGCCGGGCAGTTCCACGGGCACGATCGGGCCGAGGGCGCGCAACCGGGCGCTCTCGGCGGCGATGTCGGCGCCTAACGGGTCGAGTGCGATGCGGTCGGTGACGGTCACGGTCGTCCTCCAGGCTGGTCGGGGGAGCGGGCAGTGAAACGGACGGGCAGCGCCGTCAGCGAGCGGTGGAACGGGCCGGGCCGCCAGGTGAGGCGCTCGCGGGGCAGGACGGGTTCGAGGTCGGGCAGCCACTGGGTGAGCCGTTCGATCGCCTCGGTGGCGATGAGCAGGGTGGGCTGCTTGACCGGGCAGGCGTGCGGGCCCGCCGACCAGGACAGGTGGGAGGCGTCGCCCGGGCGCCGGTCCGCACCGCGCTCCTGCTCGGTGGCCTGCGCCAGCGCCCCGTACGAGATCACCACCGGCACCGCGGCCCTGATCCACACGCCGTGGAAGGTGACGGGCGTGCGGGCGTAGTGGATGCCGTAGTTGGCGAGCGGCGTCTCGTGGTGCAGCACCTCCAGCACCGCGTCCGTCACCGGCCGGGCGCCGCTGGTGAGCGTCGAGTAGTAGGCCGGGTTGCCGAGGATCCTGGACAGCGCGTTGGACACCAGGTTGGCCGTCGGCTCGTGTCCCGCGCCGAGCGTGAGGAACACCTGCCAGGTGACCTCCTCGGGGGTCAGCCCCGCCGGATGGTCCAGCAGCCAGCTCGGCAGGTCGTCGCCGCGCCGGTCGGTCTTGGCCGCGATCAGCTCCAGCACGTATCCGGCGTACTCCGCCTCGCCCTGAGCCGCCTGCGCGCCGCCCTCGATCAGCTTGCCCAGCGCGGCGTCGAGCCGGTCGCTCGCGCTGTCCGGCAACCCGAACAGGCTGTTGAACACCAGCGCCATCAGCGGCCGGGTGAACTCTCCGACCAGGTCGGCCTCGCCCCGCGGTCCGATCCGGCTCACCAGCAGATGCACCGCCCGGTGCACCCGGGCCCGCAGGTCGTGCGGCTCCACCAGGTCGAAGGCGTCGATCAGCGTGGTGCGGTAGCGGATGTGGGCGGCACCGTCGGCGAACAGGGTGTTGGGCCGCCAGCGCATCATCCCGAGGACGGGGGAGTCGTCGGGGACGGTCGCCTGCCACGGCCGGGGATCGTGCGAGAACGTCTGCGTGTCGTGCAGCAGATCCAGCGCCGCCCGCCGGTCCGTGACGACGTACGCCGGCACACCGGGCGCGAGTTCCGCCCAGCCGACCGGGCCCTGGGCGCGCAGGGCGGCGTAGTACGGACGGGGGTCGCGGGCGAAGCCGTCCTCCCAGAGGCGGACGGCCGCCGCGAGGGAGAAGGTCTGCTCGGCAGGGGACGGGTGGGTCACCGGTGCTCCGCGGGTCGGTCGATCAGGTGCTGGACGAGGGCGAGCAGGGCGTCGATCGAGGAGTCCGCCTCGCGCGCGTCGCAGGTCACCATCGGGGTCGTCGGTTCCAGGTCCAGGGCGGCGCGCAACTGCTCGGGCGTGTGGTGCCGGGGCGCGTCCGGAAAGGTGTTGAAGGCGACCGCGTACGGCAGCCCGCTCTCCTCCACCAGCCCGAGCACGTCGAACGAGGCGTCGATCCGGCGGGCGTCGACCAGCACGAGCGCGCCGAGCGCCCCGTGGGCGATGTCGTGCCACAGCGACCGGAACCGCTCCTGGCCGGGCGTGCCGAACAGATACAGCACGATCCCGCCCGGCAGGCTGATCCGCCCGAAGTCGATGGCGACCGTGGTGGTCGACTTGTCACGGACCCCGGCGAGATCGTCGACCTGCGCGGACGCCTCGGTGAGCCGCTCCTCGGTGTGCAGCGGGCGGATCTCCGAGACGGAGCCGATCAGGGTGGTCTTGCCCACCCCGAAAGGCCCCGTGACCAGGATCTTCACCAGGTCGCGGGCGGTGTCCGGGAGATGGATGCCGACGCCGCCGGCGGTGGTGTCAACGGTGCTTGAGGTCGCGGAGGCCATCGGCCACTCTCTTCAGCAGGTCGGGGTCGAAGCGCCGGGCGGGCGGGATCGGCGGGCGGGCCAGCACCAGGTCGCGGTCGATGAGGTCGGCGGCCAGCACCAGCACCGCGGAGACGGGCAGCCGCAGCAGGGCCGCGGCCTCCACCACCGTCAGCGTCCCGTGCTCCAGCTCCTCCAGCAGGGCCGCCTGCGCGGCGGGCAGATCGGCGGGAGCCGGCTCGCCGCTTCCGGTGAGGACCGACAACCGCTCCAGATGGGCACGGCTGGGCCGGGCCACCCCGCCGGTCGACAGATACGCGGGAACCAGGGGACGGCCGCCTCGGCGGCCGGTCATGCCGGCGTGTCGCCGTCGGCACCTCGGGGCCCGGCGGCCATCGCCTTCTCACCGAGCCGCGCGACCTGGGAGTGCACCCGGTGCGCGAGCAGGTCCAGGCGGACCTCGGGATCCCCGTACGCGGCCACACACGTGCCGTGGTCCGTCGGCACGATGAGCACATAGCCGTGGTCCGACTCGATGACCACCTGCCGGATGTCGGCCCGGTCGGTGTCCGCGAACGCCGCCGCCGCGGTACGGCACGCGCCCTGCACGGTGCTGGTGATGGCGGCGACCCGCTCGGCCGACGGCTGCGACAGCGCGTCGGTGTAGCCCTTCACGAGCCCGTCCCGGGTGAGCAGGACGGCCGCCACGACGTGGGGCACCTCCAGGACCGGTTCGAGCACCCAGGCCGTGTCCCCCGTTGCGCGGCTGGTCATCGAGCCGTTCCCCCTTCGTGGTCGTTCCGGTCTCGGCCGGTGTCGTCGGTCGCCCCGTCGGCCGTGGTCGCGGCCGGGGCATCATCAGGTACGGCTGGAACGGCGCCGGTGTTCGGCCGGGCGGCGAAACGTGCGGCAGCCGTGCCGGACTGGAGGGCTCCGAGGGCGGCGGCGGACTCCTCGGGGCGCCGGGGCCGGCGCTGCGGTGCGGGTGCGGAGGCAGGGGCGTCCGGCGGGGGCGTGGCGCGGCTGCGGCGACGGCGCTGGGGGAGGCCGCCGCTGTCACGGGGGCCGTGGTGGCCGGGGGCCTGGGGGGAGGCCTGGTCGTCCTGGTCCGTGCCGTAGCCGTGATCGTCGGACGGGGCGGGATGGGTGGCGGTGGTGGTGGACGGCTGCTCGGGCCTCCGGGACGCGGTGTCCGTGGCCGGCTCGGGTTCACGGGCCGGGCCGGCAGGGGTGGCAGGGGTGGCAGGAGTGGCTTGGGCGGAGGCGTCCGGCTCGGCACCGTGCGACGAGGAGGCCCTGAGGGACGGGGCGCCGCCGGCGGACGGGGCACCACTGGGGGACGGGACACCACTGGAGGACGACGCGTCGCCGCCCGCCGTCTCCCGCTCCGCCCTGCGCGTCGAACGCGGCGCGCTGGCCGCCGGGGGCAGTTCGGCGGGGTCGATGCGGGTCAGCAGGTGACTGTCGACCCGCAGCACCGCCCGCACACCGCCGTACGGGGAGGGTGAGGACAGGTCCACGCTCAGATCGAACTGCCGGGTCAGCTGGCCGATGGCGGCGAGTCCCATGCGCGGCGGGTCGCCGAGCTCGGTGAGCAGGATCGGTTCGGAGCCGGCCACCAGCCACTGGGCACGGGCCCGTTCGTCCTGCGTCATGCCCAGCCCGACGTCGTCCACGGTGACGCAGACACCGTGGTGGACGTCCTCCAGGTTGACCACGACCTCGGTGTCGGGCGCCGAGTGGCGCAGCGCGTTGTCGAGGAGTTCGGCGACGATGATGGCGACCGGCTCGACGGCGTGGGACACCAGGGCGGTGCCCGCCGCCAGGTGGTTGTGGACCCGGACGCGCCGGTAGCCCGCGAGCCGGGCCTGACCGCCCGTCACCGCGTCCACGAGGTGGGACTCCTCCCGGGCGAGTCCCACCCAGGCCCCGCACACCACCGCGGCGATCTGCGCGCGCCGCAGCGACTGCTCGTTCTCGTGGTCCAGCTCGAACAGGGTCTGTGCCAACTCGGGGTCGTCGTAGCGCTGTTGCAGACCGCGCAGGGCGTCCTGCAACCGGTACAGCGCCGCCTGGATCTCCCGCGTGGCCCCGCGCATCCCGGCCTGCGCGGCGGCGTCGATCCGGGTGCGCTGCGCGGCGAGTTCGGCGTGCAGCCCCTTCAGCACCTGCTCCAGCGCGACGCCCAGGGGCGAACCGGCGAGCTGTGGGTTGAGCGGGCCGGGCACGGTGACGTGCGGATGGGCCGCCTGCCGCGCCGCGGCGGGCACCCGCCGCGCCGCCAGGTGTTCGACCTCGGCCGTGAACGTCCGCGAGGTGCCGTCGAGTTGAGCCCGCAGTGCGGCCGTCTTGGCGCGCTGCGCGGCCAGTTGCCGTCGTGAGCGCAGCCACCCGCCGCCGAGGGCGAACGCGGACAGTGTGCCGACGGCGAGACCGCCGACGACCAGGTCCGGTATTTCGATCATCGAGTCGAGTCCAGGGGGAGTCGGGCATGGCGGAGTCCGAGGTGGTCTGACGAGCCACCCGCAGCACAGTACACACCGTCATCGACCGATCTCGCACGGTGGATCGGCACTTCCTTCGGAAAGTGACCGGCGTCTGTTCGCATCTGTGGCAACTGTCGGGATTGCCTTACGGGGGAGGGGAGTTGGTGGTGCGTACGAATCTGGCCGCCCGGTCGGCAGCCCCTTCCGGGAGGGCGTGATCGAGCGGTCACTGAAAGTGATGCGGTCGGGCTGTGTGTCCGTCCTGAGGACGGGTACCCGTCCGGCGCCTGAAGAGAGGTCCGCTCCCGTGAGAAGGAGGTCCGAATGACCAGCGAGACGGAGACCGGCGGCGTGACCGGTACGCAGGACAAGGACTACAACCTGATCTGGTACGTCGAGGCGTGCCTGAACAACGCCCTGCGTCTGGAGAGCTACATCCAGGACGCGGAGCGTGCCAAGGACACCGAGGTCGCGGACCTGTTCCGCAAGGCCCAGGCGGACAGCCGCAAGGGTGCCGAACTGGGCAAGAACCTCCTGCGCGCACGCCTCAACGGCGGCTGAGGCCCCACCGGGGTCACGAGGCCCGGACACCGCCGGCCGGCGGGTCCGGGCTCTTTACAGGTCTGCGGCCCTTTGGTGTGCCCGGCTCTTCCATGAGGTCAGAGCCGGAAGACCCGGCTCACCCGCTCGGCGAGTTCGTCCTCCGACAGCGTGAGGTCGACGGTGACGGTCGGCAGCCGGAGGCGTGCGGTCTCCTCGCGGAGGCGCTCCGTGAACATGTGGTCCCGTGCCGCGATGTTGCGGTCCGCCCGCTCCGGGTCACTGGTCCTCCCCGTGAAACTCCCGCCCGGCGTGGCCCGGCTCGTGAACGCGGCCTGCCGGAACTCCGGTGTGGGAAGGAGCCAGACCGCGTGTCCGGGCTCGGTGAGCAGCGGTTGCACGAGGTGCGGCAGCAGGCGGAAGCCCTCCACGACGACACACGCCTCCCGAGGCATGCGCAGCAGGTCCTCGACGATCAGCCCGAAGCCCTCACCGCGAAACCAGTGGAACGTCTCCAGCATGGTCTCCGGAGACCGCTTCACCCAGCGCTCGTCCATGTCCATGGCCATGAACTCGTGCAGCAGCGGGGCCTCGTCGGGAGTCGCACGGCGGGCGTGATCCCCCATCACATCGTCGGTCGAGTACACACGCCAGCCCTGCGGCTCGGCGAGCCTGCGGGCGATCGTGGACTTGCCCGCACCGCTCCCGCCCCCGATCCAGTAGACGTGCCGCATGCCTCTGCTCTCCCGTGATCGCGCTCTGAATTGTCAGTGGTGGATGCCACGATGCCGACAGCTCACCATCCCATCCCGGACGAGGAGGAGCTGATCGTGCGCAGGCCGGTCGAGGGAGAGGTTCATGTGGATTACGGCCAGATCTACGTCGAGACCGATCCGGACAATTTCGGGCAGGGCCTCTCGGAGGCGTTCGCGGGGCAGAGTGTGGGACTGTGCGGGGCGGCGACACCGGGCGCCCTGTGGCTGAACACCGGGCTGCACACGGGCGACGTCGGTTTCACGGTCGAGGTGCACGAGCAGGCGCCGCCGCTGGATCCGGCCTGGGAGGACGTCGTGGAGGTGTCCTTCCGCCCGGTGTCGGCGGACAGCGCGCTGGTGGAGTGGGGAGGGGGAGCCTCCTGGCAGCTCGGCCTGGAGGAGACCGACTACCGGGTGCGGTACTGCGCCCAGGGCATGGACCGGGCGAGCGAGCGGGACGTCCGCCTGGACGGCGAGCCCCCGCTCGACTGCTACCTCCTCCAGTTCTGGCCCGCCCCGCCCGAGCCGGACCGTGTGCTGAAGCAGACCTCGCAGGCCGCCGCCTATTGGCACCGCCACGCCCGCGAACTGCCGCCGCCTCCCACGCCCGCCGAACGCGCCGAAGCCGAACGCCAGATCCGCCTCGCGCAGGAGACGGCGGAACGGGAACGCAGGCTCGCCTTCGAACGATGGCAATGGGGCGGACAGCCACCGAGCCAGGCCCTGCGCGACGTCGGAGGCAACGTCAGCGGCCTGCTCGAGTTCGACCCCGCCCTGGTCCACGCGATCGACGCCTCCGGCCCCGCCACCCAGCGCGCGGTGGCCGTGTTCGCGGCCCGCCGGGCGTGCGAGGTGGCCGGTCTCACCGCCCTCGACTGGGTCGCGGACGCGCTCACGGCCGTGGCCGAAGGCCGCCCGCTGCCGCCGCCGTTCGACGACGAAGCCCGCATGTGGCAGAGGCTTGCCACCGACCCGCGTGTACCGGCCCGGACCGTCGGCAGGGCCGTCCCGCCCGAGCGGCCTCCCTTCCGGCCGTCCGCCTCTGCGGACGATCCCATCCCGCAGCCCCAGCAGGCGGCACCGGCTGTGGTGGGCCCGGCGGCCGCCGTGGTGGAAGCGGCGGCCGCCAACTCCGCCATGTGTGCCGGGGCGTTCACCATCGGCCGGCCGGATCCGTCCGTACGGATGTCGCAGCCGCACATGGCCCTTCCCGCGGTGACCGGCGCCGCCGAACCCGCCCCGCTCCGGGCGGCCCTCGACGCGGTGTCCGCGGCCGTCGACGCCTACGGCGAGAACCACCCGGCCCTCCTTGCGGAGGTGTGGTCCGTGTGCGAGGGACGGCACGGGTAGCCGGCGTCTGACCGGTCCCTGGTTCACGCACACCGACCAAGGCCGGCAGCGCCCTGGAAACGAGGACCGCGGTGGCGGTGCCGGGCACAACTGGTCGCGGTTCGCAAGTGCGGCGCGTACGGGCAGCGGCACGTGACTGACCCCGCTCCGCCGGGTACCCGGGTCCGCCAGGACCGGCCGGGCGGCCGCTCGGCGCCGACCCGGTCGGCCGCCGGTCATGAGCCGAAGGAGCCCACGCATATGACGGACGTATCCGGTACCGGTCCCGCTCCGGGCGATGACCGCGAGGTCCTCACCAACCGCCAGGGCCATCCGGTCTACGACAACCAGAACCAGCGCACCATCGGCGCCCGCGGGCCCGCCACGCTGGAGAACTACCAGTTCCTGGAGAAGATCAGCCACTTCGACCGGGAACGCATCCCCGAACGCGTCGTGCACGCCCGCGGCGTCACCGCCTACGGGCACTTCGAGGCCTACGGCACCTGGGGCGACGAGCCGATCAGCCGCTACACCCGGGCCAAACTCTTCCAGGAGCGCGGCAAACGCACGGACGTGGCCGTCCGCTTCTCCACCGTCATCGGCGGACGCGACTCCTCCGAGGCCGCCCGCGACCCGCGTGGTTTCGCGGTGAAGTTCTACACGGAGGACGGCAACTGGGACCTGGTCGGCAACAACCTCGGTGTCTTCTTCATCCGTGACGCGATCAAGTTCCCCGACGTCATCCACGCCCTCAAGCCGGACCCGGTGACCTTCGAGCAGCAGCCCCGCCGCATCTTCGACTTCATGTCGCAGACGCCCGAGTCCATGCACATGCTCGTCAACCTGTTCAGCCCGCGCGGCATCCCCGCGGACTACCGCCACATGCAGGGCTTCGGCGTCAACACCTACAAGTGGGTCAACGCCGACGGGGACACCAAGCTGGTCAAGTACCACTGGATGCCCAAGCAGGGCGTGCGCAGCATGACCGAGGAGGACGCTGCCAACGTCCAGGCCGACTCCCTCGGGCACGCCACGAAGGACCTGTACGAGTCGGTGGCCCGCGGCGATTACCCGGAGTGGGAGCTGCTCGTCCAGATGATGGACGACCACGACCACCCCGAGCTCGACTTCGACCCGCTGGACGACACCAAGACCTGGCCCGAGCAGGACTTCCCGCCGAAGCCGGTCGGGCGGATGGTGCTCGACCGGATGCCGCAGGACTTCTTCGCCGAGAACGAGCAGATCTCCTTCGGCACCGGCGTCCTCGTCGACGGCCTGGACTTCTCCGACGACAAGATGCTCGTCGGCCGGACCTTCTCCTACAGCGACACCCAGCGCTACCGGGTCGGCCCGAACTACCTGCAACTGCCCGTCAACCAGGCCAAGAACGCGGATGTGCGCACCAACCAGCGCGACGGCCAGATGGCGTACCACGTGGACGGCGGCGGCGAGAACCCGCAGGTCAACTACGAGCCGTCGATCACCGGCGGCCTGCGTGAGGCCCGCTACCCGACCCACGACGAGCAGGGGCCCGTGATCGAGGGGCGGCTCACCCGCAAGCGCATCCCCCGCACCAACGACTACATGCAGGCGGGCCAGCGCTACCTGCTCCTGGAGGACTGGGAGCGCGACGACCTGGTGAAGAACTTCACCGACCTGCTGTCCCAGTGCGACCGGCCGGTGCAGGAGCGCATGGTCTGGCACTTCCTGCTGGTCGAGAACGACCTCGGTCTGCGGGTCGGCGAGGGGCTGGGCATCGGCCCCGAGGACGTGGCCGGTCTGGAGCCGCTGGCGAGCCAGGACCTCACGGACGAGGACCGAGAGCGCCTGGTCAACCTGGGCAAGAACCCGCCGCGCGACGTCGAGGGCCTCACCATGACCCACTGCGTGCCGGACGAGCGGCACGTCGTGACCCGGTGACCGGTCACCCCGTCAGGGCGCCACGGGCCACCGCGAGGGCCTGGTCCGCGTAGCTCCGGCCGAACAGCACGGCGTGCACCAGCAGCGGGAACAGCTGGTGCACGCCGACGCGCTCCGGCCAGCCGTCGGCGAGCGGCGCCTCCTCCTGGTAGCCGTCCAGCACCTCCTCCAGGTGCGGGCAGCCGAACAGACGCAGCATCGCCAGGTCGGTCTCGCGGTGTCCGCCGTGCGCGGCCGGGTCGATCAGCCGGACCTGTCCGTCGGCCGCCCACAGCACGTTGCCGTTCCACAGGTCGCCGTGCAGCCGCGCGGGCGGTTCGGCGGGCCCCGCCAGCTCCGGCAGTCGCTCGCACAGACGCTCCACGTCGGTCGCCTCACCGGGCTGGACGGTCCCTTGGTCGACCGCGCGCCGCAGATACGGCAGCACACGGTGCTCGGCGTACCAGCCCGGCCAGTCGGTGCCGGGCTCGTTGCGCATCGGGGCGAGCCCGATGTACGCGTCCGCCGGACCGTCCGGGGGCGGCGCGCCGAACGCGGGCGCCCCGGATGCGTGCAGGGCGGCCAGGTCACGGCCGAAGCGGACCGCCGCCTCCCGGCTCGGCCGCCCTTGCGCGACCCAGTCGACGACCAGCCAGTTCCCGTCGTGGCCGTGCACGGCCGGTACCCGCACCGTGCCCGCGCCGGCCAGCCAGCGCAGCCCGGCCGCCTCGGCCCGCGTGGCCTGCGGATCGTCGGCACGCTTGGCGATCACCACCCGCCCGTCGTCGAGTGTGACCTCGGCGAGGGCCCCGGACAGCGGCCGTTCCCCCGTGACAGCCCGCCCCGTGAGCCGGGCCACGACATCCGCAGGGGTGGTCATACGCGCTCCTCCCTCGGGTCCGAGCTTGATCGAACACCCAGAGTACGACCGCGCCCCCGGTGGCCCGGCACTCAGCCTTCGGACCCGCAATCGACGTCCAGCAACTGGATCGGCCGCGTCGCGTCCAGGTCGACGTACGCCGTGAAGTCCGCCTTGTCGGACCCGCCGTTCCAGTACGTGCTCACGGTCGCCCAGCCGACCCCGGCGGACTGGGCCGTGGTGACCGGACCGATGTCGATGGACGCGGGGAGGTTCTGCGCGCACAGCAGGACGTCGAACTCCGGGTTGGCCGCCACCTTCTCCTTGAGGTGCGGCGAGATCCCGTACGTGCGGGCGAAGTCGCCGGGGCCGTGCTCGCCGTAGAAGTCCTCGAGGAAGGTGTGGATCTCCTCGGCGGTGTACCGGTCGCCGGTGCCGGCGGTGGACGCGGCGGCGGCCGGGACGGCCGCGGCGGCGATGCCGAGGGCGGCGACGCAGCCGACGGCGAACGCGCGCCGGCGGCCCGGACGGGCAGTGGTGCGGAACATTCTGGTACCCCCGTTGTGGTCTTCTCTCCGCGCTCCCCGGGTCGCGGCGGACCGTTCGCCGGGGGAGCCGATCCCTGGAGTAGACCTCTCGTACCGTGCCGCCGTTGCGCGGCGCTCTGCGGCCGTTTCCATTCCGGGACATTCGCCACGTCCCGGTCACGCGGGACGGTGAAATCCCGCCGCCCGCCGACAGAACCGGCCGCAGCCGGGGGACCAGTCGGAGCATGACGAGTTCATCGTTCCAGCGCACCATCGCCCTGCCCGCCCCTGTGTGCGAACAGGCCGCACAGCACCTGGAGCAGGCCGCGCACCGGGCCATCGACGGGGCCGCGATCCCCCTGAAGGCGTTCCGCGCGGCCGCCGACAACGACTTCATCCTCCCCGCGACGATCGTCGAACAGGCGGCGGCCTGCCTGCTGGTCCTGGCCACGGAGACCGCCCAGACCGTCCGTCCCTCCGCCCTGCGCGCCACCATCAGCGTCGCGCTGCGGCTGCGGGACGCCGCCGAGCTGTCGCACCAGCCGGCTATCAGCAGCAGGTTCTGGTAAGGCGGGGGTGGCGGCGGGGCCTGTGCGTCAGGTCTCGCGGAAGGCGACATCGACCTGCTTGCGGCGCAGTTCCTCCAGCGTGACGCGCTGCCGCCGGGCCCGTTCGATGAGGTCGTCGAGCTGCCGCGCGTCGAGGCGCGGGTCCGTGGCGGCCAGGTCGCGGAGCGTCTGCCAGCCGGCCGTCTTGCCCTCCACGCCCAGGCCCATCGCCTCCAGCTCCCACAGCGTGCTCAGCGGGGAACGCCGCACCAGGCTGCCGTTGCTCTTCAGCCGGCCCATCTGCTCGGCCGCGCGGCCCGCGTAGACCTTGTAGCGCCGCACCGGCACGTCGAGCCGCCGCATGATGTGGAGCAGGCTCGCCCGGTCCTCGGCGATCTCGGCGGCGACCGGGGCCAGGGCGTCGCCGAGCGCCGTACCCCGGCAGGAACGCAGCAGATAGCGAATCCGGGCGGTCCCGGCGGTGGCGCCGGCGAGATGGTCGTTGAGGTAGATGCCCAGCAGCGACATGTCGGTGGCCGGAGCACGGTGGGCGCCCGGCGGATCCGTTCGCTGTTCCGTCATGACACTGCTCCTGTCCTGCTCCGGCCCTGCCCCGGGCCGCGGCCCGAACAGGGGATTCACCGGACTTGTCCGGCTGCGGAAGGCTACGCGGGGCGGGTGCCCGGGACCTTCCCGGCGAAACGGGATCAGCTCCCTGCGTGCGGGCCTCGTCTCGGTGTGGCCGAGGCCACAGCCTGGACGAGGTCCCGATCACGTCCGGGGGCGCGGGGCGGCGGCTACCGTCTACGGGCAGATCCCCGCTTCCCACCCCTCGGACGGCCTGGCAGTGCAAGCAGACCTCTCTCCTGTCATCGCGGCGACCGCCCAGTGGCTCACCCGCGCCTTCCCCGCCACCGGCGGGGCGCTTGCCTCCGCCCTGTGCGAGGTGCAGGCCCGGCAGGCCGTGACGGTCGCGGCATGGCTCAGGTACCCGACGGTGATGGACGCCGCCCTGGTCGACGTGGCGGGCCCGGGCGGCTCCGCGCGGCTGGACTGGCTCACCGGCGCCGACGCGTCCCTGGGCGACGACGTGGACGCACACGCCTGGCGCACCTGGGTGGACGAGGTCGTGGCCAGCTGGGCGGCCAGTCTGCTCACCGACCCGGAACTGGCCGCCCTGGCGGTGGCCGCGCTCGCCGAGGGCAGCCACAGCACCGGCGCACCGGCCGAGTTCCGCCGGCTCGTCGCCCCCGACGACAGCGACCAGCGCGCCGCGGCCCTGCTGCGCCACCCCGACCTACTCGCCCCCGTGGCCGAACTGCACCACTCCCAACTCCTCCACCGCCTGCTCCCGGGCCGCACCCTGATCGCCTGACGCGGGGGCTGCTGCCCCTACCGGCTCACGGCGGCCTCGGCCCGCCGGCCTTGGGCGTGCCTGGCTGCCGGTCCACGAGGGTTGGCTCGCCGGTGGGTCGGGGCCGCCGTT
Source organism: Streptomyces sp. DH10 (assembly GCF_029813805.1). Lineage (NCBI taxonomy): Bacteria > Bacillati > Actinomycetota > Actinomycetes > Kitasatosporales > Streptomycetaceae > Streptomyces > Streptomyces sp. DH10. The sequence continues at coordinate 244,762 of NZ_JARVKU010000010.1, forward strand.
GCCCTGCCCGGATGGCGCCGGCCTCTCGGCCCGCGACGGGCCGCTCGTCCACGAACGTGCTGATTTCCCGTTCTGTGATGGCGCCGACCATCTAATCCGCGACCCCGTGCTGGACCACGGGCCCGCGGCGACGTCGGTTCCCCGGTCCGCGACCGGGCCGGCCCCCGTTCGCGACCCGCACCGGGCCCGTCCGCGACGGTGTGGGTCCGCCGGTCCGCAACCGGCTCGGCCCCGGCGCGAACCGCGCTGGTTCCCCGCCCCGCGACTGCGCTGGCCAGCCCATCTCCGACCGGGCTGGGCCTCGGTCCGCCCGGGCGGTGCCCTCCTCGGCCCGCAGCCCTGCGGCGGCCTCGATCCGCCGGTCAGCCCCGGATGTGCCCACCGATCCGAGCCCTGTCCCCATCGCTCCACGCAGGCCGCGCGAGCACCCCCGCTCCCAGCTCCCTCCACCCACCCCCGACCTGCCCGAACACCCGGTAACCCCACCCCCTCACCCTCCGTGACTCACCGGTTTGCCGTACGCGACCGTGCCGTGGTCGCGGCGTCGGCGGACGCTGATCGTGGGCTCGACGGCCTCCGGCCACCCTCAGCGGTCCGAGGCGCACACCGTCGTGCCGGGCCGTACGCCGCTGACGGAGGAGAGACCCGAGATGACCACCGCCCTCTCACGGAGCTGGGAACACGCCGTCGTCACGGGCGGCGCCGGGTTCGTCGGTTCCCACCTGTGCGCCGCCCTGCTGGACGCGGGCGCGGCCGTCACCTGTGTGGACGACTTCTGCACCGGCCGGCCCGAGAACATATCCCCGCTGCTCGAACGGCCCGGCTTCACGCTCGTGCAGGCCAACGTCGCCGAGGGCCTGCGGATCAAGCGACGGCCCGACCTCGTCCTGCACTTCGCCTCCCCGGCGTCCCCGGCGGACTATCTGCGACTGCCGCTGCACACCATGGAGACGGGCAGCCTCGGCACCCGCAACGCCCTGGAACTCGCACGGTCCTCCCGGGCCCGCTTCGTCCTCGCCTCGACCTCCGAGGTCTACGGCGACCCGCAGCAGAACCCCCAGGACGAACGCTACTGGGGCAACGTCAACCCGGTCGGCCCGCGCAGCGTCTACGACGAGGCCAAACGCTTCGGCGAGGCGCTGACCACCGCCCACGCCGACACCCACGGCACCGACACCTGCATCGTGCGGCTGTTCAACACCTACGGCCCGCGGATGCGCGGCCACGACGGACGCGCGGTACCGACCTTCGCGCGGCAGGCCCTGGCAGGCGAGCCCCTCACCGTGACCGGCGACGGCCGGCAGACCCGGTCGCTGTGCTACGTCGACGACACCGTCCGCGGCATCCTCGCGGCGGCCGCCCACGGCATGCGCGGCCCCGTCAACATCGGCAACCCGACCGAGATCACGATGCTCGACCTGGCCCGGCTGGTCGTCGAACTCGCCGGCTCCCCGTCGGAGATCCGCTTCATCGAACGCCCGGTGGACGACCCGGCCGTGCGCTGCCCGGACATCACCCTGGCCCGCGACAAGCTCGGCTGGGAACCGCGGGTGCGCGCCGAGGAGGGGCTGCGGCGCACGATCGCCTGGTTCCGCGAGGACGGAACCGACGTCTGACCCACGACCGACCCGCCCGGGCACCCCCGCACGACCGCGTCCGGATTCGTCCCGACCGCCGAAAGGCCCGCCACCCCCATGCGCATCCTCGGAATCAACGCCCTGTTCCACGACCCCGCCGCCGCCCTGGTGATCGACGGGCGGACCGTCGCCGCCGCGGAGGAGGAGCGCTTCTCCCGGCGCAAGCACGGGAAGCGACCCCTGCCGTTCTCCGCCTGGGAGCTGCCCGAGAAGGCCGCCGCCTGGTGCCTGAAGCGGGCCGGGCTGCGCCCGCAGGACCTCGACGCGGTCACCTACTCCTTCGACCCGGCACTGGCCCGGCCCGCCGAGGACATGGGTCTGGACGACCCGTGGGACCACCTGCGGCTGACCTACGCCCGCGAGGCACCCGGGTTCCTGCGGACGGCCCTGCCCGGCCTCGACCCCGGCATCGTCCGCTTCGTGCCGCACCACATGGCCCACGCCGCGTCCAGCGCCTTCGCCGCACCGGACGCCGGCGACTCCTCCGTACTGGTCCTGGACGGCCGCGGCGAACGCGCCTCCCACCTGGCCGCACGCCGCGTGGGTGACCGGCTGGAGGCGCTGCACGCGCAGGACCTGCCGCACTCGCTCGGACTCGTCTACGAGGAACTCACCGAACACCTCGGCTTCCTGCGCTCCTCCGACGAGTTCAAGGTGATGGCGCTCGCCTCCCACGGCACGCCGCGCATGCTCACCGAACTCCGCCGCCACGTGTACCCGACGGGCGACGGCGGCTTCCACGCCACCGGCGTGCCGTGGCACGAGCTGTGCGCGCCGCGCGGCGCCGACGAGCCGTGGACGCAGGATCACGCCGACGTCGCCGCCAGCGCCCAGGCCGTGCTGGAGGAGACCCTGCTCGACCTCGTGCGCTGGCTTCACGGCCGTACCCACGACCAGGTGCTCACCCTCGCCGGAGGCGTCGCCCTCAACTGCGTCGCCAACTCCCGTATCGCACGCGAGGGCCCCTTCTCCCGGGTGTGGGTGCAGCCCGCCGCCGGAGACGCCGGCACCGCCCTGGGCGGCGCCCTGCTGCTGTCCGCCGGCGAGGGCGACGAGCCGGAGCCCATGACCGGCGCCGACCTCGGCCGGGACTGGTCCGACGCGGAGCTCGGAGCCTGGCTGAAGACGGCCGCCGTGCCCTTCGAACGGCCCCCGGACATCGCCGCCACCGCCGCCCGCGCCCTCGCCGACAACGCGATCGTCGCCTGGTTCCAGGGACGCTCCGAGTACGGCCCCCGGGCGCTCGGCCACCGCTCCCTGCTGGCCCACCCGGGGCACGCGGGCAACCTGGAACGGCTCAACGACGTCAAGGGCCGTGAGCAGTTCCGGCCCGTCGCCCCGATGGTCCTCGCCGACCGCGCCGCCGAGATCTTCGACGGCCCGCTGCCCAGCCCGTACATGCTGTTCGTGCACGACGTCGCCCAGGAGTGGCGCGAACGCATCCCCGCCGTCGTCCACGTCGACGGCACCGCCCGCATCCAGACCGTCGACCCGGGCCGCGAACCGCTGGTGGCCCGCATGCTCGGCGAGTTCGAGCGGCTCACCGGACTGCCCGTGGTCGTCAACACCAGCCTCAACACCGCCGGGCGGCCCATGGTCGACGACCCGCGCGACGCCCTGGAGTGCTTCGGCTCCTCGCCCGTCGACCTGCTGGCCATCGGCCCGTACGCCGTCCGCCGCGGTGACCTGTTCCGTACCGAGGACGCCGGAGGCCTGCGATGACCGGGCCCGAAACCCGTACGCGGGACGCCGAGTACGCCGTCGTCGTCCCGACCCTCGGCCGGCCCAGCCTGCGCGCGTGCCTGCACGCCCTGGCCGAGGCGAGCGGACCGGGGCCGGTCCGGGTGGTCCTCGTCGACGACCGGCCCGGCCCGGCCGGCCCGCCCCTCACCGCCGACGTCCCGCCCTCCCTGCGCTCGCGCACCATCGTCGTACCCGGCGGGGCGCGCGGACCCGCCGCCGCACGCAACCTCGGCTGGCGGGCGGCCGGTGACGTGCCCTGGATCGTCTTCCTCGACGACGACGTCGTACCCGGCCCCACCTGGGGCGACGACCTGACGCTCGACCTGGCCGCGGCGACGGAGCGGACCGCCGGGATCACCGCCCGGATCGAGGTACCGCTGCCCGCCGACCGCCGCCCGACCGACTGGGAACGCAACACGGCCTCACTCGCCACCGCCCGCTGGATCACCGCGGACATGGCCTACCGCCGGGCCGCGCTGACCGCCGTCGGCGGATTCGACGAGCGCTTCCGGCGGGCCTTCCGGGAGGACGCCGACCTCGCCCTGCGCGTCCTCGACGCCGGCTGGACGCTCACCGGTGGCCGGCGCACCACCACCCACCCCGTGCGGCCGGCCGGGCGCTGGACCTCCGTCCGTTTCCAGGCCGGCAACGCCGACGACGTGCTGATGACCCGGCTGCACGGCCGCCACTGGTGGCGCCGGGCGGAGGCGCACCGCGGGCGGCTGCCCGTCCACCTGGCCGTCACCGGGGCGGGGGTGACCGCGCTCGGCTGCGCCCTGCTCGGCCGGCACCGGCCGGCAGGGGTCTGTGCCGCCGCGTGGCTGGCCGGCACGACCGAGTTCGCCCTGGCCCGGATCCTGCCCGGGCCGCGCACCCGCGACGAGGTGCTCACCATGGTCGTGACCAGCGCGCTCATCCCGCCGGCCGCGACCTGGCACTGGCTGCGCGGGCGACTCGCCCATCGGACGGCCCGGCCGCTCACCCCGCTCGGGACCGGCGAGCCGGCGCCCGCGGCCCGCCCGGCGGTCAGGGAACGGCTGCGGTCATGACCCGGCCCACCGGTCCATGGCTGCTCTCCGGGGCGTACGGGCCCACCGGCGTGCGGCAGCCCCCGCACGAGCCCGGCGGCCGGCTCCCCGCGGCTGTCCTCTTCGACCGCGACGGCACGCTCGTCGCCGACGTCCCCTACAACGGGGCCCCGGCGCGGGTCGCGCCCATGCCGGGGGCCCGGGAGGCCGTCGACGCGGTGCGCGCCGCCGGGATTCCCGTCGGCGTCGTGACGAACCAGTCGGGCGTGGCCCGTGGTCTGCTGACCCCCCGCCAGGTGGAGGACGTACGCCTGCGCGTGGAGGAACTGCTCGGGCCGTTCGCCGTCTGGGCCGTGTGCCCGCACGGGCCGGGGGAGGGCTGCGGCTGCCGCAAGCCCGCACCCGGTCTGGTCCTGGCCGCGTGCCGCAGGCTTGCCGTCCCGCCCGAACGCACCGTCGTCATCGGCGACATCGGGGCCGACGTGGAGGCCGCGCGCGCCGCCGGGGCCCGCGGCATCCTGGTCCCCACGGCCGCCACCCGCCCCGAGGAGACCGAGGCGGCCGACACCACGGCAGCCGACCTGCTCGCCGCGGTCCGCCTCGCCCTCGACCCGCCCCCGGTCGCCGCGCCGGCGGGACCGGCACGACCGGATCCCGGTAGGGCGACGGGGGAGTGGCGGAGCAGCCCGACCGGGCCGGCCGGCGAACCGCGCCGCCACCGGGCCGCGCCGGCGGCGGTACCGCGGTCACCCCGCCCTGCCGACGGGGGAGCCGCGATGATCCCCTTCCGTTCCCGCGGCCGCCTGCCCCGGACCCTCGTCGTCCGCCTCGACAGCGCCGGAGACGTGCTCCTGGCCGGGCCCGCCGTGCGGGCCGTCGCGGCCGGGTCCTCGTACACCGCGCTGCTGTGCGGGCCGCAGGGCGCCGCGGCGGCGCGGATGCTGCCCGGGGCCGACGACGTGCTGATCTACGACGCCCCCTGGGTCGGGCTGGAGCCGCCGCAGGTCACGCGGGCGGCCACCCGCCAGTTGATGGAGACGCTCACGGCGGGCCGCTTCGACCGGGCGCTCGTCCTCGTGTCGTACCACCAGAGCCCGCTGCCGATCGCCCTGCTGCTGAGGCTCGCCGGAATCGGATGGACCGCCGCCGACAGCGAGGACTACCCGGGCGCGCTGCTCGACCTGCGCCACCGCAGACCGCCGCACCGCCACGAGGCCCTCGCCGCCCTCGACCTGGCCCGCGCCGCCGGCTACGCCCTGCCGCCCGGCGACGACGGCGGGCTGCGCGTCACACCGCCGCCCCCCACCACCCACCTCACCGGCCCCGAGCCGTACGTCGTCGTCCACCCCGGCGCCGCCGTCCCCGCCCGCGCCTGGAGCCCCGGCCGGGCGGCACGGGCCGTCGCCGCCCTGTCCGCCGAGGGATACCGGGTCGTCGTCACCGGAGGCCGCGCCGAGCGGGAGCTGACCGCGCGGGTCGCCGGGCGGCACGCACTGGACCTCGGCGGCGCCACCGACCTGCCGCACCTGGCCGGAGTCCTCGCCGGGGCACGGGTCGTCGTGGCCGGGAACACCGGCCCGGCCCATCTCGCCGCCGCCGTCGGCACCCCCGTCGTCAGCCTGTTCGCACCGGTCGTGCCGGCCGAACGGTGGGCCCCCTACGGCGTACCGCACGTCCTGCTCGGCGACCGGTACGCCGCCTGCGCGGACACCCGGTCCCGGCACTGCCCCGTGCCGGGACATCCCTGCCTGGACGGCATCGGCGACGCCGAGGTGCTCGCCGCCGTGGCGGCCCTCACGGACGACCCGGCGGACCAGGGAGAACAGACGGAGCGAGGAGCGGCCGTATGAACATCCTGCTGTGGCACGTGCACGGTTCCTGGACGACCGCGTTCGTCCAGGGCCCGCACACCTACCTCGTCCCCGTCACGCCGGGCCGCGACCCGGACGGCCTGGGGCGGGCCCGCACCTTCTCCTGGCCCGCCTCCGTGCGCGAGGTCACGCCCGGGGAACTCCGCGACACGTCCGTCAACCTGGTCGTCCTGCAACGGCCGCACGAGCTCGACCTGGCCGAGCGGTGGCTCGGCGGACGCCGCCCCGGCCGGGACGTGCCCGCGCTGTACCTGGAACACAACGCGCCCGACGGCGACGTACCGGACACCCGGCATCCCTGCGCCGACCGCGCCGATCTGACGATCGTGCACGTCACGCACTTCAACCGGCTGTTCTGGGACTGCGGAACCACCCGCACGGAGGTCGTCGAACACGGCATCGTCGACCCGGGCCACCGCTACACCGGCAGGCTCGCGCGCGCCGCGGTCGTCGTCAACGAGCCCGTGCGACGCGCCCGGTACACCGGTACCGACCTGCTGCCCGTTCTGGCCGAGGCGGTGCCGCTCGACGTGTTCGGCATGGGCACCGAGGGCCTGGCCGGCCGGCTCGGCCTGCCACCGGACCGGTGCCGCACCGCCGACCTGCCCCAGAGCGAGCTGCACACGGCCATGGCCGAACGCCGCATGTACCTGCACCCGGTGCGCTGGACCTCCCTCGGCCTGTCCCTGTTGGAGGCGATGCACCTCGGCCTGCCCGTCCTGGCCCTCGCCACCACCGAGGCCGTCGAGGCGGTACCGCGCGGCGCGGGCGTCCTCTCCACCCGCCCCGAGGTCCTGGCCCGTGTCGCCCGCCGCTACCTCCACGAACCCGAGGCCGCGGCCGCGGACGGAGCCCGCGCCCGGCAGGCGGCCCTCGAACGCTACGGGCTCAAGCGCTTTCTGGCCGACTGGGAGCGCCTGATCACGGAGGTGTGCTCATGACCCCGTCCCTCAGCCCCTTCCCCACCGGGCCCCTCGGCGGCGACCCCCTCGACCCGGGGGTCCTCGCGATCGCGCTCGTCTCGGAGCACGCGAGTCCCCTCGCCGCGCTCGGCGGGGTCGACGCCGGCGGTCAGAACGTCCACGTCGCCTGCCTCGCCGGGGCGCTCGCCGACCGCGGTCACCGCGTCACCGTCTACACCCGCCGGGACGCGCCCGACCTGCCCTGCCGGGTGGAACTGCGCGACGGCGTCGAGGTGCACCACGTCCCCGCCGGACCGGCCGAGCCGCTCCCCAAGGACGAGCTCCTGCCGTACATGGGCGAGTTCGGCCGCTACCTGGCCCGCGGCTGGCGCACCCGGGCCCCCGACCTCGTGCACTCGCACTACTGGATGTCGGGCCTGGCCGCCCTGCGGGCGACCCGCGCGCACGGGCTGCCCCTGCTGCACACGTACCACGCCCTCGGCACCGTGAAGCGACGGCACCAGCGCCACGCCGACACCAGCCCGCCGGAGCGGATCCCCGGCGAGACCGAGATCGGGCTGGGCTGCGACCGGGTCGTCGCCACCTGCCGGGACGAGGCCGCCGAACTGACCCGCATGGGCATACCCCCGCACAAGATCGGCATCGTGCCGTGCGGAGTCGACCCCGATCGGTTCAGCCCGAAGGGCCCGGCCGCGCCACGCGGACCCCACCCGCACCGGCTGCTCCAGCTGGGCCGGCTGGTGCCGCGCAAGGGCGCCGCGGTGGCCGTCGCCGCGCTGGCCCGGCTGCCCGGAACCGAGCTCGTCGTGGTCGGCGGGCCGCCGGCGGACCGGCTCGACGACGACCCGGAGGTGCGGCGGCTGCGCGGCATCGCCCGGGACGCCGGCGTCGCCGACCGGGTCCGCTTCACCGGCGCCGTGCCCAGCGAGGAGGTGCCGCCGCTGCTGCGCTCCGCCGACGTCGTGGTGTGCCCCGCCGACTACGAACCCTTCGGCATCGTCCCGCTCGAAGCCATGGCCTGCGGCGTGCCCGTCGTGGCCAGCGCGGTCGGCGGGCAGCTCGACACCGTCGCCGACCCCGGCACCGGACGGCTGGTGCCGCCCCGCGACCCCGAGGCCCTGGCCCGCGCCGTTGCCGGGCTGCTCGCCGACCCGGCGGCCCGCGCCGCGTGCGGGGCGGCCGGCCGCCGCCGGGTCCTGGCCCGCTACGGCTGGGGCCAGGTCGCCGCGGCCACCGAGGCCGCCTACTGCGAGGTCCTCGACGCCGAGCCCGCCGCGACGGGCGCCGGCTGAAGCGATCCGTCCCCGACCCGCCGGCCGTCGCCGACGCCCGAAGACCGAAGGAGGTGCGGGTCCGCCACCGTCCACCGGGCGGCGGCACGCCCGAACAGCATGAGCGAACACCCTGCACACCACGCGCTCGATGCCGCCCGCCTGCACTGCCGGTCACTGGACGAGGCACTCGGCCGGTTCCGCGGGCACGGCCTCGAACGGATCGCGGACTGGGGCAGCCGGCTCGCCGACGTCCTCACCGGCGGCGGCCGCCTGCTCGCCGCGGGCAACGGCGGCAGCGCCGCCCAGGCCCAGCACCTCACCGCCGAACTGGTCGGCCGCTACCGCCAGGAACGCCGCGCCTACTCCGCGCTCGCCCTGCACGCCGAGACCTCCAGCATGACCGCCATCGGCAACGACTACGGCTTCGACCACGTCTACGCCCGCCAGGTCAGCGCCCACGGCCGCCCCGGCGACGTCCTGATGCTGCTGTCCACCTCCGGCCGCAGCCCCAATCTCATCGCCGCGGCCGTGACCGCCCGGCAGGCCGGACTGCGCGTCTGGGCGCTCACCGGGCGCGGCCCCAACCCCCTCGCGGAAGCCGCCCACGAAGCCCTGTGCGTCGACGCCGGCAGCACCGCGAACGTCCAGGAGATCCACCTCGTCGCCGTCCACCTGCTCTGCGAGTGCTTCGACACGGCCGTGTCCACACCGCTCGCACGGCGCACGGTCCTCACCCACGGGAGCACCTCATGACCGGACCGGAACCGCTCGCGGTCGTCGGTGACGTCCTCCTCGACGAGGACATCGAAGGCGTCTCCACCCGGCTCTCCCCGGACGCCCCCGCCCCCGTCGTCGACGTCACCGGCGACCGGCGGCACCCGGGAGGAGCCGGACTGGCCGCCGCTCTCGCCGCCCGCGGCGGCCGGGACGTGGTCCTGGTGACCGCGCTCGGCGACGACGACGCCAGCGAGGCTGTACGGCGTGACCTGCGCGGGCGGGTCCGGCTGCTGGAGCTCCCGCTCAAGGGCACCCTGCCGGTCAAGACCCGCGTCCTCGCGGGCGGCCGGCCCGTCGTCCGCATCGACCGGGGCGGTGGCACCCCCGGCGAACCCGACGACGCGGTCCGGGAGGCACTGGCGAACGCGAGCGCGATCCTCGTCGCCGACTACGGGCGCCACACCGCGGGCGCTCTGCGGCCGCACCTGGAGGACGCCGCCCGCCGCACCCCCCTGGTGTGGGACCCGCACCCCAAGGGCGACCCGCCCGTGCACGGGGCCCGGCTCGTCACCCCCAACGCGGCGGAGGCACGAGCCCTGTACCCCGGCTCCGGAGGGACGTCACTGGGCGCGTACGCCGAGCGCGGGACGCGGCTCGCGGAACGGTGGCGCGCCGCGGGAGTCGCCGTCACCCTCGGTGACCGCGGGGTGCTGCTGGCCCGGCCAGGCTCCGGTACGCCGATGCTCGTGCCCGTGCCCTACCGGGCCGCCGGGGACCCCTGCGGCGCGGGCGACTGCTTCGCCGCGACGACGGCGGCGGCCCTCGCCGACGGCCTGCTCCCCGAGGAGGCGCTGCAACGGGCCGTCGCCGAGGCCGCAGCGTTCGTCGCGGCAGGCGGCGCGGGCAATCCCGACCTGTGGCGCACCGAGCCGCCGCCCGGCCCCGCGGACGACGCCGAGACCGACGCCTTCGCCCTCGCGGAGAGCGTCCGCGCCCGGGGCGGCACCGTGGTCGCCACCGGCGGCTGCTTCGACCTGGTGCACGCCGGTCACGTCGGCCTGCTGGAGAGCGCCCGGCGCATCGGCGACTGCCTCATCGTGTGCCTGAACTCCGACGCGTCCGTCACCCGCCGCAAGGGCCCGGGCCGCCCGCTCAACCCGGCGGCGGACCGCGCCCGCGTCCTCGCCGCGCTCGGCAGCGTCGACGCCGTCGTGGTCTTCGAGGAGGACACCCCCGAGGCGGTACTGGCCCGACTGCGCCCGGACGTCTGGGTCAAGGGCGGCGACTACTCCGTCCAGGACCTGCCCGAGGCGCAGGCGCTGCGCACCTGGGGCGGCCAGGCCGTGGTCCTGCCCTACCTCGACGGCCGCTCCACGACCTTGCTGACCCGTCGGGCGGCGAAGGCGGCGACGGTGGCTCTGCGGCCGTCGGGTTCCTGATGTCCCCGCTCAGGCCGCCGTGCTCAGCGCCGGCTGCCCCTGGACGTCGCCCTCCGTCCGGATGACCACCGGCGTCGTGCTGCGGCGCTGTCGCAGCAGGTAGCCCGCGCCGATCGAGCCGGCGATGAGCAGGCCGCCGGTGACGAGGGCGCCACGGGCGCCGGCCAGTTCCATCAGCAGGCCGAGCGCGGGCGGGCCGCCCAGGCTCCACACCGTGCCGATGCTGCCCCACACGCCCAGCACACGACCCCGCAGATGGGCGGGCGGATCGGTCTGGAGGACGGCCGTGCCGGCGGTGTCGGATACGGACTCCACCACCGCCATCGGCAGCACGAGCACGATCAGCACCACGAGGGACGGCGACAGCCCCGCCACCACCTGGAGCAGCCCCCCGGCCGCCGCCAGCGCCCCCACGAGCCGCACGGACGGCCGGCGCAGCCGGGCGCCGAGGACCGCGCCGAGGATGCCGCCGACGGCGAGCACGGTCGACACCGTGCCGAACGAACCGGCGCCACCCGCGAGCGGCCCGGTGACGAGCACGGCCAGGGTGAGCCCGTAGTTGCGGCCGAACACCGCGCTGATCCCGGTCACCCCGGCGAGCGCCATCAGACGCGGCCGGCGCGCGAAGAAGGCCAGCCCCTCGCGCACGGACATGTCCGAGCCGGTGCGCTTCGGGCCCACGGCGACCTCCCGCACCGCTCCGGCGGCCGGCCGCAGGAACGGAATGACCGAGGCCACGAACAGGAACGACACGCCGTTCGCGAAGTACGCCGCGGACGTGCCGAGGAACCCCACCGCCACACCCGCCATGGCCGCTCCCACGAGCCGGCCCGACTGGTGCACCAGCGCCCCGACACCGATGGCCGAGGGCACGTCCTCCGGTGGGACGAGATCGTTGCCCAGCAGCGCACACGCCGGGTTGTCGACGGTCGCGACGACACCCGTGACGGCGGCCAGCACCATCAGCGAGGTCATGTCGAGCCGGTCCAGTGCCACGAGCACGGCCGTCGTGAAGGCGATCGCGCCGAGCAGCGCCTGGCTCACGGTCGCCGTCAGCTTGCGGGGCCACCGGTCGACGGCCGCGCCGCCGAGGACGCTCATCAGCAGGGCAGGGGCCGCCTGCACGGACATGGAAAGCCCCGTCGCGGCGGCGGACCCGGTGATCTCGAGGACCAGCAGGTTCTGCACCGTGAGCTGCATCCACGTACCGGCGTTCGACACGAAGTTCGCGACGGACCACCAGCGCATGCTGCGGTACCGCAGGGACCGCCAGGGCGAGCGCGCGGCGGGCTGGGCAGGGGAGGGCGACGAAGACACAGTGCTGTACTCGCAAGACGAGTCGGAGGACTCAGGAGGAGGAGGGCGGGGGAACGAGAAGCACCGGCTGCGCTGCGCGGTGGTTCCCCTCGCCGGATACGGCGCCGACCATCGTGGCAGAGCAGACCCCCGAGTCGGATCCATCCGTACCTCGTCCACCGCCCCGACACGCCCAACCGCCCTCAGTCTCCGGGCATTTGAGGTCACGAGTGTGGTTGATCACAGTTGTCGATCATGAACCTCGCCCGGGCCGCGTCACGTGACGGCGGCCACAGCGGACAGAGAAGGGCCCGTCGCCGGGGCGACGGGCCCTTCTCTTGTCGGGCGCTGTGCGGCAGCGGCCGCTCTACTCGGACTTGCCGCGACCGGTCAGCGCGTCGCGCAGGCGGTCGACCATCCCGGTGCCCGGAGCCAGGAGCTTGTTCGCCGGAGGCTTGTCGGGGGCGGCCGGGTGCGGCCGGGTCGGGGCGGTCTTCTTCGCCTTCCGGACCTTCTCGCCCAGCTCGTTGAGCGCGTCCATCGGACAGGCCTGCCGGAGCGCCGGGAAGAGGTTGCCCTCCTCATCGGCGATGTGCGAGCGGATCTCGCTCATCAGCATGCCCATCAGCCGGTCGAAGTCGGCGTCGCCCGGGTCACAGCCCTCCAGGTCCTTCATGATCCGCTCGGCCGTGGCGTGGTCCTGGAGCTCCTGGTCGGCGAGAGCGTCACCGTTGGCCACGTGCTCGCGTACGGCCGGATAGAGGTAGGCCTCCTCGGCCACCGAGTGCCGCACCAGCTCGATCGTCACCTGGTCCGCGTACGTCTTGCGGTCCTTGTGGCCGGACGGCAGCGCCTCGATCTTGCCGAACATCTCCTCGACTTCGCGGTGATCGGTCACCAGCTCGTCGATGACGTTTCCTCCGTGTCCCATGTCCTTCACCTCCAGCCCCCGGGTCCCCAAGGCCCCAGGGGGCTAACGCGCGGTCCGGGGGCGGGGCCCCTTCGATGGCTCAGACCGGGAGCTTGGCCCGGACACGCCCGGCCGCCGCGGCCGGGCCCGTGGTGGCGCGGACGGAGCGCCGCACCAGACCCGCGTCCCGTCGCAGGCCACGGGCGGCGTGGCTGCCACGCCACACCACCGAGGGGCGGGCGCCGGTGTCGTCGGCGGCGATCAGCAGCCCGCCGAGCATGGACAGGTTCTTGAAAAAGTGGATCCGCTGCTGGGCCCGCTCCGAAGGATCCTCCGCCTCCCAGAAGCGGTGCCCCGCCAGCGTCGTCGGCACCAGCGTGGCCGCGATGGCCAGCGCGGCCGGACGCGGCATGCGCCCGGTGGCCAGCATCAGCCCGGCCGCGACCTGCACGGCGCCGTTCAGCCGTACGACCTGCTCGGTGCGGTCCGGCAGCGCCGAGACGCGTTCGGTGACCGGTTGTACGACGGGCTCGGCGACCGGGGCGACCTCCTTCGGGTCGCGGACGGAGTTCAGGCCGCCCGTGAGGAACATCGAGGCCAGCATGGGACGGCCGAGGACGCGCAACAGACTCATGGCCCTCTCCAGGGTGTCGGTGGGTACGGCGTTCGCCGGGTTCCCCACCCGGGGCGGAAGCACTCACCCCGTTCGCGCCGCCCGGTGCCGCGCCCAGGCCTCCTCGCGCAGCTCCTCGGACAGCAGGACGTCCACGGCGGTGCACGCGAGGGCCTCCGTCGCGGCGACCAGCACCTCGCGGGCCCGGGGAGAGGCGGCGGCCTCGGCGAACTCCGGGGTGTGGTCGGAACCGTCCTCGTCCATGATCGCGACGAACGGGTGGATGGCGGGCACCCGCGTGCTGACGTTCCCGATGTCGGACGACCCCAGGTACACGCCGGGCACGGGCGGTGACAGCGGGATCCCGGCCCGGGACAGATGCGCGGCGAACCGCTCGGACAGCGCCTCGCTGTCCCGGAAGTGCTCGTAGCGCACGGTGGCCCGTTCCACCTCGGCGGTGGTGCCCGTGGCCCGGGCCACGCCGCCGGCGCACTCCCGCAGCCGGTCCGTGAGGTCCTCCAGGGCCTTCGTCGTGGCCGCGCGCAGACCGAACAGGCCCTCGGCGTACTCCGGGACGATGTTCGTAGTGGTGCCGCCCCGGGTGACGATGCCCTGCACGTGCGAGCCCTCCGGCAGCCGCCGCCCCAGCACGGCCAGCACGTTGAACAGCTCCACCAGCGCCGCGAGCGCGTCGATGCCCTCCGTCGGGTTCCCGGTGGGGTGTGCGGCCCGGCCGTGGAAGGCCACCCGGTACTGCACCTGCGCGGTCAGCGGTGCCCGCGCCCAGCTGTAGACGCCCGGATGGAACATCAGCGCCGCGTCGACGCCGTCGAACACCCCCGCCTCCACCTCCAGGGCCTTGCCGCCTCCGCCCTCCTCGGCGGGCGTGCCCACCGCCAGCACCGACCCGGCGGACTCCTCCGCCACGGCCCCCACCGCCAGCGCGGCTCCCAGGCCCGCCGCCGCGATGAGGTTGTGGCCGCACGCGTGGCCGAGGCCGGGCAGGGCGTCGTACTCCAGCAGCAGCGCCACCGCGGGCAGGCCCTGCCCCGAGCGCGCCGTGAACGCGGTCGGCATCCCCGCCACGCCGCGCTCCACGGCGAAACCGGCCCGTTCCAGCTCGTCCGACAGCAGGGCCGCCGCCCGGTGCTCGGCGAAGGCGTACTCGGGGTCGGCGTGCAGCCGCGAGGCCACACCCCACAGCGCGTCGGCCCGGACCGCCACCTCCTCCCGGACGGCCTGGTGTACGTCGTCACGCGTGCGGTCCACAGGTGCCTCCCCGGCGTCGGCTGCGGTGTGTCCCCGACCGGGTTTCACCGCCCGGTGCGGCGACACCCGCCGCGCTTCTACCGGGAGCCCGTGACCCTTGGCGGGTCTGTCCCCGCCGCGGTCCTCCTGTGTTCCGCCTGGCGGGTTGTGCATGTGGGCGGGGTCTGCGCTGGTTGCGGCGGCACATCCGTGTCTTCTCCGGTGCGCAGGCGCCCTGCGGAGGGTCTCCCGCCGCGGTACTCGCTGTGCTTCGTCTGGTGAGCTTGGGACTTGGGCAATGTCTGAGCTGGTTGCGGCGGCGTCGGCGTGCTTCTTCCGCTGCGCATGGGGATGGTCCCTGCCGGGTCCCTGCCGGGTGCGGCGGCACTCGCCGCGTGTCGTCAGGTGCGGCCGCGCTCCCCGATCGGGGTTCCTTGCCGGGATGCCAGCTGTGTTTCTTCTGGTGTGGTTGCGCCTCTCGGCAGGGTCTCCGCCGGGCGCGGCGGCGCCGCCGCGCCCGGGCCGGTTCCGCCCTGCCGCGGTACTCGCCGCCTTCCGGCCGGTGGGTTTGTGCCTCCGGGCGGGTTCACGCCGGGTGCCGGCGGCACCGCCGCGCTTCGGCGCGGGCGGCCGTGCCCTGAACAGGCCCAGCCCCCTGAACAGGCCCAGCCCGTTGCCGCCGCACCCGCCGCGTTTCGACCGTTGCCCGAGTGCAACACGGTCGGTGTACCCGCCGGACCACGACAGTGTGGACGCCGCGGCGGCGGCCGGGCGGGCCGGACCTGGGAGGAACCATGGACCACTCGCGCGTGCCCGTCCTGGAGGCGCTGGAGGACTTCCGGCGCCGCGGCGACATCGCCTACGGCCCGCCGGGCCACAAGCAGGGCAGGGGAGTGGACCCCCGGGTCGCGGAGATCGTCGGGCTCGACGTGTTCCGTTCCGATGTGCTCTCCCTGAACGGCCTCGACGACCGCCGCCAGTCGCAGGGTGTCCTCAGCCGGGCGCAGGAGCTGATGGCGGACGCGGTCGGTGCCGAGCACGCGTTCTTCTCCACCTGCGGCAGCTCCCTGTCCGTGAAGACGGCCATGCTCGCCGCGGCCGGCCCGGGCGAGAAGCTGCTGCTGTCGCGCAACGCCCACAAGTCCGTCATCGCGGCCGTCGTCGTCAACGGCGTCGAGCCGATCTGGGTGCACCCGAAGTTCGACACAGAACGGCATCTGGCCCACCCGCCCGAGCCCGACGACGTCCGCCGGCGGCTCCGGGAACACCCGGACGCCAAGGGCATGCTGCTCATCACGCCCACCGACTGGGGCTCCTGCGCGGACATCGGGGGAGTGGCCCGGGTGTGCCACGAGTTCGACGTCCCCGTCATCGTCGACGAGGCCTGGGGCGCCCACCTGCCGTTCCATCCCGCCCTGCCCGCCTGGGGCATGGACGCCGAGGCCGACCTGGTCGTGACCAGCGTGCACAAGATGGGCGGAGCCGTGGAACAGAGCTCCGTCTTCCACCTCCAGTACGACCGCGTCTCGCCCGAGGTCCTGAAGCAGCGGGAGGACCTGCTCGGCACCACCAGCGCCTCCTCCCTCGTCTACGCCACGCTCGACGGCTGGCGCCGCCAGATGGTGGAACAGGGGCACGAGCTCCTGGAAGCCGCCATCCGCCGGGCCGAACGCATCCGGGCCGTGGTCGCCGACCTGCCGGGTCTGCGGCCCATGGGCCGCGAGGTCGTGGAGGAGGGACTCGCCGCCGACCTCGATCCGCTCAAGCTCGTCATCGACGTACGCAAGCTCGGCATCAGCGGGATGCAGGCCGCGGAGTGGCTGCGGACCCACCGCCACGTGGACGTCGGCGGCTCGGACACCTGCCGCATCAGCGCCTCGATCACCTACGCGGACGACGACGAGACCGAGACGGTCCTGGTGGACGCCCTGGCCGCGCTCGTCGAGCGGGCGGACACCATCGAGCGGCGGCCGCCGGTCCACCTGCCGGAGCCCTCGGCGCTGGAGCTGGAGCAGGCGATGCTGCCCCGCGAGGCGTTCTTCGCCCCGGTCGAACACGTGCCCGCCGAGCGGGCCGCCGGACGGATCTCCGCTGAGATGATCAGCCCCTACCCGCCGGGCGTGCCCGTGGTGGCACCCGGCGAGGTCGTCACCGACGAGGTCCTGGACTACCTCCGCAGCGGCGTCGAGCACGGCGTTCTCATCCCCGACGCGGCGGACTCCTCCGTCCGCACCCTGCGCGTCGTGGCACGAGGATCAACCGCCCATGCCTGAGATGTTGAACAAGTTATTTAAGTGAATTCTGAGAAAGTTGCTTTGTCCGAATCCGGTGATCCGAAAGGTGAAGGTACTCGCTCAGCTCAGGGAGATGGGTAGGAGGACCTGCTAACCGGCCACGTCCTGCGCCCGCTCGGCCTCGACGGCACGACGCTGCGCGCGGACGACTCCGGGCTGGACGCCGCAGGACACGGCAGGGACGGTGAGATGCCCGTACCCCCCTTCGACGCCGGAGGCTTCCAGGCGGCGGGCGCCGTACGGGCCACGCCGCACGACCTGCTCACGTTCCTCGAGGCCCATCTGGACCCGGCCGGCGCACCCCCGCCGCTGGCCCCCGCCCTGCGCGCGGTGCGCCGCCCGGTGCTCCGCCGGGGGCTCGGGCACCGCCATGTGCACACCATCGCCTGGTTCCGTCACCCGACCGACGGCGGACCGATGTTCTTCCACGGCGGCGCGACCCTCGGCCAGCAGGCGTTCCTGGGCTTCCGCCCGGACACCGGCACGGCCCTGGCCGCGCTGTGCACCCGCCGCTTCCGCGCCCGCGACCCGTTCGTGGCCTCCGCGTACGCGCTGCTGGCGGAGGAGTAGCGGGGCCCGCCCGGCGGCCGACGGCACGGACCGCGCCAGCGCCGGACAGCCCTGACCCTTCGTCACATCCGTTGCCACAGGGCCGGAGTGCGGGTGGGCGCCCACACACCCTGGGCCTGGTGGCTCTGGAGGCACTGGTAGCGCACACCGGCGTGGCTCACGGTGGACCCCGCCTCGTAGACCCGGCCTACGGCCCACGGCTTCGCGACGGCGTTGTCCTGCGGCGCCGGTGCCGGGGAGTCGGCCCCCGCGGTCTTCAGCGTGAGGCCGAACTCGCTGAGCAGCGGGTTGATCGGCTGGAAGAACGTGGTGCCGCCGCTCTTGCAGTCACCGGTGCCGCCGGAGGTCACGCCCTGCGCCTGGACGCCCGCGACGTACGGCCCGCCGGAGTCGCCGGGCTCCGCGCACACCGTCGTCTGGGTCAGCCCGTCCACCTTGCCCTCGGCGTAACTGACACTGGTGTCGTGCTGCTCGACCTTGCCGCAGTGCCAGCCGGTGGTCGAACCCGAGCGGCAGACAGCCGCCCCGACGAGTGCCTGGACCGAACCGGTGACCTGCACCTTCTGCTCGCCCTCGCCCTTCACGTTCGCCGTCGCCGTCCACTTGTCGTTGACGGCGACCCACGACATGTCCTTGCCGGGGAACGTGGAGGCCTGGAACGCCCCCTGCTCGGCCTTGTCGAACCCGGTCGTCTTGGCGCCCTGCTTGCCGCAGTGTCCCGCCGAGGCGAAGCCCGCCTGCTCGCCCTTGGTGACGGAGAAGCCCACGGAGCAGCGGGCGGTGCCGTCGATGTAGTAGGCGTCGCCGCCGGTGATGTCCGCCATGAGCCGCGGCCGGTTCGCCGTCACCTTGACGCCCACGCTCTTGCCGTCGAGCTCTGCGGCCTTGACGAACGCGGCCGCCGCGGCCTTGTTCGCGGCCTGCACCACGACCCGGTTCGCCGGGACGTCGACGTACCACAGGGGCGTGTCACGGGTGCTCACACGGGCCGCGGCCGCGTCCAGCTTCGTCTTGGCCGCGTTCAGGTCGCGCAGCGACTTCTTCACGACGGCCGCCTTCGCGCCCTGCGCCTTGATGGCGGCCACGTCCGCGGTGTCCGTCGTCGCCACCACGAGCCCCTGCGACGTCGTGCCCCGCAGCCAGGCCCCCGCGAACCGGTCGCCCAGGGCGTTGCGCAGCCGCCCGGCCCGGGTGCCCGCCTCCGCCTCGTTGACCAGCCGCCGCGACGCCTGAGCCGGGGTCAGCCCGAGATCGCGCTCCAGGGCGCGCAGCACCGGAGCCGACGGCCGGTCGGCTCCGAGCGTCTGGGAGGCGGTGGGCAGCGGGCCCGCCGCGGGAGTCGGCTCGGCCGCCGTGGCGGAGGGGAGCCCGGTGGCGACGAGCGCGCCGAGCGTGGCCAGGGCCGCCCGGCGGCCGGTGACGGCATGTCTGTGGACCATGCGAGGTGTCTCCCTTCGTTCACGGATGCAGCTGCCGCAAAGCCTTAGGTCTTGCCCGGACGGCCTCGCGCGATGTCCACGGCGGCCCCGTTTCGCGCTTTGGTGCGGCGAAGGGCGCCAAGTGCAGTACGACAAGCGCGGTACGACGCTCGCCCCGCGTCTCACGCGGACTTCAGGCCGGGCGAACCCACCTCCGTGACGAAGGACGCGGCCGTCGAGATGGCGGCCCCCGGCTTGGTGATGGCCGAGACGGTGCGGAAGTCGACCTGGGCGTTGTCGCGGCCCAGTTCGACCCGGACGTAGCCGCGCCTGCCGTCGAAATATTTCATGTGCGGGTTGGCCTTCATGTACGTCTCCCAGTCGGCCGGCTTCTCGGCGCCGTTCCCGCCGCTGGCGATGGAGGTACAGGTGAACTCCGTGCCGACCGTCTCGCTCTGCGGGTCGTCGAAGTCGTCCTTGATGTCGAAGGCGTAGCCGACGTGGACGTCGCCGGTGAGGACCATCCAGTTGTCGATGCCCGCGGCCTTCGCGCCCGCCATGACGCGGTTGCGGGAGGCACGGTAGCCGTCCCAGGCGTCCATGGAGATCCGGGCCGGCGCGGTCAGGTCGAACTTCCGCTGAGAGAAGCACACCTGCTGGGGCATCACGTTCCACAGGGCGTCGGAGGCCCGCCACCCGTCCAGCAGCCAGCGTTCCTGCTCGGCGCCGGTCAGGGTGTGCGCCGGGTCGTCCGACTCGGTGCCCGGTGCGTGCGGACGGTCGTTGTAGGCCTGGTCGGAGCGGTACTGGCGGGTGTCGAGGATGTCGAACTGGGCGAGCGAGCCCCAGGCGAGCCGGCGGTAGAGCCGGGCGTCGGGCCCCTGCGGCAACTGCTCGGCGCGCAGCGGCTGGTTCTCCCAGTACGCCCGGTAGGCGGCGGCCCGCCGCACCAGGAACGCCTCGGGGGGACTGTTCTTCTCGTCGACGGCGCCCGCGTAGTTGTTCTCCGTCTCGTGGTCGTCCCAGGTGACGACGAACGGGTGTTGGGCGTGCGCGGCCCGCAGGTCGGGGTCGGTCTTGTAGAGCGCGTACCGCATCCGGTAGTCCGCCAGGGTGGTGGCCTCCCGGTTGAACACGTCGGGCAGCTTGACGTCGGTGTAGCGGCGGGCCCCGCCCGCGGAGTCCACGGCGTACTCGTACAGGTAGTCGCCGAGGTGGAAGACCACGTCGATGTCCTCCTCCGCCAGGTGCCGGTGGGCGGTGTAGTAGCCGTCCTGGTAGGCCTGGCAGGCGACGGCGGCCAGCCGCATGCCGTCGGCGTCGCTGCCCGCCTCCGGTGCGGTACGGGTACGGCCCGTTGGGCTGATCCAGGCACCCACCCGGAAGCGGTAGTAGTAGTGGCTGTCCGGCATCAGGCCCTTGACGTCGACGTGCACGCTGTGGGCGTACTCGGGATGGGCCGTGGCGACCCCCCGGTGTTCGACGAAGTCGAACCACTCGTCCATGGCCACTTCCCAGTAGACGACGACCCGCTGCTGGCCCAGGCCGCCGTCCTCCGCGAACGGCTCGGGGGCGAGCCGGGTCCAGATCAGCACCGAGTCGGGCAGCGGGTCCCCGGATGCCACGCCGAGGGTGAACGGGTCGTCGGTGATCCGCGCCGCGTCGAGCTCGGGGGCGGCGGTGGCGCCGCGGGCCGGCCGGTTGGTGGAGAAGGCGAGCATCGCGGCCGCCGCGGTGACGGTCAGGAAGCGACGGCGGGCGACATGCGGTGCCGCGGTGCGCAGTACGGCGTCGTGCGGGGAGAAGGCATGCTCGGACGGTGGTCTTTGACGGCCCGTCAGCGCCATCCGATGTCCTCTCGTACGGGGCGCGGAGCAAGCATGCTAAGCAGACAAAATGCCTGAAATCGCACGACTTGCGGGGCGTTCACACCAGAGGCGGTACGGGAGCGGCTGGCGACCTTACGCAGCCGTACGGGGCGGACCGCCGGCAGGCGCCGCGTGTCGAGGGGGTACGAGCGGGGCACGAAGGCACACGAAAACGCCGCCGGCGTCGGCCGGCGGCGGATGGGCGGTGGGCTGTCTAGTGGGCCGCCTGTGCTGCGGCGCCGGTGGTGGCGTGTTCGCGGACGGGCAGGTGGTAGACGTGGAAGGCCCGCCCGATGACGGGCTGGGCTACGTTGCGCACCCGCACGCCGCCGCTCGTCATGCCGTGTTCCGTGCCGGCGTGCGCGTGCCCGTGCACCGCGAGGTCGGCGCCGGCGGTGTCGATCGCCTCGGCCAGCAGATAGCTGCCCAGGAACGGATAGATCTCCAGCGGCTCGCCCGCCAGCGTGTCCGGGACGGGGGAGAAGTGGGTCAGGGCGATCCGCGCGTCACAGCCCTCCTCGCCCAGCTGCTCCAGGGACGTGCGCAGGCTGTCGGCGCACCGGCGCGAGTACCTGACGAACTCCTTCATCACCGGCTCGCCGAACTCCCCGGCGCAGCGGCCGACGAAACCGCCTCCGAACCCCTTGGTGCCGGCCACGCCGATCCGCGCCCCGCCGCTCGCCACGACCGTGCCCTGCCCCTCCAGGACATGGGCACCGGCGTCCCGGAGGATGGCCGTGACCTCGTCGGGCCGGTCGTCGTGATGGTCGTGGTTGCCCAGCACGGCGACCACCGGAACCCCGAGGTCCCGGACCTCCCGGGCCACCACCCGGGCCTCCTCGGGCGTGCCGTGCCGGGTCAGGTCCCCGGCCAGCAGCAGGAGGTCGGCGCACTCGGGCAGGGTCTCGAAGGCGGGGCGGAGCAGGCCCTGGCTGTCGGGCCCCATGTGGATGTCTCCGACGGCTGCGATGCGGATCATGCGAGTTCCTCCGCGTGGTCGGGGGAGGACGTCTCGGTCACCACGAGGTCGCTGTGCACCGGGACTCCGGCGAGCTCCTCCTGGACGGTGCGGACGATCTCGTCGCGGCAGGGCGTCGAGGGCACGGTGCCGGTGAGCAGCACCGTCCGGCCGCGGGCCTCGACCCGTACGCCCAGTTCACCGAGTTCACCGGAGGCGAGACGGTCCTGGAGGTGGGCGATCCGGTACTCCAGGTTCTGCTCCGGCTCCCCGCCGCCCGGGGGATGTGAGCCGTGGGTAGTCATGGGTGTTCCTTCCGCGTCAGATGACGTTCAGGCGCTCCAGGAGGAAGAAGAACGCGGCGGGCATGGGCGCGTCCCCGCACTCGCGCCGCACCCGCTCCCAGTCGACCTTCTCGCGCAGGGCGCGCGCGATGGGCAGGGCCGCGCCGAAGTCGCAGTGGTGCTCGGAGAAGGCGGCGATCAGGCTCCACAGCAGGTCGGTCGGGGCCAGCACGGGCATGCGCACCGAGTCGACCGACACCTCCTCCGCCCGCTCCAGCATGTCCGCGCCGACCGGCCGGTGCGCCAGCTCGAAGATGATGTCCACCGGCTGGCCGAAACACGTGGCCTTGATCAGCCAGTCCTCCGGCGGGCTGTAGACCGTCAGCCCGGCATCGCGGAGCGTGGCCGCCACCGCGTCCGCGTCCTCGGGGCGGATGGCGAAGTCGACATCGTGCTGGAGGTTCTTCTCGCCGCCGTGGGCGTAGGCGGCCACGCTCCCGGCCAGCGCGAAGAGGTGCCCCTTGCGCTTCAGCAGGGCACCGACCTGCTTGGCCGCCTCCAGGATCGCCTGGTTGCGGTCCAGGGGCAGCTCCTGCGGCGGCTCGTCGGCCTGCGGGTCCTGCGGTGGCGCGGGCTCGGGCTGGTCCGGGGCCAGCCGGAAATCGGGGATTCCCGGTTGCCGGACGAGCGTCGCGTCATCACCGTTCTGCGTCATGACCACTCCATTCGCCAAACCGGACACCCCGCCGCCGCGCGGTGCCCGGACCCGTGACGGCCTGCCTGCGTGCCTGCTCTGAGTACCCGGAGCCGTCGCACCGACACGGAACGCCCGCGAGGACAACCCGACCGAGGGCCGGTTTCCGCCGACGCCCGCACCCGTCCTGCTCGCGGGGCCCGGGCGGACCACGTGCGGTGGCAGCCCGTGCCCGCCCTGGTGACGCCGGCATGGCACCGACACCCCGCCCCGCACGAAGGAGTCCCCCATGACCAAGCCGCCGTACGCCCTGCTCACCGCCCTGGCCGTGGCGTCGCCCGCCGTGCCCGCGCACGCCGCGTCCCGTCCGGCGGACGTCACCGCGAGCCAGTGCATCGCCGGTGGCGGCATGGTCATCATCTCCGCCGTGGGCGACGGATCGCACGCGTTCACCAAGCGCTGCGAGGGCGGCGTCCACGACGGCGAGACCGTCCTGCGGGACCTGGACCGAGACCTCGCCCGAGACCTCGCCTGAGACCCCGGCCAGACCTCGACCGAGCCCGCGCCCGAGATCTCGGCCGCACAAGACAAGCGCTCGCTCCAGCAAAGGCGGAATATGGGCGATAGAGCTGGGAAACCGGTTGAAGCCGCTGGACAACGCGCTTGTGGAGGTCGCCATGAACCAGGAGACATCACGTTCGCCCGATCTTCCGCAGCCGTTGCGGGCCGTCGCCTCGGGTCTGAGGCATCTGCCGGGTGCGGAGCAGGTGGGCAAGGTGGCCGGAGACGCCCTGGACCGGATCGGCGCGGTGTCGCCGCGCGGCCGCCGGATGGCCGTCTACGCCGGTGCCGGAGTGCTCGGCGTGGCCGGGGTGGTGGAGTGGCCGGTGGCGCTGACCGGCGCGGCCGTCGCCTGGCTGACGCAGCCGAAGCCCGGACAGCGTCCCGACGGCGCACCAGGGAACGCCGGGACACGGACGGGGCAGGCCGGAGAGGGCCGTTCCGGAGCCGGCGGCGAGGGCGGTGAGGACCTCTCGTCCTACGGCCCGGGCGACAAACTCGCCACGTCCCACTACCGGCACGACCGGCCGGAACACCACGTCCACGAACAGCCCGCGAAAGTGGGCGACACCGCCACCGCCTCCGCGCTGAAGCAGGTCGCCGAGGCCACCGCGCACCACGACCCGCACGGGGAGGAGCCGGACCGGGAGCAGGCCGGCCGGCAAGGACACGACAGCCGGCCCACCGGCTGAGTCGGGAAACAGCAGATGCTCACACGTTTCGACGTCGCCCCGCTCGTCGGGGCCATGGCCGGGGCGGCGGCAGGCGCCGCCCGCGGCACCGCCCAGGGCGTGACGTCCGTCTACGACACCTCGCGGCGCGTCCGCAACGTCGCGCGCAACGCCCTGTCCGGCGGACAGCGGTGGAAGGCGGGCCGGCGCCTCCACATCGCCCTGCGGCGGCCCGACGGCGACATCGGCGGCCTCGCCCGCAAGGTCGCCGGGGAACTGGTCGAGCACCCGGACGTGCTCGCCGCGTACTGGGACGAGGGGCTGTCCCGCCTGGTGATCACGGTGGTCGAGGACGCCGTCACCGACCGCGTCAGCGAGCGGGTCGCAGCGCTCGCCGCCCGACTCGGCCTGACCGAGGGCGCCGACCCGGTCGCCCAGGAGGCCGCCCACCCGGGCGACCCCGGCGAGGTGCGCCTCACCGCGGCGGCGATCCTGCTGGACGCCGCCGGCGCGGCCGGTGCCCTGGCCGGCCGGTCCCTGCGCCTGCCGCCCACCTCGCGCATCGTCACCGCCACCGTCACGCTGCTGCGGGAGAACCCCCGCTTCCGGGCCATGCTCCGGCAGCGGTTCGGCACCTCCGGCATGGAACTCGTCCTCGCCGCCGCCAACGCCGCCACACACGGCGTCGGCCAGACTCCGCTGGCGCTCGTGCTCGACGGCGTGCTGCGCGGCAGCCAGCTGACGGAAGCCGTCGCCAGGGCCGCCGCCTTCGAGGCACTGCACGACGACATCTGCCACGAACGGCGCACCAGTCTGCCCTGCCCTGCGGACACCCGGCCGCCGCTCAAGGTGACGCCCGCCCAGGAGTACGCCTCCCACGCCAGCACCGGCAGCCTCGCCGGCGCCGCCGCCACCCTCCTCGTCACGCACTCCGGGAGGGAAGCGGCCGAAGCCGTCCTCGCCGGATCCCCTAAGGCGGCCCGCTACGGTCCGGCCGCCTTCTCCGCCACCCTCGGCACCTTCCTCGCGCAGGCCGGGATCCTCGTGCGCAGCGGGGAGCGCCTGCGTCAGCTGGAGATCGCCGACGCCCTCGTCCTGCACGCCGACGCCCTGCGCAGCCGGCGGCAGGACGCCGAAGGCGACTCCGAGGGGCTGCCCGACGACCCGGTCCATCCCTTCGCCGAGGCCGTCCTCGACGCCGCCCGCCGGGCAGGACTGCACGTCGTGATCGCGGGCGGCTCCGACCTGAAGGACATCGTCCGGCTCGCCGACGAGGTCGCACCGGGCGCGAAGCCGTTCGGAGACGTCGTACGGGCCCTCCAGGACGACGGGCACGTGGTGGTGACCGTCGCCCGCCTGGACGGGTCGGGCGACGGGCACGTGGCCGCCGGGCTGCCCGCCGGCGACGTGGCCATCGCCCTCACCGACGGCCGCGCGGCCGTCTCCTGGGGCGCCGACGCCCTGGCCTCGGGCGGGCTCGCCGACGTCTGGCGGCTGCTGACCGCGATCCCGGCGGCCCGGCGCGTAGGACGCCGTTCGCAGACCCTGGCCCGCGCGGGCGCCGCCCTGTCGGGGCTCCTGGTCGCACGGGGCGGGCAGCCCCCGGGCCGCCGGCTCCTGTGGCCCCTCACCCGGCACGCCCCCGTCAACATCGCCGCCGCGAACGCCCTGCTCGCGGGCTGGCTCGAAGCCGTCCGGGTGGCCCGGGCCACCCCGCCCCAGCCCCGGCTGCACATCCCCTGGCACGCCCTGGAACCCGACGAGGCCCGCGACCGGCTGGGGCGCACCCGCAGCGACGACGAGCCCACCGGACTCGCCCTGCTCGCCGACCGCTCGCGGCACCAGGCCGCTCGCCTGGGCCGCCACCCGGCCGTGGCCCCCGTCCGCTGGACCTGGCAGGCGGCCGGAGCCGTACGCCGCGAACTCGACGATCCGCTCACCCCCGTCCTGGCCACCGGCGCCGTCGCCTCGGCACTGCTCGGTTCGCTCGTCGACGCGCTGCTGGTCGTCGGCGCCATGGACCTCAACGCCGTGACCGGCGGACTCCAGCGGATGCGCGCCGAACAGGCGCTGGCCCGGCTGGCCGCCCGCCAGCAGCCCAAGGCCCGCAGGCGGGACGGCCGCAGGCGCACCGTCACCGTCGACGCCGCCCGGCTGCGCCCCGGTGACGAGATCACCCTCGGCGCCGGTGACGTCGTGCCCGCCGACGCCCGGCTGCTCGACGTGGACGGTCTCGAGGTCGACGAGTCGGCGCTCACCGGCGAGTCCCTGCCGGTCACCAAGGCCGTCGAGGCCACCCCCGGTCTGCCGGTGGCCCAGCGCGCCTGCATGGTGTTCGAGGGCACGACCGTCGTGGCCGGACGCGCCACCGCGCTCGTCGTGAACACCGGCGACCAGACCGAGGCGGGCCGCGCCGTCACGCTCGCCGCCCGCACCCCGCCGCCCGCCGGCGTACAGGCCCGGCTCCAGGAACTGACCCGCAAGGCCCTGCCGGTGACCTTCACGGGCGGCGCCGCCGTGACCGGGCTGTCCCTGCTGCGCGGCAGCCCCGTACGACGCGCCGTCAGCGGCGGTGTCGCGGTCGCGGTCGCCGCCGTGCCGGAGGGACTGCCGCTCGTCGCGACGGTCGCGCAGATGGCGGCCGCCCGCCGGCTCTCCCGGCGCGGCGTCCTGGTCCGCACCCCGCGCACCCTGGAGGCGCTCGGGCGGGTCGACACCGTCTGCTTCGACAAGACCGGCACCCTCACCGAGAACAAACTGCGCCTGGTCCGTGTCGCCACCGCAGACGGAACCGTGCTGTCCGTGGAGGCCGGACGGGCCGAGCCGATCGTGCGCCTGGCCGCGCGGGCCTGCCCGCAGGAGGAGACGGGCCAGGGCCGCCGCGTCGCACACGCCACCGACGAGGCCGTCCTCGACGTCGCGCCGCCCGACCAGGGCTGGACACCGACCGGCGAGCTGCCCTTCGAGACACGGCGGGGCTACGCCGCCGCGGTCGGCCGCGACGGCGACCCGGACTTCGGCGAACTCCTCGTCGTCAAGGGCGCCCCGGAGACGATCCTGCCCGCCTGCCGGGACCTCCCCGACCACGCGACCGACACCGCCCACGAGCTGGCGGGACAGGGACTGCGCGTCCTCGCCGTCGCCCGGCGCCGCTGCCGGGCCGACGACGCCGACGCCGAACTCGACGCGCCGCTCGCGGACCTGGAGTTCAGCGGGTTCGTCGCCCTGGCCGACGTCCCGCGCGAGACCTCGCACGCCCTGCTCGCGGAACTGCGCCGCTCCGGCATCCTGCCCGTCATGCTCACCGGCGACCACCCGGAGACCGCCCGCGCCATCGCCCTGCAACTGGGCTGGCCGGAGGAGACCGAGGCGGTGACCGGCGACGAACTCGTCGCCATGGAGCGCAGCGAACGCGTCCGGGTCCTGCGCGGCGCGGGCGTCATCGCCCGGGTCGCACCCGAGCAGAAGCTGCACGTCGTGGAGGCCCTGCAACAGGCCGGGCGGGTCGTGGCGATGGCCGGCGACGGAGCCAACGACGCCGCCGCCATCCGCGCCGCCGACGTCGGGGTCGGCATCGAGTCCCGCGGCTCGGCGGCCGCCCGCAACGCCGCCGACCTCGTGCTCACCTCCGGCGACCTGTCCGTCCTGGTCGACGCGGTCGTCGAGGGCCGTGCCCTGTGGCGCAGCGTGGCCGACGCGGTGAGCATCCTCATCGGCGGCAACGCCGGGGAAGTCGGCTTCAGCGTCCTCGGCACCCTGCTGGCCGGCGCCTCGCCCCTGTCGACGCGTCAGCTGCTGCTGGTCAACCTGCTCACCGACATGTTCCCGGCCATGGCCGTGGCGGTCACGCCGAGCGACGACCCCTCGACGGCCGAGCACGCCGCGACCGGCCCGATGGGGCTCAACGTCCTCGGCGCGCCGCTGCTGCGTTCCATCCGGCGCCGGGGCGTCACCACCTGCCTCGGAGCGGTCACGGCGTACCTCATCGGCCGCCTCACCCCAGGCACCGAACGCCGGTCCACCACCATGGCCCTGTGCGGCGTGGTCGGCGCCCAGCTCGTGCAGACCCTCTCCGGCCGACGCCACAGCCCGCTGGTGTGGGTGACCGCCCTCGGCTCGGCCGCCGTGCTCGCCGCCCTCGTCCAGACGCCCGGCGTCAGCCACTTCTTCGGCTGCACCCCGCTGGGCCCCGTCGGCTGGGCCGGCGTGGCCCTGGCCATCGCCCTCTCGGCCCTGGCCCCGCGCCTGGAACACCTCCAGGCGGTCCACGCCCTCTACGACGCCGCGGCACGACTCGCCCTGCGCCTCAACGACCTGGGCCAGCAGGCCCGGGAGCGGCTCCAGAGCGGGGTGGCCCGGCCGGTGGGGGCGTAGCGGGCGGGACACAGGACGACGGCAGAAGGCGGCCGCCACCACGTGCAGTGGTGGCGGCCGCTCTTTGCGCCGGATCCGACGCCGGGTCAGACCTGGCCGCGCCAGGCCCCCGTCTCCGTCCCACGGGCCTCCATGAACTGCTTGAACCGCCGCAGATCACCGGAGACCTGCCGCTTGACGAACCCGAGCTTGTCGCCCACGGTCTCGGCCACGCCACTGGGGTCGAACTCCATCTGGAGCATGACCTTCGTCGTGTCGTCCTGGATGCGGTGGAACGTGACCACACCGGCCTGCCTGGCCTCGCCGTTCACGGTGGTCCAGGCGACGCGCTCGTCGGGGATCTGCTCGGTGATCTCCGCGTCGAACTCCCGCTCCTGGCCGCCGACCTTCGTCACCCAGTGCGTCAGGGTGTCGGTGCGCTGCTCGATGCGCTCGACGCCGTCCATGAACTGGGGAAAGTCCTCGAACTGCGTCCACTGGTTGTACGCGGTGTGCACCGGGACCCGGACCTCGATGGATTCCTCGACCTGTGACAAGGCGAATACCTCCCTTTCTCGTACGGAGAGCGACGGACGGGTACCAGATCTCGCGCCGGGCACGCATGGTCGTCACGACTTGTAAGGTCGGGTGACGTGGCCACCTTGCTGATCGTCCATCACACGCCGTCGCCCAACTGCCAGGCGATGTTCGAAGCCGTCGTCTCCGGGGCGACGGACCCCGAGATCGAGGACGTCCGGGTCGTCCGGGTGCCCGCGCTGTCCGCCACGGCGTCCGACGTCCTCGCCGCCGACGGCTACCTCCTGGGCACCCCCGCCAACCTCGGCTACATGTCCGGCGCCCTCAAGCACTTCTTCGACCAGGTCTATTACCCCTGCCTGGACGCGACCCGAGGCCGGCCCTTCGGCTACTGGGTGCACGGCGGGAACGACGTCACCGGAGCCGTGCGGGGTATCGAGGCGATCACGACGGGCCTCGGCTGGCGCCGCACCGCCGAGGCCGTGACCGTGACCGGCGAGCCCGGCAAGGGCGACGTCGAGAAGTGCTGGGAACTGGGCGCGACGGTCGCCGCCGGACTCATGGGCTGAACGGATCAGGACCCTTCCATGCGGCGCCGGTCCTGTTCGTCCCACGCACGGGTGTCACGCGGCTGCGTGTACGGCTCGGCCTCGGGCGGATGACCCCCGGCGATGGCCCGCTGCCGGACCGTCTCCGCGTCGAACTCCAGGCCCAGCAGGATCGCCAGGTTGGTGATCCACAGCCACACCAGGAAGACGATGACGCCGGCCATCGTGCCGTAGGTCTTGTTGTACGAGGCGAAGTTGGCCACGTAGACCGCGAAGCCGGCCGACGCGACCATCCAGATCAGCAGCGCCAGCAAGCTGCCCGGCGTGATCCAGCGGAATCCCTTCACCTTGGCGTTCGGGGTCGCCCAGTACAGGATCGCGATCATGATCGTGACCAGTACCACCAGGGCGGGCCACTTCGCGATCGACCAGACGGTCAGCGCGGTGTCCCCGATCCCGAGCGTGGTTCCGACCTGCTGGGCCAGTGCGCCCGTGAAGACCACGATCAGCGCGCTGATCACGGCCAGCACCATCAGCACGACTGTCACGGCCACCCGCACCGGCAGCAGCTTCCACACCGGCCGGCCCTCGGGCATGTCGTAGACGGCGTTGGCCGAGCGGATGAAGGCCGCCACGTAGCCGGAGGCCGACCACACCGCGAGGACGAGACCGACGATCGCCATCAGCGAGCCGATACCGGCGTTGGCCTGCAACTGCTCGACGGCCCGGGTGATGATGTCGCGGGCCGAGCCGGGGGCGAGCTGCTGGACGTTCTCGAGCACCTTGTCGGTGGTCGACCTGCCGGTGATGCCCAGCAGCGACACGAGCACCAGCAGCGCCGGGAACAGCGCCAGCACCCCGTAGTACGTGAGCGCGGCAGCCCGGTCGGTCAGCTCGTCGTCCTTGAACTCCCGCACGCTCCCCTTCAGTACCGCCCCCCACGACTTCCGGGGAAGGTCACTCGGGCTGTCCGGTGCCGCCCGCTCCACTTCGGGTCCCGGGCCGGGCTCCTCGTCCGGCCTCGGAGCGGGCCTCTCCGCGGCCGGGCCGGGATCTTGCCCAGCCGGAGCGGGAGCACGGGCAGGGGCGGGACCCTGCCGCGAAGCCTCGGAATCGTGATGTTCTTTTCGCCCTGGAATATGCAGCTTCACCATGTGAGACGGGTAACCCCGGGCTGGGCGGTTAAGCCGCGCTCGGTATGCCGGCGCCGGCCGTCCGCCGCCGAGTCATCACCGCAGGGCGAGCCCTCGCTGCTCCAGCGCCTCCGAGAGCACACGCACCGCCTTGGGCCCCACCCCGTGCAGCGCGAGAAGTTCCGCCCGCGAGTGCTGTGCCACCTGTTCCAGCGTCGTCACGCCGGCGCCGCGCAGGGCCTGCGTGGCGGGCCTGCCGATTCCGGTGGGCAGGTCGCCACCGGGGCTGCCGGTCCCCGCCTCCGCCGCGGCGAGCGACGCGGCTAGACGCTTCGGGGCGCGGCTGAACCAGGCCCCCCGGACCAGGGCGTTGAGGTCCTTGCCGTCGATGTCGGCGAGCGATACGCGGAAACCGATCGGCGTGCCCCGGCGCACGAGGCGCTCACCGGCCGGATGCGCGGCCAGGGCGGCGTCGGACTCCTCCTGCGCCAGGTGCAGCTGCACCCGGCCGTCCTTCGTCACCGAGGCGAAGCCCGTGCCCCGCACGGAGAAGGCGACCATGCCGAAGCGCGTCCCCTCCTCCACCTCCGGGAGGGCGAGCGCGGCCTTGCGCAACCGGGTCACGGTGGTCATGGCCGGAGTTTCGCACAGCCATCGCCCGGTTCCAGAGGCCTACGGGAACTCCCCGAATCGGGTTGAGGGAGCGCTCCCGGCGCGGGCACGATGCCGCCATGACCAAGCTCCCCGCGATCCGCCCGTACCGCCCCGAGGACCGTCCGGCCCTCGACGACATCTGCGTCCGCACCGCGCACAACGGCCAGGACAGCCGCCCCCATTACGCGGATCCGGGCATCTTCCCGGCCACCTTCGCGGCCCCGTACGTCCATCTGGAGCCGGACCTGGCCTTCGTGCTGGACGACGGGGGCGGACAGGCGGTCGGCTACATCCTCGGTACGGCCGACACCCCGCGCTTCGTCGAGGCGTTCCGCGCCGCCTGGCTGCCGCTGGTCGCCGACCGTTACCCGAAGCCGCCGCGGCCGCCCCGCACTCCGGACGAGGCGATGGCGGGGCTGCTGCACGACCCTGAGCGGATGGTGCTGCCCGAACTCGCGGCCTACCCCGCCCACCTGCACATCGACCTGCTGGCCGAGTGGCAGGGGCGCGGCCACGGCCGCCGTCTGATGCGGACGTTCCTGGCCACCCTCCAGGACAGGGGAGTACCGGCCGTCCACCTGGCCATGGCGACCGCCAACACCCGGGCCAGGGCCTTCTACGACCGCATGGGCTTCCATGAACTCGACGTCCCCGAGCCCGGCTCGGCCACCTACCTCGGCCGCACCACGAAGGAACTCGACCGGCTCTGAAGCACCCTCCGTCGAGCGCGTCGAAGAAGAACCCTCCGTCGAAGGTATCGAACGCATCGAACGCGCCAGGAGGCACGGAAGTGGCGCAAACGTACGTTGCCGACATCGGGCATCGGGCGCAGCCTGGGGCTTGCGGGAGCGCTCCCACGCAAGCGCTCCCGCACCCCCACGGAACGACATCGAGAGCACCGAAACCCCCACATCCGAAAGAAGGAGATCATGAATTGTCATGGTCATGTCCTTAGGGTCCGCTCCCGCCTGACGCTCCTCCTGAGCGTCCTGGTCGCCGCGCTGCTCAGCCTCATCCCCTGGAGCGGCACCGCCGTGGCCCACGGCTCGGTCGTCGACCCGGCATCCCGCAACTACGGCTGCTGGCTGCGCTGGGGCAGCGACCACCAGAATCCCGCGATGGCGCAGCAGGACCCGATGTGCTGGCAGGCGTGGCAGGACGACCCCAACGCCATGTGGAACTGGAACGGCCTGTACCGCAACGGCTCGGGCGGCAACTTCCAGGCCGTGGTCCCCGACGGCCAGCTGTGCAGCGGCGGACGCACCGAGGGCGGCCGGTACAACTCCCTGGACACGGTGGGCGCCTGGAAGACGACCGACATCACCGGCGACTTCACCGTGAAGCTGTACGACCAGGCCAGCCACGGCGCCGACTACTTCCTGGTGTACGTCACGCGGCAGGGCTTCGACCCCGCCACCCAGCCGCTGACGTGGAACGACCTGCGGCTCGTCGCGCGCACCGGCAAGTACGCGCCCAGCCAGAACTACGAGATCCCGGTGAGCACTTCGGGCCTGAGCGGCCGCCACGTCGTCTACACGGTCTGGCAGGCCTCGCACATGGACCAGACCTACTTCCTGTGCAGTGATGTGAACTTCCGCTGACCTGCGGTTCCCCGCCGGTCCACGAGACCGGCGGGGTCCGTGTGTTTCGCGGCTTCATGAGAGTTCTCCGAAAATTTTCGAGAGACGTGAACACGCCGGTGCTCCCGTACGTATGGGGCGAGGGGATTTTCATGCCCGGTTCGCCACAAGCGCAGGAGAGCACCCTTGGGACGCAACACGCGAAGACGCCCTACCGGACCACGACGCGCGACCTTCGCCGCATTCGCACTGATCCTCGGCGGAGGCGGCCTGATGGCCGCGAACGTCTACGCCTCCGCGACCGACGGCGGTTCGGGCGGTGACTCCGCCCAGACGCGGTCCGGTACGGGGGTCCGGACCGCGGGCTCCACGATCGACTGCCCCGACGTCGGCAGCAAGCTGACCTCGGTCCCCGAGCAGGCGCGGGGGGAGGTCGACAAGGAACTCGCCCTCCTGGACGAGCAGATCGCCAAGGCCTACCAGCGCCTGAGCGAGTCCGCGCAGCAGGTGCAGCAGGACTCCGGCTTCGCCGACAACGCGATCATGAACCCGCTGAAGGACAAGCGGGCGGCGACCCTGGAGCGCATCGCCATCGCCATCGACCGCGTGGGGGACCGCCCCGGCGGGCTCGAGGCCCTCGCCGCCTGCACCGTACGGGACTCCGGCAACCAGGCCCCCGCGCAGGGCGAAGGCCAGGAAGGCGACCAGCAGCCCGGCCAGGAGCAGGGGCAGGACGGCCAGCAGCAAGGCGCCGGCCAGGGCCAGGGCGCCAACGGCGGACAGGCGGGCAACGGCCCCGTCGCCGCCGACTTCGCGCCCATCACCAGCGTCCAGCCCGGCGCCGGCGGCCCCAGCCAGGGGACGAAAGCCTCCCGGGGCTCCTTCACCACCGACTGCGGCGTAAACGAGAACGGCCTGTTCAACTCCGACAACATCATCGCCGCCCCGGGCGTCACCAACGGGGCCCACCACTTCCACGACTACATCGGCAACCAGGCCAACAACGCCTTCGCCAGCGACCAGGACCTCGCGAACGCCGAGACCAGCTGCGCCGACCAGGGCGACAAGTCCTCCTACTACTGGCCCGTGCTGCGCCTCCAGAACGGCGCCCAGGAGCAGGACGCCAAGTCGCCCGGCGGCGGCATCGAGGGCAACGCCGGCGAGATCGTCACGCCGAAGCAGGTCACGCTGACCTTCGTGGGGAACCCGCGGGGCAAGGTCACCGAGATGCCGCGGCTGCTGCGCATCATCACCGGTGACGCCAAGTCGTTCGTCAACGGCCCGGCCAACGCCAACGCCTCCTGGAGCTGCACGGGCTTCGAGGACCGCCAGCTGAAGGACAAGTACCCGCTGTGCCCGCAGGGCAGCGACGTGGTGCGCACCTTCAAGTTCCAGAGCTGCTGGGACGGCCGCAACATCGACAGCGCCAACCACCGCACCCACGTGGCCTTCGCGGACGCCGCCGGCAACTGCCCGTCCGGCTTCCGGCCCATTCCGCAGCTGGTCCAGCGCATCGTCTACGACGTCGACGCGCCGAGCCTGGAGGACGGCGGCCGTACGACACCGCTGTTCGCGGTGGACTCCTTCCCGGAGCAGCTGCACAAGCCGGTCACGGACCACGGCGACTTCATCAACGTCTTCGACGAGGACCTGATGCGGGAGATGGCCGACTGCATCAACGACGGCCGCAAGTGCGGCGCCGGAGCAGGCGCCGAGCCCGGCGACAAGCCGGAGGAGGAGCCGCAGGAGCAGCCGACGAAGGCCCCGGAAGAGCCGACGAAGGCCCCCGAAGAGCCGACGAAGGCCCCCGAGGCCCCGCAGGAGCAGCCCACGCGCACCCCGGACGCCCCGCAGGACGGCAACGCGGGCGGAAAGCCCGGCGACACGGCTGACGGTGACGGCGGGAAGGGCGACGGCGACGGCGGCAAGGACCAGGCCGCCAAGCCCCCGGTGACGAACAAGCCGGCCCCCGAGCCGGAGCAGCCGGAGCAGGCCGGTTCGCCCACGGCCGCGCCGGGCGCCGGTGAACCGGAGGTGTTCGCGACGCCCACGCCCGGACAGGGCACCGCGAACGCCGGTGAGCAGGGCGGCTCGAAGGACGACGCGGGCGAGGACACGGACGGCCTCGGCCAGTCCCAGGCCGTCGGAACGGCGACCAGCGCCGCGCCGACCCCGTCGCTCCCGTCCAGGACCGAGCCCCAGGCGGTCGGCAGCGGCGGTCTCGCCGACACCGGCGCCCAGCTCTGGCCGGCCGCGGCGGGCGCCGTCCTGGTCATCGCGGGCTTCGTCGTCCTGCGCCGCGTCAGGCGAGGCTGAGACGACGGCACCGCCACGACCGGCGAACGGCGGCAGGATCCCCACCGGATCCTGCCGCCGTT
The DNA here is from genome assembly GCF_029813805.1 of Streptomyces sp. DH10. Lineage (NCBI taxonomy): Bacteria > Bacillati > Actinomycetota > Actinomycetes > Kitasatosporales > Streptomycetaceae > Streptomyces > Streptomyces sp. DH10. The sequence continues at coordinate 279,962 of NZ_JARVKU010000010.1, forward strand.
CCCCGTCCCCGGTCCTCCACGACCCTTCGACGGCCGCCGAACCGCCCACCGTCTAGCGTGATCCCATGAACCTCACCAGGAACGCCGGACGCGGTGGTGCCATAGGCGGAGCGGCACTGTGACGCCGGGCGAGATGGCCGCCGTGTTCGCGGCCGGTACGGGCGCGGGCGCCGTCAACGCCGTCGTCGGCTCGGGAACGCTGATCACCTTCCCGGTCCTGCTCGCCACCGGCCTGCCCCCGGTCACCGCGACGGTGTCCAACGGGCTCGGCCTGGTCCCCGGCTCCATCAGCGCGGCCATCGGCTATCGCGAGGAACTCCGCGGGCAGCGGCGCCGCGTTCTGCTGCTGGGCATCGGCGCCGTGCTGGGCGGCCTCGCGGGCGCCGTACTGCTGCTGACCCTGCCCGAATCGGCCTTCGAGCGCATCGTTCCGGTCCTCGTGAGCCTCGCCCTCGTCCTCGTCGCCTGCCAGCCGCTGATCGCCAAGAGGGTGCGCCGCCGTCGCCCGGCGGACGGTACCGCCCGCCGTGACGGCGGCCCGCTGCTGTTCACCGGCCTGACGCTCGCCAGCGTCTACGGCGGCTACTTCTCCGCCGCCCAGGGCATCATCTACGTGTCCCTGATGGGCATGCTGCTCGACGACACCCTCCAGCGGCTCAACGCCGTCAAGAACGTGCTGGCCGCCGTCGTCAACACCGTCGCCGCCGTGCTGTTCGTCTTCTTCGCCGATTTCGACTGGACGGCCGTCCTGCTCATCGCCGTGGGTTCGGCCCTGGGCGGCCTGATCGGAGCCAGGACGGGCCGCCGCTTCAGCCCGGCCGTCCTGCGTACCCTGATCGTGTCGGTCGGCACCGTCGCCCTGGTCCACCTGGTGCTCCGCTGACAGCCACCGCCTATGCCCGTCGCCCCTCGGCGTCGATGTGCGGCAGCACGCTCTCCAGCCATCGCGGAGCCCACCAGGCGTGCCGGCCCAGCAAGGTCATCACGGCCGGCACCATGAGCAGGCGTACGACGGTGGCGTCGATGAGCACACTGACGGCCAGCCCCAGTCCGAGCATCTTGACCACGATGTTGTCGCTCACGATGAACGCCGCGAACACGCTCACCATGATCAGCGCGGCACACGTGATGACCCGGGCCGTGATCTCCAGGGCGTGCGCGACCGAGGCCTTGGCGTCCCCGGTGCGCAGCCATGCCTCGTGGATCCGGGACAGCAGGAAGATCTCGTAGTCCATGCTGAGGCCGAAGATGATGGCGAACATCATCATCGGCACGTAACTCTCGATGGGCACCGTGCCGTTGACGCCGAGGGCGGAACCACCCCAGCCCCACTGGAACACAGCCACGACCACGCCGTACGAAGCGGTGATCGACAGGACGTTGAGGACGGCGGCCTTCACGGCGACGAGCAGCCCCCGGAACACGGCCAGGATGATGACGAAGGCCAGGGCGACCACGACGGCGATGATCAACGGCAGCCGGGAGGCGACGATGTCGCGGAAGTCGACCTGCGCCGCCGTCGTGCCGGTGACGTAACCCTCGGCGTCCGTGCCCTGGACGACACCCGGCAGCGTGTCGTCGACCAGACGGTTGGTCAGGTCCGTGGTCGTGGCGCTCTGCGGGGACCGGGCCGAGTAGACCGTGCCGATCAGGACGTCACCGTCCTGCGTGGGCGCCAGGGGTGTGACGACCGCGGCGTCTTCGACCGAGTCGAGCGTCTGCTGGGCCTTCGAGGCCAGATCGGAGCGCTGCGAGTCCGGCACTCCCGTCTGGTCGATGACGACCGTCAGCGGACCGTTGGACCCTGGCCCGAACGCGTCGGTCATCAGGTCGTACGCCCGCCGGTCGGTGAAGGACGTCGGGTCGGCACCGTCACCGATGTGCCCGAGCCGGATGGACAGCACCGGGATCGCCAGGACGACGATCACGGCGACACCCGCCGCCAGGAACCACAACGGCCTGCGTTCCACCCGCTGCGCGTACCGGTGCCAGGTGCCCTGCGACGCGTCACCCGCCTCGGTCTCGGCGACGGGGCGGCGCACCCGGTAGCGGTCGATGTGCCGGCCGAGAAGCCCGAGCAGGGCCGGGACCAGGGTGAGCGCCCCGATGACGGCCGAGACGACGGTGACGGCGGCGGCGAGCCCGAGCTTGGCGATGAAGGAGACCCCGGACGCGGACAGGCCCGCCAGCGCGATGATCACCGTGCAGCCGGAGACGAGGACGGCGCGCCCGCTGGTGGCGGCAGCCTGCCCGGCGGCCCGCACCGGGTCCGCTCCGTCGAGGACGTTCTGCCGGTGACGGGTGATCAGGAACAGGGCGTAGTCGATCCCGACACCGAGGCCGATCATCGTGGCCAGGGTCGGTGAGACGGTCGCGAAGGTGAACGCGGCGGCCAGCAGCCCGAGGACGGCGAGACCTCCGACGACGCTGATCAGCGCGGTCAGCAGCGGGACACCGGCGGCGAGCACGCTCCCGAACCCGACCAGCAGCACGACGACGGCCACGCCGAAGCCGATCAGCTCGCTCACCCGGTCGTCGGCGGCCGGCCGGGCGAGCTCGCCGAGCGGCCCGCCGTACTCCACCGCCGCTCCGGCCGAACGCAGCGGCTGTACGGCGTCGTCGACCCCCTTCAGGTAGTCGTCGCCGAGGGTCGACGGCTGCACGTCGAAGCGGACGGTGATGTAGGCCGTCTTCCCGTCGTCCGACAACGGCCCGACGTTCTGCTGCGACTGCCCCGAGGACGAGCCGGGGCCGGAGAGCGGGTTCTGGGCCGACAGGACGTGCGGCAGCTTCTGCAGGTCGGCGACCGTGGTGGACATCTGGGAACTCAGCGAGGACAGGGACTGCCCGTCGTCGTGCAGCACGATCTGGCTGCTGTAGCCGCCGGCCTGCGGATCGTGCTTCTTGAGCACGTCCAGGCCCTTCTGCGACTGCGCCTGGGGCAGGGTGAAGTTGTCGGAGTACGTCCCTCCGGCCGAGTGGCTGACGACCTGGAGAGCCACCAGTGCCACGAGCCAGGCGATGACGACGACCACGAAGTGGCGCGCGCACCACTCGCCCAGCCTCCGAAGCAGACCCGCACGCGCGGCCTTCTCGTGCCCTTCAACGGTGCGGGTGTGCAGCATGGACCTGGGCTCCTGTGTGGCCGGGACGTTCGACGCCGTCCATTAGATGCGCGCGAGATCACTCCGGCATGCCGGACGCGGCGTCGCCACGCGCCTCGGGGCGGCCGTTCCCCCGGAAGGCGGCGGCCGGGGGAGTAGGGCCGTCCGCACGGATCACCGACGGCCCGCCTCTGCCCGTCCGCGTCAGCGCCCCGGAGCCCAGGGCGACGCCGAGGCCGACCAGCGCGCTGCCCGCCGCCTGCGCGAGACCGTAGGAGCCCGTGCCGACGAGCGGTGCGGTGCAGGCCGCCGCGACGGGGATGAGACCGGAGAAGAGGGTGGCGCGTTCCGCGCCGATCCGCTGCATGCCCATGTACCAGCACACGAAGCCGACCACCGTGACCACCACGGCCTGCCACAGCAGCGCGGAGGTCTCGACGGCGTCCGGAGGCCGCAGCCACCCGGTGCCGTCGGCCAACAACCCGACCGCCGCCGACTCCAGCGCGGCGACCGCGCACACCGTGGCGGACAGCAACCGCGGGCCGAGGGGCCGCAGTACGGGTACCGCGAGCACGGCGAATCCGACCTCCCCCGCCAGGGCGCACACGGAGAAGGCGATGCCCGCGCTGTCGGTGCGCCCCCAGCCCTGGACGGTGCAGGCACCGACGGCCACGAGCAACGCCCCGTACAGCACCGCCCGTTGTGGCCCGCGCCCGTCCAGGAGGGGCACGAGCACGGCGACCACCACCGGCGCACAGCCCACGAACACGCCCGGAACCGCCGGCTCCGCCGTGCGCTCCGCGGCGATGACCGCCAGGTTGAAACCGACCATGCCGACGGCGGCGAGCAGGGCGAGCCGGATCCACTGACGTGATGTCAGCGCCCGCAGCCGGGCGGCCGCGCCCTTCCCGGCCAGCGGTACCAGCAGCAGGCAGGCCAGCCCGTAGCGCAGGAACTGGCCGCCCGCGTACGGGTAGTCGCCCAGGAGGCTGTTGGCCGTGAAGGAGCCTCCGACGAGGACGCAGGCGAGCGCGGCGAGAAGAGCTCCCCGCGTGGTGGTGGCGTTCATACGAGCGACGCTAGGCAGCCGGGCGGCCCGGGAAGGGGTCCACTTCTGTGCCTGCTTGGTGGACCAATCCCTCCCCGGGCCGCGGTGGGTCAGCCGATGTGGTAGCTGTCCCCGTAGACCTTCCAGTCCAGCGGCGGATCGAGATCGAGGTTGCGCTTGCGCAGGAAGACCCGCTGCGCCGTGTCGACCCTGCTGGTGTCGCTGTGTGCCTCCTCCTGCCTCATGGCCCACACGCGCGCGTCCAGGAAGGCGTCGAGGTACGTCACCTCGTCACCGCCCCATGCCGGCGGGTTCGCCGTGCGCAGGGCCCGCTTGCGGATGTTGCGGAAGCTCAGGGGGTCGTTTCCGTCGCCGTGCATCACGATGGCGTCGTAGTACGCGAACTGGCCCAGCACGCGCAGCCCGTCCGCCTTCCCTTGCCGTACCGCCGGGCCGAAGTACACCCGGTCGCGCTCGTGGTCCTGTGCCCGCCGGAACTCGGCGTCGCGGGCCGCCCGGCGCCAGTCGCCGGGGAAGCCGGGGTCGAGGCCGTCGTGCGAGTCGGTGCCGTCGACCCGGCGCAACGCCGGCAGGTATTTCGCCAGGACGTTGCCGGGCTTGCGGTCCGTGTAGAGCTCGACGAGGTCGAGCATGTCACCAGTGCCGGAGCAGAAACCGATGATGCCGGCGGTGTAGCCGCGGCCGTCGCCGATGTCCTCGATGTACTGGTACTGCGCCTTCCAGTCGAGCGAGGAGTTCTCCGCGCTCGACACGAGCTGCATGGCGATCTCCTTCTTCGCCGGGTCGTCGAGCCCGGCCGCACGGACGGAGGCCGCGGCGTGCGGTGGCTTCAGGAACGGGGCGGTGGCGAGAGCGGCGCCGAACAGCGCCAGAACGGTGCGGCGCGCTGCCGGGGTCGAGGGGTGTCTCACGGTGCCTCCAAGCAGGGTGGGGGGTTGGAAGAGCCGGCCGTGCAGAACTGATAGGAAGGTTTACTATCACTCGCGCGCCACAAGGGAAACAGCCGAGCGGAAAGTTCGTAGGGTCGGACAAGCGATCCCCCGGGGAACCATGCGGCCCCCTGGTACGTCAACTCATTGCCCGGGAAGGCCGATCGGTCCAGGAGACCAACCGGAGAGGGGAATCGCCGTGGAGGACGCGATGTCGCAGCGGACCAGCGAGACGGAGGCCGCGGCAGCACGCCAGGCCCGCTTCGGGGCGCTGCCGGAGCCGGTGCGCGTGGAGGACATGGTCGAGGAGCGCGCGGCCAGCACGCTCGACCCCGCGCGCACCGCGTACAACCAGGACGAGTGGCTCGTGCGCTACTGCTTGTGAGACCTCGCGGACGCTACGAGCGGCTCCGCGCACCGAGGCCGCGCAGCCACCGCACGACGTCGTCGGCGTCCTGGGCGCGGGCGATGTCGAGCGGGGTCCGGTCGTCGTAGCCGCACCAGTCGATGTCGGCGCCGTGCCCGTGGAGGTACTGCGCGGTGGACAGCCGACCGCCGTGGCAGGCGCCCCAGAAGGCGCTGGTGATCTCGTCGGGCGAGGGCGGCTCGTCGGCCTCGACGTACGCCCGCACCCGGTCCAGCAGGCCGAGCGTGGCGGCGTCCTGGAGGGTGGTGCGGGCGCCGTGCTCGACGAGCCGGCGCGCGGCACGCCACTGGCCGAAGGCGCGGGCGTCGGCGAGCGGTGTGCCGCCGGCGATCACCGCACCCGGGGCCTCGATGTCGGCCCCGGCGGCGATGAGCGCGTCCAGGACGGGCACGTCGTTGCTGCTGGCCGCCCAGTGCAGCGGCGTCTCCTCGTGCGCACCGCCGAAGCGGGCGTCGGGGTCCGCCCCGGCGGCGACGAGGACGGCGATCACCTCGGGGCCATGGGGATAGTGCCCCGGCCAGTCGGTCGCGATGTGCAGCAGACTGCGCGTGCCCTTGCCGTCCTCGCCGTGCTCGGTGACGCGGACGGTGGCCAGGCCGGGATGCTCGGCCAGCAGGTGCCGGAGCCCGGGCAGATCGCCGCCCCGGATCGCTTCGGTGACGGCGACGGCCAGTGGATCCTGCGATGTGAGCGTCTGCAAGGCCGGCCTCCCGGTCGCCGTTCGAGGGCTCCGATTCTGCCAGCACGGCACCCGCCCGGCCATGCCCTTCGGCACAACGCCCGGCCATGCCCTCCGGCACCACGCGTCCCTCCGCGGCCCGGCCCGATGACGTGCCCCCACGCCCCGTGAGGCGTAGCGTCCGGGTAAGAGCGGGAGGACACCATGCCCGGGAGCAACGAGCCGCCCGGGGGCGCCGGAACGCCGGACGACGCCCTGGGAGTGGCGCTGGCCGACACCGTGCGCGGCACCGGCGCCTCGATCGGCGGCCTCTACCTGATCGAGGAGGCGGAGCCGGTACTGCGCCTGGTGGCGCTCTGCGGTCTGCCGGTGGCGTTCAGCGCCCCGTGGCAGCGCCTGCCGCTGACCGCACCCGTCCCGGTCGCCGACGCGATCCGCGACGACGGCCTGGTCTGGGTCGGCAGCCAGGACGACATGGCCCGCCGCTACCCGCGGGCCGCCGCCGTCCTGCCGTACCCCTTCGCCCTGGCCGCGGTCCCGCTGAGCGGCGTACGGCGCTGCTGGGGCGGCATCGTGCTGATGTGGCCCGCCATGCGGCCCCGCACGATCACGCCCCGCGAACACGGCCACATCACCTCCAGCGCCCGCCGCGTGGCCCGCCTGCTGGACGAAGCCTCCCGGCCGCCCACCCTGCCAGAGCAGCCGCGCGTCGTCCCCGTCGACGCCGCGCACCACCCCGTGCAGACCGGCCTGGCCGCCGCCGACTACCTCGAACGGCTCCCCGAGGGCGCCCTCGCCCTCGACCTGGAGGGACGCGTCACCTTCGCCACCGCGACCGCCGCCCGCCTGCTCGGCCGCCGCGCCGACCGGCTGCTGGGCACCCGCCCCTGGCAGTCCCTGGCCTGGCTGGACAACCCCGTCCACGAGGACCACTACCGCACGGCGGTCGTCAGCCGCGCCCCCGTGTCCTTCACCGCGCTCCGCCCGCCGGACCAGTGGCTGACCTTCCAGCTCTACCCCGACACCAGCGGCATCAGCGTCCGCGTCGCCCCGGGAGGAGAACAGACCGAGGACCCGCCGCCCGCCGCCACACGGCCCCCCGGGGCCGCGCCGACGGGACGCCTCTACCAACTCGTGCACCTCGCCGCCGCCCTCACCGAGACGGTGACCGTCCGCGACCTCGTGACGCTGATCGCCCACCAGATCCTGCCCGCCTTCGGCGCCCAGGGCCTGGTGCTCTCCGCCGCCGAGGCCGGCCGTCTGAAGATCACCGGCTACCACGGCTACCCGGCCGACGCCGTGGAACGCCTCGACGCCCTGACACTCGACACCGGCCTCACCCCCGCCGGCCAGGTCCTCGCCAGCGGCGCCCCCGCCTTCTTCGCCGACCCGGCCGAAATGGCCGGCAACTACCCCCGTGCGCCCCAGATCAGCGGCAAACAGGCCTGGGCGTTCCTCCCCCTGATCATCTCCGGCCGGCCGGTCGGCTGCTGCATCCTGTCCTACGACCACCCGCACACCTTCACCGCCGACGAACGCGCCGTCCTCACCTCACTGTCCGGCCTGATCGCCCAGGCCCTGGACCGCGCCCGCCTCTACGACGCCAAGCAGCGACTCGTCCACGAACTGCAACGCGCCCTGCTGCCCCGGGCCCTGCCGCGCCTGCCCGGCCTCGACGTCGCGGCCCGCTATCTGCCCGCCGGCCACGGCGTCGAGGTCGGCGGCGACTTCTTCGACGTCCTGCGCCTGGACGACACGACCGCGGCCGCCGTCATCGGCGACGTGGAAGGCCACAGCATCGCCGCCGCCGCCCTCATGGGCCAGGTCCGCACCGCCATCCACGCCCACGCCACCGCGGGCGCCGCACCCGGCCAGGTCCTCGCCCGCACCAACCGGCTGCTGGCCGACCTCGACTCCGAACTGCTCGTCTCCTGCCTCTACGCCCACCTCGACCTGGCACGCCACCGGGCGGCCTTCGCCAGCGCGGGCCACGTGCCCCCGCTGCTGCGCCCGGCCCACGCCGCCGCCGGCGTCCTCGACGTCGAACCCGGCCCGCTGCTCGGCATCGAGACCGGCGCCCGCTACCCGGTCACCACCACGCCCCTGCTCCCCGGCAGCACCCTCGCCCTGTACACCGACGGCCTCGTCGAGCTCCCCGGCACCGACGCGACCCGGACCACCTCCGACCTGGCCGGGCAGCTGGACACCGGCGACGGCCGCGACCTGGAACGGCTCATCGACAGGCTCGTCCGCCACACGACACCCACCGGACAGCACGCCGACGACATCACGGTGCTCCTCCTGCGCACCACCCAGCCCGACGGCGGCCCGGCGTGAGGCCACCGCCCCGGCCGCTCCGGTCAGCCCTGACCGGCGGTGTCGACCCGGACGTGCCGGGCGACGTCACGCAGCTTGATGTTGTGGTGCTGGGAGATATGCCGCAGCACGTCGAAGGCCTCGTCCTCGCTCATCCGGTGGCGTTCCATGAGGATCCCCATGGCCTCCCCGATGGCGTGCCGGGTCTCCAGGGCGTGCTCCAGCTGGTCGACGGTGCGGGCGGTGGCCAGCGCGACGGCGGCGTGGGAGGCGAGCAGCCAGCCCGCGGCCTCGATGTCCTTGCCGAAGGCCCCCGGCCGGCGCGAGTACAGGTTGAGCGCGCCGAAGTCCTCCTGGCCCGTGTAGAGCAGCACACCGGTCATGCTGCCGATGCCGAGGTCGCGGGCCGCTTGTGAGAACTGCGGCCACGACGGCTGCGGCTTCGTCATGTCGGCGATGCGGAACAGCCGCTCGCCGTCCACGCGCCGGGCCGCGTCGAAGCACGGTCCCTCGCCCAGCTCGCCCTGCAACCGGTCGGACTCCTCGACCATGTCACCGCACACGGAGAGCGTCACGGCCCGGCCCTTGGACACCGCCAGGATCCCGGCCGCGTCGCAGCCCTCGACCAGCTTCACGGCGGCTGCCGAGATCTCGTCCAGCGTCGCCTGCACCGAGTCCTGCGCCACGAGATCCCGGGCGAGATTCGCCATCTGCTCGGCGTACTGCTGCCACTCCACCGCCACCACCGCCTCGCTCACCGGTCCCGCCCACCGTACCCCGCGCCACGCCGTCCAGGCCGATCGCGAGAGACCGGGGGGCCTGCGGCAAACCGGGGCCACCCGGCAGCCCACCCGCTCAGCGATACGCCGTCAGCAGCAGTGCCACGTCGTCCGGCCGCTCCCGGGCGCGGCGCGCCGTCCGCACCAGCTGGTCGGCGAGATGGTCCACCGAGTCCGACGGAGTGTCGGCAAGGCAGCGGCGTACCTCCTCGATGCCCGTCTCGATGTCAGTGCCGGGCTGCTCCACGAGCCCGTCGGTGTACAGGGCGAGGACACTGCCGGGAGCCAGCGTGAGCGCCGTGACGGGATAGACCGCGTCGGGCTGCACGCCCAGCATGACGCCGCCCACCAGGTCCAGCGGCTCGGCGTGCCCGTCGGGGTGGCGCAGCAGCGGCGGGGGATGCCCGGCCCGTACGGCGAACGCCCGCCCCGTACGTGGGTCCAGCTCGATGTAGCAGCAGGTGGCGCAGACGTCCGCCTCCAGCTCGGCCAGGTGCCGGTTGGTGTGCGTGATGACCTCCTGCGGCGGCCACTCGCTCGCCGCGAAGGCGTGCACGGCACTGCGCAGCTGGCCCATCACCGCGGCGGCGCCGACGCTGTGGCCCTCGACGTCCCCGATGACCAGGGCCACCCCGCGCCCCGTGGTGATCACGTCGTACCAGTCGCCGCCGATGGCCATGCCCTGGGTGCCGGGCAGATAGCGGCCGGTGGTGCGCAGCCCCTCGACGGCGGGCAGCCGGTGCGGCAGCAGCCCCTCCTGGAGACCGCGGGCGACGGCGGACTCGGCGTCGTACAGCCGCGCCCGCTCCAGCGCCTGAGCGGCCAGACCGCTCAGCGCGGTGAGCGCGGAACGCTCGTCGGCGGTGAACCGGTGCGGGGTGTCCCAGCCGAGGATGCACGAGCCGACGGGATGCCCGGAGGCGATCAGCGGCAGGAACGACCAGGCGCTCATCCGGTCCAGGATGATGCCCGGGTAGGCGAGGGAGAGGTCCTCCGGCGACTCGAAGAAGAGCGGCAGCCGCGTGGTCAGCGCGTGCACCCCGGGCAGCTGCGTGTCGAGGGTGACGCCCTCGAACGGCGCGAGAAACCCCTCCGGGTAGCCCGACTCCCACAGCAGGTACATCCGGCCCTCGCGGACCGTGTACAGGGCGAGCTCCCGGACGTCGAACGCGGGCAGCAGCTGCTCGGACACGGCCCGGCAGACGTCCTCGACGGTGACCGCCTGGGTGAGCACGCTCGCCATCTGCACCACGTGGTAGAGCGCCCCGGCACGCGCCGCGGCGACCGGCCCGGGCGGCGGCGCCACGGCCGCGGCCTCCGGCACGGGACCGGCGGCGGACCCGGCCTCGCGCCCCGCCTCGGCCCCGCTGGGCGGGCCGGTCGGATGGACCCGGCCCGTCAGCCCGTGCACGTCCGGGTACAGCACGAAGCTCAGCCAGTTCCCGGCGGGATGCCGCACGAGGAAGGACACCTGCTCCTGCGACAGCATCGCCGCCCGGTAGCGGTCCTCGTACGCGGGATCCCGGAGCCAGGTGATCACCTCCCACGGATAGCGGCCCAGGAGCGCCTCCCGGCCGCCGCCCAGCAGTTCCTCGCAGCGGCGGTTGGCGTAGGTCAGACGGCCGTCCTGGTCCAGTGAGAAGAGACCGTCGGGCAGCCGCTCCGCGGCCTCGGCCGCGGCGAACCCGCTGCCCGCGTCGACGAGGGCCCCCACCAGGATCCGGTCGGAACCCGTGCCGCCGCGCACGAGATGCCCCCACAGCTCGACGGGCCGGTAGCCTGCCTCCTCATCGCCGGCGGGGTCGTCCCGCACCCGGAAGTGACGGCATCTGACCCGGCCGAGCGTGAGCGCGTCGTGCCGGCTCGCCCGCAGCTCGTGCAGGTCGTCGGGGCTGACGCGGGCCTCGATGTCCGCCATCGTGCCGCCGAAGTCCGCCCGGCCGATGCCGAGGAGAGCGAGGGCCTCGTCGTCCGCCGTGCACCGGTCGGTGTCCAGGTCCCAGTCGATGAGCCCGACCCGGACGGGCTGGACGGCGGGCGTGGGCAGCCGCACGCCGACCGGTTCGCCGTCGTACTCGATCCGGTACGCGGCGGAGCCCGTGCCCGGCGGGCCGGCGGCGAGGCGGGTGAGACGCTCCTCCATGAGCTGCCCGGCGGGGCGCAGTGCCGGCTCCACCGCGTCGGCGTCCAGCGGCGACCGGGCGGCCGAACGCAGCACGACCAGGACACCCACGACCTCGCCGCCGGCCCGGACGGGCCGGTAGGCCGAGCCGAAGGAGTACGGCAGCCCGGCGGTGAAGTGCGGGAAGCGCACCATGGTGGCGCGCTCGTCCGGCAGCCACAGGGTCTCGTCGCGCCGGTAGGCCTCCGCCATGGGCAGCGCACCGCCCACCGGCACCCGCCACCAGGTCCTCAGCAGCGACCGGGGCACCCCGGTCACCAGCGCGAGCACGAGCGAACGCCGGTCGCGGGAACGCAGGTAGACCAGCCCGCCGTAGCCTCCGAGGTCCCGTACGGCCTCGATCAGCGGAGCGGTCAGGGCATCCTCGATCCGGCCGGTGTCCCCGGTTCCGACCCGGCCGTCACCACCGCCCCCGCTCCGGCCCTCGGGTGACCGAGGCCCGTCCGGTACGGCGGCTGACTCATCCATCTCGCGTCCTCCCGGTACGGACGCACCGGACCCCATCGCTCCCCACCAGGATGTGCCATGGTCGGCGGTCCGGCGCGGCGGGTGCAACCTTTCGGTCTCTTCGGCCGTCTCACCCGATATCAGCAACATGCAAGCCTTGGGGGCGGTAATGGTACAAATCAGAACAGCATGCGCGACTCTCGCGCTCGTGGGCGCCACGGTGGGCGTCGCGGCGGTGCCGGCCGGTGCCGCACCCGTCGCGGCCCAGGCCGCCACCCAGGTCACGGCCTGCCCGACCGGCTGGGGGAGCCTCCCCAAGACCGACACCAGCGCCACGATCGCGCCGGTGAAGGACATCCGGACCGGCCGTCACACCTGCTTCGACCGGATGGTCGTCGACATGCCCGGCGCGGGCAGCGACGTCGGCTACTCCGTCCGCTACGTCGACCAGCTCCACCAGGACGGATCGGGCCGGCACATACCCGTGGCCGGCGGAGCGGTCCTCGAGGTGCGGGTGGCCGCGCCCGCCTACGACCCGGAGACCGGCGCCGCCACGTATCCCGGCCGGGTCGCGCGCCCGCTGCCGGGCGTGGACCTCACCGGCTACCGCACCTTCCGGGACACCCGGTTCGCCGGCAGCTTCGAGGGCGAGACCCAGATCGGGCTCGGCGTCCGCGCCCGGCTGCCCTTCCGGGTGTTGCAGCTCGACGGCCGCGTCATCGTGGACGTCGCGCACAGCTGGACCGCCACGAGGTGATCGCGGTGCGCCCGGTTCCCCGGAGCCGGGCGCCCGGGCGGAGCGGTCTCAGTGACCGCGCAGCCGCCCCACCCCCTCCAGCGTCCGCGCCGCCGCGCCGGCCAGGCGGGGCCGGTTGCGGACGAAGCGACGGGCGGCCCGCGCGGGCTCGCGGGCCAGCCAGTGGGCGGCCCCGCCCGGCACCGGCCGAACCACCACCCCCTCGAACACCCGCAGGTCACGGGTCTTGAGTGACTCCTTGTAGCGGGCCGGACCGCTCCCCAGGTCGACCGTCTCGACGCCGTCGGCCGCCGCGGCCTGAAGCATCTTCAGCTGGAGGACGAGGCCGGGGGAGTACTTGGCGTAGTCGCGGTCGTACGCCGGGAACCACCAGGACAGCACCGTGCGCGAGCGTAATCCGAAGTGCGCGGCCACGGGCCGGTCCGCCGCGTACAGCACGGACAGCACGCCACGGCACTCCGGTTCCTCGCTCTGACCGAGCAGCCGCACCAGCCGGGTGATCCACTCCTGCGCGAACCGGTCGCGCCGGCCGGTCCGCCGGTACTGTGCCGACTTCCACTCCATCAGCGCCCGCAAGGCGCCCGGGTCCCGGGCGTCGTACACGAACCGCACCTCGCCGACCTGCCGGGCCATCCTGCGCTCCTTGGCCAGGGTCTGTCTGAGGAAGCTCGGCGACTTCGCGCGCAGCCGCTCGGCGTACCGCTCGAACCCCTCGCCGATGTCGACGACCGGGGACGCGAGCTCCTCGACCGCGTGCGGCACGAACACCCTCTGGCCGGCTTCGAGGTTGTCGAACTCCCAGGACGACAGTGCGCAGGACCGCAGTAACCCGCGGGCATCGACCCGGATCCCGGGGCGTAACACGGCACCCTGACTGTCGGACACCCCGAGCCCGATGGCCCGGCCCTGCCCCAACGGTCCCCTCTCGTACGGGAAGAACCCGACCGGGGAGCCGTCGTCCTGGAGCACCGCCACTCTGGCCGCGGGCCTGACCCGCCCCACCGCCGTCGTGAACGCCGGGTCGAGAAAAGGATTCGCCGGAGCTCCGGACTCCGTCCGGATCTCCCGCCACATCTTCTGGTCGGTCGGGCTCAGTTCGTCCGGCTTCAGGATCAGAACACACTTTCCGGGCAACTCCGCCTCCTGTGTCATCGGCAAGGGGACACACGAAGGCCTGCACCTCACCGCGTACCGGCACCAGGCAGTACTCGGGCCGTACGGCGCAGGCCCTGTCGGCACCGCCGTCACTCAGCAGCGAAACGTCTGTAGCTCGACGGCGTTCGGGGCGGGCGCGACCGCCCCGGGACGCCGGGCCGTTCCCGCAGCTCGGACGTCCGCACCACCCCGGTCCACCGTGGGCGCGCCGCTCACCACGGCACCGGCCCGGGCCGCTCCCGCCGCCCTCGGCGTCCGCGCCACCGGCTGCCCGACCGACGGCTCCTCCCCACAGGGACAGGGCTCGCCGGCTCTTCCGGCTCCGGCCCGTTTGGCTCCGGCCCGTTCGGCTCCGGCCCTCTCGCCCCCGGCTCCTTCGGCCTCGGCGCCCGAAGTCGCCCCCGGCTCCAGTGCATCCCCGGCATCCACCGCCGCCGTGACCGCGGCCCCCACCGTGTGTTGCCCGGCCCGCGCCAACCCCGGGGCGACGAGATGCAGCAACAGCAGGCACGCCACCAGGCCCACCGCCGCTGCCCATCGTCGCCGCACCATCAGACCCCTGACCCGCGTGCCGGTGGGGGAGGACGGAGCTGTTCGGCCCGCCGGGCCGGCACCGGACCAGACCCCCGACACGGCCGGCTGCGCCTTCCAGTAGGCCGAGCACATCCCGCCCCGTCAAGCCCTTGTGAGCCGATTCGCCCCGCTCGGCCAATTGCTGCCGAATTCCAACGGAAAGCGCTGTCGACGATCGCTCGCTCTCCCGTGACGGCGGGTCAGCTGCCGCCCGGCACGCTCAGCACCTCGCCCGCCTTCGGCGCCCGGATGCCGAGCGGTTCGTCGAAGGCGCTGAAGGAGGTGGTGGTGTGCTGTGCGGCGCTCTTGTAGACCGTCCTGAGCAGGTACGGCTTGCCCTCGGCCGCCACGTAGAAGGTGTACGTCCCCGCCTTGTCCGCCTTGTCGGTCACCACCAACCTGACGGCCTTCCTGCCCTCGACGCGGGCGGAACCGTCCTTGCGCGCCGTGCCGAACGAGTCGAAGGGCCGTTCGCAGGAGGCGAGACCGTCGCGTCCGGCGCCGGCCGGGTCCACCGGCGTCTTCACCCACAGCTTCTGCTCGTCGGTGAGGCCCGGATAGTTCTTCCACTTCTGCAAGTAGGCCCGGTTCGGCCGGACGTAGTCGGTCTCGCCGAGCCGGATCTGCTCCAGTGCGCTGCCCCCGGACCACGTGGTCCTGGATCTGCACCGGCTGTCGAGGTCGGTCACGAGGCGGTTGGTGACCGAACCCCCGCTCGTCGTGCGGTTGGTGATGTCGACGGTTACGGAGTTCAGCTTCCGCATCGTCGCGTTGGCCTCGTCGAGGATGTCACCGGCGGGCTTCTCCTCGCCGGTGCCGTCGGCGCCGCAGCCGGTCAGGACGGCGCCCGTCAGAAGGCACGCGAGTGCGGTCGTCGTCATCACGGTAGCCCTGGCCTGCACGGAGTCCCCCTGTTGGTCGTGCCGTCCGGTGATCAGCACGGGAGCCTACCTGCCCGCAGGGCTCAGGCCGCGCCGCCGATCCTGCCGGTTTCACGGACCAACTCGATCGCCCTGCCAAGGGTGTTGAGCCGGTCCTCCAGGGTCTCCCCGGCCGGGTAGAGACGGACCGTGTCCACCCCGGCGTCCCGCCAGACGCGCAGCCGCCGCCGCACCATCTCCTCCGTGCCGATGAGCGTGGTGGCCAGCACCATCTCGTCGGTGACCAGACCGGCCGCACCGTCCCGGTCACCCGCCTGCCAGCGCTCGCGCACCTCCGCAGCGACCTCGGCCCAGCCCTGCCTGCTGTAGGCCCGGTTGTAGAAGTTGGCCGACGCGGAGCCCATGCCACCCAAGCTGAAGGCGAGTTCCTTCTTCCGGCCCGCGACCATGGCGCCCAGCGCCTCCTCGTCCCGGGCGAAGGCGACCTCGGCCCCTTGGCAGACGTCGAAGCCGGCGCGGCTGCGGCCGGCGGCGGCCAGCCCCTCGTCCAGCGGAGCGAAGTAGGCGTCCGCCGCGCCCTCCGGCACGAAGCTCGTGCCGAGCCAGCCGTCCGCGATCCGGCCGGTCAGCCGCAGCATGGCAGGCGACAACGCGGCCAGATAGACGGGCACGGCGTGCTCGGCCCGCATCGACAGACGCATCGGCACCGCCTCCCTGCCGGGCAGCGGAATCCCGAACTCGGAGCCCGAGTAGGAGATCTTGCCGCCCGCGAGCACCTGCCGCACGATCTCCACCGTCTCGCGCACACGCGCCAGAGGACGGGCGAACGGCACCCCGTGCAGGCCCTCCATCACCTGCGGACCGGACGGGCCGAGACCGAGCAGGAAACGTCCGCCGGAGAGGTTGGACAGGGTGATCGCCGTCTGGGCGAGAGCCACCGGTGTGCGCGTCCCGACCTGCATGACGGCGGAGCCCAGCAGCATCCGTTCCGTACGGGCCGCGTAGAAACCCAGGGCGGACGGGGCGTCGGACCCCCACGCCTCGGCCACCCAGCAGATGTCGAGCCCCAGTTTCTCGGCCTCGACCACGAAGTCGGCCTGCCCGGACCAGGAGCCAAAACCCGACGCCTCGACGGTCGTCGCCGTCCGCATCACGCCTCCGCCCACTGCCGGACGCACTCCAGCGTGGCGGTCATGCCGCGCTCGAACTCCCGCAACCTCACGAACACGATCTTCTGCTCCTTCTCCGGCATGGCGTCGATCGCGAAGGAGAGCCCGGAGCGCCCGGGTCCCATCCGCATCCACTGCGACAGCTCGGTCCCGCCGTTCCTGGGTGCGAGGCCGAACCGCCAGACGGCACTGGGCTCGTCCGGATCCCCGACCGCCCAGGAGAACACCCGCCCGGGCTCGTACGCGACGACCGTGGAGGTCGTCTCCCACTCGCCGAACGCCTCGTGCCTGTTCCGCCCGACGAACCGGGCCCCGACCGCGGGACCGGCGGCCCCGTCGACCCACCGCACCGACTGCACCTCCTCGCTCATCCCGGGCATCCGCGTCACGTCCGACACCAGCGCCCACACCCGCTCCGGCGGAGCGGCGATCCACGTCGTCACCTCGACCGTCGGTCTGTCCGCGTAGCGCGCGCCCGTCCACTCCATCTCGTGCCGGCCTCCTCGTCGACAGGGACTGTGCCAGCAGAGTTGCGTAATAAGACTCACTAGGTCAAGAGGGAGTGCGGGCCTGCGGCCGGCAGCGGCGGCGCGGGTGTGCGCCGACGTGCCCCGGTGCGCGGAACCGCGCTCGCGGGGCCGCGTACGCTACCGATGGCTCCGCCCCGGAAGATCGTCACGTCTGACGTGATTCACGGCGGGGGAGCCATCAGGGATGGCGGTAGCCATGCCGATCCGTCGGCGGGCACGATGTTTCACGGCCGGGCGCGGTCCGGAAGGTCCGCCCGCGCCTTCGAGCGGAGGAACCACATGGGATCGGCGATGAGCGAGCGGAATCACCGCCGGCAGAGATGGGCGGCCAGGGGAGCCCTGGCCTCGGTGGCGCTGGCGGCGTCGCTGCCCCTCGTGACCGGCGGTCTGAAGGGACTGCTGCTGCTCGCGGCCGGGCTGGTGGGACTCGCCCTGACCGCGGCCGCGGTCTGGTGGGTCCTGTCCCGCCGGGGACCGGCCCGTACGGCGGCGGCCGCGCTGGCCGTCGTCGCCCCCGTCGCCGTCATCACCCTCTTCGCGGTCGCGAATCTGCTTTGGGTGATCTTCGCATCCCTGCTGCTGTGGTGCCTCGCGGTCTGGAGCGGCCGCTACGCCCTGCGCAGCACGGGTCTGCGGCCGGTACGGGTCAAGGAGTACCGCACGCCACCGCCGAGACGCCCCTTCCTGCTGCTCAACCCCCGCTCCGGCGGCGGCAAGGTCGGGAAGTTCGGCATCAAGGAGAAGGCCGAGGCGCTGGGTGCCCGCGTCGTCCTCCTCGACCCGGACCAGTACCAGGACGTCACGACCCTGGCCAAGGCGGCCGTGGCCGAGGGAGCCGACCTGCTCGGCGTCGCGGGCGGTGACGGCACGCAGGCACTGGTCGCCGCCGTCGCGGCGGAACACGGCCTGCCGTTCCTCGTCATCTCGGCCGGCACGCGCAACCACTTCGCCATGGACCTGGGCCTGGACCGCGACGATCCGTCCACATGCCTCGACGCCCTCACCGACGGGGTGGAACTCCGCGTCGACCTCGGTTTCGCCGACGACCGCCCCTTCGTGAACAACGCGTCGTTCGGCGCGTACGGGGCCGTCGTCCAGAGCCCGGGCTATCGGGAGGACAAGATGGGTGCGGCGCTGGAGCGGCTGCCCGAGCTGCTCACCCGGCAGAGCGGCCCGCGGCTGACGGCCGGCGCCGACGGCACCACCATCGCCGACCCGCAGGCCGTGCTGGTGAGCAACAACCCGTACCGCATGGACGATCCGTTCGGCTTCGGCCGGCGCCAGCGGCTCGACTCCGGGAAGCTGGGCGTGCTCGCCGTCCGTGTCGACAGTGCCGTGGAAGCGGCCGAACTCCTGCTGGCCCCGCGCCCGGAGGGGCTCACGGTGCTCACCGCCCAGCACGTGGTCGTCGAAGCCGACGCACCGCACCTGGAGGTCGGCCTCGACGGTGAAGCCCTCATCCTGCCCTCTCCCGTCCACTGCCGCATCGCCCGCCGCGCCCTGCGCGTCCGGGTGCCCCGCAACCGCCCCGGGGTTCCCGAGGCGCCACCCCGCCTGGACTGGCGCCGGCTCCGCAAGCTGGCGGCGGCGGTCGGCCGTACCGCCGCACCGTCACGCTCCTGGCGCCCCTGAGCACCGGACCCGGCCGCCGTCCGCGGGGGAGGTGGCACCAGGCCCTGTCACCTGGGCCGTACGGCCTGCCTCCCTTCCCGGCACAACGCGTTCGCGACCAGCCGCACACCCGCCCGGTGCTGCCGCAGCACGTCCTCGACGGAGGTGGCCCACCCGGTGGACATCGAGGCGGTGACGGCGACCCGGCCGTCGTCGCTCACCGCGTTCCGGCTCATGTAGCCGATCTCGTCCCCGCCGTGGCCCCAGGCCCAGCCGCCGCACGGCAGTCCGGTCCTCATCAGCCCGAGCCCGTACCGCGCGCCCGGGTACGGCACCTGGAACTCGTCGTTCAACGGAACCGTGCGTTTCATCTCCCTGAGCTGGGCGGGCTTGAGGACCTTGCCGCCGAGGAGGTCGCGGAAGAAGCGGTTCAGATCGGCCGTGGTGCCGATGAGGCCGCCGGAGGCGTTGGGGTCCTCGTACAGGGTCACGTCGACGAGCTTCGGCTTCGTGCCGAACCGCTGGTAGCCGCGCGCGTGCGGCTTCCGGACGGCGGGCGAGCCGCCCGGGTAGTACGTGTGCCGCAGTCCGAGCGGCTTCAGCAGCCGTTGCCGTACCTGGTCGTGCCAGGTGTGGCCGGTGGCCTTCTCGATGACCATGCCGAGCAGGATGTAGCCGACGTTCGAATAGCCCCAGCCCTCGCCGGGCCGGAAGTCCGGGCGGTGCCGCATGGCCCGTTCGACCAGCTGCTCGGGGGTGAACGGGTGGAAGCGGACCTCGTAGTACCTCTTCGCCGTCTCGATGGCGGGGTAGTCGTCGTGGATGCCGCTGGTGTGCTGGAGCAGCTGGCGGAGAGTGATCTTCCGGCCGTCGTTGCCGTTGCCGCGCACCACGCCCGGCAGCCACTTCTCGACGGTGTCCTCCAGCGCCACCTTCCGCTCGCCGACGAGTTGGAGCACGACGGCGGCCACGAAGGTCTTGGTGTTGCTGGCGATCCGGAAGTAGCCGCCGTCGGGCACGGGGCGGCCCGTACGGATGTCGGCGGTGCCGCTCGTCACGGTGGCGGGACCGTGCCGGCCGCCGCTCACCCGGGCCTGCACGCCGATGGCGCCGGTGTCGCGTACGGCGTCGGCGTCCCGCTGGAACGGCGTGTGCCGCGCGGCGGTGGAGGCGGAACCGTCGTCGTTCATCCCCGCGACGGCTTCGGTGACGGCCGTCGGCACGGCGGCCGCCATGACGAGTGCGGCGGCGATCGCCGCCGTGACGTGGCGGCGGCGCGACTGGGAAGGCCGTCGGGACGGGTTGGCTGGCACGGGATCCTCCAGAGGTACGGACGCTGTGTGCGGAAGTACCACCGACGCTAGGAGCGGGGCCCCTGCGCGGGCGTCGTCCGCCGGGAGGGGCGGGCGGGGCAACTTTCGTTCCGTGCCCTGCGTCTCCTGGGATCGCCGGTCATACGATGCCGGGAGGGCCGCAGGGGCGAAGACCGCTCAGTGGGCGGTGAGTGGGGATCGGGACGGGGACGGGGACGGGGTTGGGCATGACGGGGGGTTCGTGGCGGAGACGACACGGAGCGGACCGGTCCGTAGGGTCCTCAGGGGCGCCGCGCGGTTCCTTACGGGCGACGGCCGGTTCCTTACGGGCGTTTGCCGCCACGCTGCGCCGCAGGCTCGCCGGGCGCCCCGCGGAGGTGCTCGTCGCCGCAGTCCTCACCGGCATCGCCGTACTGCTCCGGCTGCGCCTGCCGTTGCCCGACGGCGCTGGCCCGACCGCCGCCGTCATGGCACCGCTCGTCGGGGCGGGCCTGCCGCTGGTGTGGCGGCGTTCGCGTCCGGAGCTCGTGCTGGCCGCCACAGCGGTCTGCTATCTGACGGGGGAACTGCTCGACCCCTTCGGTGACAACGCCCAGAGCGTGTTCCTGGCCTGCTACTCGGTGGCACGGCACACGCCCGCGCCACGCAGCCTCCTGGCTCCCGTCGCCCTCACCACGACGCTGTTCGTCCCGGAGTGGGCCGACGGCCGGCTGAACGTGATCTCCTCGGCCGACAACGCCATCCCGCTCGGCCCCGCCGACTACCTGGTGGCCGCCGCGATGGCCGCCGCCGTATGGCTGCTGGGCGCGTCACGGCGCCGGCTGCACGCGGACGCCGCGCGCCTGCGCGACCTGGCCGAGCGCCTCCGTGCCGAGCAGCGGGTCAGCGCCCAACGCGCGGTGGCCGCAGAACGCGCCCGGATCGCCCGCGACCTGCACGACCTGGTGGCCCATCACGTCAGCGCGATCGCCTTGCAGGCACGCGCGGTCACCGTCGTTCTGCCGGACGACTCACGCGCCGCCGGTCAGGGGGTGGAGGCGATCAGCGAGGCGGCGGACACCGCGCTGGACGAGATGCGGGGCCTGGTCCGGCTGCTCGCGGACCCGCAGCCGGAGAGCGGCGCCGCGCCGCTCCCGCAGCCGTCGCTGCGCCACCTGGAACGGCTGACCGGGGAGTCGGAGGCGGCGGGCTGCCCGGTCACGCTCACGGTGAACGGGCCGGTGGCGGGGCTGCCGCCCGCCGTGCAGGTCTCGGCGTACCGCGTCGTACAGGAGGCGCTGTCGAACGTACGCAAGCACGCCGGCGCCGTCCCCGTACGCGTCGCGCTGGCCTGCCGGGACGGCCGTTTGACTGTCACGGTGGAGAACGTCGCACCCGCCCCGGACCGCCGCCCGATGCCCGGCTCCGGACTCGGGCTGATCGGCATGCGCGAGCGCACCGCGCTGTTCGGCGGCACGTTCCGCGCGGAACCCCTCCCGGACGGCGGCTGGCGGGTCGTGGCCATGTTCCGGCCGCAGGACGGCAGTAGTCCGTACGTGCTCGCCGACGGCGCGTACGCGCCGGAGGAGGGCCGATGACGCCGCCGGTGCGGGTGCTGACCGTGGACGACCAGGAGCTGGTCAGGACGGCGCTGCGGGTGATGCTGCGGCGGCGTACGGATGTGGAGGTGGTGGGCGAGGCGGCGGACGGCGCGCGGGCCGTCGAGGCGGCGTACGAACTCCGCCCGGACGTGGTGCTGATGGACGTACGGATGCCCGGCATGACCGGGGTGGAGGCGACCGCGCGGATCCTCCGGGGCTGGCCGCACCCCGGGCCGCGACCGCGCGTGCTGGTGCTGACGACCTTCGACCTGGACGAGTACGTGCACGCCGCGCTGCGCGCCGGGGCCAGCGGGTTCCTGCTGAAGAACACCACGCCGGAGCTGCTGGCCGAGGCGATCGGAGTGGTCGCGGCGGGCGAGGCGATGCTCGCGCCGACGGTCACGCGGCGGCTGATCCGGACGTTCTCCGACCTGCCGCCGCCGCTGCTGTCCGGCGTGCGGCCCCGCCCGTCACCGCCCGACGGGTCGCCCGGCGGGCCGGGCGACCCCCTGGAGGCGCTCACCCGGCGCGAACGGGACGTCGCGGAACTGATCGCCCGCGGGCTCTCGAACGCGCGGATCGCCGGGTCGCTCGGCCTCAGCGAAGCCGGTGTGAAGAGCACCGTCAACCGCATCCTGACCAGGCTCGGACTGGAGAACCGCGTACAGATCGCGATCCTCGTGCTCGCGGCCGAACCCACGACGGAACAGGGCGACGGCTAGGGCGCTTTCCTTTGAACCACTAGGGTCTGTCGTTTGGATCAGGCCGCAGGAAATCGACGGTGCTGTTCAGTGCCGGTGAGCGGGGTCTGGTGTGTGCAGCTGCAAGGCGGAGGAGGGCGTCGACGCGGAGCGTCGGCAACCGACGACAACGCGGCAGATGCGCGTGCCAGACCCCGCGTCTGCGGCGTGATCCAAACGACAGACCCTAGGCGCCCTTCTGAACCACTAGGCGCCCTTCGGCCCCGCCTGCTGCACCACCTCGAACGACCAGAGCGTCGAGTCGCTCGCCGCGGGCCTGGGGCGCTCGCCGCCCTCGCCGCCGCCCTGGTGCGCGGCCTTCATCGGTCCTTCCATCCAGGCCTGGAAGGAGGCCTCGTCACGCCACCGGGTGTAGACGAGGTAGGTGTCGGTGCCCTCCACCGGGCGGAGGAGCTCGAACCACTCGAAGCCGTCGGAGCTCTCCACGGTGTGCGCGCGGGAAGCGAACCGCTTCTCCAGCGTCTCCCGCTGCTCGGCGGGCACGGTCAGCACATTGATCTTGACTACGCTCATGGCCCCATCTTGCCCGATGGCACATCCGCGCAGGCTAAGTCCTACGCCGTCGAGAGTTTTGAACGCGTTCAAATATGAGCTAGGGTCACTCCTATACATCGAGGGGGAATGGCATGAAGATCGTGATACCCGGCGGGACCGGGCAGGTCGGCACCGTTCTGAAGCGCGCGCTGAGCGCGGCCGGACATGACGTGGTGGTGCTCAGCAGGCGTCCGCGGCAGCGGGACGAAGTGCACTGGGACTGCACGACCCTGGGCCCGTGGGCGGGGGAGATCGACGGCAGCGATGTCGTGGTCAACCTGGCCGGCCGGAGCGTGAACTGCCGCTACACCCCCGTCAACCTCCGCGAGATGATGGACTCGCGGGTCCACTCCGCCCGGGTCGTGGGCGAGGCGATCGCCGCGGCCGCCCGGCCGCCCCGGGTCTGGCTCCAGATGAGTACCGCGACCGTCTACGCCCACCGCTTCGACGCACCCAACGACGAGGCCACCGGCGTGATCGGGGGCACCGAACCGGACGCCCCCGGCTACTGGGCCTACAGCGTCGACATCGCCAAGGCCTGGGAGCGGGAGCAGGAGACGGCCGGTACCCCGCACACCCGCAAGGTGGCTCTGCGTGCCGCCATGGTCATGAGCCCGGACCGCGGCGGTGTCTTCGACGTCCTGCTGCGGCTGGCCCGCCTGGGCCTCGGTGGCCCTGTCGCCGGCGGCACGCAGTACGTCTCGTGGATCCACGACCAGGACTTCGTCCGGGCGGTCGAGTTCCTGGTCGCCCGGGAGGACATCACGGGCCCGGTCAATCTCGCCGCTCCCGCGCCCCTGCCGCACCGCGACTTCATGCGCGCCCTGCGTACGGCGTGGGGTGTCCCGGTGGGCCTGCCCGCGACTCGCTGGATGGCCGAGGCCGGCGCCTTCGTCCTGCGCTCGGACACCGAACTGCTGCTCAAGAGCCGCCGCGTCGTCCCCGGCCGCCTCCTGGACGCGGGCTTCACGTTCGGACACCCCGACTGGCCGACGGCCGCGGACGACCTCGTGCGGCGGCTCCGCGGCCGTGACGCGGGATGAGGCCGGGTCAGCCCTGCTTCCTGCCCTGCTCCAGGGCCTTGCCGGTCATGTCGGTGACCTGTCCGGCCGGGGGCGCGTCGGCCTCCACCTCGGTGCCGAAGTCGGTGAAGTCCATGACCGTGCGCACCGTGACCCGCTGAGGCGACGGCGAGGCGTCGGTGGAGGACCGCTCCGTCGACCCCGGCGCGGTCTTGAGGGTCATGTCGACCTGCTGACGGCGCATGCGGCCCTCTTCGTCCAGCCACACGTCCATCGGCAGCGTCGGCCCGACCTGCTGCCGCAGCGCGTCGCCGTTGGGCAGCTCGGCGACGTCGACGGAGACGCGGTAGTGCGTGGTCTCGACGCCGTCGATCGTGGCCGTGCCCTTCTTGGTCACGTCCTTGTCGGTGATCGCCTTCGCGTACGCAGCGGACTGCGCCGGATCGCTCATGGACCGGTCGCCCGCGCCCTGCTGTGCGGAGACCTTCCCCAGGTCGATCTTGATCCAGGGCTTGCCGCCCGGCGCCTGCCCCTTGGGCATCTTCTGGTACAGCACCTGATCGACCACCCGCTGCTCGATCCGCTGCCCCTGCACCGTGAGCGTCATGACGCTGTCGCCGTCGTCCAGGTCCACGGCGCCCTGGCCGTTCGCGGACTCCGAGGCGCCCTGGGCCGAGGTCTGCACCCGCAGTTTCACCTTGGCGGTGTCCTCCTCGGCCGTCCTGTCGTAGGCGGAGCGCACCGCCTGCGTGCCCTGCTCCTGTGTGTCGCCCTGCGCCGAGGAACCCCGTGCGCCGTCACCCGTGCCGTCCTCGTCGCCGCAGCCGACCAGCACCGTGCCGGCCAGCACGCCGGCGACGCATAACGCGCAGACCTTCCGGCCCTTGCCTGCCGTGCCCATCGAACCAGCTCCTCTCCGTGTGATGCGACACAAGTGCCCATGCCGGGCATGAACACACTTGCGTGCCCGAAGAGTTGGTTTCCGGGACGATCCCCTCCCCGGCCGGTGTGGTCGGTGCGGGCCCGGTCAGCGGCGCCCGCGGAGCTTGCCCAGCAGCCGCTGGGCCTGGGCCCGCTTGCGCGGATCGGCGGCGGCCCGCCGTGCCTGCTCGACGGCCTGCCGCCCCTGCGGGCTCCGGGCGAACTGCTTGATGCGATTCAGGATGCCGGCCATGATGCACTTCCCTCGTGTTCTGACGTCGTCTTGTCTGTAGCTCGCTTACCCCTCCGACGAGGGGCTCAGCCCTCCGCCCGCCCGGACGGTGCGCGCCCGAACGTGTTTGCCGCCGGAGTCAGGGGCAAGTCGCAGTCCATGACTGAAGAGAACAAGCGCACGAATCAGAAGCCGACCACCATACGGACCACGGAGTCCAAGGCCCGAGGCGCCGCGGACAAGGCGACCGCGCCGACGGCCCAGGCCGCGAAGCGCGCGTCGGCCAAGGCCGATGACGCGGCGTCAGCCGTCAAGTCCGGCGCCGAACGCTCCGCGGAGACGACGACGGCGGCCGTGCAGACCGCGGCCAAGAGTGTCGAGGCGGGCCGCCAGGCGGTCGTCGCGGCCTCCGGCCAGGTCGCCGCGACGGCGAAGACGGCCTGGACGGTGATCGCCCACCGCAAGGCCGTCGCCGCGGGTGTCGGGGCGGGCCTGACCGCCCTGAGCGCAGCGTCGTACGCCGTGGGCCGCCGCGCGGGACGCCACACGCAGGGCCCGCTCACCCGGCTCACCGGCGGACGGATCTGACCCGAGGCGGGGCTTCACGGACACCCTCTGGGCAGGACGCCCACAAGGCCGGAAGGCGGCGCGGCGCAACACCGGGCATCCCGGTGGTACGCGGCGCCGCCTCCTTGCGGGGCGTTGCGCCGCCTCGTTGTGGTGCGTGGCGTGGTCCGTCGGTCCACCGCGTGGCTTGGCACACATCCGGCCCTCGCAGCGGTGCCCCTCTCGCGCGTCACCGCTGTGACGAGGAAGGATGAGAGCGCAAGCGAAGGATCACAACCAGTGGAGGAGCGGGCCCATGCAGCACGAGCGAGCGGGCAGTCCGGCCGGTCCCGAAGATCTCGTCGATGTCGCTCGGCTGGTCACCGCGTACTACGCGCTCCACCCCGACCTGGACGACCCGGGGCAGCGCGTCACGTTCGGGACCTCCGGACACCGCGGAACCTCACTGGCCGGCGCGTTCAACGACGACCACATCGCCGCGACCAGCCAGGCCATCTGCGAGTACCGCGCGGCCCAGGGCATCGACGGCCCGCTGTTCCTGGGCGCCGACACCCACGCCCTGTCGGAGCCCGCGCGGGTCACCGCGCTGGAGGTGTTCGCCGCCAACGAGCTGACGGTGCTGATCGACGACGCGGACGGCTACACGCCGACCCCGGCCGTCTCACACGCCATCCTCACCCACAACCGCGGCCGCACCACCGGCCTCGCGGACGGCGTCGTGGTCACCCCGTCCCACAATCCGCCCGCCGACGGGGGGTTCAAGTACAACCCGCCCAGCGGCGGCCCGGCCGCCTCCGACGCGACCTCCTGGATCCAGGACCGGGCGAACGAGATCATCCGCGGCGGCCTGAAGGACGTCCGGCGCATCCCCCACGCCCGGGCCCTCGCCGCGGCCACCACCGGCCGCTACGACTTCCTGGGCACCTACGTCACCGACCTGCCCGGCGTGCTCGACCTGGACGCGATCCGCTCAGCCGGGGTGCGCATCGGGGCGGACCCGCTGGGCGGGGCGTCCGTCGCCTACTGGGGCCGGATCGCCGAACAGCACCGCCTCGACCTCACCGTGGTCAACCCGCACACCGACCCCACCTGGCGGTTCATGACGCTGGACTGGGACGGCAAGATCCGGATGGACTGCTCGTCGCCGTACGCGATGGCCTCGCTCATCGCGCAGCGCGACCGCTTCGACGTCGCCACCGGCAACGACGCCGACGCCGACCGGCACGGCATCGTCACCCCGGACGCGGGCCTGATGAACCCCAACCACTACCTCGCCGTCGCCATCTCCTACCTCTACTCCCACCGCGACCGCTGGCCCGCCGCCGCCGGTGTCGGCAAGACCCTGGTGTCCTCCGCCATGATCGACCGGGTCGCCGCCGACCTCGGCCGCGAACTGGCCGAAGTGCCCGTCGGGTTCAAGTGGTTCGTGGACGGGCTGGTCGACGGCACCATCGGCTTCGGCGGGGAGGAGTCGGCCGGGGCGTCCTTCCTGCGCCGGGACGGCTCCGTGTGGACCACCGACAAGGACGGCATCATCCTGGCACTGCTCGCCTCCGAGATCACGGCGGTCACCGGGAAGACCCCGTCGGAGCACTACGCCGCACTCACCGCCCGCTTCGGCGAACCGGCGTACGCGCGGATCGACGCCCCGGCGTCCCGGGAGGAGAAGGCCCTGCTCGCCAAGCTCTCGCCGGCACAGGTCAGCGCGGACACCCTGGCCGGGGACGCCGTCACCGCTGTGCTCACCGAGGCCCCCGGCAACGGCGCACCCATCGGCGGCATCAAGGTGACCACCGACAACGCCTGGTTCGCGGCCCGCCCCTCCGGCACCGAGGACGTCTACAAGATCTACGCCGAGTCCTTCCGCGGCCCCGACCACCTCCATCAGGTCCAGGAGGAGGCCAAGACCGTGGTGCTGACGGCGCTTTCCAGCTGAGCACCGGCACGCCACGGCCCGGGCCACCCCACGGTGGCCCGGGCCGGGCGGGCTTCAGCTCCGCAGGCTGCGGGCGGGCAGGACGACGTGCGCCGCCGAGGTGAGCACGTCCTCGTCGGACGTGAAGGCGGCCAGCGTCTCGACGTCGCCGGGCTCGGCGCCCTCCGGCCACGGCCGGGTGGCGAAGATGAGGTAGGCGTACCCGAGCTTGCCCACGGCGTCCAGCCAGGTCTCCGGCGGGACGAACTGCGACCTGAGGTGCCGCACGGTCAAGACGGCCGACCCGGGCACGACGAGCAGGCCGACCGGCAGACTCGGCCGCTGGGTCGCGTGGACGAGGCCCTCGCCCGGAGGGAGGCCGGCGTCGGTCAGCAACTGCTCGATGGCCTTCGACGTGGCCTCCGGGCCGTTCGCACCGTCTCCGAGGGAGCAGGCCAGGAGGTACGGAACGTCCCCGTCGGGGGTCGTGCTCCGCCAGGACAGGACGACGAGGGAGCCCAGGTCGTCGGTGTGCACGGACTGCGCTTCGGGTGAGATCGAGGTCACCGCGGAACCGTATCGGCGCACCGGCGGGCACCCGGCCCGCTCTCACCCGACTGGACCACGCCCCGCCGGGCTCTCCACACCGAACGAGGCACATCTCCCGCGGGTACCGGTTCGCCGGGGTGGAACGCGATACAGGACACTGGGGGAAGATCCGACCCGGGAAGGACCGACAAGTGATCATCTTCGGCACCAAGGGGTACCTGTACCAGCTGGCGATACTGACGCTGGTCTGCGGTCAGTGCGGCAACCCCGCCGCGCACACGCTCAGGAAGCGCGTCACGAAGTTCACGCTGTTCTTCGTGCCGCTGTTCCCGATCTCGACGAAGTACCTCACGCAGTGCACCTTCTGCGGTGCGGAACAGAAGGTGACCAAGGAACAGGCGGAGCAGTTGCAGGCCCAGAGCACGAGCGGCGACGGCGGCCAGACGTACGGGCAGCCGCAGCAGCAGCACCGGTTCTGAGCCGGTCGGCCGTCCCGGGGCGGGGAGGTGCTCAGCCGGTCGTGAGCACCTCGTCCGCCAGGCCCAGGTGCCTCGTGGCCGTGGACGGGGCGACACCGGCGAGGCGGGCCACATCGGAGGCCGTCCAGGCCCGGCCGTCGAGCAGGGCGAGACAGATCGCGGCGCGCGTGCGATCGGTGAGCAGCGCCCCCAGTGAGGCGAGATCCGGTTCTTCGGCACGGACGTCGGGGCTGGTCACCGGCCGATTGTCCCCGGCCGACACTTCGACGCGCATCGAAACGTCCCGCCCGTAGCGTCCTGAGCCATGACGACCGACACCCACCGCGTGATCCAGCCCGGCGTCCTGTACTTCGGCACGCCCGTCGTGCTGCTGACCACCGAGAACGACGACGGCTCCTGCAATCTCGCCCCGATTTCCTCCGCGTGGGCCCTGGGACGCCAGGTCGTCCTGGGCATCGGCAGCGAGAGCCGGACCGTGGGCAACCTCGCCGAGCGCCCGGAGCTCGTGATCAACATCGCCTCGCCGGAGTTGTGGGAGCACGTGGAACGCCTCGCACCGCTCACCGGGGCCCACCCCGTGCCGGAGGCCAAGCGGGCGCTGTACCGCTACGAGCCGGACAAGTTCGCCGCGGCCGGACTCACTCCGGTCGCCGCCGACCTCGTGAAGCCGCCGCGCGTGGCCGAGTGCGCGCTCCAGCTGGAGGCCCGGGCACGCGCGCTGACACCCGGCGGAGCGGGCCTCTTCTTCAGCGTCGAGTGCGAGGTCCTGCGCGTCCACGCCGCCGACCGCGTCGTCGTACCCGGCACCCACCACATCGACCCGGCCGTCTGGAGTCCGCTCATCTACAACTTCCGCCACTACCACGGGCTGGCCCACGAGCTCGGTCACGGCTTCCGCTCCGAGACGGCCAGGGCCACCACCCCCGCCGCCTGACCCGCCCGCGCCGTGACCGATGGCGGATCCTGCCCCGCCCGGTCACGGTGCCAACGGCGGCCCGTCCACCCGGCGGCGCCTTTCCAGCAGCAACGCCGCCCCCGTGGCGACCGCCCCGGCGCCCTCCCACAGGCCGACACCGACGAAGACGCCCGGCGCTCTCCCGCTGAGCGCCGCGATGGTGAAGACCGTGCAGGTGAGCAGCCGGAACGGAACGGTCCACCGGAAGAAGGCCCGCCAGTCGGCCAGCGCCGCCAGTACGTAGTACACGCCCATGTTGAGCGCCGCCATGGACGACGCCGTCAAGAACGCGGGCGTGAAGTCCCCGGCGGCACGCTCGCCCGGGGCCGCCAGCCCCAGCAGCGACAACTGCGTGGCCGGTGAGGCCAGGCCCACCGCCCCGAGGGCGGCGGCGAGCACACCGAAGACGGCCATGGTCCAGCCGGAGGCCGAGCGGGGGAGCGGAAGACGCACGCCGGGGATCGTATCCGTGTTCGACCGGTGGCGGGGCCGGTTCCGTTTCCCTTCCCGGACGGCACGCCGAACCGTGTGGCAACCGCAAGATCCCGGGTACTCGTCCTGGGCCCGGACCTCTGTGTGGGCCGATGGGCCTCCAGCAGTCGATCAGGAAAACGGAGGCGAACAGATGAGCACCGTCAAGGAAACCGTGGAAGTCGACGTCCCCATCCACACTGCCTACAACCAGTGGACGCAGTTCGAGGAGTTCCCGAACTTCATGGAGGGCGTCGAGGAGGTAAGGCAGCTCGACGACCGTCACAACCACTGGACGACCAAGGTCGCCGGAGTGCGGCGCGAGTTCGACACCGAGATCGTCGACCAGCTGCCCGACGAGCGGGTCACCTGGCGCACGACAAGCGGGGACACCCACCAGAAGGGCACCGTCCGCTTCCAGCGCCTGGACGACACCCACACCCGGGTGGAGCTCGTGATGGACGTCGAGCCCAGCGGGGCCGTGGAGAAGGCCGGGGACATGCTCGGCGCGATCGACCGCCAGATCAAGGGCGACATGCAGCGCTTCAAGCAGTACATCGAGAAGCGCGGCGGCGAGTCCGGCGCCTGGCGCGGACGCATCCAGCCGGGCGGCGACACCGGCCCCACCCCCCTCTGACACCCAGGGCGCCCGCTCTTCCGGCCCCGGCCTCCACCACAGACCCGGTGGAGGCCGGGGCCTTTTGTGTCCGGCCCTTCTCCGCCGGCCCGTGTTCCTGAAGCGTCCGTGTCCCCGACGCGGGGAATGTGTGGTGTTTCGGTCATCTCGGTGACATGCACCTGTCCATATCGCTCTCCTGGTGGCACGCTGCCCT
>NZ_JARVKU010000011.1:0-309715 GCF_029813805.1 Streptomyces sp. DH10
ATGTTGCGCGGGCCGCCGCCGGCGGGGCCGTACGACCGGTACGTCAGTCCTTGATCGTGCACTCGTTGCCGAACGCCGGGTTCCGCAGGCCGATCGCGTTGATCGAGTTGCCGCAGACGTTGGCGTTGACGTCGATGGGGATCTGCACGACGTTGCCGGAGAGGAAACCGGGGCTGATGCCGGCAATGCCGACGGTGCCGTCGTCGGCGCTCGCCGTACCGGCGCAGGCCAGGAGGGCGGCGCAGACCAAGACCGATCACGGCGGTCACACGTGTGCGCATGGAAATGCTCCTGTCATTCGGAGGGACACGTGTGTCCGGGGGGTCGGGGTTCGCGCGGGGTTTCCGGCCGACTCCCGACGAGGCTCCCAGCCGCCGCCGGGTGGGATTCCGGCGGGATCACGGCGCGGTGGCCGAGGCTCTCCGGATGCACGCTGGGCCCGCGCGTTGAATGGTGATAGCGGACCCGTTTTTCAGCACCGGGGCCGCACCAGCGATCCGGACCCTAGGGAGCAGAGAACATGTCGACGTCACAGCCCCACGCGTCCCGGCCGCCCGAGGACAGCACCACCCCGGACCGCCTGCTCCACGCCCGCACCGGCACCGACGTGTCGCCGGAGGACCTCGTCCTCGCCTCGGGCAAGGACATCACCCCGCACAACCTGGAATGGGCCAAGCGCAAGCTCGCGGCGGAGGGCCCGGCCGCGCTGGAGAAGCTGCTGCCGTAGCTCTCCCCTCGCGGGACGTCACGCGTCACGGACTCCCCGTGACGCGTGACGCCGCGCGGGTCACACCCTGTCGTCGCCCTCCGGCAGGTCGCCGTCGTCCTCCACCACGTGCACCGCCGCCTCCTCCGCACCGGCCGCGCCCCCGTCGATGCCGATGTCCGTCGCGACGGTCTCCTTCGTCGTGTCGGGATGGGCGCCCTCGTCCGGGGCGACCAGACGGCCCGCGCGTGCCGTGCCCGCCTCCGGGTCGATCGGTTCGCCGTCGCTGTCGGGGCTGTCGCCCATGCCGTCCCCGGCGGGCTCGGGGGACACGTCGGGGACCTCCTGGGAGAGGCGCTCATCGAGGGTCTCGCCCTCGTGCTGCTCGGCGGCGGTGGTGCCGCGCTTGGTGACACCGAGCGGCTTCTCCGGCGGGGAGTAGCCCTCGTCGAGGGTGTCGTCGTAGGTCCGTTCGTCGACGGCGTCCTGGAGGTCCAGCGGCGCGGCGTCCTCCTGCTCCTCGTTGGTCCCGGTGGGCTGGTACGCGTCGTCCGCCATCGGTTCGGGGCGCATCGGTTCCGTGCCCATCACTTCTGCCTCCCTGTCGCGCTGCGTCGACTCGTTCGTCTCATGTGCCCGTTCCGCGTTTCCCGTTACGCGTGCTCTAACCCCGGGCCAGGCCACCCGTCCACTTCTCCTCGATGCGCCCGAGCCTCCACACCAGCAGCGCCACCACCCAGGTCACGACGAACAGCGCCACGACGACGTAGCCGAGGACGTTGAGGTCGAGGCCGGAGATCCAGTCCCAGAAGCGGCCGTGCAGGCCGAGCCTGTCGATGAGCAGACCCAGGAGTTCGACGGTCCCGATGAGCAGGGCCACGGCGACCGACAGGCCGGTGATCGTGAGGTTGTAGTAGACCTTGCGGACCGGCTTGGAGAAGGCCCAGCCGTAGGCGAAGTTCATGAACGTGCCGTCGATGGTGTCGAGCAGACACATCCCGGCGGCGAACAGGACGGGCAGGCACAGGATCGCGTACCAGGGCAGGCCGGAGGCGGCGCCCGAGCCCGCCAGGACGAGCAGGGCGATCTCGGTGGCGGTGTCGAAGCCGAGGCCGAAGAGCAGGCCCAGCGGGTACAGCTGCCCCGGCTTGGAGACCGACTTCATGACACGACCCAGGAGGCGGTTCATGAAGCCGCGGTTGTTCAGCTGCTCCTCCAGGGCCGCCTCGTCGTAGCGGCCCGAGCGCATGCCGCGGAACACCTTCCAGATGCCGGCGAGAATGACGAGGTTGACGGCCGCGATGAGGTAGAGGAACGCTCCGGAGACGGTCGTACCGATCAGGCCCGTGACGTCGTGCAGCGCGGAGCCGTCGTCGCGGACCGGCCCGGCCAGGGTCTTCACGCCGAGGGTGAGCAGGAAGGCCAGGACGAAGACGACGCTGGAGTGGCCGAGGGAGAACCAGAAGCCGACCGACAGCGGCCGCTGTCCCTCGCCCATCAGCTTGCGGGTGGTGTTGTCGATGGCGGCGATGTGGTCGGCGTCGAAGGCGTGCCGCATGCCGAGCGTGTACGCGGTGACGCCGATGCCGACGCCGAAGGTCTGGGTGCCGATGGCGCGGTGCTCGGGGGCGACGATCGCGACGAGGGTGAACCAGCCGATCACGTGCAGGGCCACGATCACCGCGGCCATACCCCCGGCCCTGGTCCACTCCTGCCGCGTCAGGGAGGTACGGACGCGGTGCCGGGCCGTGCACTGGGCGGCAGCCGGGGCGGGGAGGGGCGGAGTGGACTCAGGGGCGGCCGTCATCGGGGGGGGGGAGGGTCTTTCTGTCGGACGGACGGCTGCGGGCAACAGCCTCGTGCCATCCTCCGGTACCTGCAACCCGTGTGCAGTAAAGCCCGCGACAGATCTTGTCCATGGATCCGAAAACTCCGCGGGACCGAAAACTCCCCTGGGACCGGTGACTCCGTCAAGCCTGGCATCCCGCGGCAGTGAGGTCTCACACCGCGGCGTTCGGTCCGTCCGGCCGGTTGCGGCGCTGCCCGACCATCTCGCGGCTGAGCCCCTCCGTCTCCGACTCGGGAAGCCGCTCGAACCCGTCCTCGGTGATGACCGACACGACGGGGTAGATGCGGCGGCTGATGTCCGGGCCGCCGGTCGCGGAGTCGTCGTCGGCCGCGTCGTAGAGCGCCTGGAGCGCGGCCAGGGCGGCCTCGCGCCGGGACATGCCGGGGCGGAACAGCTTCTTCAACGCGCCCCGGGCGTACGGCGATCCAGAGCCCTCGGCGTGGAAGCCGAACTTCTCGTAGCGGCCGCCTGCGACGTCGAAGCCGAAGATCCGGCCCTGCCGGCCCTCGGGAGCCGCGGGGTCGTAGCCGGCGAGCAGCGGGACGACGGCGAGGCCCTGCATGGCCTGGCCCAGGTTGCCCCGGATCATCGTGGCCAGCCGGGTCGCCTTCGCGGCGAGGGTCATGGGGACGCCCTCGAGCTTCTCGAAGTGCGTCAGCTCGACCTGGTACAGCTTCACCAGGTCCAGCGCGAGCCCGACGGAACCGGCGAAGGCCACCGCGGTGTGGTCGTCGGCGGGGTGCACCTTCTCCAGGTCGCGCTGGGCGATCAGATTGCCCATCGTCGCCCGCCGGTCGCCCGCGATCAGCACGCCGTCGCCGTAGGTGAGGGCCAGCACGGTCGTGCCGTGCGGGGCGCCCTCGGCGCGGACGCCGTCCGGGAGGATCCGGCGGGTGCTCAGCAGGTCGGGGCGGTGGGCCGTCAGGAACTCGGTGAAGGACGAGGTGCCCGGTGTGAAGAACTCCTCCCCCAGCCGGCCCTCGTGGTCGTTCCCCGCCATGGCGTTCCCCCCTCGTCCGTGACCGTCAACCGACTCCTACCTGAACGGGCCGGGCGGGAAACGCGAGTTGGGACAGGAGCGCAGTGCGGCGTCAGGGGGCGGACCGCTGTGCGGGCGGTGCGACGCGGACGTCCAGGTCCGAGATCCGGTGGACGGGCCAGGTGCGGGCGTAGCGGGGCGGGGTGCCGTCGGCCGGTGCGATGTGGGCGACCGGGAGACGGTCCGCGGTGCGCAGGATGTCCGCCACCGTGGTGTTCTCGTTGTGGCCGGCGGTCGCGCCCGAGGAGCAGCCGGTGTAGTAGCCGATCGGGATGGCCTCGTGGCCGGTGAGCAGGCAGGGCGGGCGGACGCCGAGGCGGTGCAGTTCTCCGGCGGTGCGGTCCCAGTCGCGGCGGCTCTCGGTGTTGCGGGAGACGGCGCCTTCCAGGACGGCGATCTGCACCGCCAGGTGCCCGGCCAGGCCGAGCGCGACCAGTGCGGCGGCCACCGGCCGCCACTTCCCGCCCGGGGTCCTGACCAGGTGCCACAGGGCGTCGGCGACCGGGATGGCGAGCAGCGCGTAGGCCGGCTGGAGGAAGCGGGGCGCCGCGTAGCCGATCATGAACAGGTACGGCAGTGCGGCCGTGGCGGCGCAGGCCAGGGGGATCAGGGTCCGTCCCAGGCGCCGGGCCCGGCCCGCGACCACCAGGCCGAGGCCGGCCAGGACGGGCAGGGCGAACCACCAGACGGTGACCAGGGGGTTGGGCATCGGCACGGTGCACGGCCGGCACAGGGCCCGTCCGCCCAGGCTGCGCAACTGGTCGTCGACGGCGATCTGCCAGCCCAGCCCGCCCTGGATGCGGGAGGCGTCCGACAGCCGCTGTCCGAGGCCGCCGTGGCCGAGGTAGGCCTCGATCACCCACTCGACGGCGCCGGCCGCGAGGCCTGCGGCGAGCGCGAGGAGGAGTCGCCAGTGGCGGCGGACCAGGGTGAGGACGAGCAGCGGCACGGTCACCCAGACCGCGTCGGTGGGCCGCATCCACGCCATGAGGGCGGCGCCCACCGCGATGCCCCACAGCGCCGCCCGGGCGGAACGGTCCGCCCGGGCCCGCAGGAAGCAGCCCACAGTGATCAGGGCGCCGATCGCGACCCAGTAGTTGGGCATGGCCTGCGGACCGTAGAAGAGGGTCATCCACAGGGAGGCGAAGAGGGCGCCGCCGAGGACCAGGACCCGGGTCGGGAACAGGCCCCGCCAGGCGCGCAGCGCCAGGAAGAGTGCGACGCCGGACAGCAGGGCCAGGTAGACGCGCAGCAGCGGGACGGACGACGACCAGGACGCTACGGGCGCCACGAGCAGGGACACGCCCCGGGAGCGCGGTGCGCTGAAGAAGGCCGCCGGGGTGTGGGAGGTGACCTGGCTGACGTAGACGATCTCGTCCCAGCCGAGGCCGAGGACGGGCCGGACGAGGACGAGCTGCGCGAGGACGAAGACGGCGGCCAGCGCGGCGAGAGGCCTGTCGACGCCTCTCCTGCGGGGGGTCCTCGACGCGGCCGCCTGTTCGCGTCTTCGCATACGGACGAGGATGGCGTTCGCGCCGTCGGACATCGTCCACCCCTTACCCCTACGCGCGCAGGGCCGCTGTGACCCCCACGGCCCGCGAGCCGGACCTGGAGGTCCGATAATCGGATAACACGGCCAAGCTAACCCGCGGGGTGGGGACGTGCAGACCGCAATTCGGCCAAGTGCCTGACGCGATCAGGAGGTCAGCGGGCGTTCGGGGTCCGGTGCGGGGGCTGGCTCGGGGCCGGACGGCGGGTCAGCGGGGGAACGGGACGGGTGACGGGGGCGTCCTCGCTCACCGTCACCTCGCTGCCGTGGTGGCGGATCGTCAGGGGCGGGCCCGAGCGCAGGGTGTACGTGGCCTGCCCGGCGGTCAGCTCCACCCGCAGGCACCGGCCGAGGAAACCCACCGAGAAGGCCAGTCGGCTGTACCTCTCGGGCAGGCGCGGCGCGAACCGCAGGCCGCCGTCGGCGCACCGCATACCGCCGAAGCCGGCGACCAGCGCCATCCAGGTTCCGGCCAGCGAGGCGATGTGCAGCCCGTCGCGGGTGTTGTGCTCCAGGTCCCCGAGGTCCATCAGGGCGGCCTCGGCCGTGTAGGCGCAGGCCAGGTCCAGATGGCCGGTCCGGGCGGCCATGACGGCCTGGACGCAGGCCGACAGGGAGGAGTCCCGTACGGTCAGCGGCTCGTAGTAGGCGAAGTTGCGGGCGATCTGCTCCTCGTCGAAGTACTCCTCGAAGAAGCTGCCGCAGGTGTACATCGCCAGCACCAGGTCCGCCTGCTTGACGACCTGCTTGCGGTACAGGTCGAAGTACGGGAAGTGCAGCATCAGCGGGTACTGGTCCGGGCCGGTGCGGTCGAAGTCCCAGCGCTGGTAGCGGGTGAAGCCGGCGTGCTGTTCGTGCACGCCCAGCTCCTCGTTGTAGGGAACGTGCACGGCCTCGGCGGCGTCCCGCCAGGCGGCCCGCTCCTCCTCGTCGGCGCCGAGCCGGGCCGCCTCGTCGGGATGGCGTTTGCAGGCGTCGGCGGCGGCCAGCAGGTTCGCCCGGGCCATGAGGTTGGTGTACGTGTTGTCGTCGGCGATCGCGCTGTACTCGTCCGGCCCGGTGACGCCGTCGATGTGGAAGACGCCCCGGTCGTCGTGGTGGCCGAGGGAGCGCCACAGCCGGGCGGTCTCCACCAGCAGCTCCACGCCCGCCTCGCGCTCGAATTCCTCGTCGCCGGTGGCCGCCACGTACCGCACCACCGCGTCCGCGATGTCGGCGCCGACGTGGAAGGCGGCCGTGCCGGCCGGCCAGTACGCGGAGCCTTCCGAGCCCTCGATGGTGCGCCAGGGGAAGGCGGCGCCGCGCAGGCCGAGCTGGGCCGCGCGCTCCCGGGCTGCGGGCAGGGTGTCGCGGCGCCAGCGCAGGGCCTCGGCGGCCGCGGCCGGCGCGGTGTAGGTCAGCACCGGCAGCACGAACGCCTCGGTGTCCCAGAAGGCGTGGCCGTCGTAGCCGGAGCCGGTGAGGCCCTTGGCGGGGATGGCTCGCTGTTCGGCGCGGGCGCCGGCCTGGAGGACGTGGAAGAGGGCGAAGCGGACGGCCTGCTGGATCTCCTCGTCGCCGTCGAGTTCGACGTCGGCGCGTGCCCAGAAGTCGTCGAGGTAGGCCCGCTGGTCCTTCAGGAGCCCCCACCAGCCGCTGTGCGCGGCCGCCGCCAGCGCCGCCTCTACCTGGTCGCTCATCGCGGGCCGGGAGCGTGCGCCGGACCAGCCGTGCGCGACGAGCTTCTCCACCCGCAGCCGCTCCCCCGGCTCCAGGACGGAGGTGATGGTCAGCCGGGCCACGTCCACGTTGCTCTCGCTGCTTGTCGTGGTCCGTTCCGGGCCGGTGACGAGGTGGTCTGCGGCCACGGCGACCCTGAGGCCGCTGCGCCGGGTGCGGTGGACCAGGCGCAGCCGGCTGCCCGAGGCGAGGTCCTCCTCCGGTTCCAGCGGCGACTTCAGCGCCCGTGCGGCGCGCGGGTCGCCGTCCGGGGCGGGCAGGCTCTCGTTGGCGACCAGTTCCGACTGGACGACCACGCGGGTTCGGCTGTCGACGGGCTCCACCTCGTACGCCACGGCGGCGATCGCCCGCTGGGTCAGGGACACCAGCCGGGTGGAGCGCACCCGGACCGTCGAGCCGGCCGGGGAGGTCCACTCGCAGACCCGTTCCAGCACGCCGCGCCGCAGGTCAAGGGTCCGCTCGTGGGTGACGAGCCGCCCGTAGCGCAGGTCGAACGGCTCGTCGTCGACGAGCAGGCGCAGCACCTTGCCGTTGGTGACGTCGATGGACGTCTGGCCGGACTCGGGGTAGCCGTAGCCGGCCTCGGCGTACGGCAGCGGGTGCAGTTCGTGGACGCCGTTGAGGTAGGAGCCGGGCAGGCCGTACGGTTCGCCCTCGTCGAGGTTGCCGCGCCAGCCGACGTGGCCGTTGGACAGGGCGAACACGGACTCGCTCTGGGCCAGCAGGTCGAGGTTGAGTTCCGTCTCGCGCACCGTCCAGGGTTCGACGTTGTACGCCCGCTGCGCGATCACTCCGCGTCCCCCAGTTCGGCGAGGTCCTTCACCACGACGTCGGCGCCGTGCGCGTACAGCGCGTCGGTCTGTCCCACGCGGTCGACGCCGACGACGTATCCGAAACGGCCCGCGCGGCCCGCGTCCATGCCGGCCAGCGCGTCCTCGAAGACGGCTGCTTCGGCCGGCTGGACGCCGAGGTCCTCGGCGGCGGCCAGGAACGTGTCGGGGTGCGGTTTGCCGGGCAGCTTGCGCTCGGCGGCGACCACTCCGTCTATCC
This sequence comes from Streptomyces sp. DH10, assembly GCF_029813805.1. Classification (NCBI taxonomy): domain Bacteria; kingdom Bacillati; phylum Actinomycetota; class Actinomycetes; order Kitasatosporales; family Streptomycetaceae; genus Streptomyces; species Streptomyces sp. DH10. The sequence goes on from NZ_JARVKU010000011.1 coordinate 7,913, forward strand.
GCACGTCGAAGAAGTGCTCGGCGCCGATCGAGCGCAGCACGTCCCGGCAGTTGGCGCTGGAGGAGACGATCGCGGTGCTCAGGCCGTGCGCCCTGACCGCCTCCAGATAACGCAGGGTGCCTTCGCATGCCTCGACGCCCTCGGTGCGGATCTTCTCCAGGACCAGCTCGTTCTTGCGGTTGCCGAGCCTGTGCACGGTCTGCGCGCCGGGTGGGTCGTCGGGGTCGCCGTCGGGCAGGTCGATGCCGCGGGACGCGAGGAAGGTGCGCACGCCGTCGGCGCGTGGCCGGCCGTCGACGTACTCGTCGTAGTCGGACGCGTCGAACGGCCGGAAGTCCGCGCCGTCGCGTTCGCGCAGGAAGGCGTCGAACATCTCCTTCCAGGCGGCCGCGTGCACGACGGCCGTCTTGGTGACGACGCCGTCGAGGTCGAAGAGGCAGGCGTGGATGTCTTCGGGGAGTCCGAGCTGCGTCATACAGGACCGGTTTCCCTCCCGGTGGTGTTCCAGTGAGTGGCGCACGCCACACACAGGGGGGCGCGAGGGGCGCGGGGCTCCCGGCGCCCGAGCCCGGACGCGGGTGACAGACTCTCTTCCGTGCTGCTCACCTTCGACGACCTCGTCCACCGTGCCCGCGCCCTGCCCCGGGGAGGCCGGCGCGCGATCCTCGGCATCACCGGCAGCCCCGGCGCGGGCAAGTCGACGCTCGCAGAGCACCTGGTCCGGGACCTGAACGGATCGGGCGCCCCCTGGGTCGCGCACGTCCCCATGGACGGCTTCCACCTGGCCGACGCCGAACTGGAGCGCCTCGGCCTGCGGGACCGCAAGGGCGCGCCCGACACCTTCGACTCGGCCGGCTACGCGGCCCTGCTGGCGCGCCTGCGCGAGGAGACACACGCCGACGACACCGTCTACGCCCCCGGCTTCGAGCGGACCCTGGAGCAGCCGCTCGCCGGCGCGATCCCGGTCCCGCCGGCGGCCCGTCTGGTCATCACCGAGGGCAACTACCTCCTCCTGAACAGCGGAGCCTGGGCCCGTGTCCGCCTGCTCCTCGACGAGGTGTGGTTCTGCGAACTCCCCGAGCCGGAGCGGATCCGCCGACTGGTCGCCCGGCACGAGCAGTTCGGCAAGACGCACCAGGAGGCTCAGGCCTGGGTGTCCCGCTCGGACCAGCCCAACGCCGAACTGGTCGCGACGACCCGGGGGCGGGCCGACCTGGTGGTGCCGGGGTCGGCACCGCCGCGCATGGGGGCGTGAAAAATGCGCACGCCCAGGCACAGGTCGCGCGCCTAAAGTGCCCGCATGGGCTTGGACATCACGGTGCTGGCGGTCGACTGGGAGCGGCTCGAAAGGACGCCGTTCGAGGAGCGGTACGCGTTGCTCGTGGACGCCTCGCTGCCCGAGGAGGCATTCGACTGGGACGCGGAGCCCGAGCGGGGCTGGGTGTGGCCCACCGCGTCGGGCGTGCCGTGGTGCGGCCGGTACGAGTTCCACAGGACCAACGGCTCCTACAAGCCGCACTTCTGGGCGGGGCAGGCCTGGGAGGACGTGCGGGAGCATGCCGGGCCTGAACAGCGCGCGCACCTGGACGCGTTCCTGCAAGGCCTGATCTGGGACGACGGCACCGACACCGAGGACGACACGGTCTCCGGCCTGTTCCCCGCGGACCCTGATCCCTGGCGCCGTCGGCTGCTGCTCGCCTGCCCGCCAGCGACCGTGTCCGCGCTCGCCGGCCACTGGGCACGAGCCGAGCCCCTGCTGGAGGGCCTGCGCGAGCCGTACGGCGTGCATGCCGCGTGCCCCGGGCGGTGGATCGAGGACTTCGACGAGTTCTCGGTGCTGTTGCGGGAGTGGGGCGTGGTGGTGACGGAGGCCGGCCGGCGCGGGTGGGGGCTGATCGGGCTGCCGTTGTGACGCGGACTCATGCAGTCACCTGTGCCCGCAATCCGTTTCCCGGCCGCGTCCGCAGTGAGGCATGATCGGTCGCATGATCAGGTCCGCCACAGTGAACGACGTCCCCGAGATCCGGGCGATGATCCGCGAACTCGCCGCGTACGAACGGGCCGTCGAGCAGGCCCGGGCCACCGAGGAGCAGCTGCGTGAGGCACTGTTCGGTGAGCACCCGGCCGCCCACGCGCTGATCGCCGAGGACGACGGCACGGGTGAGGCCATGGGCTACGCCCTGTGGTTCCCGCGCTTCTCGACCTGGACGGGCACGCGCGGCATGCACCTGGAAGACCTCTACGTACGGCCGCGGGCGCGCGGCGCGGGGCACGGAAAGGCCCTCCTCGCCGCCCTCGCCGCGACCTGCCGGCGCAACCGTTATGACCGCTTCGAGTGGTGGGTCCTGGCCTGGAACACACCGACGATCGACTTCTACAAGTCGCTCGGGGTGGAACTCCTGGAGGAGTGGAAGGTGTGCCGGCTCAGTGGCGAGCCCCTCAGGGAACTCGCCGCTCAGGCACCGGACGTCGTGAACCCCGCCTCCGGCGTGTAGGAGAGAACCCCGTGCGAGCCCCTGTGACCGAGGTGATCGAGGCCCACCGTGTGCTGGCACGCCTCGTCGGCCCGCTCGACGACGAGCAGGTCCGTGCGGCGTCCGCCCTTCCCGGCTGGTCGCGCGGGCATGTCCTGGCCCATCTCGCCGACAACGCCCGGATGTTCGCCCGTCTCGCGGAACACGCCCTGCGCGGAGAGCTCGTGCCCGCTTACGACGGCGGCGTGGACGAGCGCAACGCGATCATCGAGGCAGGCGCGGGCCGCGGTGCCGCCGGTCACCGCGCCGAACTCGCTGCCCGCACGGCTGAGTTGGAGGCGGTCTGGGCGCGTCTCGGCGACGCCGACTGGGACCGTCCGGTGACGTTCCGCAACGCTGACGTCGCCGCGACGGTCTACGCCCGCTGGCGTGAGGCCTGGATTCACATGGCCGATCTGGACCTGGGCGTCCGGCCGGAGGACTGGCCCGTGGAACTGGCCTGTCACGCCATCGACTTCCTGCTGTGCCGGCTGCCGGCGGGCACGGGCGTGCGCGCCGAGGACACATCGCGGGAATGGTCCGTCGGCGACCGGACCGGCACGGTGGTCACCGGGCGGGTGCGCGACCTGGCCGCCTGGCTGGCGGGCCGGACACCCGCCACGTCGCCGGTGGCGGCGGAGGGGCTGCCCGCACTCGGGCCGTGGCCGCCGCATCCGCCGCAGGACCGCAGGTGATCCGCTCTCAGGCGTCCGTTCCGCGGGACAGTGTCAGCTCCGGTTCGGCGTTCGCGTCGCCCGCCGCCTCGCCGATCACCGCCGTGAACGCCTCGGCGCGGACCGTGAGGGCCGTGCCCTCGCGCTCGAACGCCGGTGTGAACTCGTCGTCGTCCGGGCCGTAGCGGACCGCGAAGACGTGCAGGTCCTCGGGTGCGCCGGGGGCCGGTTCGGCCTCCAGGGCGGAGGAAGCGACCAGGTGGCACCAGCCCTCGTCGGGGTTGCCGTAGCCGCGCGGGTCGAGGGCCAGGGCGAACGCCGCCTGCTCCTGGGTTCGTTCGGAGCGGGCGTCGAAGTGGTGGACGTCCTCGGCCTGCGGGTGCGTCAGGCGCAGTGTGCCGGCCGATGCCACCCTGGCCCGCGCCGTGCGGCGTACCCGGTCGCCGTCGTTCTCCGCGTACGGCAGTCCGGCCAGCAGGTACGGCGTCCCGCCGAGGCGTTCCACGGCCACCGTCGTCCACAGACGCGTGCCGTCGGTGACGTACAGGGAGCGCACATGGCGCAGGACGTGGTCGCGGCCGACCACCGGCTTGGTGACCAGTTTGGCCTTCAAGGGGCCGGACTCCGCGTCCCGCACGCGGACCTCGCCCATCGGGCGGCACAGCAGGAAGCCGTCGGCCACGGGCCCGAAGCCGTGCTGGCGATTCACCGCGGCCGGGAGGTAGTAGGTGCCGGCCGCCTCGACCAGCGACGGGGTCATGCGGTCGTCGAAGGCCACCGAAACCGTGCCCGCGCGCAGTTGGTGCCGGGCCGGAGCCGTCGACGGGGTGCGGTGCCAGCGCGTGGTGTCCTGGATCTGCCAGACCAGCATCCACGCGAAGTGGCCGTCTACGCCGCCGTCCGCCTTGCGGGCGTGCCGGGCCCAGCGGCTGTCGCCACGGTAGCGGCCCAGGTCGGAACCGATGCGGGCGCTGAAGTAGCGCAGGCCCAGCACCGACTCGAAGGCGGAGTGCTGTTCACTGTAGCGCGGGCCGCCGATGTCGAAGCCGCCGTTCGTGAGGCGGGCGTCGATGTAGCGGGCGAGGGCGTCGCCGTCCTCGGCGAAGATCTCCTCGCCGCTGACCCGGTGGGCCTGGGCGAGGAAGGACAGGGAGATCGGGCCGTAGTTGTTGTCGTAGGCGCCGCCGTGCTCGGGCGGCAGGAGTGCGCCGCGGTCGCGGACCCGGTGGGCGCGGATCTCGTCCTCGTACAGCCGCATGGCCCGCCGCCGCACCGACGCGCCGTCCGGGGACGGCAGGTGCCGGGACAGCATGAGGCCGCCGACCACGCAGCCGATCGCCTGGTTGCCGGCCTCCTGCGGGTTGAAGAACGTCACCTCCGTCAGCCAGCGCCAGTAGCCGTGGGCCACCTCGACGAGCCGGGCGCGCTGTGCGTCGTCGACGAGGCCGTCCGCCGCGTCCAGCACGTTCACGGCCTGGAGCAGCGCCCACACCGTGCTCGGCCAGTCGCCGATGGGGTGCGCGCCTGCCGCCAGGGTGTAACGGGCGTACGGCAGGCCGGAGTTGCGCGTCCGCAGGTTGGGGTAGCCGGGGTTGTCCTCGGTGTAGACCCGCTCGCTCAGGTGGAAGGCGAGACTGCGGCGCACCGCCTCCGGCAGGCGGGGGTCCTTGGTGCGCTGCCAGGCCAGGGCGAGCAGGGAGGTGACGCCGAGGGAGGTGTCGCCGATGTCGTCGGCGCAGTCGGGGTGTTCGAGGTTGCCCTGAGGCGTCAGGCGGGCCAGGGCCTGCTCGGTGACGTCGGCGAGGACGGCGTCGTACGCCTCCGGGGTGTCGGGGAGGTCGTGCAACGGGCCGCGCTGGTGAGGGAGGTGCACGGGTGGATCAGCCCTTCATGCCTGAGGTGGCCATGATATGGATCGTCGGGGACAGGGGTCACACGACAGGTGCGGGCCGGCGGGCGCGCAGTGCGACGGTCAGCGTGTGCGGGCCGAGTCCCCCGATGTAGACGCGGTCCCCGGTCGTGGCATCGGTGCCGCCCACCACGGTGTAGTCCTGACCCGGGTCGTACCGCAGGACGTCGCTCCGGTCCGGTCCGGCCAGCGGTTCGCCCGCCTCCACGCCGGCCTCGATCCGGATCTCGTCGTCGCCGACCCGGTAGGTCATCGGCCCGGTCGTCAGGCACCAGCGCCCGTCGCCGATCGGTACGGCGCCCTCCGGCACGCCACCCGGCCGGAAGGTCAGTTCGAGGGCCCAGGGCACCCGTGGTCCGCTGATGTCGATCCGCAGGTCGGCACCGTCCTCCCTCAGGTCCACCTCGACGCGGGTCGTGTGGGAGACCTCGTCCCGCGGCCGCTCCGGGAAGGCCATCGCGGCCGAGAAGCGTCCCTCGTCCGCCATCCGGTAGACGCCGTCGTCCCGTCGCCGGTCCGACGGGAGCGGCTGGTAGTAGGCGGCCGAGAGGGTTTCGGTGAGCCGGTAGCGGCTGTCGGTGAGCCGTTGCATGCCGGCGGCGCGGAACGGGCCCAGGTCGAAGAATCCCCGGGAGAGGCGGACCGCGTCGAGGACCGCGTCGCCGGCGAACAGGCGCAGGAAGGTCGGATTGCAGGCGAGGCCCGAGCGGATACGCCGGTGCTCGGGCACGTCGGAGCCGCCGTAGACCACCGTGTGCGCGGTGGCCGAGGCGCGTACGGCGAGGCCCGCGGTGGTGAGGTACCGGTCGCGCGGCAGCGCGTGTGCGGCCGGTGCCGGCAGGACGCGGCACAGGTCCGGGGTGAGGAGGGTCTCGGCGAGCAGGCCGGGGTCGTCGATGCCGCCGGCGGCCGCCTGCCGCGCCGCCCGGCTGAAGTCGCCCCGGCCGGTGCGGATCGCGAGCAGCCGGTAGTGCGGCAGATAGGGCGCGAGCGGGAACGGGTCGTGCTGGTCCTGCCGTCGCGAGTGGACGGTCTCCACCGTGCCGTCCGGCCTGATGAGGTCCAGGGTCGTGGCGAGATTGCGTTCGACCGCCTCCAGCAGGTCGCCGCGGCCGAGCACGTCGGCCAGCAGCAGCAGCGAAGGGTTGGACACGTGGGCCGCGTAGTTGGCGCTCCGTTCCGAGTACAGGCCCTCCGCGTCGATGTCGACGCCCTCGGCGAGCCACTCCTCGACACGGCGGAGCAGCCGGTCGTCGGGGAACGACCGGTGCAGGCGGGCCAGGGCCGCGCACAGCTCCCAGCGGTGGTTGGGAGTGTGCACCCCACCGGTCAGGAGACTTTCGCAGGCGGCGCCGGCGATCTCGGCGAGCGCGGCCGTGACGCCGCGCAGTTCCGGCCCCGCGCCCGCGGCGAGGACGTGCGCGTCGCACACGTCGTTGACGGTGAACGCGGAGTCCGGCGGTGACTGCACGTTGTCGCCGCCGGCGAACAGGCCGGTGGTGGTCTGCGCGGCCCGGAGGGCGCCGAGGTGGGTCATCGTGGCGGCGACGGCCTGCCTGCTGCCGTGCAGCGCCGAGTCCGGGGAACGGTACGCCGCGACCAGAGTCTTCACCCGGCGCGCCAGGGCGCGGTGGGTCACACCGGCGGGTGCTTCGCCGGGGCGGGCCGCCAGCGGGGCGGCCGACCGGTCGGCGGCGCCGGCCACCGCGCGGACGAACTCGTGGTCGAGCTCGGTGGGCAAGGTCAGTCCTTCAGTCCGGCATTGATGTTGGCGTTCATGACGTAACGCTGGAACACCAGGAAGACGAGGATCAAAGGGATCATGGAGATGACCGATCCGCCGAGCACCACCGACCAGTTGATGTTCTGCGCCCCGACGAGGCTCTGGATGCCGATCTGCACGGTGAACTTCTCGGGGTCGTTGAGCATCAGCAGCGGCCAGATGTAGTCGTTCCACCGCCACTGGAACGACAGGATGGCGAGCGTCAGCATGATGGGCCGGGAGATCGGCACCATGATCCGCAGGAAGATCGACAGCTCACGCGCCCCGTCGATGCGGGCGGCCTCGATGAGCTCGTCGGGGACCGTCAGGAAGAACTGACGGAACATGAAGCATCCGGTGGCGGTGAGCACGGCCGGGAGGATGATGCCGGCGAGCGAGTTGTACAGGCCGAGGTCGCGGACCACCAGGAACTGCGGGGCGAGCATGACCTCGCCCGGCAGCATCGTGGTGGCCAGGATGCCGACGAAGAAGACCTTGAGCCACTTGTTGTCGTACTTGGCCAGTGCGTACCCCGTGCAACAGCTGACTCCCACCGTGAGGATCGTCGCGATCACGCACACGATGGCCGTGTTGATGAAGTACTGGGAGAAGTTGGCACTGTCCCACGCCGCCTTGTAACCCGACACGGTGGGGTCTTCCGGAAACAGCGTCAGCGGAAGGGAGAACAGGTCTCCCGCCGGCTTGAAGGAGCTGAGGACGAACCACAGCACCGGCAGCCCGTAGAGGGCCGCCAGGACCCACAGCAGTGTCGTCGCGGGCACCGCGCGCCGAAGCCCGCCGCCGACCGCGCCGCGGGGCCGCTTCCTGGAGACGGCCCGTGCGGAATCGACGTCGGCCTTGCGCGGCATGTCTGTGGTTGTCATCGGTTCTCCACCCGCCGGTTGACCATCAGCTGGATGATCGCGACGGCCATCAGGATGAGCATGAGCACGAACGACGCGGCGCTCGCGTAGCCGATCTGGCCCGCTTTGAAGCCGGTCTGGTAGATGTACTGAACAAGCAGGTTGTTCGACGTGCCGGGGCCGCCGTTGTTGAGGGAGGCGAACAGCGGGTATTCCTTCATCCCGTGGATCGTGTTGAGCAGGATGACGATGAAGGACGTCGGCGCGATGCTCGGCAGGGTGATGCTGAAGAACTGGCGCCACGGACCGGCGCCGTCGAGCGCGGCCGCCTCATAGTACGACGTCGGTACGTTCTTGATCGCCGCGATGAACAGCAGCATCGAGAAGCCCGTCCAGGCCCAGGATGCCGCCACCACGACCACGATCAGTGACAGGTCCGCGTTCGACTGCCACGGCACGGCGCTTCCGCCGACCTTATCGATGAGGTAGTTGACCAGTCCGAAGTTCTCACCGAACAGCCACCGCCACAGGACACCCACGACGATGGGGGACAGCAGCCACGGGATGAAGAAGAAGACGCGGGCGACGGACACGCCCTTGGCGTGCTTGCTCACCAGCACGTTGGCGATGAGCAGCGAGAACACGAAGTTCAGCGGAACGAAGAGCACGGTGTACAGCAGCGTCCGGGTCAGGGCGTCGAAGAAGGTGGAGTCCCCGAACAGGCGCTGGTAGTTGTCCAGTCCGACGAACTGGAACGCCCCCACGCCCGTGTAGTTGGTGAAGGAGTAGACGAGCCCGATCACCGCCGGCCAGACGAAGAACAGCGCGAAGAGCACGACGTTGGCCGCGATGAGGACGAGCGGCGCAAGGGTGTACTTACTGCGGCTCCTGGGCGGGCTCGCGGACACGTCCGGGGCGCGTTTGGTCATCTTCCTGACTCCGTGCTGGTGGAATGGGTTCCTGTGGGCTCAGGCCATGAGCCCGGCGTCGCGTGGGGCCCGAGACCGGGCGGCGGTGTCTCGACCCCGCCGCCCGGGCCTTCCGGCCTGCGCTCAGCCGCCGACCTGCTGGTTGTAGCCGGCCACGATGTTGTCCAGCGCCTTGTCGGCCGACTGCTGGCCGTTGATCGCCTTGCCGAGCTCCGTCTTGGTCGGGTCCTCGGTGAGGCTCTTGCCCTTCAGCACCCAGTTCGTCTGCGCGGTGTTGAAGTAGCCGGAGATCGGGGCGTACAGCGGGATCGACTCGTTGTAGAGCTTGAACGCCGCCTGCGCCGCCTCGGACTTGAAGGGGTACTTCGGGTTCAGGCCGGTCTCGACGGGCAGGAACCCGGACGCCTCGCACAGCGCCTGGTAGTGGGCCGGCTCGTACAGCCAGGACAGGAACTTCTCCGCGGCGGCGGCCGCGTCGCCGTTGTTGTTGAAGCCGACCGTCATGCCGCCGCTGTTGACGTCGCTGGCCTGCACCGGCTCGGCGGGAGTCGGGACGCTCGCCCAGTCGAACTTGTTGATGCTCTCCGCGAAGGCGGGCACCTGCCACACGCCGGACCAGTAGGCGACCACGTCACCGCTCTGGAACATGGCCGACGGGTCGGCGCCGCTGGTCCACACCGACTTCGGCATGGTCTTGTTGTCGTTCATCGCGACGAAGCGCTTCACGGCCTTCCTGGTCGCGGCGTCCACCGAGAACTTGCCGGAGGAGTCCGCGTGGACGTACTTCCCGCCGAGCTCGTACACCATGGCGCGGAGCCGGGAGGGCGACTGGTCGAACGTGAGGGAGTACTTGGCGCCGGTCTTCTCCCGGACCTTGTCCGCCGCCTTGATGAATTCGGTCCAGGTCCAGGTCTTCTGGGGCGAGGTGGGGACGGCGACGCCGGCCTTCTTGAACAGCGTCTCGTTGATGAACAGGCCGGAGGCGGTGATGTCCGAAGGGATGGACAGCACCTTCCCGGACGAGTCCTTGGCGATGAAGTTCTTGTTGATCTTGTTCTTCTCGTTGTTGGCGATGGAGCCGAGGTCGATCAGCTTGTTCGCCCAGATCGGGTCCAGCTTCGGCACTGCCGCCACGTCGGGCAGGGAGTTCGCCTGCGCGGCGTTGCGCAGCTTCGCGTCGTAGCCGTCGTAGGGGATGTTGACGAGGTTGACCTTGACGCCGGTTTCCTTCTTGTACTGCGCCACCATCTTCTTCCAGCCCGCGTCCTGCCCCGGAACCGTGGAGATCCAGAACGTCAGCGACTTGGAGGTCCCGCCCGAGCCGGATTCCCCCGACCCGCAGGCGGAGAGCAGAAGGGCACCTGCCGTGGCCACGGCAGCGAGGGGAACCACGCGGCGTATGCCGCCGCGGCCGAGCCGGCGGGAGCGCCGCACACCCACACTGATCATCTTCGATCCCTTTTCTCGTAGCGGAAGAAGCACGGCGCCAGCCGAGGCGGCACGGGTGCAGTTTGCAGGAGATTTTCGCTTTCCGGGGGCGCGGCCTCGCCCGGCCGCGTCGCATTCACGGGTGGGGTCCCCGGCCATGACGGCCGGCGTCGCACAAGCTCGCCCTCGTGCGGCTGCCGTACTTCGCGTACGAGCGGGAGGCTTACCCGGAGTCGGCGTCCCGGCCGACTAGAAAGCGCTTGTCCGGACATTGGCAGACCGATGGCGCAGCCGTCAATGCTTCGCCCGCACAGCTCCGGTCACGGTTTGAATTCCATGGGCGACCGCGAGCCTGCTGGCCCCCGCCACCGTGCCGCTGTCGCCCACGACACTGCTGACCACCTCGGTGGGCCAGCTCAGCCGGGCCAGCTCGGCCCGCACCCCGGGCAGGAGCTGCGGATCCGCGCCGGTGCCGCCGCCCAGCACGATCAGCCCGGGGTCCAGTACGGCAGCGACGGCGGCGGCGAGCCGGCCCACGTCGGCGGCGTGCGAGGCGACCACGGCACCGGCCGTGGCATGCCCCTGCCCGGCCAGGGCGAGGAGCCGCTCGGCGGTGCGCGGGCGGGGCCCGTCACCGTCCTGCCAGGCCTCGGCCGCACGGCGCAGCAGGGTGCGCGAGCCCATGCGCTGCTCCAGGCCCTCGTGGCGCGGTGCGCGGTCGTCGTCCCAGGGGTAGGGCAGCCGGGCCACCTCACCGGCGGCGCCGTTCGCACCGCGCAGCACCCGGCCGCCGATGACGACGGCGAGTCCGATGCCGACGCCGATGCGCAGGTAGCCGAAGGTGTCGCGGCCGACGGCGGCGCCCTCGTGGAGCTCGGCGAGGGCGGCGCAGTTGACGTTGTTCTCCAGGTGGACGGGGACGCCCTCGGGCAGGGCGACGGCCATGGCGTCGAAGACGGGTCCGGCCTTGGCGGTCGCGGGGCGCTCCCCGGCGCGGTCCCGCATGGGGACGTCGCCGACGGCGACCACGACGGCCCGCAGCGGGGCCCCGGCGGGCAGGGCGTCGAGGACCTTGCGGACGGTGTCGGCGGCCTCCGGCCGGGACCCGGCGCCCTCGGCGAGCAGCGTGCCGTCCAGGGCGCAGCCGCGCACCCGCGTCACGGCGGGCCCCAGGTCGACGGCGAGCACGGCGCCGGCGGCCGGTCCGAGACGGTAGATCGCGGCGCTGCGGCCGGTGCCTCCGGAGGCCCTGCCGGAGTGGGCGGCGAGCTCGACGGCTTCGAGCTCGGCCACGGCGGAGGAGACGGTCGGCTTGGAAAGGCCCGCACCGGCCGCCAGCTGGGGGCGGGTGGCCGTGCCCGTCCCGGCCAGTACGTCGAACACCACACGGGCACTCTCACTCAGGCGCATGGTCTCCCCAGGTCGTGCTGCGGCCGTGCAGGGCGGCGGCAAAGGTCGCGCGGCATCGGGATTCCGTGCCTCTTGACGCGCACCCTACTTCGTTAGTTAACTTCCTAACGAACTCCACGGTACTCGCCTGCCGTGGCCCGCAGAAGCCCGTCCCGGGGCTTCCCTACCTCTTCAACTGGCGTGGTCCGACGCACGGTTCGCCTGCCGTCGCCGTGACCGCGCAACGACGAAAGAGGACCCGTGCAGGACTCCACGCCTTACGTGGTCGGTATCGACGTGGGCGGCACCAAGACCCATCTGCGTGCCCTCGCGGGCGGCGAAATCGTCGTCGACCGTGTCAGCGGCAGTGCGGGCTGGCGGCCGCACGAGCCCGGGGCCGCGGCCGGCCGGCTGGCCGCGCTGGTCCATGACGCCCTGCCGGCGGACGCACTCCCGTCCGCCGTCGCCGTGGGCGGTCACGCCTGTGAGACGCCACGCCAGTGCGAAGCCATCCGGGCCGGGCTCCAGGAGCGGCTCGGGGTGCCCGCGCTGGTCGTGGGCGACGCCGAACTGCTCGTTCCCGCCGCCGGGCTGGACAAGGGCGTCGGTCTGGTCGCAGGTACCGGTTCGGTCGCGGTGGGGCGGCTGCCCGACGGCGGTCCGGTCCAGGTCGGCGGCTGGGGCGCGGTGCTGGGAGACGAGGGCGGCGCGGCCGGACTCGTCCGCGAGGCCACGCGGGCCGTCTGGGCGGCGCACGACCGCGGCGAGGAGCCCGACGCACTCGCGACCGGTCTGGTCGCGGCCTTCGGCGTGGCCGAGGTGCCCGCGCTGGGTGCAGCGCTGGAGGCCGCCACGGACGTCTCCGGCGAATGGGGCCGGCACTCCCCCGTGGTGTTCGCCGCCGCCGAGGCGGGCTCACCGCTCGCTCGGGCCGTGATCGCCGACGGCGGCCGGGCGCTGGCCTCGCTCGTCGTACGGCTCGCCGGGCGCGGGGTCCCCGTGGACGACGTGGTGGTGGCGGGCGGCACGGTGCTCGCCCAGCCCGCGCTGTACGAGGCGTTCACCTCCGCGCTCGCCGAGTCCCTGCCCGCGGCCCGCCCTCAGCGGCTGCGCGTGCCGCCGGTCGAGGGCGCGGTTGCGCTGGCCCGTTCCCTTCTGTGAGCCGGGCGGACGCCGTTCACGTTCCGGACACCGGCTCGTGGCCGATCCCTCTCCGAAGGGTCACGACACGGCCGTAGGTCTTCGCTCGTCTCCCGGCCGAACGGCCGAAACCGCGGCGCAGAACTTCGTCGCGGATCCCCGTCGCAGAACTCAAGAGAGGCACACGCATGCCGTCACCAGCCGGGCCCATCGCCACCGCGTCCGTCAACCGGCGGGGCTTCCTCAGGACGTCCCTGGGCTCCTCGGCCGGTCTGCTGGCCGCGCCCGCCTTCGCCACGTGGCTCGCCGCCGCGGACGCGAAGGCCGCCACGGGCCCCGCCGCGTTCGTCGACGACTACAAGTCGAACGTCCTGACGAACCAGACCCCCGAGACCAACGCGGTTCTCCGGATCCTGGGCGGCATGTCCCAGGTGTGGAAGACGGGCGACGCCTGGGACACCGGCCGGGTCCTGGACCGCGAGGTGCTGCGCGCCAACATGCGCTACTGCGCCCGGGTCACGACATCCCGCACCGAGGCGCAGGCGAAGGAGGCCTTCCTCTACGACCGTCAGCACCAGAGCTACGCCATGATCGGCGGCCTTGGTCCGCTCGCCGGCCTGTACAGGTCCGGTGCCAAGGCGGTCACGTCGATCACCAGCGCCCCGGACGGCACGCCCCCGGGGAAGATCAGCGACACCCTGCCCTCCGACGCCCCGGCCGGATCCGCGCTCGGCGCGGGCTCCCACGAGTCGGAGCTCGGCACGGTGGCCAGGCTGGTGGACACCGTGCGCGGGCCGTTCGCCTCGGGCAACCCGGCCAAGTTCGCCTTCCAGTACCCGCGTCCGTGGCGGATGAACGAGGACAGCGAAGTCGTGGACACCGGGAAGAAGGACGCCCTCGGCTACCCGGTGTACGACTCGGACGTGGTCGTGGCCCCGCAACTGCTGCGGCAGCGCTCCGAGAACCCGGAGGAGGACGGCGGGTTCCCCAGCGGCCACACCAACGCCTTCCACCTCGCCGCTCTGGCCTTCGCGTACGCGGTGCCCGAGCGTTTCCAGGAGCTGGTGACGCGGGCGTTCGAGCTCAGTCACACCCGGATCATGTCGGGCATGCACTCCACCGTCGACGTCATCGGCGGCCGGATCATGGCGACCGCCCTCACCGCGGCGACCCTGGCCGACCCGGCGAACGCGGAGCTCAAGGCGGCGGCACGCGCCCAGGCCCTCGCCTACTTCACCCGGAAGACCGGCACGACGGCTGACACGCTGTACGCCTACGCCCACTCGGACGCCGGTGACACCTACGCCGACCGCGAGGCCAACGCCCGGGCGGTCGAGCGCAGGTCGACCGTACGTCCTGCCCCGCCGCGGCCGCAAGGACCCGCTCACCGTGCCGAAGGGCGCGGAGGTCCTGCTGGAGACGCGGCTGCCGTACCTGAGCGCGGCCCAGCGCCGCGAGGTGCTGCGCACGACCGCGCTGCCCTCCGGGTACGTCCTGCTGGACGGCCTGGAGCAGTGGGGCCAGCTGAACCTGTTCGCGGCGGCGGACGGGTACGGCGCCTTCGACACCGCCGTCACGGTGACGCTGGACGCGGCGGCCGGGGGCTTCCACGCGGCCGACAGCTGGCGCAACGACATCGAGGGTGACGGCGGACTGACCAAGCGCGGCACGGGCACGCTCACCCTGACCGGCCACAACCGGTACCACGGCGGGACCGTCGTCGAGGACGGCACGCTGGTCGCCGCCTCGCCGAACGCCCTGGGACAGGGCGACGTCCGGGTCACGGGCGGCACGCTGCGCGCGGACAAGGTCCTGCGGGTGCGCGGCTCGTACGTCCAGGAGGGCGAGTCGACGCTGGAGCTGACGCTGCGCGGGAACCACGGCCCGGCGCTCACGGTGAGCCGGCGCGTGCTGCTGGGTGCGGGCAGCGTGCTGTCGTTGCGGCTCGACGCCGAGCGGCCGCCGGTCGCGGGGACGACTGTCCCGGTCCTGTCGGCTCCGGCGCTGCGCGGCCGGTTCGACCGTGTGGAGCTCGACTCGACGACGCTGCGGGCCGTGCCCGTTCACACGACTGACGGTCTGTCGGTGCGACTCGTGAAGCGGTGACGCCCCGAGCGGCGGGGGCTGATGCAGAGTGGGCCCGTGAGGGACCTCTGGACCGCTCCCGCCGTCCCACGGCCGCTGTCGCTCCCGCCACCGTCACCGTCACCGGCGGGGGCCACGCGGCGGTACGGCAGACGGTGGCCGCTGCCGCTCCTCGTGGCCGTGCTGCTCGTACAGATGGCCTTCGTCATGGTCACCACCGCCGTGCGGCAGACCCCGACGATCGACGAACCGGTGTACGTGGGCGCCGCCGTGGAGTACACGCACGAACACCGGCTGCGCCACAACCCCGAACACCCGCCGCTCGGCAAGCTCGTCATCGGTGCCGGGGTGACCCTCGCGGATCCGCGCGTCGACCCGTCCTTCACCGGGGACCAGGGCGCGGTGGGGCGGCATCTGCTCTACGAGACGGGCAACGACCCGTGGCGGCTGATGCTGTGGGCCCGGCTCCCGGTGATCGCGCTGACACTGCTGTTCGGGCTGGTCGTCTTCGCCTTCGCCCGTGAACTGGCCGGGCCGGCCGGGGCGTCGGCCGCGCTCGCCCTGTACTGCTTCTCCCCCGACGTCATCGCCCACGGCTCGCTCGCCACGCTCGACGTGCCGGCCGCCGGGTTCGTGCTGACGTCGGCGTGGCTGCTGTGGCGGGCCCGCCGCGGGCCCCTGCTGTACGTGCCGCTCGCCGGGGTGGCGCTGGGGGCGGCCCT
This sequence comes from Streptomyces sp. DH10, assembly GCF_029813805.1. Taxonomy (NCBI): domain Bacteria; kingdom Bacillati; phylum Actinomycetota; class Actinomycetes; order Kitasatosporales; family Streptomycetaceae; genus Streptomyces; species Streptomyces sp. DH10. Next base: position 23,327 of record NZ_JARVKU010000011.1, read on the forward strand.
GGCCACGAAGATGAGCACGCTCCCCGCCGTACCGGTGCTCATGGCACTGGCCGCGGTGTCGGTGTGGCACGCGTCGGCAGCCGGCCGGGGGCGGGGCCCGGGGCGGGCGGTCGCGGGCGCCGCGGTCGTGGCACTGGCCGCGGTCGCCGTCGTGTGGATGACGTATCTGATGGTCGATCCGCGGCTGCGCTGGACTCCGGAGCAGCATGTGCCCACCGTGCGGGGATTGCGGGGGCTGCTGGTCGAGACGCTGCCGTTCCCGGAGGCGTACCGGGACGGGATGCGGGTCCAGTTCGGGCTGGAGAACCGGCCGTGGCAGGGCTATCTGTTCGGCCGGCTGTACTCGGGCTCGCTCTGGTACTACCTGCCGGCCGCACTGCTGGTGAAGACACCGCTCGGGACGCTCGCGCTGTGGGTCGCCGGGGCCGTCGCCGTGGTCGCGGTGCGCCGCCTGCGGCCGGCCGCGCCCTATGTGCTGGCCGCGCCCGCGGTGCTGCTGGCGGCGGCCATGCAGGGCTCGCGGGACCTCGGCACCCGGTACGCCGTCTTCCTGCCGCTGTTCCTCGCGGTGGCGGCCGGTTGCGTTCTCGTGGCGCGGCTGCGGTGGGTGTCCGTCGCGGTGGGGGCGCTGGTGGCGTTCGTCGCGGTCGGTTCGCTGCGTGCGTACCCCTATTACTTGCCGTACTCCAACGAGGCTTTCGGCGGGCCGGGCAGGACTCGGGAGTTCCTGCACGACTCCAACGTGGACTGGGGACAGGATCTGGGGCGGCTCGCGGAGCGGCTGCGCGAGCGCTATCCCGATGAGCGGGTGTGGTTGGTCTACAAGGGCAGTGGGGTGCCGTCCTTCTACGGCATCCGGGCGCGCGATCCGCGTGGGGTGCCGGCCGGTGCCGTGCGGGGGGTGCTGGCGGTGTCGGACTCCGCGGCCGCGAAAGCGACCGGGCGGCTGGCCGAGTTGATCGGCGGCAGCCGCCCGGTCGACGATGTCGGGCACTCGATCACGATCTATCGCCGTTGAGCGCTTGAGGGCTCCTCAGTGGGCCGCGTGGAAGAAGCCGTCCGTGCTCACGTGCTGCATGACGCGACTGGCCACGCGGTAACGCCCGTTGGGCACGTCGGGACACCTCGCGACGTGTACCGCGAGCGGGCCCGCGAACTCGTAGCCCTTGCGTTCCGCGTGACGGACCAGGCTGTCGGTCAGGGCCTGGCCCACGTTGGTGCCGTGGCGTGCCAGCTGGTCATGCACCTCGTCGGCGAGTTCGACGTCGTAGGCGTTGGGAACCATGACCCGGTCCGCCCGGCACACCACGGCGTTGTCGTCGCACTCGTGTCGCAGGGCGTCGAGGACCTCGACCGGCTCCTTGTCGAAGACCCGCGCCCACAGGGCCTCCCATCGGTTTTCCAGTGTCTCTTCCAGCGCACTCAGTGCGCCCATGCGGTCTCACCTGCCGGAAGCGTCGTTGGTTCGGTTGCGGTGGCGGGGGGGTGCTAGCGCTCGTCGTAGTCGTCGGGCCGCACCTCGGCCTCCTCCAGGGCCTCGCGCATCGTGCGACCGCTCGCGCCCGGCGGCCGGGTCTGGTGCTCGTCCTGGTGTTCCAGGACCTCGTCCGTGGTCTGCGTCTTCGGCCGGTTCTCCTCGGGGACGGTCATGACGATGACTCCTCTTGCCTCGTGTCGGGATCTTCTGCCGCGGCGGGTTCCCGCCCGGCGTCCGGGTATCCCCCCGCCGGGCACCTCATGTGCCCGGGGAAGAAGCCCTGGTCACCAGGGGGCGTGAGCTATGTTGAACGTCCGTGGGAGACGAAGGAGGCGCACCGGTGCCATCGCCGCAGCAGGCACGCGCACAGGCATCCGCGATCACCTCGGGGAAGGCCGCACCCGAAGCGGAGGTCTCCCCCTCCGCCCAGCTCAGGGCGCTCTTCGACCGGCCCCGGCTGTCCCCGGGCCAGCGGCGTATCGCCCAGTACCTGATCGAGAACATCACCGAGGCGGCGTTCCTCTCCATCACGGATCTCGCGGACCGGGTCGGCGTGAGCCAGCCCTCGGTGACGCGGTTCGCCTCGGCGGTCGGCTTCAGCGGCTACCCGGCGCTGCGGGAGAAACTCCAGGCCATCGCGCTCGGCACCCTGGCGGGCGGCGGACCGGCCGACGAGAACAGGGGCAACGAGCTCCAGGCGGCGGTCGACACCGAGATCGAGAACCTGGAGAACCTGCGGCGGGACCTCGCCGACCCCGACCTGGTGATCGACGTCGGCCGCAAGCTGGCGTCCTCGACCCCGCTGACGGTCCTCGGCCTGCGCATCTCCGTCTCGCTGGCCGAGTACTTCGCCTACGCCGCCCGCCGGATCCACCCGGACGTACGGCTGGTGACGCGGGGCGGGAGCGTCGCCTACGACGCGCTGCTCCAGTCGCGCGAGGCGGGCGGCACCTGGGTGCTGGCGTTCTCCATGCCCCGGCACGCGCAGGAGACACTGACGGCGGTCCGGGTCGCACGGGGCGCCGGGCTCAAGGTCGCCCTGATCACCGACCTGGCTCTCGGGCCGCTCGCGGACGAGGCCGACGTCACCTTCGCCCTCGGGACCGGCTCCCGCCTGGTCTTCGACTCCTACGCCGCCCCTGGCGTGATGTGCTCGGCGCTGCTCCAGGCCATGACGGACGCGGATCCGGAACGGACGCAGGCCCGGCTCGAGGAGTACGAACAGGTCGCCGACCAGCATCACTTCTTCCTGCCGGACTGAGCAGCACGCAGCGGGAAGGCCTCGGGTGCGCACAGGGGGACCATCCACAACAAAGCGCGCATGAATGTTTTCATGCACCTTGAAAACCGGATGGCATATATAAATACTGCTCACGGATCGCGACCCGGTCGTTCCGGATCCGTTCCGCACCCGAGGGGCCGGCTCCTACCCGCTTCGGCGCCCCGGGTGTCCGTGGCGGCCCCGGCCATCCCCTAGGCCGGGGCCACCCCGACCCGTCGTCCACCCTCACGACGCCGCACACCCGGAAGCGATGATCATGCCTCTGACGTCCACGCGCATCAGCCCGGACTGGCCCTGCCAGGTCAAGACCCCCGGGAGCTACGACTGGGAGCGCTCGGCGGCCAAGTGGCTGCGCGAGCTGGTGCCCGCGCGCTACGCCGGATACCCCGTGTTCATCCGCCACCCCGTCCTGCTCGCCCGGCACGCCCAGATCCAGGTCCAGCAGGAGATCAGGGTCGCCCGCACGGCCCTCCAGACCGCCCGCGCCGACCTGCCCGGACTCGGCCTGCACGAGGGCGTCATCGAGCACACGATCAAGCTGTACGCGGCCGAGGTCATGCAGTTGCAGCACATCGCGCGCAGCGTCCGGGCGGTCACCCAGGCTCTGGTGGAGGCCAATCGCCAACCGTGACCCGTCGGGCATGACCCGCGGTGTGCGTGGCACACGTGATGGAATGAGCACCACCGAAGTCCGGCGCGAGCCGGTGACCACCGTTCTGACCTGGCAGGTGCGTCCCGGCCGGGAGCGGCAGTTCGAGGAGTGGACGCACGGCATCACCCGCTGCGCCAGACAGTTCCCGGGCAACGAGGGCGTCTCCTGGCTCACGCCGGAGGACGGCCACCGCTACCACGCGGTGCTGCGCTGGTCCGACCAGCACCGGCTCGCCGCCTGGCTGGAGTCCGAGGAGCGCGCGCACTGGCACCGGCGGATCGAGGACATCGCCACCGAGGTCAGCAGCGAACGCCAGTCGACGACCGGCATGGAGACGTGGTTCAGCCTGCCCGGCACGACTGTGCAGGCCCCGCCCCGGTGGAAGATGGTCCTCACGACGTTCCTCGGCGCCTATCCGTTCACCTTGCTCATCCAGTGGCTGGTGACACCGCACACCACCGGCTGGCCGCTGCCGCTGCGGGCCGCCGTGTTCCCGCTGGTGCTGCTGCCGGTGCTGACGTATCTCGTCATGCCGAGGCTCAGCCGGCTGCTGCGCCTGTGGCTGTATCCGCGCGATGGCCGTTGACGGCTTCCGAGGCTGATGTGACCTTGTGGCCGATGTGACCGGTGTGGCCGCCGGGATGTGGGAGAAGTCCGTCGCCCGAGGCCGTCTTCGAACCCGCGCGGGTATGCGATGCTCAACGCGTGACGAGCGAGCCCGTGACGCCGGCGGAGCCCGGTGCCGCACCGGACCTGGTCGAACTGGCCAAGATCGTCGCCCGGCAGCGCGCCGAGCTGGACCGGCTGCGCGACCAGGCGGCGACGTCCGCTGTCGTGGAACGGGCCAAGGGCGCGGTGATGGCGCTGACCAGGTGTTCCGCGGACGCGGCGGACGAACGGCTTCTCCAGCGGGCGAAGGCTGCGCGCCACACCCTCCTTGAGGAGTGCTGGATAACGCTCGGATCCCTGGCGCCCACGGCCCCCGGCCGGGGCGAGGCGGCCGAGCCCGTCGGCACCCACTCCCCCGGCTTCGGCTCCGACGCCCTGCCGGAGACGGCCGCGCCGGACGATGTCGCCATCGCCCTGGCCCGCCTCGGGCAGGCCCTCGTTCGGGTGATGACACCGCACGACCTCGCCCGGTGTCTGCTGGAGCAGCTCGCGCCCGGCATGGCCGCCGACGCCATCATGATCTACGTCCGCAGGCCCGACGGCGGACTCGAACTGATCGGGCACGCCGGTATCGACGACCAGCTGGCCGCCCAGTGGAGCCAGGTGCCGCCGCTGAGCGGCATCGCGGCCCTGGACGCGCTGCGCAGGGGCGAACCGTGCTGGCTGGAGGACATCGCCACGCATGAGCGGCGGGAACTGCTGATCGGTGATCCGCCCGAGCGGTGGCGGTCGCGCGCCTGGCTGCCCGTGCCCGCCGCGGGCCCGGCCCAGGTCTGCATCGGTGTGCTGCGCGGCCGTGCCGGATCCTTCACGGCCCGCGACCAGGCCCATCTGCGGGGCGTCACCGAGCTGTGCGCCGGCCGGCTGCGCGCCTTCGACGCACCGCCCGAGCGGGCCGCCGACGCCGCCACGGACGCCGTGCAGGCACTGTTCGACGCGCTGCCGATCGCGGCCATGCTGCTCACCCCGCTGAGGGACGCTTCGGGCGAGCCCGAGGACTTCCGGGTGGAGGCCGCGACCCCACGAGCCGGTGACCTGCTGGGCCGCCCCGGGGACGAGCTCGCCGGGCGGCGGCTGCTGGAATTCCGGCCGGCCCTGACGGAGGAGCCGCTGTGGCAGGGCTGTCTGCACACACTGACCACCGGGGAGCCGTACGAGAGCGAACCGTTCGCGCACGAGGAGGTCGTGGCGGGCATCGCGGCGCTGTCCACGTACTCGGCGCGGGTGGCTCGGCTGGACGACGCACTGGTCGTCAGCTGGATCCGGCACGGCTCCTCCGACCGGCAGGAGCAGCGGCTGGCGGACCTCCAGCGGCTGGGCAACCTCGGCTGGGCGAACTGGAACCTGGCGACGCAGGAGGCCTCCTGGTCGACCCAGGTGTTCGCCATCTTCAGCCGGGACCCCGCGCACGGCCCGGTGCGGCTCACCGGGTTGCCGGAGCTCGCGCTGCCCGAGGACGGGCCCGCGCTGACCCGCGCCGTCCGCGCGCTCGTCCAGGAGGGGCGAGCCTTCGACCTGCCGTTCCGGGTCAGGACGAGCGGCGGCATCCGGCATCTGCGCCTCGTGGCCGAGGCCGTGGCCGACATGCACGGCACGCCTGTCGAGGTGCACGGTGTCGTCCAGGACATGACCGCCCGGCGGCGGGCGGAGCTGGCCCTGGTCGAGAGCGAGCAGGCGATCCTCACGCAGCACGACGTGCTCCAGGCCGAGCGGACCCTGGCGACCAGGCTCCAGCAGGCACTGCTGCCGCTGGCGAACCGGCCGGTGCACCTGGCGGGACTGCGCGTCGAAGTCGCCTATCTGCCCGCCCAGTCGGGGGTGCACGTGGGCGGTGACTGGTTCAGCGCCGTGGAACTGCCCGACGGGGGCGCGCTGCTGGTGGTCGGCGATGTCGCCGGGCACGGTGTCGACGCCGTCGCCACCATGGCGCAGCTCCGCTTCACCGCGAAGGGCATGGTCATCACGGGTTCGTCGCTGACCGGCGCGCTGGCCCGGCTGAACACGCTGCTGCTGCACTCCCGCGACTCCCACGCGACGGCCACGATGGTGCTGGCCCGGTACGACCCCCGGCAGCGCCGCCTGGTCTGGGCCCAGGCGGGGCATCCCCCGCCGCTGCTGCTCAGGGACGGCCGGGTGCGGTATCTGGACCGCCCCAGGGGCATGCTGCTGGGCGCGACCGCGACGCCGGTCTTCGAGGAGGCGGAGTGCCGTCTCGCCCCGGGCGACCGGCTCGTCCTGTTCACCGACGGCCTGGTCGAGCATCCCCCGGAGAGCATCGACCGGGGTCTGGAACGTCTCGCCGACGCGGTGGCCGCCCCGCACGCCGACGGGCCGGGGTCACTGGGGCAGCTGCTGGCGCGGATGCTGCCGGACGAGCGGCGGGACGACGTGTGCGTCGTGGACGTCCGGGTTCCGAGGTAGGGAACGGCTCGCCGTTCACGAGTCGCCGCGGTGCCGCCAGTACCACCACAGGCCCACGACCAGGGCCAGCAGGAACAGGGTGGGCAGCACCAGACCCGGGATGCGGGAGCCGTTCATGGGCGTGGCCTTCGGTCGCCGGCGGGCGGGGCGCCTCGTGCGTCGTCGCCCCGGCTCAGGATGACGCCCTGCGGGCCTGGCGTCCCGTTCCTTTTCCCGGACGTTGCCCGGTGTTCGACGCGCCGGGGGCCGACTCAGTCGACCGGGTGACCCGGGTCGATGGGGAGAGCGCCGGAGAGGCGCAGCAGCGGCCCGTCGTACGCCTCGTGTCCTCCCCACTCGACCGGGTCGAGGACGAAGCCGATGTGGTCGCCGCCGCCCGCGCGCGTCACGATCCGGCCGACGAACCAGGCCGGCACGTCCTCCAGCACGACGGCCCCGCCGTACGCCTCGCGCAGTCGGAGACCCTCGAACTTGTCCGTCCGGTCGCCGGTCCGCCCGCCGAACAGCTCGGCGAGGGCGTGCTGTTCACGCGCGAGCAGGTGCACGGCGAGCACCTCGGCGTCCCGGGCCACCCGGAAGGTGCGGTTCACCTCGGACAGCCACACCACGAACCGCACGGGCCGCAGCGAGCACTGCGAGGCGAATCCGACCAGGCACCCCGCCCGTTCACCGCCCGCGACGGCCGTGACCACGCACATCTCGGGATCCAGCCGCCCGATGAACGCGTCCATGCCCGCCATGCTCACACCACTCCCTCGCCCTCGCGTCCTCTGCCGTCTCGGCATCACCTCACCATGTCGCGTGTACGGGTGCCATCCCGGGGCGGCGCCCCGAAGCGATGTCGCGTGTACGGTGCCATCCCGGGGCGGCGCCCCGAAGCGATGTCGCCTGTGGGGCGACGCCGTCGGTCCGACGGGTGCGTACCGGGGGTCGTGCCGCTGGGCGGTCGCCGCCGCCCGGCTCCGGACCAGAGCCCCTACTGGGGTCGGGCGCCCGGTCCGGCGGCCGTCAGGGCCGGGCGGCGTCAGCGCCGGCCCGCGTCAGAGCCGGGCGGGCGGCGCCGTGAGGCCGGCGGGCGCCAACCGGCGGGTCGGCGCGACCCAGGCCACGACCAGGCCACCCGGGACGGTGCCGTTCGGCGGACGGTACGACCCGGGCGCTGCGCCGACCCACGACCCGGCGGCCCGGCGCCCGGGCCCGCGCGATGACCAGGCCGACGCCGGTGCCGGCCGACGTGCGTGCCGTCCGGTGTCCGTGCCCGTGCCCGTGCCCGCCGCGGGACTGCCCCGCTGCCTGCGATGCCGCCCCGCGGGCAGGGCAGGGCAGGTCAGCCGGCCACCGGTGCCGTGCGGGACTCCAGGGCGAGGCGGGTGTCGTTGCCGTAGACGCCGGTTTCGTCGCCGCGGATGCCGTACCAGAGTTGGAAGCGGGCGACCGCCGCGGTCAGTGTGGAGTCGTAGCGGCCGCTGGTGGAGCCGTCCCGGTAGACGTCCGGGATGCGAAGGAGGCGTTCCTGGAGTTCGGTCACCTCGGGGCCGGTGGCTCCCTCGCGGAGGGTGCCCGGGCCGTCGGGGTCGGCTGCGGGCGGGGTGGGTGTGGGGGTGGGCGTTGCTGTGGGCGTGGGGGCAGCGGCGGAGGCGGACGTGGTGGGGCGGGGGGCGGGTGCCGCCGCCCTGTCGTCGGTGTTCTGGCCGGGGAGCAGGAGGGCGGCACCGCCGAAGCCGATCACCGCGGCCGCGGCGACGGCCACCGCGACGGCCGCGCGGCGCAGTCCTGGTCCGGGCCCGGGACGGCCGGAACCGCGCTCGCGGGTGAGGGGCGGGAGTTCCTGCGTCAGGTCCTCGGAGCCGGCCGGCGGCCGGGGCAGCGCGACGGACTCGTAGCCCCGGGACCGATGGCCGCCGGGCTCGTTGCCGTCCGGGGCCGAGCCGATCTCCTCGCGGTACTCCCGCATCAGTTCCGCGAGTGCGTCGGTGCGGCGAGGCCGCAGGACGCGGATGGGTTCGAGGGCCGGTCCGTCGTGCGGCTGCCGGGGCTCGGACGGTGTCGACACGCTGCTCTCCTTCCGTCCGGGCTCGGGGGCGCCCGTCTCCGGGGATCGTCCTGCCGCTAGATACGCGGCTGCCGGGCCAGGAGTTCAGAGGGAACTCGGTTCCTCCCGGAGAGTGCACTGAGTGCCATGCGTACCCTTCCGGGTGCTACGTTCCCGCTCATGAGCTCCGAGAAAGCCGACCCCGGGACCGGAAAGCCGCCCATGCGGGACGCCCTGGTGGCGGCGGCCTTCCAGCTGTTCCTCGAGCGGGGTTACGAGCAGACCACCATCGACGACATCGTGACGCTGGCCGGGGTCGGGCGGCGCTCGTTCTTCCGTTACTTCCCGTCCAAGGAGGACGTGGTCTTCCCGGACCACGAGCGGTGCCTGGCCGACATGACGGCCTTCCTCGCGGCGGCCGGCGACGACGAGGAACCCGTGCGGCGGGTCTGCGACGCGGCCCGGCTCGTGCTGCGGATGTACGCCGAGAACCCGACGTTCTCCGTGCAGCGCTACCGCCTCACCAAGAAGGTCCCGGGCCTGCGCGCCTACGAACTGTCGGTGGTGTGGCGCTACGAGCGCGCCCTGGCCGAGTATCTGCGCCGGCGTTTCGCGGCCCGCCGGGACGGCACGCTCCAGGCCGATGTGATCGCCGCGGCGGTGGTCGCGGCACACAACAACGCGCTGCGCTCCTGGCTGCGTTCGGACGGGCAGGACGACGCGAGCGCCACGGTGGACCACGCGCTGGCGTACGTGCAGTCCGCGTTCGGCGGCACGCCGGTGCCTCCTGCCGGGGAGCAGCCCGAGGACGTGGTGGTCGTCGTGTCCCGGCGTGACGCGCCCTTGTGGCGGGTCGTGCAGGAGATCGAGGCGACGCTGGGGCGGGGCTGAGGGTCCGCACATTGAGGGAACGGAGTGCCTTTACGAGTGGCACTGAGTGCCATACTCTGTGCTGCGTGCGCGGTGGCACGGCGAACCGGGCACACCTGTGCGCGGGCGACCGTGCACACGGGATTCCGGCCGAGTGCAGGGAGTTGACAGCGTGTACCACCACTCAGGAAGCGTCGCTCAGCAGGCAGCCGGCTCCCCGACGGGTCTGCTCGACCCGAGGGGCCCGGCCACGGAGGCCATCCTCTACCAGCGCTGCACCTGGTGCGGCACCGCCATGTACCACCGGGTGCTGTGTCCCGTCTGCCGCGGCAGCGAGCTGCGGACCGAGCGCAGCGAGGGCGTGGGCACCGTCCGCCACTCCACGGTGGTGCACCGCAACACCCCCGCGGCCCGCAACGTGTCCCTGATCGAGATGGCCGAGGGCTTCGTCGTACGCGGCCGGGTCATGGGCCCGCCCATCGGCATCCACAGCGGGGACCGGGTGCGGCTGTCGACCGCCAAGGACCCGGTACGGGGTGAGCCGGTCTTCCAGCTGATCGACGAGCCGTACCGGGCCTGGACCTGACGGGCGGTCCGGTCACCGGATCCCGGGGAGCAGTTCGCCGGTGCACACGGGCCGTCCCGTCTCGAAGCTCCGGTTGGCCGCGAGACCGACCGCCAGGGCGAGCGCCCCGTCGCGTTCGGTGGCCGTCGGATGGGTCGCCGCCGCGGTGTCCGGCGCGCGGGCGGGGCCGGCGGGTCCGAACAGCGCGTCGAGCATGCGCGGGTCGCCGCCGCCGTGGGCCTCGTGGGCGACCGCGAGCGGCACATCCACCGGGGGCCGCCACAGCGGGCGCAGGGTGAGGCGGGCGCCGCCCGCGTGCTCCGCCGCCGTGTCCCCGTGCACGGCACCCGCGGCCGAGGTGACCCGGGTCAGGGGCGGCTGCCAGCGGCTCTCCTCGACCTCCAGTTCCAGCCGGCCCACGCTGCCGTTGAACATCACCCGGTAGCCCTCCCACGGGGAGTAGGCGGTCAGGTGGTACGTCATCGTCGCGCCGCGCGCGTAGCGCACGAGGACGGACATGTCGTCCTCGATGGTGATCGGCCCGTCGAAGACGTTCCGGTCGCGCAGGTAGCCGTCGTCGCGTTCGGCGTCCAGGTAGAGCGCGCGCAGGGTGTCGTTGGCCGCCAGGTCCAGGGCGAAGGGGTCGTCGGCCGCCCGGTCGGCGCCGTGGGCGCGGTCGTAGTCCCGGCGCAGTCCGTGGCGCTCCCCCGCCTCTCGGCCGTAGAAGCCGAGCCGCCCGTAGCCGAAGGCCTCCCGGGGTTCGTCGGCGAGCCACCAGTTCACCAGGTCGAAGTGGTGCGAGGACTTGTGCACCATCAGGCCGCCGCTGTTGCGTTTCTCGCGGTGCCAGCGGCGGAAGTAGTCGGCGCCGTGCCGTACGTCGAGCAGCCACTCGAAGTGGACCGACAGCACCTCGCCGATCGCGCCCTCGGCGAGCAGGGCGCGGACCTTCTCGTGCACGGGGTTGAAGCGGTAGTTGAAGGCGACGGTCAGACGGTTGCCGGTCTCGCGGACGGTGTCGAGGATGCGGGTGCAGCGCTCGGCGTCGACGGTCATCGGTTTCTCGGTGACGACCCGGCAGCCCGCTTTCAGGGCCGGGACGATGTAGCGGTCGTGCTCGGCGTCGACGGTGGTGACGACGACCTCGTCGATGTCCTCCGCGGCGAGCAGGTCGGTGAAGCGGTCGGGCTCCCACGTGGTGGCGGCCGGCGCGCCGCTCTCGGTCAGCAGTCGGTTGTGGAAGGCCATCCGGGTCGGGCTGGGGTCGCACAGCGCGGCCACCAGGTGGCCGGGGCGTTCGGCGAGGCCCCGGGTGAAGAGCTGGGCCCGGTGGCCCGTGCCGACGACGGCTGCGCGCAGGACGGGAGTTCGGCTCATGACAGGTGGTCTGTCCCGGGGACGGGCCGTCCACTCCCCCGGCACTGAAAGCGCTTGCTCAACCCGGGTCAGCGAGTGAGGGTGACGCGGATGCCCACGGTGCCGTCCAGGCCCCGGCGCAGCCGGCTGCCGAGCAGGGTGAGCCGGCCGGTGAGGCCGTATTTGCGGGCGATCAGCTGCCGGTAGCGGGCGGTGGTGGCCGGGTCGCAGATCTCCGCCGTCGCGGGCACCTGCTCGCCGGTGGGGTTGCCGCGCAGGTCACAGGGGCCGACCAGGACGTCGGCGCGGTTGCGGATCCGCTTCACCTTCCAGGACTCGGCCGGCGTCCAGGCGCCGAGCGCGTTCCCGTCGCGTACCACCCAGACCGGGGTGGCGACCGGCGTACCGTTTCTGCGGTAGCTGGTGATCAGCAGGTACTTGCCCGCGCCCAGTCGGTCCAGCGCACTGTCGTCCATGGCGTGCAGTGTACGAGCGCGACCCGCGCGGCGTGCCCCCGCGTTTCAGTGCAGCGCGGCGGCCATGCGCCGCACCGCCTCCCCGATCACCTCGGGCGAGGTCGCCAGGTTCAAGCGGACGTGTCCGGCGCCGCCCGTGCCGAAGGGAAGGCCGGAGTTGAGGGCCACGCGGCCGCGGTGCAGGAAGGTGTCCGCCGGGTCGTCGCCGAGGCCGAGCGCGCGGCAGTCGAGCCAGGCGAGGTAGGTGGCGTCGCCCGGGCGGTAGCGGATCTCGGGCAGGTGTTCGGCGAGCAGGTCCGTGAGCAGCCGCCGGTTGGCGTCGAGGCCGGACAGCAGGGCGTCCAGCCAGGCGACGCCGTCGCGCAGGGCGGCGGTGTGGGCGATGATGCCGACGTGGCTCGGGCCGTGGCCGACCTCCTCGGGCATCCGGGCCAGGTCGCCGGCGGCCCCGGGACCGGCGATCGCGAGGGCGGCCTTGAGCCCGGCCAGGTTCCACGCCTTCGAGGCCGACATCAGCGACAGTCCGCGTTCGGCGCCCGGCACGCTGAGGTACGGCACGAAGTCGGTGCCCCCGACCACCAGCGGCGCGTGGATCTCGTCGGCGACGACGCGGACGCCGTACCGCTCGGCGAGCGCGGCGACCGCGGACAGCTCCTCGGCGGTGTGCACGGTGCCGGTCGGGTTGTGGGGGTTGCACAGCAGAAAGGCGGCCCGTCCTCCGCCCGCCACCGCCTGCCGGAAGGCCTCCTCCAGGACGCCGGGGTCGATGCGCCCGTCCGCCCCGAGCGGGGCCTCAAGCACGCGCCGGTCCATGTGCTCGACGAACTGGTAGAACGGCGGGTACACCGGCGGGTTCACGACCACCGCGTCCCCGTGTCCGGTGACCAGCTTGAGCATCTCGACGACGCCCAGCATGACGTCGGGCACGATCGCGGTGCGCTCCACGGCGAGCCCGTCCCAGTTCCACCGCTTCCCGGCGAAGGCGGCCAGCGCCTGAGCGTAGGCCGTACCGGCGGGGTAGCCGGTGTCGCCGAGGTCGAGCGCCTCGGTGACGGCGCGCACGACGGGCTCGGCGAGCGGCACGTCCATCTCGGCCACCCACAGGGGCAGCACGTCCTCGGGGTAGGTGCGCCACTTCATGCTCGTACGGCGGCGGAGACGGTCGAGAGTGAGGGCTTGCAGGGGATTCGGTTCACCGGACGTCTCGTGCGGGATCCTGGTCATGGGCACACGATAGGGGGCTGTGCAGTGAGCGGGAATCGTGAGGACGGGGAGCGGGGAGGGGCCGAGGGCCCCTTCCTGGAGATCGCCTGCGACGAATCCGGGTCGGACGGCGAGAACCTCACCGGCGGGAACACGGACGTGTTCGCGCACGCCAGTATGTCGCTGTCCGAGGCGACGGCGGCGGCGGCCGTACGGGAGATCCGGGACCGGATCCGCTCACCGGCCGAGGAGTACAAGGCGAACCACCTGCTGCGGGAGAAGCACCGCGCGGTGCTGGAGTGGCTGCTCGCGCCGAACGGGCCGATCCACGGGCGGGCGCGGGTGCATCTCATGGAGAAGTCCTTCTTCGTGGTGGACCGGGCCGTCGGTCTGCTGCTGGGTGACCCGGGCCAGGCCGTCGCCTTGTTCCGCGAGGGCCGCCGGGCCTTCGGCGAGGATGGCTGGCGGACCTTCCTGGAGGCGGCCAACCAGCTGCTGCGGGTCCGCAACAACGGGGAACCGGGCGCCCCCGTGGAGGTCTTCTACGACACGGTCGACGCCCTGCGGCGAGCCCACCCGGACACCGACGCGACGGCGATCCTGGAGCGGCTGGCCGTGACCCGGCCCCGCGCGGTGTCCTACCGGGCGGCGTTCCTGGACGGGCCGCCCCTGATCCCGGTGCTCAACCCGCTGCTCCCGGCGATCGTCCGGACGGCCGCGCTGTGGAGCGGCGACGGGCGGCCGGTCCGGCTGGTGCACGACCGGCAGAACATGCTGACGCCGGACCGCATCGCCTGGATCGAGGAAGCGGCCCGGCAGGCGGGGGTCGGCCTGGCCGGGTTGCGGCTGGTCGTCGCGCGCGAGGACGCCCGCGTGCAGGTGGCGGACTTCCTCGCCGGGATCGCCCGCAAGATCGCCTCCGACGAGCTGAACGGACGCGGGGACCCCGCGCTCACCGCCCTGCTGCGGCCCTACGTCGATCCGGCCTCGGTGTGGGGCGACGCGCGCAGCCGGGCCCTGCTCGCCGCCCCGGCGGACTTCGGGCCGACCGCCCCTGCCGCCGGCCGGCGGTGAAGAGATCACGCGTGCGCTGAACACGGCAGGGCTGCGCCCCGTATGGGAAGAGGGCACTCAACTCAAGGAGTGCCCCGCGGTGTTCACACCGTGTTGTTCGGGTTCGGGAGCCATGCATGAGGCACGCACGACGACGGGTCGTCCGGCGAGTGACACGGCTGGCGGCCGTCGGCGGACTCCTCCTCGGAGGAGCGATGGTCACACGCGCCGTGGCGAGCGAGCCGCCGGATCCGACGATCGGGGTCCCGTACTCGGCGCAACCGGCCACGAGCATGGGCACCGACCTCGTGTCCCGGCTCGGTACCTCCCGCACGGCGGGCAGCTGGGTCGACCCCGCCGGCCGGCCGGTCGTCGCGGTCACGGACGAGAAGGCGGCCGACGAGGTCGAGCGCGCCGGTGCGCAGGCGAAGATGGTGCGCCACAGCATGAGCGACCTCAAGTCCGCCACGGCCACACTGCGTTCGGCGCCCCGCGTGCCCGGCACCGCATGGGCCCTGGACTACAAGAGCAACGAGGTGGTGGTACGGGGCGACAGCACCGTCTCCGCCTCCGACTGGTCCCGGCTGACCGACGTCGCGGAGGGCATCGGCGGCTTCGTGCGCATGGAGCGCACCGAGGGCACGTTCACGACGCGGATCAACGGCGCGGAGCCGATCCTGTCGACCGCCGGGCGCTGTTCGGCGGGCTTCAACGTGACCGACGGCAAGACCGACTTCATCCTCACGGCCGGGCACTGCGGGCCCGACGGCTCCGTCTGGTTCGCCGACGACCGGGGCCGTCAACAGGTCGGCACGTCGCTCAGGGGGAGCTTCCCCGGCGACGACTACTCCCTGGTGAAGTACGACAGCGGTCGCGCGGGCCAGGGCGCGGACGTCGTGGCGGTCGGTGACGGCAAGGGCGTGCGGATCACGGGCGTGGCCGATCCGGAGGTCGGGCAGAAGATCTTCCGCAGCGGCAGCACCAGCGGTCTGCGCCAGGGCGAGGTGACCGCGCTGAACGCGACGGTCAACTACCCCGAGGGCACGGTCACCGGCCTCATCGAGACGAACGTGTGCGCCGAACCCGGCGACAGCGGCGGCCCGATGTTCGCCGACGGAGTCGCGCTCGGTCTGACGTCGGGCGGCAGCGGGGACTGCGCGGCGGGCGGTACGACGTTCTTCCAGCCGGTGACGAAGGCGCTGACCGAGCTGGGGGTCAAGCTGATCGTGGCCAAGCAGGCCGGTGGCGGCACCGGCGCCTCTCCCGCGCCGTCGGCCTCGCAGGGCGCCGCCTCGCCCGGCTCGTCGGCGCCGGTCGCGGGCGAGGACGTGTCGGGCCTGCTGACCCGTCTCACCGACCCGCGCAACGTGGGCCCCGGCCTGCTGGTCATCGCGGGCAGCATCGTCGCCCTGGTGGCGACCCGCTGGATCCGCGCGGAGCAGGACCGCAAGGCGTACCGGCAGTACTACTCGGCTACTTGGGGATGACGTCCGTCAGTTCGGGTGAGGGCGCCTCATGACCGTGCTGCTCGGCGCCACCGAGCTTCAGCGGGTGGTCGCACCGCAGGCCGTGGTCCGAGCCCTGCGCCAGGGCTTCGTCGCGGCCCTCGCCTCGCGGACCGCCCCGCAGCGCGTGCGCCAGAGTCTGCCGGCGTCCCCCGGGAGCATCGCCGTACTGCTGCCGGGGCTGCTGCCCGGCATCCCCGCCTACACCGTGAAGGTCAACGCCAAGTTCCCCGATGCCGACCCGGCGATCTCCGGCATCGTCTGTCTCCACGACCTGGAGACCGGGGAGTTGCTCGCGCTGCTGGACTCCGCCTTCGTGACCGCGTGGCGGACCGGGTTGTCGGCGGCGTTGGCCACCGACCTGCTCAGCCCGGCGGGAGCACGCGCTGTGGGAATCATCGGCGCCGGAGCCCAGGCGGACATGACGCTGCGCGGGCTGATCCGGTTGCGCACGGTCGAGCGGGTCGTCATCCACGATGCCGACGACGGACGGGCTCACCGGATGGCCGGGGTCTGGCAACGGGCCGGACTCGCGTGCCAGGTCGTCGGCAGCGCGCGAGAAGTCGCCCAGAGCTGTGACAGCGTCGTCACCGCGACCTGGTCCCGCCGCCCGCTGCTGCGCCTCCCGGACGTCAGGCCGGGCTCGCACATCACCTCGCTGGGAGCGGACGAACCGGGCAAAGTGGAACTGGACGCCGGGCTGCTGCGGCATGCGCGGGTCATCGTGGACGACCTCGACCTGGCGATGACGTCCGGCGCGCTGGGCAGTGCGGGCCTGCGCCGGGAGGACGCCGCAGCCGTGCTGGGCCGGATCATCGACGGGACCGTCCCGGCGCGGACCGATGCCGGGCAGGTGACCGTCTACACCCCGGTCGGCCTGCCCTGGCAGGATCTCGCACTCTCCTGGGCCGCCTATCTGGCGGCGCTGCGGGACGGGGCCGGCGTCGGCTTCCGGTTCCACTCGCGGCCGGAGGACGAGGGCGACGCGTGAGCACTCGGCACCGGGGCGGCTCTGTCTCACCCCAGTGTGAGCAGTACCGTCGCCGCCCCCGCCCCCAGCAGCCCCAGCGCCTGGCGCCGGCTGATCCGCTCGTGCAGGAGGGCGAGGCCGAGGATGACGGGCAGAGCCGGGTAGAGGGACGCGAGGACGACGGCGACGGCCAGCAACTGGCGCTGCGCGGCGAGCAGATACAGCACGAGGCCGAGGGCGGCGCCGGCCCCGATGAGGAGGGCCTGGAGGCAGCGGCCCGGCGGCAGCTTCAGCCGGCGGGCGTGGCGGACGGCGTCCGGCAGGAGGACGAGGACCGCGGCGACACGACCCGCGGCGACGGGCCACAGCCCGCTGCCCGGGCCGGCTTGGCCCAGAGCGAGGTACTGCACGGCCACGCCCGCGCTGGCGAGCAGTCCGTCCGCCGCCCCCTTGCCCGGGCCGCCCCCGCCTCCGGAGACGAACCACAGCGCGGGGACCGTCACGGCGATGCCGAGCCAGGCCAGGGCCCCCGGGCGGTCGCCGAGGACGAGCACGCCGCACAGCACCGACAGCGCGACGCCCGTGACGGCACTCACCGGCACGACGACGCTCATCGCGCCCCGGCTCAGCCCGCGGTTGAGGAACCGCATGGCCATGCCGCTGCCGACGCCGGACAGCGCGCCCCACAGCAGGTCGGCGGTGTGGACGGCGTCGGCGGACATGAGGAGTGCGGCGGCGCAGGCGAGCAGCAGCCCGCCGAGCTGGCCGAGGAAGGTGACGGCGGCGTGGTGGATGTGCCGGGACAGCAGGCCGCCGGCGAAGTCGACGATGCCGTAGACGACGGCCGAGGAAAGTGCGAGAAGGGCACCCATTGGATCAGGGGTGCCCCGGGACGAGGGTCCGATGCGTCAGCGACCCCAGGGCCTGTCGTTTGGATCAGGTCGCAGACGCGGGGCCTGATCCGAACGACAGGCCCTGGCTGACGTTCAGGCCGCGGGCTCGGACTGCGGGGCCGCGGCGGCCCACTCCAGGACGAGCCGCTGGTACTCCTCGCGCTGCTCGACGCTCAGTGTCCCGCCCGACCGGCGCCACAAGGCCCGGATCTCCTCGTTGACCTCGTCAGCCGTTCGCTGGGAAGAGGTTTCAACAGTGGTGGACATGCTGTGAAGCATACGTCGCCGCACGTGAAGACGATGTGAGTAATCGTGAGTTAAACGGTCATTCCGGACAGTGTTGCTGATCACGTCCATCTCCCAGTAAACGTGAGCCTGTTCACACTTCGGCCGATCCCAGCACCAGCACCTTGATGGCCAGGACGGCCGCGCCGCGCGCCCAGTCGTGAAAGTCGGACACCTTCGTCTCCAGTTCGACCGGGGCGGCCAGGGGATGCCGGTTGTCGCGGACGGTCTCCTCGACCGTCTTGCCGGCCACGTCCATCAGCCCGACCCCCTCCCCCGCGAGCAGGATCTTCTGCGGCATCACGAAGTTGGAGATCTGCGCGACCAGCGTGCCCAGGGCGCGTGCGGCCTCGGCGACGACCCGGGCGGGCATGGGGTCCCCGGCGGCGGCCGCCGCGAGGATCTCCTCGTACGTCCGGTCGCAGCCGGTGGCGGCCTGGACCTGGTAGCGGATGTTGGGGATGGCCAGCAGCGAGACGGCGCTGCCGCGCCGGCCGTCCGGGGTGAGCGGGCCGCCCGGGTCGACGATCCAGTGGCGGCCGAAGCCGCGGTCCTCCTCGGCACAGGGCACCCGCTTGCCGCCCAGGACGAGTCCGTAGCCGATGCCGGCGCCGATGGTGAGGACGACGAAGCGGTCCAGGCCGCGTCCGGCGCCGAACCAGGTCTCGGCCTCGACCAGGGCGGCGACGTCGTTCTCGACGACCACGGGCAGCCCGGTGCGCTCCTCGACGAGTTCGGCCAGCGGGACGTCCCGCCACAGCAGGAAGGGGGACTCGCCGACGACGGCGCGGTCCTGGACGAAACCGCCGACCCCGATGCCGATCCCGGCGAGCCGGGGATGGTCGCGGGTCAGCTCGGCGGTCATCTCCCCGAGCACATCGGCGACTTCCGCGGGGTCGTGCGTGGTGAGCGGACGGTCGTGGCGGGCCACGATGTCACTTCTGAGCGTGGTGACGACGCCGTAGACCATGTCCTCGGTGATCTTGAAGCCGAGGAAGGACCAGGAGTCGGCGACGACGTCCAGCGGTGTCGAGGGGCGGCCCTGGCGCGTCTCCGCCGGCACTCCCGCCTCGGCCACCTCGACCAGCAGGCCCGACTCGATCAGCGGCTTGGTCAGCCGGGTGAGGCTGCCGGCCGACAGCCCCAGCCTGCGCGCGAGCTCGGTGCGCGACAGCGGGCCGTGCACGAGCACCTCGATCGCCACCGCGCGCTCCCCCGGGCTCAGCGGCGGCCAGCTGGCCATGCCTGCGGTCATTCGGTCCGCTCCCCTCACCCTTTTCTTTCGCACTGAAACCAACATGACCACCCTAAGTCGATGATGGTTGCTGTGAAAAGATGTTTGCACCCCTCTTGACGCAGCAATTGTTTCGCACCAAAAGTAAGTCCCGCCAGAGGACGAGCCGCCGCAGCGAGGGAGTCTCCCGATGACCATCGCCTCCAGCAGCCCTCCGTCACGCCTGCCCGCGGGCGGCGCGACGGAGACCCGCAGCAAGCCCAGGGCACGACGCGACGACGTGAGCGGGAACCGGGGTGACGGACGGCTGGCCGCGGTCTTCATCGCCCCGGCGCTGCTCGGCTTCCTCGTCTTCCTGCTCTGGCCGACGCTCCGGGGCATCTATCTGAGCTTCACCCGCTTCAACCTGCTGACACCGGCGGAGTGGGTGGGCCTGGACAACTACGTCCGTATGGTCAACGACCCCATCTTCTGGGACTCGTTGACGGTCACCGTCGAGTACGTCGTCATCAACATCGGCGTCCAGACGGTCGCGGCGCTCGCCATCGCCGTCCTCCTCCAGCGGCTGACCCAGTCGGCGATGCTGCGCGGCATCGTGCTCACGCCGTACCTGATGTCGAACGTCGTCGCGGGTCTGGTCTGGCTCTGGATCCTCGACACCCAGCTCGGCATCGGCAACGAGATCATCAGTGCTCTCGGCGCCGACCGCATCCCGTTCCTCGCCGACGAGACCTGGGCGATCCCGACGATCGCGCTCATCAACGTGTGGCGGCACGTCGGTTACACCGCGCTGCTGCTGTTCGCGGGTCTCCAGGCGATCCCGAACGACATGTACGAGGCGGCCAGGGTGGACGGCGCGAGCGAGTGGCGGATGTTCTGGCGGATCACCATGCCGCTGCTGCGGCCGGTGCTCGCGGTCGTGCTCATCATGACGGTGATCGGGTCGTTCCAGGTGTTCGACACCGTGGCCGTGACCACCGCGGGCGGTCCGGCGAACGCGACCAACGTGCTCCAGTACTACATCTACGGCTCCGCCTTCGGGCGCTTCCAGTTCGGCTACGCCTCGGCCATGTCCGTCGCCCTGCTCATCGTGCTGAGCGCGATCACCATCCTCCAGTACCGGCTCACCCGGGCCGGCCGGACCGACCTCGGCTGACGGAAGGGAGACACCGGCATGGCTGCCGTGACGACAACGACGTCCACGACCGTGCGACCGGTCCGGCGCAGGTTCCCCTTCGGGCGGGCCGCCGCCTGGACCGTGATGGGGCTGATCGTCCTCATCACCCTGCTGCCGTTCTACTGGATCCTGCGCACCGCGCTCTCCACCAACGCGGGTCTCAACGCCGATCCGACCAACCCCCTGCCCGTGGATCTCACCACCAGCGGCTTCGAACGCGCCCTCGGCATGCAGTCGGCCGAGGAGGCCGTCGCGCAGGGCGGCGCGGGCGGCGGGCTGGACTTCTGGCGCTATCTGCTCAACTCGGTGCTGGTCTCGACCCTGATCACCGGCTGCCAGCTCTTCTTCTCCGCGATGGCCGCGTACGCCTTCTCACGGCTGCGCTGGCGCGGCCGGGACGCGGTCTTCGGGCTGTTCCTGGCCGGGTTGATGGTGCCGACCATCTTCACGCTGCTGCCGAACTTCGTGCTCATCAAGCAACTGCACCTGGTGGACACACTCCTCGGCATCGCGCTGCCGACCATGTTCATGGCGCCGTTCGCGGTGTTCTTCCTGCGGCAGTTCTTCATGAACATCCCTCAGGAGGTGGAGGAAGCGGCGCTGCTGGACGGTGCCGGGAAGGTCAAGATCTTCTTCCGGGTGGTGCTGCCGATGGCGTCCACGCCGATCCTCACGCTGGGCGTGCTGACGTACATCACGTCCTGGAACGACTACTTCTGGCCGCTGATGGTCTCCTACAGCGACAGCTCGCGCGTGCTGACCGTGGCGCTGGCGATCTTCCGGGCGCAGACCCCGGCGACCGGCGTCGACTGGTCCGGGCTCATGGCGGCGACGCTGATCGCCGCGCTGCCGATGCTGGTGCTGTTCGCCTGCTTCGCGCGCCGCATCGTCAGCTCCATCGGCTTCACCGGGATCAAGTAAGGGGACTGTGATGCGAATTCGTCTGCGTACGCTCGTCGCGGCGACCGGAGCGCTGACGCTGTCCCTGGTCAGCGGATGCGCCCAGCAAGGCGCCGCCGGATCCTCCGCGAACACGGTCACGTACTGGCTGTGGGACGCCAACCAGCTGCCGGCCTACCAAGCCTGCGCGAAGGGGTTCGAGAAGGAGAACCCCGGACTGAACGTCAAGATCACCCAGTTGGGCTGGAGCGACTACTGGACCAAACTCACCGCCGGGTTCATCGCGGGCACCCAGCCGGACGTGTTCACCGACCACATCCAGAACTTCGGCCAGTACGCCGACCTGAAGGTCCTGGAACCGCTCGACGACCTCGGCATCGAGAACTCCGACTACCAGCCGGGCCTCGCCGCCAACTGGATCGGGAAGGACGGCCACCGCTACGGCGCACCCAAGGACTGGGACACCGTCGCGCTGTTCTACAACTCGAAGATGACGAGGGACGCCGGCCTCACCGCCGAGCAGCTGAACGACCTCGCCTGGAATCCCAAGGACGGCGGCACGTTCGAGAAGGCCATCGCCCACCTCACGATCGACAGGAACGGCAAGCGGGGCGACGAGCCGGGCTTCGACAAGAACAACGTCAAGGTGTACGGCATGGCCTCCAACGGCGGCGGCTTCGGCGACGGCCAGACCCAGTGGAGCAACTTCGCCGCCTCCGCCGGGTGGAGTTACCTGGACAAGCCGCGCTGGGGCACGGAGTACCAGTACGACAGCGAGACCTTCCAGTCGGTCGTCAAGTGGTACTTCGGCCTGGCGAAGAAGGGCTACATGCCGCCCCTGTCCGACTACAACGTCCAGTCCAACCAGGCGAACACCCAGGTCGCGGCGGGCAAGGCCGCCACCGCGTTCGACGGGGCCTGGATGATCTCCTCGTACGCCGGTTTCAAGGGCCGGGACATCAAGACCGCCCTGACGCCGGTCGGCCCGACCGGCAAGCGCGCCACGATGATGAACGGCCTCGCCGACTCCGTCACCAAGGCCTCCGAGAACAAGGAGGGCGCCAAGAAGTGGGTGGCGTATCTCGCCTCGGACAAGTGCCAGAAGGTCGTCGGCGGTTACGGCGTCGTCTTCCCCGCCACCCCGGCCGGTACCGAGGCCGCCGTCGCCGCGTACCGGAAGAAGGGCATCGACGTCTCGTCGTTCACGAAGCCCGTGGCCGACAAGAAGAACTTCCGGACCTTCTCGTACCCGATCGCCAGCTACTCGGCGGACATGACGGCGCTCATGTCCCCGGCGATGGAGGACATCTACGGCAACGGCAAGCCGGTCAGCAGCCTCGACCAGACCAACGAACAGATCAACCTGATCCTCTCGCAGTGATCATCACCGACCAGTGAAGGGCACGCCTTACATGACGTTCTCCATCGGCATCGTCGGCGCCGGACAGTTCTCGGGCCAGTTCGCCACGCTGTTCCAGGCCCACCCCGGCGTCAGCGCCGTCTACGTCACCGACCTGCTGCCCGAGCGGGCCGGGCAACTCGCCTCCGCCCAGGGGCTGGCGGGCACCTTCCCGTCGTACCAGGCCATGCTGGAATCGGAGGACATCGACGCCGTCGCGATCTTCACACAGCGCTGGACGCACGGGCCGCTCGTGCTCCAGGGCCTCAACGCCGGCAAGCATGTCTACTCGGCCGTCCCCATGGCGATCAGCACGGAGGAGATCGCCGCGATCATCGACACGGTCAAGGCCACCGGGCTGACGTACATGATGGGCGAGACCAGCGAGTACAACCCGGCCACGGTCCACGCCCGCAACCAGATCGCCGAGGGTGCCTTCGGGCGGCTCTTCTACGCCGAGGGCGACTACGTCCACGACATGGACCTCGGGTTCTACGAGGCCTACCAGTACAGCGGCGGCGAGAACTGGAAGGCCACGGCCAGCTATCCCCCGCTGCTGTACCCGACGCACGCGGTCGGCGGGGTGCTGGGCGCCTGGCGGACGCACGCGGTCAGCGTGTCGGCGATCGGTGTCGTCGACGACCGGGGCGACGGTGTCTTCGACAAGGAGGTCAGCCAGTTCGGCAACGACTTCTCCAACGCCACCGCGCTGTTCGAGGTCGCGGGCGGCGGCTCGTTCCGTACGAACGAGTTCCGGCGGGTCGGCTACCCCTCGCACATACGGGAGTCGCGTTTCCGCTTCTTCGGCACCGAGGCGAGCATGGAGCAGCTTGCCACGGTCGCCCTGTGGCAGGACAAGCAGGGCGTGAAGGACATCAGCGAACTGCTGGAGCCCAAGCCCACCATGGCGCCCGACGACCCGTCGCTCCAGCACATCGCGCCCGAGCTGCGGGTTGCGTTCACCTCCGGGTCGGCTCCCGTGCACGACCGTGCGCGGCTGCCGAGGGAGTTCGACAACCTGCACAACGGCCACGAGGGCAGCCACCACTTCCTGGTGGACGACTTCGTGACCGCCGTCAACACACGCACCCTGCCGTCGGTGAACGCGTGGGTGGCCGCCCGCTACACCCTGCCGGGCGTCATCGCGCACGAGTCCGCGCGGCAGGGCGGGGTACGGCTGGAGATCCCGGACTTCGGGGACGCGCCGCAGTAAGGGGCGGGGCCGAGCCGGGTGCCTGGATCAGGTGCCCGGCTTGCGGCCGTACACGAACACGTCGTCGTTCTTCTTCAGCAGCGACCAGTACTTCTTGGCGTCGGTCTTGGTCATGTTGACGCAGCCGTGCGAGCCCGGCGGGTTCCACATGCTGACGCCGACCGAGTGGAAGGCCTGGCCGCCGTCGAAGAACTGGGCGTAGGGCATCGGCACGTCGTAGATGGACGAGACGTGGTCGATGTTGCGCCAGTAGATCTTCTTCAGGCCGGTGCGGGTCTCGTACCCGTTGCGGCCGGTGCGGACCGGGACGGGGCCGTAGACGAGCTTCTTGCCGTCCTGGATCCAGCTCAGCTGGAGGCTCAGGTTCACGCAGGCGATCCGGCCCTTGTTCACCGGGCACTTGCCGTCCTTGTTCGGGTTGTTCCCGACTGCCTTCTGCTTCTGCATCAGGTCCATCACGCCCCAGGTGACGGGCCCGGCGTAGCCGGCGTTCGGGGAGATGCCGTGCTTGGTCTGGAAGGCCTGGATCGCCTTGCAGTCGGCGGCCGACTGCTTGCCGTCGACCGGGCGGCCGAGGAACTTCTCCACCTGCTTCTGGTGCGGGCCGGTCTTCGTGGTGCAGCTCGCGGCCGCGGCCGGCGTGGCGCCGAGCGCGAGCGTGAGCGGTGCCACCAGTGCGGTGATCCCGAGTACGACGGCGCCCCGTCTGCGTACGTCCCCCATGGTTGGTCCTGCCCTTTCGGAAGTGGTCACATGGTCTGCGATCCCTGCCAGCTAGACGGGCGCACGGGGGGTTCGGTTGTACGGGCTGACAGCCTGCGACGAAACGGTGACATACTTCACCACGCGGTCGGCGGGAGCGGGTCAGTTCCGCAGCGCGTCGCGGAAGCCCGTGTTCACGGCGGTGAGACCGCCGTCGACGACCAGCGTGGTGCCGGTGATCCACGCGGCGTCGGGCGAGGCGAGGAAGGCCACGGCCGCGGCGATGTCCTCCGGTTCGCCGACCCGGCCCAGGGGGTAGAGCCGCCGTACCGCTTCGAGATCCTCGTCGCGACCCTCCCAGGCGGTGGTGCGCACGGTGCCCGGTGTCACGAGGTTGACGCGGACGCCGCGCGCCGCGGCGTGCCCGGCGAGGGTGCGGGTCAGGGAGACCAGGCCGGCCTTGGCGGCGCTGTAGGCGTGGTTGCCGAAGTCCTGGAGGGCGTTGACCGAGCCGATGGAGACGACGGCGCCGCGGCCGGAGGCCGCCAGGTGCGGCAGGGCGGCACGGCAGCAGCGGTACGCGCCGGTCAGGGTGACGTCGAGGTCACGCGCCCACGACTCGTCCGGTTCGTCCTCGAAGCGGGGTGCGTCGGGTGAGCAGTGGGCGGCGCTGTTGACCAGCACGTCGAGCGAACCGAACGTGTCGGCGGCGTGGGCGACGGCCGCCTCGACCGCGCCCCGGTCCGCCACGTCGCACCCGCGCCCCTCGACGGTCAGGCCCTCGTCCCGCAGCGCCGCCGCGGTCCGCGCGGCCTCGTCCGGGTCGCGGTCGGCGATCAGGACCCGCGCTCCCTCCCGGGCGAACCGGCGGGCGGTGGCGGCGCCGATGCCGCGCGCCCCGCCGGTGATGAGAACCCCGTACCCCTCGAAGCGCCTGGTGTCCGTCATGCGCCGACCGTACTGCCCCGGCGGTCCCTCAGCGGTAGCCGGTCGTGTCCGTCGGCTTGCCCGCGTCCTGTACCTCGACCAGGTAGCGCCAAGCGTCCGGGCGGCTGCCGTCGAGGTCGGTGAAGGCGTACTCTCGGGCCAGACCGCCGCTGGAGAGGGAGCGGCCGTTCCAGCGCGCCACGTCCGGGTCGGCGGCGAGCGCCGCGACGGCCCGGCCGACGTAGCGCGGGGTCTCCGAGATGGCGAAGTGGGGGACGCGCTCCAGGGCGTCGCGCCAGTTGTCCTCCCGTACCCCATAGACGTCGAGCATCATCTCCGAGCGCAGCCAGCCGGGGGTGAGGGCGACGGCGGTGGCGCCGCGCGGGCCGAGTTCGTGGCCGAGGGCGAAGGCCATGCGCAGGACGGATGCCTTGGCGAGGTCGTAGAAGAAGTTCACGCGGTAGTTGCCGGCGTTGTAGTCGGCGGTTCCGTCGGTGACCTCGACGACCAGGCCGCCGGGCCGGCGCAGCATCAGAGGCAGGGCGTGGTGGCTGGTGATCGCGTGCGTCTCGACCGCGAGTCTGAGCAGGCGCAGGCCGTTGTCGAGGTCGTGCTCCCAGAGCGGGCTCTCCCACTCGAAGAGCTTCTCGCCGCCCCAGATGTCGTTGACCAGGACGTCGAGGCGGCCCTGTTCGTCGGCGATGCGGTCCACGAGGGCGCGGACCTGCACCGGGTCGAGGTGGTCGGTGGGTACGGCGACGCCCTGCCCGCCGGCCTCGGTGACCAGGTCGGCGGTGTCCTCGATGGTCTCGGGCCGGTCGTACTCCGAGCGGCGGGTGCGCGTGCTGCGTCCGGTGACGTAGACGGTGGCGCCTGCCGCGCCGAGTTCCACCGCCATGCCCCGTCCGGCGCCCCGGGTCGCACCGGCGACCAGTGCGACCTTGCCCTTCAGTGGAGCTGACATGTCCGACCTCCCGAGACCGTGGCTGCTTGTCGCCTCCAGGGTGACGGGTAAGCCGGACATCTTCTGTCGCCTTTTGCGGGCGACACGCGATCAGTGGCCGCGGGCGATCCACTCCTGGAGATGCGGGGCCTCCGCATCGATGGTCGTGGCGTCTCCGTGGCCGGTGAGGACCTTCGTCCCGGGCGGCAGCGTGAGGAGGCGGTCGCGGATCGAGTCGATGATCGTCGGGAAGTGCGAGAAGGACCGGCCGGTGGCGCCGGGGCCGCCCTGGAAGAGGGTGTCCCCGGTGAAGACGGTGGCGAGCCCGGGGTCGTACAGGCACACCGCGCCGGGCGCGTGCCCCGGGGTGTGCAGGACCCGCAGGTCGGCGCCGCCGGCCTCGATCACCTGGCCGTCGACCAGCCAGGCGTCGGGCTCGCGGTCCGGGTGGGTCTGCTTCCACAGCGGCAGGTCGTCGCGGTGCAGCCAGATGGTGGCCCCGGTGCGCTCGGCGAGGGCGGGGGCGGCGTCGATGTGGTCGTTGTGGGCGTGGGTGCACACGATGGCCGTGAGCCGGCGGTCTCCCACGGCCTCGGCGATGGCGTCGGCGTCGTGCGCGGCGTCGATGACGATCGCCTCGTGGTCGTCGCCGACGATCCAGACGTTGTTGTCGACGTCCCAGGTGCCGCCGTCGAGGCTGAACTGCCCGGAGGTGACGAGGTGTTCGACGCGCGGGGTCATCACAGCATCACCACCGAGCGCAGCACGTCGCCGTGGTGCATCCGCTCGAACGCCTTCTCCACCTCGTCGAGCTGGATGGTCTCGGTGACGAACGCCCCGAGGTCCAGGCGCCCTTGCAGGTGCAGGTCGATCAGCATGGGGAAGTCGCGGGAGGGCAGGCAGTCGCCGTACCACGAGGACTTCAGCGCGCCGCCGCGCCCGAACACGTCCAGCAGGGGCAGTTCGAGCTTCATCTCGGGGGTGGGCACGCCGACCAGGACGACCGTGCCGGCGAGGTCGCGGGCGTAGAAGGCCTGCTTGTACGTCTCCGGGCGGCCCACGGCCTCGATGACGACGTCGGCGCCGAAGCCGCCGGTGAGTTCGCGGATCGCCTCGACCGGGTCGCTCTCGCGCGAGTTGACGGTGTGGGTGGCGCCCATGGTCCGGGCCGTCTCCAGCTTGCGGTCGTCGATGTCGACGGCGATGATCTTCGCCGCTCCGGCGAGGTGCGAGCCGGCGATGGCGGCGTCGCCGACGCCTCCGCAGCCGATGACGGCGACCGTGTCGCCCCGGCCGACGTTTCCGGTGTTGATCGCGGCGCCGATGCCGGCCATGACGCCGCAGCCGAGCAGCCCGGCCACCTGCGGGGCGACCGCCGGGTCGACCTTGGTGCACTGCCCGGCCGCGACCAGCGTCTTCTCGGCGAAGGCGCCGATGCCGAGGGCCGGGGAGAGTTCCTGGCCGGTCGAGGCGAGGGTCATCTTCTGCCCGGCGTTGTGGGTGTCGAAGCAGTACCAGGGCCGCCCGCGCAGACAGGCGCGGCATTTCCCGCACACCGCACGCCAGTTGAGGATCACGAAGTCACCGGGCTCGACGTCGGTGACGCCGTCGCCGACCGCCTCGACCACGCCCGCGGCCTCGTGGCCGAGCAGGAAGGGGAAGTCGTCGCTGATGCCGCCCTGCTTGTAGTGCAGATCGGTGTGGCACACCCCGCAGGCCTGGACGCGCACGACCGCCTCCCCCGGGCCGGGGTCGGGCACGACGATGGTCTCGATCCGTACCGGCTCGTCCTTGCCCGGTGCGATCACACCGCGTACTTCCTGCGCCATGCTGACTCCTTCGTCGGCTTCGTCGGCCGGATGCCTTCCCTTCCGACCCTACGCGCGACTGATCGGTAAGGGATGCGGATCGGCCACCCGCGGGTGCCGTATCACCAGCTCACGCGCTGTCCGAAAAGGCCGGGCAGCGCACCGGCGGCCCCCGTAACCTGAACGCTCCGCCCGACGCCGAAGGAGCGACGTGAGCATCGCAGAGACCGAGACCGGTACACCCGCCTGGCGGCTGCTCCTCGGATACGTCCGGCCGCACCGCCGGTCCCTGCTCGCCGGTGCCGTGCTCTCGCTGGTCACCGGGGCGACCGGGCTGATGCTGCCGCTGGTGGCGCGGGGCCTGATCGACGATCTGGCGCACGACCGGGCCATCACCGGCGCGCTGCTGGCGATGTCTGCCCTGGTCGTGACCAACGCGGCGGTCGGTGCACTGGGTTCGTACGTGTTGCAGCGCACCGCCGAGTCGGTGGTGCTCGGCGCGCGGCGCGCCCTGTCGTCGTATCTGCTGCGGCTGCGGGTCCCGGCCGTGGACCGCAGCGAGCCCGGCGACCTGATGGCCCGCATCACCTCGGACACCACCCTGCTGCGCGCGGTCACCACCGACTCGCTGGTCGGGCTGGGCACGGGCGGTCTCACGCTCGTCGCGACGGTGGTGATGATGGGCCTCGTGGAGCCCGTGCTGCTGGGCGTCACGCTGGCCGTGATCGTGGGCGCGGGCGTGATCCTCGGCGTGATCGTGCCGCGCATCAACAAGGCGAGCCGGCAGGCGCAGGACGCGGTGGGTGTCATGGGCGCCTCGCTGGAGCGGATCCTCGGCGCCCTGCGCACGGTGAAGGCGTCCGGTGCCGAGCACCGGGAGGAGCGCACGCTGCACGAGGCGGCGCAGGAGTCGTGGCGGCAGAGCGTGCGGGCGGCCAAGTGGTCGGCGGCCGCGGGCAACACGGCGGGGCTCGCGATGCAGATCGCCTTCATCACGGTGCTCGCGGTGGGCGGCGCGCGCGTGGCGACCGGCGCGATCGACGTGGGCACGCTGGTCGCGTTCCTGCTGTTCGTCTTCTATCTGATGTCGCCGATACAGCAGGTCGTCGGTGCCGTCACGCAGTACCAGACGGGCGCCGCGGCCCTCACCCGCATCCAGGAGGCGCTGCGACTGCCCGCCGAGCCGGCGGCCGCCGCCGCCCCGCTCCCGTCCCCCGGCGCGCAGCCCGCCGCCCTCGCCTTCGACGACGTCCGCTTCCGCTACGCCGACGACCTGCCGTACGTCCACCACGGCGTGACGTTCGCCGTGCCCGCGCAGGGCATGACGGCGTTCGTGGGCCCGTCCGGCGCCGGCAAGACCACCGTCTTCTCGCTGATCGAGCGGTTCTACGAGCCGGAATCCGGGACGATCACGTTCGACGGACGCGACCTCGCCGACTGGGAGCTGACGCACCTGCGCGCCGCGATCGGCTACGTGGAGCAGGACGCGCCGGTCCTGTCGGGCTCCCTGCGGGACAACCTGCTGCTGGGCAATCCGGAGGCGGACGACGACGCCCTCGCGCGGGTGCTGAAGACGACCCGGCTCGACGGTCTGGTCGCCCGGCTGCCCGCCGGCCTCGACACGCTCGTCGGGCATCGTGGCACCAAGCTGTCGGGCGGTGAGCGGCAGCGGGTCGCCATCGCCCGGGCCCTGCTGCGCCGCCCGCGGCTGCTGCTGCTCGACGAGGCGACCTCGCAGCTGGACGCGGTGAACGAGGCGGCGCTGCGCGACACCGTCGCGGACGTGGCCCGTACGACGACGGTCCTGGTGGTGGCGCACCGGCTGTCCACGGTGACGATGGCCGACCGGATCGTGGTGATGGATGCCGGGCGGGTCCGGGCGGTCGGCACGCACCGCGAGCTCGTGACCGCCGACCCGCTCTACGCGGAGCTGGCGGCGACGCAGTTCCTGGCCTCGTCGGACTGAGCCACCGGGCATGCGTGAGGGCCGCCCGAGCCGGGCGGCCCTCGTCGTACGCGCTGCCTCAGGGCCGGACGTTCGGAACGAACCCGAAGAGCGGCGAGACCAGGCCGACGACCTGGTTCAGCTGATAGAGGTCGTTGAGGCGGTCGAGCCCGGCCAGTTGGTTGGAGGGCCGCGGGATCTCGTCCTTGTGCTCGGCGGGGATGTCGCTCACGGTCAGCGAATCCAGCGTGGCGACCGGGCTGAGCGGGCTCCGGGATTTCCGCGTCGGCCGCGTTCGCCAACGGCGCGGCGAGGCCGGTGACACCCGCGGCGAGACCAACGGCGGCGACGAGACGTCGTGTTGAGATCAGGCCCATCGCAACGCGAGCGGGTCCCCGGCGGACACGGGCGGGGGTTCCGGTCACCCGTCAGGACAAGTGCTCCGGCTGCGTCTGCCTGCGTTTGCCGTGCCCGCCGGACCGGAGGAGGCTCGAGGGGAGAGGTCCCTCGCGGCCCGGTCCCGACCGGGTCGCGGCCCTTCGAAGGAGGTCATCATGGGAACTGCGGCAGACCCCGCCTTCGACAGAGAGACACTGCGCCGGGGCGTGGAAGGACAGAGCCCGGACCTGCTGCTCTCGCTCTACGCGGACGACGCGGAGTTCCGCATCGTCGACCGCACGACCCAGCCCAGCCACCCCAAGGTCCTGCACGGCCGGGACGAGATCAGCCGGATGCTGGAGGACGTCTACAGCCGCGACATGTCGCACAAGCTGGAGCGGTGCGTCATCCAGGGCGACGAGGCGGCGTACAGCGAGAGCTGCGAATACGCGGACGGTGTGCGCGTGCTGTCCGAGTCCATGATCTCGCTGCGGGACGGCAAGATCGCCGAACAGACCCTGGTCCAGGCCTGGGACGACTAGGGCGATCCTCGGCGAGCCGGCCGGCACGCTGCTGATCACCCGCCGCCGGGCGGCTCCGCGCGCCGGGTCTGATCAGCGCATCCACGCGCTGTACGACATCACGTCACCCTTCTTGACGCCGTACTCGGGCTCGGCGGTGCTGAAGGTGCTCTCCAGGCCGAGGACGGCGCCGGTGACCGGGTCCATGATCAGCATGCGGCGGGCGCCGGGTCCGTCGTACACGTACGCCTGACCGCGTCGCCCGAGGCGGTCGGTCACCTGGCCGACGGGCCGCAGCCCCTCGGTGCCGGCCAGGAGGCGGGCGAGCGTCGCGGTCTCCCGGGCGCCGAGGGTCCAGTGGTCGAGCAGCACCTCGACGGCGTCCAGCAGTTGGGGCGTGGTCAGCGGAGCGTCCGAGTACTGGACCTCCGTCAGATAGGCGCGCAGCCGGTCGGGGTCGTGCGGCGGCGGGGACTGGGGCGGGGCGTCGCTCCAGCTCGGCGGATACGTCTGGTCGCTGAGAACGTGCCCGTCGTCGACGAGGTGCGGCTCGCCGCCCTCGCCGGAGAGGACCGGGCGACCCGGGTGCCTCGGGTCGGTCGCCACGACCAGTTCCGTGTGGCTTCCGTCGGCCCGCCAGCGCACGATGCGCTCCTCGGGAACGGTGATCGGGGGCTTGTCGTCCGACATGCCCATGCTCCAGGTCTGCACGTGCGTGCCCTTGCGCAGGCGGGGCGAGCCGTCGGCGGCGGCCTGTTCGGCACGCTCGGCCAGCCGGTCCAGGGGCAGCGGTGTGGAGCCGGTCTGCACCACCAGCGGACGCGGCGCGGCGACCGCCGGCGTGGTGTTCGGGCCGCTCAGTACGAGGGTCAGCGCGAGGGCGGCGACCACCGCCGTCGCGACGAGCCCCCAGGCCAGCCGGGGCCGCCCGGCGCCCGGCAGCAGCCGCTCCCGCAGACCACCGGGGGGCCGCTCCCGCAGCAGCCGCTCCAGCCGGCGCTCGGCGCCGTGGTCCAGGGGGCCGTCGCCGAAGTGGGGGCCGTCGGACGGCACCGGGTTGGCACCACGCAGCAGTTCGAGTTCGTCAGCCATGGCCGTGTTCCTTAGGGGCGGTCACGAGGGTGGCGGTCAGGGGGCGCGGGGCGAAGGCGCGAGTGTGGCCGCCGGTCGGGGGCGTGGGCAGGGGGCGTACGTCGCGGCCGGGTGCGATCCAGGGCCGGGCGTGTGCGTCACGGCCGGGCGCGTCCCAGGACCATGCATGCGCGCCGGTGACGAGCGGCCCGGAGAGCACGTCGGTCATCGCCGGTCCCCCTCGCGCGGCGAGTGCCCGGTGTCCGCCGCCACGGCGGGAGACATGCGGTCGATCTCGGCTCTGAGGCGGCGGCGGGCCCGGTGCAGCCGCATCGTGGCGGCACGCCTGCCGCAGCCGAGGGCGACCGCGACCTCGTCGATGCCGAGTTCCTCCCAGGCCGTCAGGCGCAGCACCTCCTGGTCGGACGCGGAGAGCCGGGCGAGTGCCTCGTGCACCCAGGCGCCGGGGGTCTCGGTCTCGGGGCCTGCCGCGATGTGCCGTCCGTGGGCGGTGTCGTCGTTGCCGAGCCGGTCGACGAGCCGGCGGCGGCGTCCGTGGCCGCGCACCGTGTTGGCCAGGCAGTTGCGTGCCACGCCGTACAGCCAGGGCAGCGGGGAGGAGGGCAGGTCGGCCCGGCGCCGCCAGGCGACCGTGAACACCTCCGCCACCACTTCCTCCACCTCGCCGGCCCGCCCGTCCAGTCGCCGCGCGACATAGCGGCTGACCGCCCAGTAGTGCTCGCGGTAGGCAGCGGCGAAGATCTCGTCGTTGCTCATGTCCCGTTCGTGTCCGGCACCTTCTCGATAGTCACACCCGTTTCCGTGATTCTCGTCGCGTCAGGAAAGTGTGACGTCAGGGCGGGGCGCGGACACAGGCGGGGCATGAGGCACCTGAAGTGGCTGACGACCACGGATCACAAGACGATCGGCACGCTGTACCTGGTGACGTCGTTCGCGTTCTTCGTCATCGGTGGCGTGATGGCGCTGTTCATGCGCGCCGAGCTCGCCCGGCCCGGTCTGCAGATCATGTCGAACGAGCAGTTCAACCAGGCGTTCACGATGCACGGCACGATCATGCTGCTGATGTTCGCGACGCCGCTGTTCGCCGGCTTCGCGAACTGGATCATGCCGCTCCAGATCGGCGCGCCGGACGTGGCGTTCCCCCGGCTGAACATGTTCGCCTACTGGCTGTACCTGTTCGGCTCGCTCATCGCCGTCGGGGGCTTCCTGACGCCGCAGGGCGCGGCCGACTTCGGCTGGTTCGCCTACAGCCCGCTGTCGGACGCGGTCCGCTCCCCGGGCATCGGCGCCGACATGTGGATCATGGGTCTGGCCTTCTCCGGCTTCGGCACCATCCTCGGCTCCGTCAACTTCATCACCACGATCATCTGCATGCGCGCGCCCGGCATGACCATGTTCCGCATGCCGATCTTCACCTGGAACGTGCTGCTGACCGGTGTGCTGGTCCTGCTGGCCTTCCCGGTCCTGGCAGCGGCCCTGTTCGCCCTGGAGGCGGACCGCAAGTTCGGTGCCCACATCTTCGACTCCGCCAACGGCGGCGCGCTGCTGTGGCAGCACCTCTTCTGGTTCTTCGGCCATCCAGAGGTGTACATCATCGCGCTGCCGTTCTTCGGGATCATCTCCGAGGTCATTCCGGTCTTCTCCCGCAAGCCGATGTTCGGTTACTCGGGTCTGATCGGCGCGACCATCGCGATCGCGGGTCTGTCCGTGACGGTGTGGGCGCACCACATGTACGTCACCGGCGGTGTGCTGCTGCCGTTCTTCTCCTTCATGACCTTCCTCATCGCCGTCCCCACCGGTGTGAAGTTCTTCAACTGGATCGGCACCATGTGGCGCGGAAGCCTCTCGTTCGAGACGCCGATGCTGTGGGCGACCGGCTTCCTCATCACGTTCGTGTTCGGCGGGCTCACGGGGGTGCTGCTGGCCTCGCCGCCGATCGACTTCCACGTCTCCGACTCGTACTTCGTGGTCGCGCACTTCCATTACGTCATCTTCGGGACGGTCGTGTTCGCGATGTTCTCGGGCTTCCACTTCTGGTGGCCGAAGTTCACCGGCAAGATGCTGGACGAGCGACTCGGCAAGATCACCTTCTGGACGCTGTTCATCGGCTTCCACGGCACGTTCCTGGTCCAGCACTGGCTGGGCGCTCAGGGCATGCAGCGGCGGATCCCCGACTATCTGGCGGTGGAGGGCCTGACGGCGCTCAACACGGTGTCGACGATCAGCTCGTTCCTGCTCGGCATGTCGATGCTGCCGTTCTTCTACAACATCTGGAAGACGGCGAAGTACGGCGAGCGGGTCACAACCGACGACCCGTGGGGCTACGGCCGTTCCCTGGAGTGGGCCACTTCCTGCCCGCCGCCCCGCCACAACTTCGTCGCGCTCCCCCGGATCCGCAGCGAGTCCCCGGCGTTCGACCTGCACCACGCGGACGTCGCGGCGGCGGACAGGGAGCTGACGCTCCGATGACCGCCATGGAAGGTCTGCCCGTGGATCTGCGGGTGTTCCACAACGAGGTCGAGGGCCATCTGCTCGCCGCCGCCGCGCACGAGGAGGCCCGGGCCGCCGCCGCGCGCTTCACCGCCCGGCTCGAACGGCTCCCGGAGGCCGAACGGGAGGAGGTGGAGCGGCTGTTCGCGGCGGAACACCTCGCCCTCGCCCGGGCCTCGTGGCAACGCACGGCTCAGCGCGGGCAGGAGCTTCGGGGCGAGTACGAGGCGGTGTACCGCAGGCTCCGCGCACGGCTGCTGGCCGGTTTGCTGCTGGGATGCGCGCTGCTGGCGGCGGTGAATCTCGTGGTGCTGGTGTCGGTCTAGCGGGTGTCAGGCCCCGGTGCTGGTCTAGCGGGTGCCAGGCCCCCCGGTGTCGGTCTAGCGGGTGCCAGGCCCCGCTGCCGGCCAGGCGGTATCAGGCCCCGCTGCCGGGGGGATTCCTCAGGACCTCGATCAGGCTGGCGTAACTGTCCTGTCCGTGTCCGGCGGCGGCGGCCTTCTCCATGGCGGTCTTGAGGAGTTCGGGCAGCGCGTTGTCGATGCCGCGGGCCGCCGCCGCGTGGATGAGGTGGTCGATGGCCGCGATCTGCACGTCGACGGTGGCGTCGTCGCCGGGGTAGCGGCCGGCGTCCACCTGGGGCGCGTACGTGGTGAGGAAGCGCGTCACCGTGCTCAGCCAGCGGATCGCGACCGGGGTGAAGGCGGTGGCCGGAGTCCGCTCGGCGCCGACCAGCGCGGTGCCGTGCAGCCAGCCGGTCATGGTGGACCACATCAGGCCGAGCAGGGCGGCGTCGTAGAGGGAGGCGAGGCCGGGGTCGGTGCCCAGGTGGAGGGGGTCGCCGAGGGTCGCCAGGGTGGAGCGGTGTGCGTCGAAGACCTCCCGGGAGCCGCTGTAGAGGAACATCATGGCGGGGTCGCCGACACCGGGCGGGGTGGTCATGATGGCTCCGTCGAGGTAGCCGGCCCCGTGGGAGTCGGCCCACTTGACGGCCTCCTGGGCCTGCTCGGGAGACCCGGAGGTGAGGTTGACCAGGGTTCTGCCCGCCAGTTCGCCGGTGGCCGGGTCGAGGGCGGTGTACAGCGCCTCGTAGTCCAGGACGCAGGCGATGGTCAGCGGTGAGGCGGCGATCGCCTCCTGGGGTGTGCCGGCCAGGCGGGCACCCCGGTCGACCAGGGGGCGTGCCTTGTCCGGGGACCGGTTCCAGACGGTGGTCGGATGGCCCCGGTCCAGCAGGGCGGCGGCCAGTGCCGAGCCCATCGAGCCCAGTCCGACGACGGTGACCGGCCGGTGTTCCGTGTTCATTTCCAACTCCTCTTTGCTGACTGCCACATGACGCGTGATCACGTACGGACACGCTCGCAGGGCACGCAGATCGGGAACAGTGACAGCGGTGACGGCCTCCACCAAATTCCTGCCATAGGCTGCGGAGCATGAGTGCCGGTTCTGTCGCCGTGGTCGTGACCGAGGAGATCGGGGTCCCCTCGTGGGATCTGTACGAACTGAGCATCCCGTGCACCGTGTTCGGCAAGCCACAGCCCGATCTGGCCGACCCCTGGTACGACCTGCGGCTGTGCGGGACCGGGGGCGGGCCTGAGGAGGAGGGGGACGGCGGGGCGGGCGGGCACGGGCTGAGCCTGCGCACCCGTTACGGACTGGACGACCTGGTCGGCGCCGACACGGTGATCGTGCCCTCGGTGCCCGACCCGTGCGTCGAGGAGGGCAGGCCGCTCCCGCGGGAGCTGATCGAGGCCCTGCGCCGGGCTCATGACGCGGGCGCCCGCATGGTCTCCCTGTGCACCGGTGCCTTCGCGCTCGCCGAGGCGGGGCTGCTCGACGGACGGCGTGCCACCGCCCACTGGATGCACACCGCACAGCTGGCAGAGCGCTACCCGAAGGTGCGGGTCGACGCGTCGGTGCTGTACGTGGACGACGGCGACGTGCTCACCAGCGCGGGACTGACCGCCGGACTCGACCTGTGCCTGCACCTGGTGCGGCGCGATCTCGGCGCGCACGTCGCCAACCAGCTGGCGCGCCGCATGGTGGTGCCCGCCCACCGGCCGGGCGGACAGGCGCAGTTCATCGAACTGCCCGTGCCGGCCGGCGACGACGAGGGACTGGCGCCCGTCCTCGAATGGGCGAGGGGCAACCTGGACCGGCCGCTGACCGTCGCCGACCTGGCGCGGCGGGCCGCGATGAGTCCGCGTACGTTCTACCGGCGGCTCCAGGCCGTCACCGGGACGACCCCGCTCCAGTGGCTTCTCGACCAGCGGCTGGGGCGCGCCCGGTCACTGCTGGAGTCGACGGACCTGCCGATCGAGAAGGTCGCGGAGCTGAGCGGCCTCGGCACGGCCAACAATCTCCGCCACCACTTCCTGAGGCACCTCGGGGTGTCGCCCGGCGACTACCGGCGGGCCTTTCCGGGGGCCCAGGCGACCGGGCGTGGACGGACGCGGGTCTGAGTCAGGTCCGCGGACTCCAGCCCGGGGGCCGCAGGATCCCCAGCAGTTGCCGGACCAGTTCGTCGACGACCTCGTCCAGCGTCGCGTCTAC
Source organism: Streptomyces sp. DH10 (assembly GCF_029813805.1). NCBI lineage: Bacteria > Bacillati > Actinomycetota > Actinomycetes > Kitasatosporales > Streptomycetaceae > Streptomyces > Streptomyces sp. DH10. The sequence goes on from NZ_JARVKU010000011.1 coordinate 60,318, forward strand.
CCAGCCGGCGCTCCAGTCGTGCAGCAGGCCGTTGACGCTGCCGATGAAACCCGTCGCCGCGAGGCGGTAGTCGCGGGGTGCCGCCTCGCCGCGCGCGGCGGCCGCCCGGGCCTCGGCGCAGATGAGGTCGACCCAGCCGGCCCGGCGGGCGAGCCGCTGTTCCTCCAGGCGCGGGCTGACGCCGATGATCTCGACGAAGGTGATGCGGATCCGGCGCGGATCGGCGGCGAGGTTCCCGGCGTAGGCGCGGAAGATGGCGGTCGCGCGCTCGACGAGCGGCAGGTCCGCCGCACCTGCTGCCGCCTCCAACACCGCTGCTTCGGCCCAGTCGTTGACCTGGAGGTGCAGGGCCGCGAGGACGTCCTCCAGGGTGCGGAACTCCTCGTAGAACTGACGGGTGGACAGCGCGGCCGCCTCGCTGAGCGCCGCGACGGTGGTGGCGCGGAAGCCGGGGGTGTCGCCGAACAGCTGGAGCGCGGCGTCCAGGAACCGCCGGCGCCGCTCGGCCTGCCGCTCCTCGGCGGTCTTGCCGCCGTAGCGGCCGGTCGGCGCTCTGAGTCTGCCCGGCACCGGCTCTCCCTCCATCCGCTCGGACACCCATCTTCGCCCGAACGCGATTTTGTCGTGGCCGCGGTCTTGTGAAGAAGGCCGCCCCTTCCTTACTTTGCAGTAAGTTAACTCTGAAAGCACGTGTGTTCAGATTCCTCACCCCACCCGCAGAGGAGGGATCAGCCATGCCCGTCTTCCGACGACGGCACCTGTGCTCCCTGACCGCCGCCCTCGCCCTGACCGTCACCGTCCCCGCGACCACCGCCCACGCGGACGCCGCGGACTCCACCGCCGCGCTGCGCCAGGTGCTGTTCGTGGGCAACAACTGGGACGGCACCGCCGAAGTCATCAAGTCCACCGGTGACTTCGCGAGGATCGGCCGGATCAACGTCATCCCCGACAAGGACGAGCGGATGGCGGAGATCAACGCCGATCCGATCAGATGGATCGCCTTCATGACGATCCGCAACAGCGTCGGCGAGGGACACGACCAGTTCGTCGACGACATGTACTCCACGCCGGACGGCAAGTCGGTGGTCGTCTCCCGGCCCAGTTTCGCCGACGTCGTCTCCCTCGACCTGGCCTCCGGGCGGATCAACTGGCGCTTCCCTGTGTCCGGTTTCCGCGCCGACCACATGGCCGTCTCCCCCGACGGCAAGCGGGTCGCGGTGTCGGCCTCGACCGGCAACACCGTGCACGTCCTGGACATCGAGACCGGCAAGCAGCTCGGCAAGGCCGCCACCGGCGACAAGCCGCACGAGAACATCTTCACCAAGGACGGCAAGTACATCTACAACATGTCGATCGGCGAGGTGAACACGCAGACCGACGCGCCCTGGCTGGACTGGACGAAGGGCGACCGGCGCATCACCGTCATCGACGCGACCACGTACCAGCAGGTCAAGGTCATCGATATGCGCTCGCGCCTGGACGCGATCGGTCTGAAGGACTTCTCCGACGCGGTCCGCCCGGCCGTGTTCTCCCCGGACGAGTCGAAGCTGTACTTCCAGGTGTCGTTCTTCAACGGCTTCTTCGAGTACGACCTGGCCTCCGACAAGATCACCCGCACGAAGACCCTGCCGAAGAACCCGGCGACCAGCGACGACCGCACCACCTTCGTCAACGACTCCCGCCACCACGGCCTCTCGATGAGCCCGGACGGCAAGAAGCTGTGCGTCGCGGGGACCATGGACGACTACGCCACGGTCGTCGACCGCGGCACCCTCCAGGAGGGCCCGCTCGTCACCGCCGCCAAGCCCTACTGGGCCACGGTCAGCGGTGACGGCAAGAGCTGCGTCGTCTCCGAGAGCGGAACCGACCAGGTCACGGCCATCGACTTCGCCACCGGGAGGAAGGTCGCGTCCGTGCCGGTCGGGGACCACCCGCAGCGCGTCCGGCTCGGCCATGTGGAGGCCGGCTGGACGAGCCCGTCCGCTAGTTGACCTCCTTCGCGGTCCACGCGGCCAGTTCGGAGCGGGCCGCGTTCAGCAGCTCGGCCGAGGGAGCCGTCGCCCCGTTGGTCACCAGCGCGTAGTGCAGGGCTCCCGAGTCCGGCGCGGTGAGCAGCAGGCGGCGGCTTCCCGTGCCGCCGGGCTCCTGGGCCACGCCGACCGGGGTCGTCGAGGTGTACGCGGGCGGGGCGTGGGACGTGCCCAGGTCGGAGACGACCGTGGTGGACGCGGTCGGGAAGCTCGCCGGCAGGTGCAGTTCGGTGGGTGCCCGGCCGCCGTCCGAACGCCACAGCAGCAGCCCGTACTGCCCCGAGCCCACCAGCCGTTTCACGTTCGGCAGTGAGTCCGGCACCGGGTTCCAGGTCAGGGTCGTCGAGCCGTCCCGGGAGCGGTCCTCGTAGGTGAAGCCGACGGTCTTCCCGGCCGTGGCGCTCGGGTAGACGCGGTCCAGGAGCCGGGCGTCCTGGCGCAGCACCGGCTTGCCCGAGTCGTCGAGGCGTACGGCGGACAGGTCCTCGTCGTTCCAGGCGTCACCGGCGGTGAGCACCTTGCCGGGGTTGCCGTTCATCAGCTCGCGGTGCCGCCCGTTGTAGATGTCCCACTGCCACTGCGAGCCGGAGAGCACCGGCCCGGAGGCCGCCGGGTCGGACCACCAGTCGGCACCCTTCAGGCGGGAGTCGAGGGCCTGGTACATCGCCTTGAGGACGGTGGGCGCCTTGTCGGAGACGTTGCCCGCCAGGGGGTGGCCGAACTCGCTGACGACGGCGGCGGTCTGCGCGGCGGCCGCCCGGTCGCGGACCGTGCGGAAGTCGTTCGCGTACTGGCCGTCGGCCGCCTTGCCCCACATGAAGACGCCGGAGATGGCCTTCTGGTCGTAGAAGTGGGTGTTGAACACGTAGCGGGGTCCGAGCTTGCCCGCGTCGAGCAGGCCGCCCTCCTGCCTCTGGAAGTCGAGGTTGGCGTTCCAGAAGAGGTTCGGCTCCACGAAGGCGGGCTTGTCGCGCCAGCCGGCCGCGTCCATGCGGGCCCGGAACTTCTCGAAGAACGGCCACAGCACGTCCTTCTCCCAGGCGCGGCTGGTCTGCCCGGAGTCGTAGACGCCCGCGTGCGGCTCGTTGTAGGGGTCGAAGCCGACGACGCCCTTGAACTGGTCGGCGTTCAGGTGCTGTTCGACGTAGGCCATGGTCTTCTCGGCGGTGGCGAGGAAGGCGTCCTGCACGCCGTGCGCGTTGTGCCAGAAGTCGTACGTGGCACGCTTCACGGCCTCGTTCTGGGTGATGTTCTGCCCCCAGAAGAGGCAGATCCCGCAGGACTCGTCCGGGTAGTTCCCGGCGTCCACCGCCCACTTGGGCGCGCCGTCGCCGGTGTACCAGCTGTCGGCGTCGAACAGGTGCCGTGAGTAGAGGTCCTGGTGGAAGTCGGGGTAGACGCGGATGCCGGCGTCGAGGAACGCCTTCATCTGGGCGGTGGCTGCGGCCAGATAGGCGGTGTCCACCGTGCCGCGCTCGGGCTCGGCGTAGGCCCAGGAGAGCAGGAAGCGGACGGTGTTGCCGCCGCCGAGGGCGCGCAGGGCGGTCGCCGACTTGCGCGCGTCGGCGACGGAGGCGAAGGGCAGGCCCTTGTTCTCCGCGAGCTTGGTCTCGCCTGAGACGTTGTAGCCGCGCAGGACGACCTCGCGGCCGGAGGAGTCGGTGAAGCGGCCGTCCTTCACGGTGACGGTCGGGTCGTCGAACCAGAGGGAGCCGGGAGGGGGCGCGGCGGCGGCGGGCGGGACGCCCGCCACCGACAGGGAGCCGAAGAGGACAGCCAGGACAACCAGCAGACGTACTCGGATAGTCGGCATGTCCACTACAGTCCGGTGATATCAGGACACCGTCAACACCCCTGACTCTGGAGTAAGTTCCCTCTCGGCCAGCGCCCACACCTCAACCGCCCACTCTTCGTGTCACATTCAACAAGTACTCCTTCCTGTTCAGCGGGTTGTGGTCAGTGCGCGGACGCTCGGGAATCATGCCGTGCAGGACTGGCGCATAGTGGTCGAAGGCGCTCTCCAGCTCTCCCTCACCGCGGGTCAGCCCCGGCAGCAGTTGTCCGAGGGCGTGCACCCGGGCCGCCGGCACGGTGCCTTCGAGGACGCAGAGGTCGCCCCGGTTGCGCGTCGCCTCCGGTACGGCCGCGAGCCCGACCAGGACCGGAAGCAGAGCGCCGAGGGTGTCGGCCGGGGCCTCGACACGGAAGCGGTGCATCGGCTCGTGCACCCGCGTCCCGGCCCGCCGCAGCGCCTCGACGAGCACCAGCGGGGTCACGCCGCGGAAGTCGGCTCCGGTGCTCGACATGCTCTTGTCGAAGCCCTGGTGGGCGTGGCTCTGGCGGGGTGAGTAGCCGCTGTGGGTCATGGTGACGGTGCAGTCGGGGACCTGCCAGCCGTGCAGCCCCTGGTCGAGGGTCTCGCGCACGGTGTCCTCGACGGCCTTGAAGAAGGCGTACGGCATGGAACCGAGCTCCACCTCCAGCCGGAAGCCGACGCCCGAGCCGACCGGTGCCGGTTCGACGCGCAGACCGACCGTCGCGAGGAACGGGTTCGGGTCCTGCTTGTTGAACTCCACGGCATGCCCGGTACCGACGAGCCGTTCGACACACAGGGGGGTGGTCTCGCGGAAGGTGACGTGGAGACCGTACTCGTCGGCGAGCGTGGCCTGGACGACCTCCTTCTGCACCTCGCCGTAGAGGGACACGGAGGTCTCCTGCCGGCGTTCGTCGTGGCGCAGGCCGATCAGCGGGTCCTGTTCGGCGAGCTGGGTGAGCGCGATGTGCAGAGCGCCTCTGCTCACACCGGGCCCCGGGACGACGACCGTCTCCAGGGTGGGCGGGGCGAAGAAGTGCTCGTACGCCTTGCGGGGTTCGCCGATCGCGTCGCCGATCCTGATGTCGGCGAGACCCCACAGCCGGGCGATCTGCCCGGCGGCGACGGCGTCCGCACGGGTGTCCGTGCCGTGGCCGAAGACGCTGATCCCGGTGATCCGGCCCTCGGTGCCGTCCGCTCCGCAGGGGATCCGGTCGCGGGTGCGCAGCGTGCCGGAGAACATCCGGGCGTAGGCGACCTTCTCCCCCGCCGGTCCCCGCTCGACCTTGAACACGGTGCCGGAGACCGGCCCGTCCGCGTCCCCGCCGGCGGCCGGCAGCAGTCCCTCGATGCCGGACAGGAGCGCGTCCACGCCGGCGCCCGTGGCGGCGGAGCCGAAGTAGACCGGGTGGACCAGGGCCTCCCGGGTCTGGGTGACGAGGGACCCGCGCAGGAGGGCGTCCGTGACCGTGTCCTCGACGTACGCGGACAGCAGGGCGTCGTCGTGCTCGGTGAGGACGTCGAGGGCGGCGGCCGGGCCGGGCCCCGGGACGAAGCGGGCCGCGCGTGTGCCGAGGCCGGTGGCGGTTCCCATCGGCACGATCGCGGGTGTCAGGCGGGCCGCGACCGACCGCAGCACCTCCTCGTCCCGCGCCCCGCGCCGGTCGATCTTGTTGACGAAGAGCAGGGTCGGGATGCGCAGCCGCTGGAGCGTCCGCATCAGCACCCTCGTCTGCGCCTGCACCCCTTCGACGGCGGAGATCACGAGGACGGCGCCGTCCAGCACGCCGAGCACGCGCTCCACCTCGGCGATGAAGTCCGGGTGACCGGGTGTGTCGATGAGGTTGACCGTCACACCGTCCAGCGGGAACGAGACGACGGCGGACTTGATGGTGATGCCACGCCGGCGCTCCAGCGCGAGGGTGTCGGTACGGGTGTTCCCGTCGTCGACGCGGCCGACCTCGTCGATCACCCCGGCCGAATGGAGCAGCCGCTCGGTCAGACTGGTCTTACCTGCGTCGACATGGGCGAGAATTCCAAGATTGAGCAACTGCACGAAGCGTCATGTCCTTCGGAGAGAGATCCGTTCCTGACTGGGGGGACATGGACGCACGGCGCATCTGGGCTCCTAGGGACTCGGTGACGTCGTCGAATCGTCGACCCGTGCAGTGCAGCAGACCGGCCCGGTGGGCCACAACGGAATTAACCGCCGACGGGGTACCCGGCGGGGGCACGCAAGGAGAGGAGCCGGTCGTGCGTGACATCCTCCCGGTGCTCGGCCGCTGGTACGCGGCCGGGCTCCCGTTCGGCCTCGCGACGGTCGTCGAGGTCAGCCGCAGTGCGCCGCGCGACCCGGGCGCGGCGATGGCGGTGGGTCCGGACGGGCAGGTCGTGGGCAGTGTCTCCGGGGGCTGTGTCGAGGGTGCGGTGTTCGAGCTGGCGCAGGAGGTCGTGGCGAGCGGCGAGGCCCGGCTGGAGACCTTCGGCTACAGCGACGAGGACGCCTTCGCCGTCGGCCTGACCTGCGGTGGTGAGATCACGCTGCTGGTGCGTCCCGTGACGCCCGGGCTGGATCCCGCCTTCGGCTCGGTCGTGGACTGCGTCGCGGCCGGAGAACCGGTGACCACGGCGACGGTGACCGATGGTCCGGCCCCGCGCGGGGCGACGCTCGCCGTCCGGCCGGACCGGGTGTCGGGCACGCTGGGCGCGAACGGCCTGGACGCGGCCGTCACCGCCGACGCGCGCGGCGAGCTCGCTCTCGGTGCCACCGGCCTGCGGCACTACGGGCCTCAAGGACAGCGCCGCGAGGACTCCGTCAGCGTGTTCCTCCAGTCCTTCGCACCGCCGCCGCGGATGCTGGTCTTCGGCGCGATCGACTACGCGGCGGCCGTCGCCCGCATCGGGGACTTCCTCGGCTACCGGGTCACGGTCTGCGACGCCCGCCCCGTCTTCGCCACGCCCCGGCGCTTCCCCGAGGGCGTCGAGGTGGTCGCCGAGTGGCCGCACCGTTACCTGAGGGACACGGACACCGACGAGCGCACGGTCGTCTGCGTCCTCACCCACGACCCCAAGTTCGACGTGCCGCTGCTCCAGGAGGCACTGCGCCGGCCCGCCGCCTACATCGGGGCGATGGGCAGCCGCCGTACCCACGCCGACCGGGCGAAGCGGCTGGCCGAGGCCGGGCTCACCGAGCGGGAACTGTCCCGGCTGCGCTCACCGGTCGGGCTCGACCTGGGAGCCCGTACGCCCGAGGAGGTGGCGGTGTCCGTCGCCGCCGAGATCGTCGCGCTGCGCTGGGGCGGCACGGGGGCGCCGCTGACCGCCACGGAGGGCGCGGTGCATCCGCCCCGACCCCGGTGAGTCAGGGCCGCCGGCCGTCGTCGGCGGGCCGCCGGCCCCAGGCCGAGATCATCGGTGAGGTGGCGAGGTCGAGGCGGCCCGCCTCGACGTTGGCGAGGTGCCGCTCGATCTCCTCGTCCGTGGCGAGGCCCTCGGCGACGAGCTTGTCCCGCACCTGCCGGACGGTGGCCGCCTCCAGGACGTCGCACGCGGGCGAAGTGACCGGGAAGTACGCGTCGGCCTCGACACCGGCGAGCCCGGCCTCGCGCAGCAGCCGCGGCAGCCTGCGTCCGTAGGAGAGGTCGGCGCCACGCTGCCGCAGCAGCTCACGGAAGCCGGTGCGGAGCCGGTTGGCCAGCTCCTGCTCGGGGCCGTACTCGTCGGGGCAGATCAGCGGCTGGAGCGCGGGGTCGGCGTCCTCCACCAGCAGCCGGCCGCCGGGGCGCAGGGCCTGGATCATGGTGCGCAGCGCGGCGTCGCGCTCGGCCATGCGGACCAGGACGAGGCGGGCGTGAACCAGGTCGCAGGGGCCGGCCGGGGGTTCGTCGCGGCCGACGTCGTGGCGGAGCACCTCGACTCCGTCGGTGGTGGCCGCCTCGGTCCAGGACACGTCGATGTCGGTGGCGAGCACACGCCCGTGCGGCCCGACGCGCTCGCGCAGCCACGCGGCGACGCCCGGTCCGCCGGCCCCGACCTCCCAGCACCGCCACCCCTCGGCGACACCGACCGTCTAGAAGTGCCGGAACGTCGAGGCGTCGAAGAGGGCGGCCAGCGCGTCGAAGCGTGTACCGGCCTCGGCCTGCCGGTTGTCCAGGAGGTATCCGTCGTCCCGCGCCATGCGCCGATCATGACATGGCGGTTCCACGGCGGCCGGACACCCCCTGGCCGGGCGTGCGGGGTGGCAGCCGGTGCAGTTCCACGTCGGTGAGACGGCCGTCGGCGACGGTGGCGGTCATGTACGTGCAGTGGGGCTGGCGGCGGCGGTCCGTCGGGGAGCCCGGGTTGAGCAGGCGCAGGCCCGTCGGGGCCGTGGTGTCCCAGGGGATGTGGCTGTGGCCGAAGATCAGCACGTCGAGGTCGGGGAAGCGGGCGGCGCAGCGCTTCTCCCGGCCCTGGGCGGGGCCCGTCTCATGGATGACGCCGAAGCGCAGCCCGCCCAGCTCCGCGTACGCCACCTCGGGCAGCCGGGCGCGCAGGTCCGGTCCGTCGTTGTTGCCGTACACACCGACGAGCCTGCGGCAGCGGTCCTCCAGCAGGTCGAGGGTGGCCGTGTCGACCCAGTCGCCCGCGTGCAACACGACGTCGGCCTGCGGGAGTTCGGCCAGCAGCGGGGCGGGCAGGGCCTTGGCCCGCTTGGGCAGGTGAGTATCGGACATGAGAAGCAGGCGCACATTCTCACCCTAGAGGCTTCCGGCCGCCCCGCCCGGGAACCCGGTCGATCTTCAAACAGGCGGAGAGCGCAGCTCAGTTGCCCCGTGGCCGGAGATGATCACGTCCCGGTCTCGAAAGGTGAGGCAGTGTCGCCGACCGGGTTAGCATCGGGCAACACGCAGTACAACAGGACGTCTACGGCAAGCGACCCGAAGGGGCCCGGAAACCCGATGCCGGTCAAGGTCAGCGTCATCATCCCCGTCTACAACCCGGGGATCTACATCGAGGACTGCATCGCCTCGCTCCAGAGGCAGTCCCTGCCTCCCGAAGAGTACGAGGTGATCTTCGTCGACGACGGCTCGACCGACGAGACGCCGGCCCGGCTCGACGCGCTCGCCGCCGAGGACCCCCGGATGAAGGTCATCCACCAGGAGAACTCCGGCTGGTCGGGCAAGCCCCGCAACGTCGGCATCGAAGCCTCCCGCGGCGAGTTCGTCATGTTCGTCGACAACGACGACTACCTGGGCGACGAGGCCCTGGAGCGGATGTACGACTACGGCGTGGCCAACGGTGCCGATGTCGTCGTGGGCAAGATGGCCGGCAAGGGCCGCGGCGTGCCGGTGGAACTGTTCCGCCGCAACCACCCGCGCGCCACCGTCGAGAACGCCCCGCTCATCGACAGCCTCACCCCGCACAAGATGTTCCGCCGCGCCTTCCTGGACCGCATCGGCCTGCGCTTCCCGGAGGGCAGAAGGCGCCTGGAGGACCACGTCTTCATCGCCGAGGCGTATCTGCGCGCGGAGAACGTCTCCGTGCTCAGCGACTACGTCTGCTACTACCACCTCCGGCGGGAGGACGGCTCCAACGCCGGCTTCGAACGCTTCGATCCGGTCGGCTACTTCAAGAACCTCCGTGAGGCCCTCGACGTCGTCGAGCGGTACACCGAGCCCGGACCGCTACGGGACAAGCTCTTCCGGCGCTGGCTGCGCGTGGAGATGGTCGAGCGGCTGCGGGCCCGGCGTCTGCTGAAGCTGCCGGACGACTACCGCAGGGAGCTCTTCGCCGAGATCCACGAGGTCGTCGTCGAGCGGTTCGGACCCGGTGTCGCGGCCGGGCTCCAGCCGACGCAGCAGGTCGTCGCCGCGCTGACCGCGGCCGACCGGTACGACGACGTCGTGTCCTTCGCCCAGTGGGAGGCCGGGGTCGCTCCCAAGGCGGCCCCCGGGCACGTGGAGTGGCGGGACGGCTCCCTCAGCGTCGGTTTCACGGCCGAGTACACCTCCGGCGGGGAGCCGATGACCTTCCCCGCCGACGCCGAGGCGACGCCGCTGGACGACGCGCCCAAGGACGTGTCCGAGGCGGTGGAGTGGGTGGCCGCGCAGACCGCCGCGCGCTTCGGCCAGGCCACCGCGGACCTGCTGCTGCGGGAGCGGTCCAGCGCCGCGCAGTACTTCCAGCCCGTGCGGTTCACCCGCGAGACCGTGCCCGTCGGGGACGGCGAGGAGGTCCGGCTGGTGCTGCGGGCGACCGCCACCGTCGATCCGGCCGACCTGCCGAAGGACGGTGTCTGGGACGCGCTCGTCCGGGTCAAGCTGGGCGGCTGGACCAAGGAATGCCGGCTGGGCCCGGCGCCGCGGGAGAGCCGGCCCACGCCGGACGTGGGGGTCGTCGGCGGTCGGCCGGTACTGCCGTACTGGACGGATCCGCACGGCAACCTCTCCCTGGAGCTCGGCGTGCGGGGCAAGCGCCTCGGGCTGGGCCGCGCGAAGCAGTCCGGCGTCACCGTCTCCGGCGACCGCGTCCGTGCGCTGCTTCCGCTGTACGTCCCCGGCGACACCGAAGTGCGGCTGCGGTTCGTCTCCGCCCAGCAGATCCTCGAGGCGCCCGGCACGCTCTCCCCCGCCACGGACGGTACGGGAGCCGTGCTGACGGCGGCCCTGCCCGCGGAGAGCCTCTCGCGCGGCGTCTGGCGGGTGGCCCTGTGCCTGGCCCCGGACGCCGCCCGGCCGCTGTACACCGGTTTGCCGTTCGCGCTGCGCTCGGCGGGCGGGCGTGTGCAGGTGGCGCCGGTGCCGCAGCCCGGCCTGGCGCTGCGGGTGGCGCGGCGTGCGCGACGCGCGGTCGGTACCGTGCGTCGGAAGGTTTCCCGTATCAGGATCGGAGGGCAGTGACGGCATGCGACCACTGGGGATAGAGGGCGCCTGGGTTCTGGAGCCCAAGATCTTCCCGGACGACCGGGGCAGCTTCCACGAGTGGTACCGCAGCGCGGAGTTCCGCGAGGCCACGGGCTACGACCTGTCCCTGGCCCAGGCCAACTGCTCGGTCTCCCGGCGGGGCGTGCTGCGGGGTGTGCACTTCGCGGATGTGCCGCCCAGCCAGGCCAAGTACGTCACCTGTGTGCGCGGTGCCGTCCTGGACGTGGTGATCGACATCCGCGTCGGCTCCCCCACCTACGGGCAGTGGGAAGCGGTACGGCTCGACGACGACACCCGGCACGCGGTGTTCCTCGCGGAGGGGCTGGGCCACGCGTTCATGGCCCTGACCGACGACGCGACGGTGGTGTACCTGTGCTCGGCGGGCTACGCCCCGGAGCGCGAACACGGCATCCACCCGCTCGACCCGGCCCTCGGCATCGAGTGGCCGGACGGAATCGAGCCGCTCCTCTCCCCCAAGGACGAACAGGCCCCGACCCTGGCCGAGGCCGAGCGCCAGGGCTTGCTGCCGTCGTACGAGACTTGCCTGGCGTATTACGAGGAGCTGCGGGGACGGCGGCAGGACGGCTGACGTCCGCGTCTACGGCACACCTCGGGGCGTCGCGACCCGGACCGGGCGACGCCCCGAGGGGGTGTCCGGGGACGGGCCGGACGAAACGCGAGACGCCGGAGGGTGACCCGGCAGGGCCGGACCGGGCGCGTGCCGGGTTCCCGGCGCGGGCGCGCGCTGGAGCCTGCCCCGGCCCTGCAGACATCACGTCGCGAACGCCCTGGAGCACGGCGACGGTCACACGGTCACCGTCGCCTGGGCCCTCGCCGTCGAGACGGCAGAGAAGCGGGCGGCTCTTGACACTGGCGCCCGCCTCAGCACGCGGAGGCTCACTTCGCCGACACGCCATGGGGCCGGTCGGCGCGGCGGCCCGACACGCCGTACGGCCGGGCCGTGCAGCGCACGCGACACGCCGCCGGGCCAGTCCGCGCGGCACCCACATCACGCCGTAGGACCGGCCCGCCCAACGCCCGGACACGCCCCAGGGGCCAGTCCGCGCGACGCACGCGACACGCCGGAGGCTGCGCGGGCACGGCTGGGCCCGGGGCCCGGGCCCGGCAGATGGTCGGACGAGGCTGGTTCGGCAGGGCTCACTCCGGCCCTCCAGAGGCGCGAAGGCCCGGGCGCGTGCAGCGCCCGGGCCCGGATCCGCAAGACGCCGGGAAGGCCGACGACGCCGGAGAGGTCAGCGGCTGACGCCCACCTGTTGCAGGGCCTTGCGCAGGGGCTCCCAGCCGATGGAGCGGGGCAGGCCGCGGTTGCGGGCCTGGACGAGGGGGCGCCAGAAGCCTGCCTCCACGAGGGCCTCGGGGCGCACCGCACCGGCCCGTTCCAGGATCGCCTCGGGGACCTTCTGCGGGTCGGGGATCTTGTACTCGGCCATGATCTCGTCGTACTTGTCGTGCAGGACCCGGTTGTTCGGGTCGGCGCCGAAGACGACCAGCTGGCCGGTCGGGGCGGTGTCCACCTGCACCGTGACCAGGTCGGGGCGGTAACGCGCCAGCACCTCGGTGATCTTGAAGACGTCGCCGGTCCAGGCGTTGGTGTGCCGGTCCCGGGCCGCCTCGTCGATGCTGCGCGGCAGCATGTCGTCAAGGACGATCACGCTGGACCAGTCCGAGTACTTCTCGACGTTCATGAAGTCGCGCAGTGCGAACTCGAACAGGTGCATGCCGTCGATGAACGACAGGTCCAGCGTCGTTTTGCGCCAGTAGCCGATCGGGCTGCGGCCGCGGCGCAGGTTGCGCAGCGGGTGACGGCCGCCCTTGAGGTGCTGGAGGGGGTTGTCACGGGCGAAGAAGTCGTCGCTGGTGGCCTTCACCAGGTGGACGTCGCACTTCAGCTCCGACACCACCTTGAAGGCGGGGTCGATCGCGATGCTGGGGACCCGGGACAACGTCAGGCTGCGGCCGTCGTTGACGCCGATCTCCAGGTAGTTGCGATTGGCGCTGACCTTGTGCAGTTCCCGGAGGAACTCATGGCGTTTCACGAAGGGGGACCTTCCTTGCGGATACGGGGCAGTGCTTCGTGCAGGGCGGAGCGCCAGTCGCGCGGCAGGGGCAGGCCGATCTCCTGCCACCGGCGGTGTGCGAGGGCGCTGTACGCCGGGCGGGGCGCGGGCCGGGGGAAGGCCGCGCTGCTGGTGGGGCGTACCCGGTCCGGGTCGGCGCCGATGAGGGAGAACACCTCGCGGGCCAGTTCGTACCAGGTGGCCTCGCCCGAGTTGGTGGCGTGGAAGACGCCGTGCGCGTCGGGGCCGAGCCGTACGCCGAGGCCGGCGATCCGTTCGGCGACGTCCGCGCTCCAGGTGGGCTGCCCGCGCTGGTCGTCGACGACGTCGAGGGTGTCGCGGCGGGCTTCGAGTCCGATCATGGTCCGCACGAAGTTAGTGCCGTGAACCCCGTAGAGCCAAGCCGTGCGCACGACCGCGCTCGCCCCGGGCAGTTCCTCCAGCACGGCCCGCTCCCCGGCCAGCTTGGTGCGGCCGTAGGCGGTGCGCGGCCCCGTCGGATGATCCTCCGGGTAAGGGGTCGTGCGGGCCTCGCCGGAGAAGACGTAGTCCGTGGAGACGTGGATCAGGCGGGCGCCGTGCGCGGCGCAGGCCCGGGCGAGCAGGCGCGGTCCGTCCCCGTTGATCTCCAGGGCGCGGGCCTCGTCGCTCTCGGCGTCGTCCACGGCCGTGTACGCGGCGCAGTTCACGACCACGTCGGGCCGGTGGTCGCGCACAGCCGTGTCGACGGCGGCGGACCGGGCGATGTCCAGGGCCGCCCGGTCCAGGCCCACCACGTCCTCGCCGCGCCGGGTGAGCTCCTCGACCACGTCACGGCCGAGCATTCCGCCAGCCCCGGTGATCAGCCACCTCATGCGCGCTCCTGGGCGACGCGCTGCTTCAGTGGCTCCCACCAGGCACGGTTGTCGCGGTACCAGGCGACGGTCTCGGCGAGGCCGGTGGTGAAGTCGTGGCGGGGGCTGTAACCGAGTTCGTCGCGGGCCTTGGAACAGTCGACGGAGTAGCGCAGGTCGTGGCCCTTGCGGTCCTCGACGTACTCCACCCGGTCCCAGTCCGCGCCGCAGGCGTCGAGGAGCAGCCCGGTGAGTTCCTTGTTGGTGAGCTCGGTGCCGCCGCCGATGTTGTAGACCTCGCCGGGCCGGCCCTTGGTACGGACGAGGTCGATGCCCTGGCAGTGGTCGTCCACGTGCAGCCAGTCCCGGACGTTGCGGCCCTCGCCGTACAGCGGCACCTTGTGGCCGTCGAGGAGGTTGGTGACGAACAGCGGGATGACCTTCTCGGGGAACTGGTGCGGGCCGTAGTTGTTGGAGCAGCGGGTGACGCGCACGTCGAGGCCGTGAGTGCGGTGGTAGGCCAGGGCGAGCAGGTCGGAGGAGGCCTTGGAGGCCGAGTACGGGGAGTTGGGTTGCAGCGGGTGGTCCTCCGGCCAGGAGCCGGTCTCGATGGAGCCGTAGACCTCGTCGGTGGAGACGTGCACGAAGGGGCCCACGGCGTGGCGCAGGGCGGCGTCCAGCAGGGTCTGGGTGCCCAGCACGTTGGTGCGGACGAAGTCGGCCGCGCCGGTGATCGAGCGGTCCACATGCGACTCGGCGGCGAAGTGCACGACCTGGTCCGCGTCGGCCATGAGCTTGTCGACCAGTTCGGCGTCGCAGATGTCGCCCTGCACGAACTCCAGCCGGGGGTGGCCGAGTTCGAGGTTGTCGAGGGTGCCGGCATAGGTGAGCTTGTCCAGCACGGTGATGCGCGGCGCGCCGGGCGCGTCCGAGGCGAGCAGTGCGCGGACGTATCGGGAGCCGATGAACCCGGCTGCGCCGGTGACAAGGAGGTTCATGAAGTGATCTGTACCTTGCTGTGGTCTCCGAGGACGAAGCGGTGGGCGCTGGGGACGCTGGGGGCCGGCGTCACCTCGACGTGCCGGCCTATCAGCGAGGCCTCGATCCGGCCGACGCCCTGGATCGAGGAGTCCCGCAGCACGATGGAGAACTCCAGTTCACTGTCGGTGATCCGGCAGTTCTCCGCGATGGAGGTGAAGGGGCCCACGTAGGAGTTGCTGATGACGGTTCCGGAACCGATGACGGCGGGGCCGACGATGCGGGAGTTGACGATCCGCGCGCCCTCCTCCACCACCACGCGACCGATGGTCTCCGACGCGGTGTCCACGTCGCCGTCGATCCGGCGGTCCATGCCCTCGAGAACCATGCGGTTCACCTCGAGCATGTCGCCGACGTTGCCGGTGTCCTTCCAGTAGCCCGTGATGACCGTGGAGCGCACGTCGGCGCGGGAGTCGATCAGGTGCTGGATGGCGTGGGTGATCTCCAGTTCGCCGCGCCAGGACGGTTCGATGGCGCGTACCGCTTCGTGGATCAGGGGGGTGAACAGGTAGACGCCGACCAGGGCCAGGTCGCTCTTGGGCTGGTCGGGTTTCTCCTCCAGGCCGATGACCTGGCCGGAGGGATCGAGTTCGGCGACGCCGAAGGCGCGTGGGTCGGCCACGCGCGTGAGCAGGATCTGGGCGTCGGGCCGGTTGCCGCGGAATTCGTCGACGAGTGAGCTGATGCCGCCGACGATGAAGTTGTCGCCGAGGTACATCACGAAGTCGTCGTCGCCGAGGTAGTCCCGGGCGATCAGTACCGCGTGGGCCAGCCCCAGGGGCCGCTCCTGAGGGATGTAGGTGACCTTCAGGCCGAACTGCGACCCGTCGCCCACCGCTTCCTCGATCTCCGCGGCCGTGTCCCCGACGATCATGCCCACGTCGGTGATGCCGGCCTCGGCGATCGACTCCAACCCATAGAAAAGCACGGCCTTGTTGGCCACTGGCACCAGTTGCTTGGCCGACGTGTGTGTGATCGGCCTCAGTCTTGTTCCTGCGCCGCCGGACAGCACGAGAGCCTTCATTCGGTTCACCTTAGTCGTGAACCGGCGGATGTGAACATCACTTCTTTTAGTTGTCGATGCGCGGAGTTACGACCGTCGTCACCGCGCGGCCCTCCGGGAGCGGTCAGTCCTCGCCCCTGACGATGTTCCAGTCCGGCTCGGAGCGCGCGGTCCGGGTGGTGGCCCGGTCCTCCACGGCGGGGAGGCAGGTCCGCATCGCGGCCTTGCCGCGCAGGCGGCGTGCCTTCGACCAGCCGGTCTCGGGCCGACGGGCGACGGGCTTGTCACTGGTCTCCATGGACGTCACGACTCATCATCTTCCTTCTGCGTTCCACTGCTGTTCGAGTCCCCACCGGCAAACCGAACAAACACGAGTCGTGACGTCTCGGCCGCGCTCTGAAGTCCCGTACGCCACACGGCTGTTGTCCCACACAGGCCGGTCCCGCGCACAGTTCGTGCGCGGGACCGGCCGGCCGGGTGCTGTCGTCACGTGTTGGGACGCGCGGCGCTGATGTCTCCCAGCGCCGAGTCCGGGTCACGCTCCATGGCCATGTCGCCCAGGGAGACGATGCCCACGGGGTGGCCGTGGTCGACGACCGGGATACGGCGCACGGAGTGCTCGCGCATCAGCTGCACCGCCTGGTCCAGGTCGTCGTCGGGGCCGACGGTGACCAGTTCGTCACTGCACGCGCCGGCCACCGTGGTCTGCTCCGGGTCACCGCCCTGGCTGATCGACCGGACCACCAGATCACGGTCGGTGACCACACCGCGCAGATCGTCGCCGTCCGTCACCAGGACGACGCCGAGGTCCTCGTCGCGCATGATGCGGGCCACCTCGGCGACGGAGGTCTGCGGCTCGACCGTGGCCGGATCGCTGGTCATGATGTCGCGGACATGCTGAGCCATGACGTTCCTCTTCCTTCGGCTCGGGTTCTCCGTCTTGCGCCGCCCGGGTACCCGGCGAACCGGCCCGGTCACCAGGTCATCGGGGACGGGTTCACCGCCCGAGGACCAGCTCCGCCCACACCTGCTTGCCGCCGCTGACCGGCAGCGTCCCCCACGTCGCCGACAGCGCCTCGACGAGGAGGATGCCCCGGCCGCCGGTGGCCTCCCAGCCGATGCTGGCCGGCCGGACCGGGCTGCGCGGGGAGGCGTCGGCGATGGCGACGCGCAGGCGGTTGTTGATGAGCGTGAGGTCCATGCGGACCTGGCCGTCGGTGTGCACGAGGGCGTTGGTGACGAGTTCGGAGACGACGAGGAGGGCGGCGTCGACGTCCTCGGTGACGCCCCAGGAGCGCAGGGTGCGCCGGGCGAAGCGGCGGGCGTGCCCGACCGCCTGCGGGACGCGCCACACCGTCCAGCCGTCCCGCAGCGGGCGCAGGTCCATGCCGTCGTAGCGCATGAGGAGCAGGGCGACGTCGTCGCTGCGCGGGGCGTTGCCGAGGAGGGCGTCGGCGACGAGCCCCAGGTCGGCGGGGGCGGCTTCGGCCAGCCGGCCGGCGAGGCGGTCCATGCCCTCGTCGATGTCGGTGCCGGGCGTCTCGACGAGGCCGTCCGTGATCAGGGCGATCACGGTGCCGGGCGGCAGCCGGAGCGGGCTCATGGGGAAGTCGGCCCGGGTGATCACTCCGAGGGGCGGGCCGCCCTCGGCCTCCGCGATCTCGGTCCGGCCGTCGGGGTAGCGCAGCACCGGCGGCAGGTGCCCGGCGCGCACGCACCAGGCGGAGCCCTCCTCCAGGTCGACGTCGACGTAGGCGCAGGTGGCGAAGAGGTCGCTCTCCATGTCCATGAGCAGCCGGTTGGCGTGCGCGACCACGACATCCGGCGGGTGGCCTTCGACGGCGTAGGCGCGCAGGGCGGTGCGCATCTGGCCCATGAGGGTGGCTGCGCCCGCGCTGTGCCCCTGGACGTCGCCGATGACCAGGGCGACGTGGTTGTCGGGCAGCGGGATGACGTCGTACCAGTCGCCGCCGAGTTCGAGTCCGGCCGTGCTGGGCAGGTAGCGGGCCACGGCCACGGCGCCCGGCAGCCGGGGCAGGCGGCGTGGCAGCAGCTGGCGCTGGAGCATGCCGACGAGTTCGTGTTCGGCGTCGAAGGCCCGGGCCCGCACCAGGGCCTGGCCGGCGAGGCCGGCGCAGGCGGTGAGCAGGGCGCGCTCGTCGGCGCCGAAGTCGTGCGGGGTCTCCCAGCCGATCAGGCAGGCTCCGGCCATGCGGTTCCCGGCGGGCAGCGGCAGGACAGCCAGGCCGCCGGGGCCGACCTCGGCCAGGGAGCGCTCCAGGGGGCTGCCGGCGGGCCAGATCCGGGCCCGGCCCTCGCGCAGCGCGGCGGCGAGGGTGGGCATGGCGCGCACGGGCGCGTCGGGCCACTCGCCCCGCCACTCCGTGCGCCACAGCTCGGGCCAGGCCTCGGGTTCGGGCGGGTCGAGGACGGTGACGACGAGCCTGTCGCTCTCCAGCTCGGCGAGGGCGATCCGGTCGGCCCGCAGCGGCCGGCGCAGGGCGGCGACCACGGCGTTGCCGACGTCGCGGACGGTGACGGCGGTGGCCAGCGCGGTGGCCAGGCGCTGGACACGGGCCACGTCGGTGACGTCGGAACGCAGCGTGGAGGCGTCGGCGACGGTGCCCACGAGCCGCGCGGGGTGGCCCTCGCCGCCGGGCAGGAGACGCCCGCTCAGCCGGAGCCACTTCGGCGGCCCGGTGGGCTGGAGCACGCGGAACTCCAGCTCCCGGTCGCCGATGGACATGTGGTCCGCCTCCACCACGGACATCAGCGACGGCAGGTCCTCCGGCACGGTCATGCCGAGCAGGGTCTCGACCCGGCCGTCGAACTCCACGGGGTCCAGGCCGAACAGGTCCAGCAGTTCGTCACCGACTCGTACGCGGCCGGTGTCCATCGCGAGGCTGAAGGCACCCGGCGGCAGTTCACCGCCCTCGGCGAGCGCGGCCGGGGCGGTGACGGCGACCGCCTCGGAGATGAGTTCCAGGCACTTGCGGTCGTCGGTGTCGAACCCGGCGGGGCGCTCGCTCACGGCGAGCAGGCAGCCGCCGCCGTTCCCGTGCACCGGCAGGGCGACCAGGTGGAAGTCCCGGGACGGCACGCGCCGCGCCTGGGCGTGCTCGGCGAGTTCGGCCGGGGTCAGCGACACCGGCCGTCCGCCGCGGTGGGCCTCGGCGACGGGGGACCGCCCGGAGCGCGGGTAGCTGTCGCGCAGCCCGTACAGCGTCCTGGGCACCCCGGCCGACTCGACGAGGCAGAGCAGTTCGCCGTCCTGACCGGGCGTGTACACGCCGACGAACGCGGCACCGGCGAAGACGAGCGCCTGTTCGAGAACGCGGTGCACGCGTTCGGGCGACCCCTGATCGACCGCGATCGCTTTGAGGGCACCTTCGGCACGCAGCGTTCGCGTTCCGCGCTCTTGGGCGCCCTCACTGACCACGTTGGCCATTAGAGCGCTTATGAGACACCTGCGCAGCCCCTGTGACCGTTCCGTGGAGCCGAGCCCGAACGGGCGCTCGAAAGCCACCGAACATGTCTTTACCCATGCGTTCCGCACGGTGTTCTCGTGACAGGCGTGACTGTCCGGGCCCGTCGCGTGGCTGGAAGGCTCGGTGCTCGTCACGGAGGGGGACGCATGGACAAGCGGTACGAGGTGTACGCGCTCGCCGACCGGCACTTCTACGAGACGCCGGACCGGCTGCGGGGCGGGCAGGAGGCCGCGCAGGGGGCGGCCGCGCACCTCTACGAGACGGCCCGCCGGCCGGTGCCCGAGGGCTGGAAGGCGGCGCGGATCGGCGACTGGCTGACGATGACGCCGCTCGGCCCGGACGGCGAGCCGCTCCCGGGTCCGGCGCAGGGCTGGAAGATCCACGCCTCGGCGACCCGGTCGAACGCGGAACGGATCGCCGGGATCGTGTGGGACTACTGCGTCGAACGGCGGATCCCCTTCAAGTTCGTGCCGGGCCCGCACCTGCTGCACCTGCGCAACACCAAGTACGCGCCGCGCGACGGCAGCGGCAAGTTCGTCACCGTCTATCCGGCCGACGAGGAGCAGCTGCACGAGGTGCTGCGCGAGCTGGGCGCGCTGCTGGAGGGGTTCGAGGGGCCGTACATCCTGACCGACCTGCGGTGGGGCGAGGGTCCGCTGTACGTCCGGTACGGCGCCTTCGCGCGCTCGTTCGTCGTGGACGACCGGGGCTCGCTGGTGCCGGCGGTGCGGGACGGCGAGGGGCGGCTGGTGCCGGACCGGCGGGCGCCGTCCTTCCAGGTACCCGAGTGGGTGACGCTGCCGGAGTTCCTCAGGCCTCACCTGGACGCGCGCAACAACACCACGACGGGCGACCTGCCGTACCGCATCGAGAAGGCGCTGCACTTCTCCAACGGCGGCGGTGTGTACACCGGCACCGACACGCGCGACGGGCGCAAGGTCGTGCTGAAGGAGGGCCGGCCGCACGCCGGGCTCGCCTCGGACGGCGCCGACGCGGTCGCCCGGCTGGAGCGGGAGAAGCAGGCGCTGGAGCAGGTCGCGGGCACGGGTGTGGTCCCGGAGGTGCGCGACTGGTTCGAACTCGGCGGCCACCGTTTCCTGGTGATGGACTTCCTCGAGGGCCGTCCGCTCAACTCGTTCTTCGCCGAGCGGCATCCGCTGCTCGCCCAGGACCCCGAGCCGGAGGCCGTCGCCGCGTACACGGCGTGGGCGCTGCGCATCCACCGCAGAGTGGAGGAGGCCGTGGCGGCGGTGCACGCGCGCGGCATCGTCTTCAACGACCTGCACGTCTTCAACATCATGGTCGCCCCGGACGAGGAGTCGGTCTTCCTGCTCGACTTCGAGGCCGCGGCCCCGGTCGGGGAGAACGGCCGCCAGGTCGTGGCCCACCCGGGCTTCTTCGCGCCGCCGGACCGCCGGGGCGCCGACATCGACCGCTACGCCCTGGCCTGTCTGCGGCTGGCCCTGTTCCTGCCTGTCACCACGCTGTTCGTGGTCGACCGCGGCAAGGCGGCACATCTGGCCGAGGTGATCGCAGAGCAGTTCCCGGACGTGCCGCGGGAGTTCCTCGACGAGGCGGTCGCGGAGATCACGCGGGAGGTGTCCGGCCGTACGGTGGCCGCTCCCTCCTCTCCGGTGGACCCCGGCGACTGGCCCTACAGCCGGGACTCGATGGTCAAGGCGATCCTCGCCTCGGCCACCCCGGAGCGCGACGACCGTCTCTTCCCGGGCGACGTCGCCCAGTTCTCCGACGGCGGCGGGCTCGGGATCGCCCACGGCGCGGCCGGGGTGCTCTACGCACTGGACGCGATCGGCGCCGAGCGGTACGAGGAGGGCGAGCGCTGGCTGCTGGCCCGGACGGCGCCGGCCCCGGTCGGCACACCGCTCGGCCTGTACGACGGGCTCGCGGGCGTCGCCCTGGTCCTGGACCGGCTCGGGCACCGGCAGCGGGCGCTGGACCTGGTCGAGGGCATCCTCGCGGAGCGGTGGCAGAACCTCTCCTCCGATCTGCACGGCGGACTGGCCGGACTGGGCCTCGTCCTGGGCCACTTGGCGCGCACCACCGGGGAAACCGCGCTGCGCGAGCGGGCCGACGAGGCCGCCCGGATCCTTGTGCGACGGCTCACCGAGCCGCCGCCTGCCACGCCCCGGCGGCGCGCCGGACTGCTGCGGGGCGCGACCGGTCCGGCGCTGCTGCTGCTGCGGCAGTACGAGTGGACCGGCCGGGCCGAATGGCTTCAGGCGGCGGCCGTGGCCCTGCGCCGGGACCTGGAGTCCTGTGTGACCCGCGAGGGCGGTGCGCTGGAGGTCGACGAGGGCTGGCGGACCCTGCCCTATCTCGGCGACGGCAGCGCGGGAATCGGGATGGTCCTCGACGACCTCGTGGCCCACGCCCCCGAAACGGCCGGGGAGTTCGGCCCGGCCCGCTCCGGTGTGCTGACCGCCGCCACCTCACGCTTCTACGCGCAGCCCGGGCTGTTCCAGGGCCGCGCCGGAATGATCCTGCACCTCGGCCGCACGACCGAGCCGGGCGCGACCGCGGAACGGCTGGCCGGGCAGATCGCTGGACTCGGCTGGTTCGCGATGGCCTACGAGGGCCAACTCGCCTTCCCCGGACACCAGATGATGCGGCTGTCCATGGACCTCGCCACCGGAACGGCAGGGTGCCTGCTGGCGCTCGGCGCGGCCCTCGACCCGGCGACCGACGCCCACCTGCCGTTCCTCCCGCCGCCGGACCGGCGGCCCACCGATACGCGGTTCCGCGATCCCGCGGAGTCGTGACACCACCCCGTCCCCACGGATGACCACGGACGGACACCCAACGGAAGGACACACCATGGCACTTCTCGACCTGCAGACCATCGAGTCCGAGGAGCGGACGGACGGTGGCGGCGCCAGCACGGTGAGCCTGCTCTCCTGCATCAGCGCGGCGAGCGTCCTGCTCTGTCTCTGACCGACGGTCCGCGGCATGGCTCCGGGCGGCTCTCTCCCTTCGGGGAGGGGCCGTCCGGGGCCCTCCCGTTTCCCGAAAGGCCCGTATGACCACGCGTGGTGACGACGACCCGGCGACCGGACACGCCCGCGTGCTGCTGCGTACGGCCACCCGGTACAGCGGGGCCCGCTGCGCGGCGCTGTGTCTGTTCAGCACCGCCGCGACCGGTGCCGGGCTGCTGCTGCCGGCCGCGCTGGGCCGGGCCCTCGACCTGCTGCTGGCGCAGGCCCCGGCAACCCGCTGGGTGCTGTACTGCGCCGCTCTCGTACTGCTGCTCGCCCTGCTGGACGCGGCCCAGACCGTGCTGACCGGAACCGTCGACGCCCGCAGCACCGCGTGGCTGCGCCGCCGGCTGACCGGGCACGTCCTGGGCGTCGGCCCGCGGGCCGCCGACCGCTTCGGCTCGGGTGACCTCGTCGCGCGCCTGGTCGGCAACGCCGCCGAGGCGGGGACCACTCCGGCGGCCCGTGCGGCACTGCTCGCCGCCCTCGCCGGCCCTCTCGGGGGTGTGGTCGCGCTCGGCCTGATCGACTGGCGGCTCGCGGCCGTCTTCCTCGCCGGGGCGCCCGTGCTGACGTTCCTGCTGCGTGCCGTGGCCCGTGACACCACGCAGAGCGCGACTCGTTACCAGGCGGCCCAGGGCCGGATCGCCGCCGCGCTGGCCGAGGCCGTCGAGGGCTTCCGCACCGTCCGGGCGGCGGGTGCCGAGGGCCGGGAGACGGCCCGCGTGCTGCGGCCGCTGCCCGGCCTGTCCGAGGCCGGGCACCGCATGTGGCGGGTGCAGGGGCGCGCCGCCGCACAGGCGGTCGCCGTGGCACCGCTGCTCCAGCTCGGGGTCGTCGCCGTGGCCGGTGTGCTGCTCACCCGGGACCTGTTGTCCGTGGGCGAGGTGCTCGCGGCCTCGCGGTACGCGGTGCTCGCGACGGGCGTCGGCGTCCTGGTCGGCCGGCTCGCGGGCCTGGCCCGGGCCCGGGCGGCGGCACGGCGCCTCGGCGAGGTCCGGGCCGAGCCCGCCACCGCGTTCGGCGCACGGCGGCTGCCCGACGGGCCCGGACGGCTGGAGCTGCGGGGCGTGACGGCCCGGCGCGGTGGACGCACCGTGCTCGACGGAGTGGACCTCGTCGTACCGGGCGGCACCACCCTGGCCGTGGTGGGCCGGTCGGGCGCGGGCAAGTCGCTGCTGGCCGCGCTCGCCGGGCGGCTGGCCGACCCGGACGCGGGCGAGGTGCTCCTCGACGGTGTGCCGTTGCGCGAGCTGCCGCACGACGATCTGCGGCGCGCCGTCGGCTACGCCTTCGCCCGCCCGGCCCTCCTCGGCGGCACGGTCGAGCGGGCGATCGGCCTCGGCCTGGCATCGCCCTGCCCCGACCGCGTCCGTGCGGCGGCCCGCACCGCCCTCGCGGACGACTTCGTCCGCCGCCTGCCCGACGGATACGGCACGGCCGTCGCCGACGCCCCGCGCTCCGGCGGCGAGTCCCAACGGCTGGGCCTGGCCCGGGCGTTCGCACACGGCGGCCGGCTGCTGATCCTCGACGACGCCCTCTCCAGCCTGGACACGGTGACGGAACGCCACATCACCGACGCCCTCCTCGGCGACGGCCCGGCCGGCACCCGGCTCCTGGTCGCCCACCGCGGTGCCACTGCCGCGTGCGCCGACGCCGTGGCCTGGCTGGACCAGGGGCGGGTGCGTGCGGTGGGGCGGCACGAGGAGCTGTGGCGGCTCGCGGAGTACCGGGCGGTGTTCGGGGAGGGGACGGACTCCGCGTACGCCGGGGCCGGGAGCGGGGCAGAGGCATGACGGGCATGACGGACAGCCCCGTGCGGGGCGGACTGCCTTCGCGGGGCCTGCGGTTCCTGCTGGCCCGGTGGCGGGTCCTGCTGCGGCTCACCGCATGGTCGGTCCTGGAGACCGGGCAGACCTTCCTCATCGGGTACGGGCCCGCCCGCGCCCTGGACGACGGGTTCCTGCGAGGGCGGCCGGACGTCGGACTGGCCTGGCTGGCGGTGGCCGGGCTCGGTGTCCTGGCCGGGGCGTACGGGACCGCACGGGTGTACGCGGCCGTCGCCGCGCTGGTCGAGCCGTTCCGGGACCGGCTCGTGGAGCGGGTGGTCGCGCGCGGAGTGCGGACCGGGGATCCGGGCTCCCTGTCCGGGCTCACCCAGCAGGTGGAGATCGCGCGGGACACCTTCGCCGGGCTGGTCATGGTCTCCCGTTCCTTCGTGTTCACCGCCGCCGGTGCCCTGGCCGGGCTGTTCGCGCTCGCCCCGCCGCTCCTGCTGGTCGTCGGGCCGCCCCTGGCCGCGGGGGTGGCGCTGTTCGCGGCGACCCTGCGGCCGCTCGCCCGGCGGCAGGAGGCGTTCCTCGTCGCCGACGAGGCCCTCGCGGGACACCTGGGCACCGTCTGCCCGGGTCTGCGGGACATCACCGCGACCGGCGCCGAGGCGCACATCGCCGCCGCCACCGGTGAACGGGTCAAGGCGGAATTCCGGGCGGCACGCTCCCTGGCCCACTGGGGCGTACTGCGTGTGGCGTCCCTGGCGCTCGGCGGTCAGCTGCCGATCGTGCTGCTGCTCGCCACCGCCCCGTGGCTCCTGGCCCACGGCGTCACCACGGGCGCCCTGGTCGGCGCCCTCGCCTACGTCACCCAGTCCCTGCTGCCCGCCCTGCGCAACCTGATCCACGGCCTGGGCACCAGTGGCTCCCGCCTGACGGTGGTGCTGCGCAGGCTCGCCCCGGCGGGTTCCGCCGAGACCGACGGCACGGGCGGCGACGGAACGCGGTCGCGGACGGGCAGGCGGCCCGGGGATACGACGAACGGGAGTGCGCCCACCGCCGACGGCCGGACCGCCCCCGCCGGTCATTCGCTGCCCGCCCCCTCTCCCCCAGCCCTGTCCCTCTCCTCCGTCACCTTCGCCTACGGCCCCGCCAGCGCCCCCGTCGTCGACGGGCTCGACCTCACCCTGCCGACCGGCTCGCACCTGGCCGTCGTCGGCCCCAGCGGTGCCGGCAAGTCCACCCTCACCGCCCTCGTGGCCGGGCTTCTCACGCCGGACCGGGGCACCATCGCGGTGGCCGGACACCCCGTGCCCGGTCCGGAGGCGGCCGCCGCGCGGGTGCTCATCCCGCAGGAGGCGTACGTCTTCGGCGGCACGCTGGCCGAGAATCTCGCGTACCTGCGTCCGGACCCGGTGCCCGAGGAGGAACTGCTCGCCGCGGCCGAGGCGGTCGGCCTCGCCCCGCTGGCCGACCGGCTCGGCGGCCTGTGCGCCCGGGTCGATCCCGCCGCCCTGTCGGCCGGCGAACGGCAACTGGTCGCGCTGACCCGGGCCTACCTGTCGTACGCCCCGCTCGCCCTGCTCGACGAGGCGACCTGCCATCTGGACGCCGAGGCGGAGGAGCGCGCCGAGCGGGCCTTCGCCGCGCGGCCGGGCGGGACCCTCGTGGTCGTCGCCCACCGCATCAGCTCGGCCCGCCGCGCCGGCCGGGTGCTGGTCATGGACGGCCGGAGCACGGCCTGCGGCGGCCACGAGGAGCTGATGCGGTCCTCGGCGCTGTACCGGGACCTCGTCGGGAGCTGGGCGCCCGCACCGCCCCGGCGGCGGTCAGAGCCAGCCCTGTCCCTGCGAGATGCGGATCGCGTCGATGCGGTTGCGGGCCCCGGTCTTGCGGGTGATGGACGCCATGTAGTTGCGCACGGTCCCGTGGGACAGGTGCAGGCTCCCGGCGATCTCCGCGATGGAGGCCCCCTCGGCCGCGAGGGATAACACGCTCAGCTCTCTTCGGGTCAGCGGCATCTCGGCCGCCTTGAGGAAACCGAACCCCAGGGAGTCGTTGACGAAACGTTCCCCCTGGGCGACCCGGCGGATTCCGCGCAGCAGGTTCTGCGGCGAACCCTCCTTGTCGACGTAGCCGAGCGCCCCCGCCTCGGCCGCCCGCTTCAGCAGTCCGGGCCTGTTCGCGGTGGCGAGCACGAGCAAGCGCGGGCGCGTCCGGTCCGGGCCCGGCCGGCACAGCTCGCCCAGCGGCGGGATGCCGTAGGAGTCCGCGCACTCCAGGTCTGCCGCACAGACATCCGGCCGCACGGACGGCAGCAGTCCGGGCGCGCCTCGCCACGACGTGTCGTGCACCACGAGATCGGACTCCCCCCGCAGCCACTCCGCCAGCACCGATCGCACCAGACACTCGTCGTGCACCAGCAGCACCCGGATCACTGCCACCCCCTCGGCTCGCCGTACGCCACCTCTTCGTGTTGAGCGCGTGCCCCATTGTTCGCGACCGTGACCCTGCGTGGGCGCGGAGAACCGGCCATCAGGGTGCGTGGGGGCGCACGCGCGGCGCCCGTACACCCCGCCGCGCTTCGACTTCGGCGGCATGGGACGCGGCGGTCGGGGTACGCGGGCGCCCTCAACGGTGCCCGTGGGTCTGTGACCGACGGTAACCATGTCCGTCCCCGTGCCGCTCGTCGTGCGCGACGGGCCGCCAGGGAGGAGATTTGTTCGTGGGCCCGGTCGCGCGGCCGTGCGAGGAGGTGGTCGGCGTGTCCGACGGACAGTCGTCCGCGCAGGCGCCGGCGGCCGCCAGGACGCCGGTCGGCCGACCCCTGCTGTCCTTGGCGCTGGCCTCGATGATGGACGAGGTGCACGCCCACTCCGGCGCGGTGTACCTGCTGGCGCAGGACCAGCCGGTGCTGGAGATGGCGGTGATGGCGGGGCTGCCCCGGGCGTTCGCGGCGCCCTGGGAGCGGGTGGGGCTGAGCGCGCCGATCCCGGTCGCCGACGCGGCGCGCGAGCGCAGGCTGGTATGGGTCGGCGGCGAGGAGGAGATGGCCCGCCGCTATCCGCGGATCGCCGTGGTGCTGCCCTATCCGTTCGCCCTGGCGGCGGTGCCGGTGGCCACCGAGTCCACCGTGTACGGCGCGGTGTTCGTGACCTGGCCGGGCGGGCATCCGCAGGAGCTGTCCGACCGGGAGAGCGAGGGCCTGACCGCAGCCTGCGGCCGGCTGGCGGTCCGGCTGGAGCGGGCCGCCGAGCACAGCATCCCGCCGCACCCCGAGACCGATCTGGTCGCCTCGCCCATGGTCGGCGGTATGGCCGGCACGCTCGGCACGGTCGAGGCGGCCCGGATGGTGAGCCGGCTGCCCTACGGGCTGGTCTCGCTGGATCTGCACGGGCGGATCGGCTTCGTCAACGCGGCGGCGGCCGAGCTGCTGAACGTCCCGGTCAGCCGGCTGCTCGGCACGCAGCTGTGGGCGTCGGTGCCGTGGCTCAACGACCCGGTGTACGAGGACCGTTACCGGGCCGCGCTGATGAGCCAGCACACCGCCTCGTTCGTGGCGCTGCGCCCGCCCGGCGAGTGGCTGTCGTTCCGGCTGTACCCGAGCACGACGGGCCTCAGCGTCCGGATCACCAGGTCCCGGGCCGTGACGGAGATGAACCGGGCCGCCCCGCCGGCCGACGGGACGCCGACCCGGCTGGTCACCATGTCGCAGGTGCTGGACCTGGCCAGCGCGCTCACCGAGGCGGTGGGGGTGCAGGACGTGGTGCAGCTGGTCGCGGACGAGATCGCCCCGGCCGTGGGCAGCCAGGCACTCGTCGTGCTGGGCTCGCGGGCGAACCGGCTGCGGGTGCTCGGGCACCGCGGGTACCGGAACGCGGCCGTGGTGGAACGGTTCGACGGGATGCCGCTGACCGAGCCGACCCCGGGCACACAGGTGCTGCGCACGGGCGTGCCCGCCTTCTTCGAGTCGCAGGAACAGCTGGAGCGCCTCTACCCGGCGCGGGTCGCCACGCCCGACGGCTTCGCGGCCTGGGCGTATCTGCCACTGATCGCCCAGGGTCGGCCGGTGGGGACGTGCGTGCTCTCCTACGCCGAGCCGCACCACTTCCCGACGGAGGAGCGGGCGGTGATGACCAGCCTGGCCGGGCTGATCGCCCAGGCGCTGGAGCGGGCGCTGCTCTACGACGCCAAGCACCGGCTCGCGCACGGCCTCCAGGAGGCGCTGCTGCCGCACTCCCTGCCGTCGCTGCCCGGCATCGAGGCGGCGGCCCGCTATGTGCCGGCCACGCAGGGCATGGACATCGGCGGCGACTTCTACGACCTGGTGCGCACCCAGGGGATGGCGGCGGCAGTGATCGGGGACGTGCAGGGCCACAACGTCACGGCGGCCGGGCTGATGGGGCAGGTCCGCACCGCGGTGCGCGCGTACACGGCCGTGGGCCAGGCGCCCGAGGAGGTCATGCGCAGCACCAACCGGCTGCTGCTCGACCTGGGGTCCGACCTGTTCGCCAGTTGCCTGTACCTGCGCCTGGACCCGGCGCACGGCCGGGCCGTGATGTCCCGGGCGGGTCATCCGCCGCCGCTGCTGAGACGTCCGGACGGGCGGGTGCGTGTCCTCGACCTGGCGGGCGGCCCGCTGCTGGGCATCGACGCCTCCGCGGTGTACCCGACGACGGAGGTCGCCCTCGCCCCCGGCTCCCTGCTCGTCCTCTACACCGACGGGCTGGTCGAGTCCCCCGGAACGGACTTCGAGGAGGCCCTCGCGAGCCTGGGACGCCGCCTGGCCGACGCCGGGGACCAGCCGCTGGACGAGCTGGCCGACAGCCTCGTCCGCCAGGAACCCCTCCGCACGGACGGGGAGGAACGGCTCGACGACATCGCCCTGTTGCTGCTCAGGGCCGTCGGGTAGGACCCGGACACTCTCCTGCGGAGTCCGCCGCGCGTGCGGACGGGCCGGCCCTCCCGCCGGAGGGCCGGCCCGGTCCACCACCGGCCGGAACCGCACGAGCGCGGCTCAGGCCGGGGCGGCTTCGAACGCCGGTGGGCGCCGCCGACCAGGACCCGCCAAGCGCGCCCCAGCCCGCTCGGCGGCCGGAAACGCCGCCGGGCGCCACCGGCCCGGCACCGCAGCCCAGCCCGGTCGACGGCCGTGAACGCGGGTGGGCACCACCGGCCCGGCACCACGCCGCAGCCCGGTCGACGACCGCGAACACCGCCGGGCGCCACCGGCCCGGCACCGCAGCTCAGTCCGCTCGGTGGCCGCGAACGCCGACGGGCGCCACCGGCCCGGCACCACGCCTCAACCCGGTCGACGACCGCAAACGCCGCCGGGCGCCACCGGCCCGGCACCGCGCCTCAGCCCGGTCGACGGCCGCGAACACCGGTGGGCCGGCCCGGTCCCGCCAGGAAGGGGGCGGAACCGGGCCGGCTGCGTCGGACCGGCTGCCGACGTTCTCGGGTCAGCGGGACTCGGTCAGACCGGAGTTGTCCTCGACCCCTTGGCCCGCGTCCTGACCGGCACCGGCTCCGGCGCCCGCGTCCTCGCCTCCGGCCTGCTCACCGGCACCGGCACCAGCGCCGGCACCCGCCTCTTCACCGGCACCGGCGTCTTCGCCCGCACCCGCACCGGCCTCACCGCCGGCTCCGGCCTCTTCACCGGCGCCCGCTTCCTCACCGGCACCGGCACCGGCACCGGCGTCCTCACCAGCACCGGCTTCCTCGCCCGCACCGGCCTCGTCACCCGCGCCGCCGGCCGCGCCGCCCGCGCCGAGGGTCGCGCCGACCGCCTCCAGGGCGGTGGTCACCGGCTGGAAGAACGTCTCGCCGCCGACCGTGCAGTCGCCGCTGCCGCCCGAGGTCAGGCCGATCGCGAGACCGTCCTGGGTGAACAGCGAGCCGCCGCTGTCGCCGGGCTCGGCACAGACGTTGGTCTGGATGAGGCCGGTGACGGTGCCCTCGGGGTAGTTCACCGTGGCGTCGAGGCCCAGGACCTGGCCGTCGGCGAGCCCGGTGGTGCTGCCCATCCGGAAGACCTCCTGGCCGACGGTCGCCTCCGCGGCCTCGGTGATCTGGACGGTCTGGTCACCGGTGTTGACCTCGCTGGGCGCCTCGGTCGCCGGGTCGTCGTACTTCACGAGTGCGAAGTCACCGTCGCCGGGGAAGGTCGACTGGTCGACCGTGGCGATCGGCTGGCCGCCCTGCGTGTCCGACCACTCGTTGCCGCCGAGGGTGCAGTGACCGGCCGTCAGGAACGCCGGGGAACCGTCGCCCGCGGTGACGTTGAAGCCGAGGGAGCAGCGCGAGCCGCCCGCGAAGATGGCGTCACCGCCCGAGACGAACGGCTTGAAGGTGCCCGCGGACTTCTTGAGGGTCGCCATGCCGGAGCCGAGGCTCTGCACGGTGGACTCCAGTCTGTCCCACTTGGCACCGGTGACGGTGCTGTCGGCCGTCACCAGGAGCTTGTTGGTGCGCGGGTCGATCGCCCACGAGGTGCCCGCGATGGTCGCGTCCGACTTCAGGGTCTGCGCCCCGCTCTTCAGCTCCGACCAGCTGTTGTCGACCTCGCGGACCTTCGCGCCCGCGGCCTTCGCCTGCACGACCACGTTGTTGTTGTCGCCCGGTACGACGTTGACGACGAGCTGCTGGCTGTCGCTGTCGTAGTAGGAGCCGCCGAACGCCTCACCGAGGAGCCCGGAGAGCTGCGAGGCGAGATCCGAGGCGTCGCCCGCCTTCAGGGTCTTCGGCGCGGCCGCCGCGTCGTCGGACGAACCGTCCTGCGACGCGTTGGCGTTGGGGAGCAGGATCGCGGCCGCGCCGAGCGCCACCACGCTGCCCGCCGCTATCGCGGCCTTGCGCTTCGGAATTCGCTTGTGACTCAAACTTCTCTCCTCCTGGGGAACGGAGTAGGTGCCGCCGTCCGGCAGCTCTTGGGGGGCGCCTGGATGGCTGTTGGTACGCACGTGCCGTCCGGGGCGTTCAATTCCGTTTGCAAGTGATCCATTCGCATCGCGGAATCAGCCAACTCCCGCCACCCGGACACCGACCGCACGGTCTGCGACCGCCCTGGTCACAGCGGCACGCCGGGGAGGAGGAAACGCGTCGATCCGCTTCTCGCCCATGGCCGGATGACGGCGTTTCAGATGCGGCGCTCGTGACGGCATACCGAACGAACACGGTCCGTGTCCGACCGTAAACGATCTGTTGAGATCGCTGAGCGGAATCTCACCTTCAGCGAATCTGCACATCGAATGCTCAACCCGGTCACCGAGTCGAGGGTTATCCGCGCGCCGACCGCGTCGGTCATGCCTTTGGGGCGGGAGTGCCGGATTCGCCGTTCCACGGTGCAAGGGGCCGGATGGGCCGATGCCGTGCCGCATGTGAAGAAGTCGCCACGAAGGCGTGCCCACACCTGCACGCTTCGGTGCCTCCGGGGCGCAAGTTGCCTGGTGGGACGGGTGGTTGATTGGAAGCCCGCGCCCGCAGCGTGCTTTGATCCATCGCACCGCGGGGGCCGCTCAGGACACTCGGAAACGGGAGTCCGGCACCCGCGGTCGCGGCCGTCATCTGTCCCCAGAGGGGGCCGCTCCCCCCTTGTGAGATATCCATACGGAAGGAAGTTCCATCATGAACTCCACCCCCCAGGTTGAGACCGTCGAGATCGCCGACGCCGAGCTCGACGCCGTCTCCGGCGGCCTGTCCGTGAACGCCGTGAACACCGTCACCGACACGGTCGACGGCATCGCCCCGGTTTCCGGCCTGGTCAACACGGCCGTCGGCACCGTCGAGGGCGCCACCGGCCTGAACACGGCCCCGGTCACCAACCTGGTCGCCGGTCTCTGATCGAGCCCCAGTGCCGTTGACTCCCGGAGCCGCAGCCGGCGGTTCCGGGATCTTCGGGTGCCGTAACCACGTCCGCTACGGCTGTAAGTACCTCTTCTACGGGTGAGGGAAGTTCCTTGCAGTTCCGCCAACAGGCCCTCGCCAAGCTCCAGTCGCCGGAAGAACTCGACCTTCCGGTGCGTTTCGCCCGCCCGCAGGGCTGGCTCGTGCTCTCGGTGACGGTGGTCGCGATGGCGGCCGCCTCGGCATGGGCGGTGACCGGCTCGGTGACCTCCACCGTCAGCGCACCCGCCATCCTCACGCACGGGCAGGGCAGTTATCTCCTCCAGAGCCCGGTGGCGGGCCAGGTCACCTCGGTGCTCGCGAAGCAGGGCGAGCGGTTGCCGGCCAACTCCCCCGTGCTCAAGGTCCGTACGTCCAAGGGCGAAACCGTCGTCCGCACGCTCGACGCGGGCCGTGTCTCCGCGCTCGCCGCGACCGTCGGGCAGATCATCCAGACGGGCGCGAACGTCGCCGCCGTCGAGAAGGTCGCCCGCACCACGGACGCCTTGTACGCGACGGTCTACGTCCCCGCCGAGAACGCCGCCTCGGTCCCCGACGACGCCGCCGTCGACCTGACCGTGCAGTCGGTGCCGACCCAGGAGTACGGCGTGCTGCGCGGCCATGTGAAGTCGGTGGACCGCTCGGCCCAGTCTCCGCAAGCGATCGCCGCGTTCCTCGGGGACAGCCAGCTGGGCGAGCAGTTCACGAAGAAGGGCAGGCCGGTGGCCGTGACGGTCCGGCTGGACAAGTCGTCCGCCACGAAAAGCGGTTACAAGTGGTCCTCCTCGGACGGGCCGCCGTTCAAGCTGAACTCCATGACACTGGCCTCGGGGTCGATCCGGCTGGCCGACCAGCGTCCCGTCGACTGGCTGCTGCCGTGACCGCGACCGCACCGGACACCCGGGGCCGGCGCCGCGCCGCCCCGCCAAAGCGCAAGGTGCCCAAGGCCGCGGCGAAGACCGTCCGCACGCCCACCGTGCTCCAGATGGAGGCCGTGGAGTGCGGCGCCGCCTCCCTCGCGATGGTGCTCGGCCACTACGGCAAGCACGTCCCGCTGGAGGAGCTGCGCATCGCCTGCGGCGTCTCCCGCGACGGCTCACGCGCCAGCAACCTCCTCAAGGCGGCCCGCAGTTACGGCCTGACGGCCAAGGGCATGCAGATGGACCTGGCCGCCCTCGCCGAGGTGAAGTCGCCGGCCATCCTGTTCTGGGAGTTCAACCACTACGTCGTCTACGACGGCATGGGCCGCCGCTTCGGCCGCCGTGGGGTCTACATCAACGACCCGGGCAAGGGCCGCCGGTTTGTCCCCATGGAGGACTTCGACGGCAGCTTCACCGGTGTCGTGCTGGTCATGGAGCCCGGCGAGGACTTCAGTCGGGGCGGCCGCAAGCCCGGCATCCTGGGCGCGATGCCCGCGCGGCTGCGCGGCACCGCGGGCACGATGCCCGCAGCCGTCCTGGCGAGCCTGCTGCTGGTGGCGGTCGGCGCGGCGGTGCCCGCGCTCAGCCGCACCTATATCGACGAGTTCCTGATCGGGAACCAGACCTCGCTGCTGCCGACGCTGTTCACGGCGATGGCGGCGTGCGTCCTGTTCACCGTCGTCCTCACCTGGCTCCAGCAGGCCAACCTGCTGCACGGCCGGATCATCTCCTCGACCCTCTCCAGCGCCCGCTTCCTGCGCCATCTGCTGCGGCTGCCGGTCACGTTCTTCTCCCAGCGCAGCCCGGCGGACCTGGTACAGCGGCTCCAGTCCAACGACGCGGTCGCCGAGACGCTGTCCCGCGACCTCGCGGCGGCGGGCGTGGACGCGGTCGTCGTCGTCCTGTACGCGGTGCTGCTGTACACCTACGACCCGCAGCTGACGTTCGTCGGCATCGGCGTGGCGCTGCTGAACGTCGTGGCCATGCGGGTCGTCATCCGGCTACGGGCCACGCGCACGGCGAAGCTGCGCGCCGACACGGCCCGGCTGACCAACACCGCCTACACCGGCCTCCAGCTGATCGAGACGATGAAGGCGACCGGCGGCGAGGACGGCTACTTCCGCAAGTGGGCCGGGCAGCACGCCACCACCCTGGAGGAACAGCAGCGGCTCGGTGTGCCGAGTGCCTGGCTGGGTGTGGTCGCGCCGACGCTGGCCACCCTCAACAGCGCGCTGATCCTGTGGATCGGCGGCATGCGGGCGGTCGAGGGTCACATCTCGGTCGGTCTGCTGGTCGCCTTCCAGGCCCTGGTCACCCGGTTCACGGCCCCGCTGACCCGGCTCAACGGCGTCGCGGGCCGTATCCAGGACTTCGCGGCCGACGTGGCACGGCTGAAGGACGTGGAGAACTTCAAGGCCGATCCGCTCTACGGCCGCCCCGAGTCCGGCGAGTCGACGCGCCGCCTCCAGGGCCATGTCGAGCTGGAGAACATCACCTTCGGCTACAGCCCGCTCGACAAGCCCCTGCTCACCGGCTTCGACCTGACGGTCGGTCCCGGGCAGCAGGTCGCGCTGGTCGGCGGGTCCGGCAGCGGCAAGTCCACGGTGTCGAGGCTGATCTCCGGCCTGTACGCGCCGTGGGAGGGCGTGATCCGCATCGACGGACAGCGCATCGAGGACATCCCACGGGGGGCGCTGGCCGCCTCCGTCTCCTTCGTCGACCAGGACGTGTTCCTCTTCGAGGGCACGGTCCGCGACAACGTGGCGCTGTGGGACCCGTCGATCCCGGACGAGGCGGTGGAGGACGCGCTGCGGGACGCCGCCCTGCACGACGTGATCACGCGGCGTCCGGGCGGCATCCACAGCAAGGTCGAGCAGGACGGGCGCAACTTCTCCGGCGGGCAGCGCCAGCGCCTGGAGATCGCGCGGGCGCTGGTGCGCCGGCCGAGCATCCTGGTCCTCGACGAGGTGACGAGCGCGCTGGACGCGGAGACCGAGCTGGTCGTCATGGACAACCTGCGCAGGCGCGGCTGTGCCTGTGTGGTGATCGCGCACCGGCTCAGCACGGTCCGCGACAGCGACGAGATCGTCGTCCTCCAGCACGGCACGATCGTGGAGCGGGGACGGCACGAGGACCTGGTGGCGCGCGGCGGAGCGTACGCGGCCCTGGTCAGGGAGCGGTGAGATGACGGCCGTTCAGGGACACGAGGGTGACCTCGTCCTCGACGCGTTCGGGCAGATGGGCTCGCGCATCGACTGCACCGGGTTCAACCGCCTCGACCTGGAGGGCCCGCAGGTGCTGTGGCTGGTCGCGTCGGGTGCCGTCGACCTGTTCGCGGTGGACGCCGGCCAGCAGGGCCACTGGCACCACCTGGGCCGCCTGGAGGCGGGCTCGCTGGTGCTCGGACCCGTGGCGGGGCCCCAGCACACCCTGGTGGCCCGCCCGCTGCGGGACTGCGTGGTGCACCGCATCGGCCTGCGCGAGCTGTACCAGCCCGCCAACACCGCGACCTGGTCGTACGACGAGTACGGCAACCCGCAGTACGTGCCGCCGACGACTAGCCCGCTGGAGTACGCCCTCGCCCTGGGGGTTGGCCGCAGCCTGTCCATCCTCTTCCAGGCGCCGATGGCGACCGAGCGGGCCGCCGCGCCCACGGACGACGACGTGTTCTGGATGCAGGTGCCGCCGGGCAGCGTCCAGTACGGCTCGCTGTACGGCGCGGAGGCCGCGGCCGACCTGCTGATGGACCCGGCGCTGTGGCAGACCATGGTCGACCAGCAGTACCGGCTGCTGACCACGCTGGACCGCTGGATCGAGCAGCTGGAGCGCACGCACGAGTCGCGGACGGCCGAGGGCATCAAGGCCGGTGAGGCGGTACGCGCCCAGGCCGACCGGACGCTGCTCGCCTCCATCGGCAAGCGGTCGTCGAAGCGGACCACCGCGGCCGACGCCGACGCCACGTACGCGGCGTGCAAGCTCGTCGCGCAGGCGGCCGGGATCAGCCTCACCGAGCCCACCCAGAAGGGCACCGGCGGCGACCGCCTCGACCCGGTCGAGCAGGTCGCCCTGGCCTCCCGGGTCCGTACCCGGTCGGTGCGCCTGGACGGCCGCTGGTGGCGGGACGACGTCGGGCCGCTGGTCGGTCACCGGGCCCTGTCCGGCGCGCCGGTGGCGCTGCTGTGGCGGCGCGGCGGATATGTCGCCGTCCATCCGTCGACGGGGCGTGAGACGCCGATCGAGAAGGCCAACGCCGACGAGTTCGAGCCGCGCGCGGTGATGTTCTACCGCCCGCTGCCCGAGCGGCGGCTCAGCCCGCTCAGGCTGCTGCGGTTCTGCATGCGGGGCACACGCCGGGACCTGACGGGGCTGCTGCTCAGCGGACTGGTGACGGTGGCGATCGGCGCGCTGGTGCCCATCGCCACCGGCAAGGTGCTCGGCGAGTTCGTGCCGAAGGCGCAGACGGACCTGATCGTGCAGGTGTGCCTGGCGGTGATGCTCAGCAGCGTGGTGGCGGCGGCCTTCATGCTGTTGCAGAACCTGACCATCCTGCGGCTGGAGGGCCGCATCGAGGCCACGCTCCAGCCTGCCGTGTGGGACCGGCTGCTCAGGCTGCCGACGAGGTTCTTCACCGAGCGCTCCACCGGCGAACTGGCCAGCGCGGCCATGGGCATCAGCTCGATCCGCAGACTGCTGGCGGGAGTCGGTCCGACGGTCACCCAGTCGGTGACGGTCGGGGCGATGAACCTGGGGCTGCTGCTGTGGTTCAGCGTGCCGATGGCGATGGCCGCGGTCGGCATGCTCGTCGTCATCGCGGCCGTGTTCCTGGGACTCGGGCTGTGGCAGGTGCGGTGGCAGCGGCGGCTGGTCGTGCTCTCCAACAAGCTGAACAACCAGGCCTTCCAGACGTTGCGCGGTCTGCCGAAGCTGCGGGTGGCCGCCGCCGAGAACTACGCGTACGCCGCGTGGGCGTCCCAGTTCGCGCGCAGTCGTGAGCTCCAGCAGAAGGTCGGCCGCATCAAGAACCTCACGTCGGTGCTGGGCGCGGTGTACCTGCCGCTGTGCACGCTGCTGATGTTCATGCTGCTGGCAGGTCCGGCCCGGGGCTCGATGTCGGCGGCCGCGTTCCTCACCTTCAACACCTCGGTGACGATGGTGCTGACCTCGGTGACCCAGCTGACGAACGCGTTCGTCTCGGCCGTGGCCGCGCTGCCGCTGTTCGAAGAGATCAAGCCGGTTCTGGACGCGACACCCGAGGTGCGCACGGCGAGCACCCGCCCGGGTCCGCTGACCGGGGCGATCGAGGCGCGGCGGCTGTCCTTCCGCTACTCGGACGACGGTCCGCTGGTCCTGGACGACGTGTCGTTCGAGGTGCGGCCGGGCGAGTTCGTCGCGGTCGTCGGCCCGAGCGGCTGCGGCAAGTCGACGCTGCTGCGCCTGCTGATCGGCTTCGACCGCCCGGTGTCGGGCAGTGTCCTCTACGACGGTCAGGACCTGGCCGCGCTCGACCAGTCGGCGGTGCGCCGCCAGTGCGGTGTGGTGCTCCAGCACGCGCAGCCGTTCACCGGCTCGATCCTGGACGTCATCTGCGGCACCGAGCCGTACACGCCGGAGGAGGCGATGGCGGCGGCCGAGATGGCCGGGCTCGCCGAGGACATCAAGCGGATGCCGATGGGCCTGCACACCATCGTCTCGGGCAGCGGCGCCGTCTCCGGCGGCCAGCGCCAGCGGCTGATGATCGCCCAGGCGCTGATCCGCCGGCCGCGGATCCTCTTCTTCGACGAGGCGACCAGCGCCCTCGACAACGAGACCCAGCGCACGGTCATCGAGAGCACCAAGGCCCTCAACGCCACCCGGATCGTCATCGCCCACCGGCTGTCGACCGTGCTGGACGCCGACCGGGTCGTGGTGATGGAGGACGGCAAGGTCGTCCAGCAGGGCCCGCCCGCACAGCTGCTCGCCGACACCAGCGGCCGGCTGCACGAGCTGGTGCGGCGCCAGATGGCGTGACGATCCGCGGCCCGCGGTGGCGTGTCTTCGCCCTGCCCCGCGGCCCGGACCGTTGGTCTCCGTCAGAAGTGGGTACCCACGGCCCATGCGAATGAGCGTGGTGGACGTGGGATCGAACACGGTCAGACTTGTGGTCGCGGACGCGGACGACGGCGTACCGCTTCCGGTGCACACCGCCAAGTGGCGGCTCAGGCTGTCCGAGCAGGTCACACCAGGGGGACCCATCCCGGAGCAGGCCGTCGAACAGCTGGTGCACGCGGTCGCCGAGGCGAGCCGGACCGCCACCCGTTGGGGTGCGGCCGGCCCGCTGGCGTTCGCGACCGCCGTGGTACGCGGCGCGCCGAACCGGCACGAGGTGCTGCACACCGTCCGGGCCCGTACGGGCGTGGACCTGTGCACCCTGCCGGGCGAGGTCGAGGCGGAACTGACGTTTCTGGGGGCCCGGCGCTGGATGGGCTGGCGGTCGGGGCCGCTCGCGCTGCTCGACATCGGCGGCGGCTCACTCGAAGTCGCCTTCGGGCGCGGCCGGTTGCCCGATTTCGTGGCCTCGCTGCCGCTGGGCGCGGGGCGGCTCACCCACGAGTTCTTCAAGGACGAGGACCCGCCGTCGCCGGAGCGGGTGCGGGCGCTGCGCCGCAAGGTCCGCCACCAGCTGCGGGACGTCGCGGCGCGGATCCGCTGGGAGGGCCCGCGCACCGCGGTCGCCACCTCCCGCACCTTCCAGCAGCTGGGACGGCTGTGCGGTACGGCACCCGGACGCCACGGCCCGTTCGTGGACCGGCAGTTGCACCGCACGGCGCTGCGGGAGGCGATCCCGCGGCTGGCCGCCCTGCCCGCCGCCGAGCGCGCGCTGCTGCCCGGCATCTCCGCGCCCCGGGCGGCGCAGAGCCTGGCCGGAGCGGTGGTCGCGCACACCGCGATGAAACTGACCGGCATCCGGTCCGTCACGGTCTGCCCGTGGGCGATCCGTGAGGGCGTGCTGCTGCGGCACATCGAGGACGGCCCCGCCTGGTGGGCGGAGGTCACCCGCCGCAACGAGGAGGCGGCCCCGCCCGACCCGGTGCCGCTGCGCATCGCCACCGCCTCCAGCTGAGCACCGGCGGACCGGACGGACGCACCGACGCAGAAAGGAGACCCCCGTGTCCCAGGACAAGAATCAGGACAGCTCCGGCAAGCAGCCCGAGACGGCGCTGGAGGAGGTCCTGCGCGAGATCGAGAACGCCGAGAACCGCACGCAGGACTCCGCCGAGCAGCGCCGCCACCGGGGCGAGGCCGGAGAGGCCATCACTCCCAACACGCGCGCCCAGGAGGAGTCCCGCGGGGACTGAAATGGGGAGTCAGGAGGGGCCGGGCCCACGCCCGGCCCTCGATGACGTGCCCAGTCCTTTCCACCCCAGTGCCTTTCCACGCCGGTGCTACGCGGGTAGGTGACCCCGGGCGCCGGCCGGGTACCCGGTGCGCATGGAGCACCACCGTGAAGAACCAGGACTGCCACCCTCGCGCGGCCCGCTGAGCGAGGGCGTCGAGGCGTACCTGCGGGGCGCGGGCCGGCTGCCCCGCCTCGAGGACGTCGCCCGTGCCGAGGTGTACGGCGAGGATCTCCAGCTGGCGCTCTACCTGTGCTACGAGCTGCACTACCGCGGGTTCGCGGGGGTGTCCCCCGACCGCGAGTGGGACCCGGGCCTGCTGCGTGTCCGGGCGGCCCTGGAGCACCGCTTCCTGTCCGCCCTGCGGGCCGATGCCCGGGTCCACGACAGCGTGGACGAGGCGCTGGCGGACCTCCTGGTCGAGCCCGTCGACGGCGCGGGTGTCACCCACTACCTGCGCGACGAGGGCGAGCTGTGGCACCTGCGCGAGTACGCGGCGCAGCGCTCCCTGTACCACCTCAAGGAGGCGGACCCGCACGCCTGGGTGCTGCCGCGGCTGTGGGGCCGGGCGAAGGCGGCGATGGCGGCGGTGGAGTTCGACGAGTGGGGCGGCGGCCGGGCCGACCGTGTGCACGCCCGGCTGTTCGCCGACCTGATGACGGACCTGGGCCTGGACACGACGTACGGCCGCTACCTCGACGCGGCGTGCGCCGAGGCCCTGGTCACGGTGAACCTCATGTCCCTCTTCGGCCTGCACCGGGCCCTCAGGGGTGCCCTGGTCGGCCACTTCGCGACGGTCGAGATCACCTCGTCACCGGGATCGCGGCGACTCGCCGAGGCCATGCGCCGCACCGGCGCCGGGCCGGCGGCCGAGCACTTCTACGACGAGCACGTCGAGGCCGACGCAGTCCACGAGCAGGTGGTGCGCCACGACGTCATCGGCGGTCTCCTGGCGGAGGAGCCGCACCTGGCCCCGGACGTCGCGTTCGGGATCGACGCCACCGAGTTCGTCGAGGACCGCTTCGCCACCCGGCTGCTCGCCGACTGGCGTGCGTCGCGTTCGTCACTGCATGCCCCGCTCGCCCTGGAAGCAGCCCATATCTCCTGAATGCCCGGGTACCCGAGCACCGTGAACCCACTGGTACCCCCGGGCGTGTACGCCCCACAGGAAGACACAGAGTTGCTGGCCGGCGCCCTGTTCGACGAGCCGTTGCCACCCGGCGCGGAGGTCCTGGACGTCGGCACCGGCACCGGTGCCCTGGCCTTGGAGGCCGCGCGACGGGGTTTCCGTGTGACCGCCGTGGACGTGTCGCGCAGGGCGGTGTGGGCCGCGCGGCTGAACGCCGTACGGGCGAGGCTGCCGGTCCGCATCCGGCGCGGCAATCTCTTCGATCCGGTGCGCGACGAGTCGTTCGACCTGATCCTGGCCAATCCGCCGTACGTGCCGGCGCCGGACGGTGCCCGACGGCCGCGGGGCGCGGCCCGGGCCTGGGACGCGGGCGACGACGGACGGCTGGTCGTGGACCGGATCTGCCGGGAGGCGCCTGAGCTGCTGCGTCCGGGCGGGGTGCTGCTGCTGGTGCAGTCCGCGCTGAGCGGCCCGGACGTGACCGTCGGGCAGCTGCGTGCGTCCGGCCTGAAGGCCGCGGTGACGTGCCGGCGGCGGATCGCGCTGGGCCCGGTGCTGCGGGGCCGGGAACGCTGGCTGCGGGAGCGGGGGCTGCTGCCGCCCGCCGAGGACAAGGAAGAGCTGGTGGTCGTCCGTGCCGAACTCCCCGTCTGACCGGTCCGCGACGCCGCGCCGCGTCACGGTCCAGCGCAAGGGCCCGCTGCTGATGGAGGGCCCGGTGGAGGTGGAACTGGAGGACGGTTCCGTCGTCACCTCGGACCGCTTCCGCGTGGCCCTGTGCACCTGCCGCCGCAGCCGGCGCTATCCGTGGTGCGACACGAGCCACCGCGACCGGGCCTGAGCCCGGCGGCGGTGGCCGGCGAACCCAGGGGCCGGCGGGCGGCCCCACTCCGCCCACCGGCCCCCTCGTACGAGATCGCAGGTCCCCGCGACAGCGGCCCGGCTCCCCAGCCTCGAACCGCTGTGTCTCACGGGAACGGCGCGATCCCGGTCTTTCAGAACGCGAAGACGCCGGAACCGTAGGCGTTCTTCACGCACTCGTTGGAGAACGTGCGCTCGTACGAGACCCTCTGGCCCTGCCAGACACCGTCGACGGTGACGACCACCGGGTCGTACTGCTTGGTGCACATCACGCCGTCCGCGGCGGTCAGGGCGTGGATGTCGCCGCCGACGCCGCGCAGTTCCGCGCAGGCCGAGGCGGCGACCGGGTGCGTGCCGGAGGACCTCGGGGCACAGGTCAGGGTGACCGCGCGTTCCGGAGTCGCTGCGGCCGCGCTCTCACCGTGGCCCACCGTGAGAACGAGGGCCGAGGGGGCGTAGAGCGCGGTGGGGGCCTGATCCGGAGTGGCGAGCGCGGACCCGGTGAGGGGTCCGCAGACGGCGGTGGCCGTCAAGCCGAGAGTCATGGCCCAGCGCGCGGTGTTCCGCATTGTGTGCATCCTTCCGCTCGATTACAGGGTGTGCCGGCCCGTGCTCGGTCGGTGCCCGGGACGGCGAACGCGAGTCTGCCGAGTCCGCCTCCGAAACACACATCGACCCCACCGGTTTCAGTAACCTTGCGTGTTGAATCAGTGGCGCGAAGTTACGGAACGCGCCCACGTGAAGCCCGTAACCGCGCGGGCTCCGGGATCACGAAGCGGCCAGATGGCCGATTTCCGCGTGTTCGTTAATAGGCCTGAAACATTCCGATTCCGCTCTCGGCCGACTGCTTCGCGACCCCTTGTGTTCATGCTCGGGCCGAGTAATCGTCATTACATGATTACGACAGAGCAGCGAGAGAAACTGCGCGGCTGGTTCGCCGGCCGCCTTCCCGACGACCTCTTCGAGGAACTGACCGAGATCACGGTCGACCGCGAGGAGATCACCGTGATCGGCCGCATCCCCGCACCCCGGCTGGCCGAGGACGCCCCGGCCGCCGAGCGGGAGGCGGCCCTGGAGAGCCGGGTGCAGGAGTTCCGGGAACGCACGCGTGAGGACCGGATGGCCGTGGCCCGGGAGGCCGAGCACCGGTTCCGCCGGAAGGTGTCCTGGGGTGTGGAGTGCGGCGGACGGCGGACGCTCTTCACACACGTGGCCGCGCCCGTGATGACGCGGCTGCGCCAGCCGGAGCGCCAGGTCCTCGACACCCTGATCGCCGGCGGCGTCGCCCGCAGCCGCAGCGACGCGCTGGCCTGGTGCGTGCGCCTGGTCCAGCGTCACACCGACGACTGGCTCGCGGAGTTGCGCGACTCCCTCGAACACGTGCAGCGGGTCCGGGCCCAGGGGCCGGACGCCGAGCCGGATCAAGCGGATCACGCCGAGCACACGGATGACGAGGAGTGACCCCGAAGTGGACGATCGGTCCACTCACAGCACCGGGAATGGATGAACCGTCCTCTGGTGTCGTCCGCCCGCGGCGCCCTACCGTCGGCAGCACCCCAGAGGACGGGATCCGCACGCCGCCGCACACCCACGCGCCGGCGAGCGGCCGTCCGCCATGCCGCCGCGCCACCCCGCGCTCCACCGCCCCGCCCCCGCCGGAGCCCTCTTGTCCTCGCCGGCCGAACGTCCCCCGGGTGCCGACCTCCCCTCCCCCGCCACGCCTCCCCCGTCCCTGACGGAGGTCGAGGCCCACGGTGTCGACCGCATCCCTGACGCCGAGCGCACCGCCACCCCGCTGGACCTGTTCCGGCTCGCCTTCGGCGGCGCCAACACCTTCTCCACCTGTGTCCTGGGCGCCTTCCCGATCCTGTTCGGCCTCTCCTTCTGGCAGGGCCTGACGGCCACGCTCCTCGGGGTCGTCGCGGGCGCGCTGATCCTGTGCCCCATGGGTGTACGGGCCCGAGGGCGCGCGGCTGGCCCGGACCGTCGAGGTGCCGGTGCCGCCGATCACCGGGCCCGGCGCCGAGGGGGCGCTGTCAGACCCTCCGGCTAAGTTGCCGGCATGACCGACTTCGTATTGGTGGCGGGGACGTGGCTCGGAGCGTGGGCGTGGGACGAGGTGGCCGCGGAATTGCGCGGAGCCGGGCACGACGTCCATCCGCTGACGCTCTCGGGCCTCGCCGAGAAGCAAGGTGTACCGGCCGGGCAGCGCACGCACGTGCGGGACGTCGTCGACGAGGTGGAGCGCCTCGGCCTGCGCGACGTCGTCCTCGTGGGGCACAGCTACGCGGGCATACCGGTCGGGCAGGCCGCCGAGCGGATCGGGGAGCGGCTGCGGCGCGTGGTGTTCGTCGACGCGAACGTGCCGGTGGACGGGGAGTCGTTCCTGTCGGGCTGGCCGAGCGGCCCCGTGCGGCAGGCGATCGCCGAGCACGACGGGGTCTGGCCGCCGCTCGGCCCGCCGGAGTACGCGGGGCAGGGACTGACGGACGAGCAGATCGCCCGGATCGTCGGCGGCTCACCGCATCCGGGTGCCACACTCACCGAACCGGCCGTGCTGGCAGGTCCCTTGGGCGAGCTCCCGGCGACGTATGTGAAGTGCCTCCTCGACCGGGACGAGCCGATGCCGGCGGTGGCCGAACTCCTCGAGAGTGAGAGCTGGGAGCTCGTGGAGCTGGACACCGGCCACTGGCCGATGTTCTCGCAGCCGCGCGCACTCGCCCGCATCCTGGACGCGGCAGGGGGCCGCCCCTGATCCGCCGTCGCGCACACCCCTCGGTATCGTCGGCCGTCGGGCACGGTCTCGACGAGGAGACGACGAG
Source organism: Streptomyces sp. DH10 (assembly GCF_029813805.1). Classification (NCBI taxonomy): domain Bacteria; kingdom Bacillati; phylum Actinomycetota; class Actinomycetes; order Kitasatosporales; family Streptomycetaceae; genus Streptomyces; species Streptomyces sp. DH10. The sequence goes on from NZ_JARVKU010000011.1 coordinate 104,261, forward strand.
GGGCGGTTGCGTACGGTGGGCAAACACTGGGCGGACTTCCAGTACGAGATCTACCTGAATGGGATGACGGGTGCCGTACCGCGGCTGCCCACCGATCTGACCCGGCTGGAGGAGCTGACCGAGCAGCGGCTCGGGCCCGGCCCGGTCGGCTATGTGGCGGGCAGCGCGGGCAACGGCAGCACGGCCCGCGCCAACCGGACGGCCCTGGAGCGCCGCCGGATCGTGCCGCGCATGCTGCGGGACGTGCACGAGCGGGACCTGTCGGTCGAGGTGCTGGGCCGTGCCCTGCCGGCCCCGCTGGCACTGGCCCCGGTCGGCGTGCTGTCGATCATGCACCCGGACGCCGAGTGCGCCGCCGCGCGGGCCGCCGCCGCGCAGGGCGTGCCCTTCGTCCTGTCATCCGCGTCGAGCACACCGATGGAGCAGGTCGCCGAGGCGATGGGCGACGCCGAGCGCTGGTTCCAGCTGTACTGGCCCAGGGACCCCGAGGTGGCCCGCAGCTTCCTGAACCGAGCGCGGGCGGCCGGGTTCAGCGTGCTCGTGGTCACCCTGGACACGCCGCTGCTGGCATGGCGGCCGCGCGATCTCGACCAGGCGTATCTGCCGTTCCTGCACGGCGTCGGCACGGCCAACTACTTCTCGGACCCGGCCTTCCAGGCGGGTCTGGCCAAGCCGGTGCACGAGGATCCGAACGCGGCCGTGATGCACTTCGTGGGGATGTTCGCCGACCCGGCGAAGAGCTGGCCGGACCTGGCGTTCCTGCGGGAGAACTGGGACGGCCCGATCGTCCTCAAGGGTGTTCTGCACCCGGACGACGCCCGGCAGGCCGCGGAGGCGGGCATGGACGGTGTCGTCGTCTCCAACCACGGCGGGCGCCAGGTGGCCGGGTCCGTCGCGGCGGCCGACGCGCTGCCCCGCGTGGCGGATGCCGTGGGCGACCGGCTCACCGTCCTCTTCGACAGCGGCATCCGCACCGGCGACGACATCTTCAAGGCACTCGCCCTGGGCGCCCGCGCCGTCCTCGTCGGCCGCCCGTACGTCTACGGTCTCGGCCTCGACGGCCGGCCGGGCGTCGAACACGTCATCCGCTGCCTGCTGGCCGAACTCGACCTCACCCTCGCCCTGTCGGGCCACGCCACGCCGGGCACGATCGGCCCGGCCGACCTCGTCGAGGCCCCGGCCTGACAGCCGGGCTGCGCGGACGCGTGCGCCGCGCAGCCCGGCTCGGGCCCGGGGCCCGCCATGGTCACGCCGTGCGGTCGTGGGGCACGGTCACCCGCCGGGCCGCCGGACCCTCCTGTTCCTCGATCGACAGGGAGCCCGCCGCCGTCGGCACGGGCTCGGCCTGCCAGCGCTGCTCGTCGGAGCGGTCGCGGACCTTGACGACGATGTCGGCGCCGGGGTCGTCGTTGGTGGAGGCGAGGGCGAGCTGCTCGTCCCAGCGGGGCAGCAACTGCCCTCGCACGGTGAGGTCGTAGCGCACGTCCTCACCCCGCTCGGAGTCCTCCTCGGCGCAGGTGCCGAGGACGACGACGCCGGCGTCCTTGTGCGAGTCCAGGCACAGGCCGGGATCGGCGACGCTGCGCAGCAGCCCGTCGTTCTCGTACGTCCACTGCTGGGTCCACGTCGTCGAGCACTCCGCCAGCTTCGTCCCCGAGCCCTCCTTCGGCAGGTCCCGGACGTCGAGGCACAGGCCGGCGCCGGCGTTGCGCAGCCGCGTCACGCCCGGTGCCCCCGTGGGAAGCCCCGCCGTGCCGGGCGGCGTCACGGACTCGGTGCCGTTGCCGCCGGCGGCGCTGCTGGAGCCGGCCGGATCGGCCTGGCCGCCGTCGTAGGACGACACGTTGATGATGAGCACGGTCGCCAGCACCCCGGCCGACACCGCGCCGACGCCCGAGAGCAGCGCCCGTGAGGAGCGCACCGCGTCCGGGATGCGCGCGCCCGGAACCCGGCGCACCTGCACGGGGATCCGGGACAGCAGGCGGTGGCGTCCGCCCCCGGGACGCCCGTCGCCCCGTCCACCGCCGCGCCGGCCCGTACGCTTGCCCCGGGTGCCGTGCGAGGACCGGCCCGGGCGGGAGTCGAGGTAGCGGCGGGCTCCCCAGCCGAGCACCGCTTCGGCGATCAACGGGCCCAGCCCGCCCTCGAAATGGCTCAGTTGTTCGGCCGCGCTCCGGCAGTAGCGGCACTGCGCCAGATGTTCCTGGACGTCGGGCAGCAGTGCGCCGCCCCGGCGGATCGGGACGTCGAGGAGGCGGTTGTAGAAGCGGCAATCCTGGGTGGGCGCGAGTTCGCTATGAGCATGTACACAACCCTCGCGGAATGCGGCACGCGCTTGTTCGAGTGCGGCCGACGCGATGTCGGTATCCATGCCCAGCAGGCCGGCCGGGACGCTTAAAGGATCGGCCTCGACCTCGACGTGCCAGAGCAAACAGCGCGCGGCTGCGGGAAGTGCCTGAAATGCCCGCTCCGCGAGGGCGCGATTTTCGGGCGTCATGGACGTCGCCGCGCGCAGCCCGCGCCCTCCGGCCGGTTTCTGCAAGGCCGGCAGTACGGCGGATATCCGATCGTCGGCGGACCACTCCCGGACCGTGTCGCGCACGGTCACCAGGAGCGCCGGGCGCAGCGCGACGGCCGACTCGCCGAAGGCGAGGCGGTTGAGGGTCCGGTGGAAGGCGGTCCCCGTGACCATCTCGGCGACCTGCGCCGACGAGGCGAGACAGATGACCGCGTACTCGTGCACCGGCTGCCAGTGCCGCGCCATCAGCAGCGCGACGGAATGGGCGGCGACCCCGCCCTCCGGGCTGCCTCTCAGGGGGGCGGCGAGTGATTCATCGGATTCCCCGGCATCCCCGCCGGGCGGGGGATACGGAGGACGAGGGGGGTGGGGGGTGGGCACTGAGATGGTTCCTTCCCACGCGCATGTGACACACAGAAGTCCTGCCGCCGAAAAAGGAGCCCGGTTGGTGCGTACCTCTTTTGGCGCGGCGCGGGAGGTGCGAATTCACCTACGGCGAATCGGACCCGGTCTGCAAAACGCGTGCGACACTCGGCCATTCCCCCCGCACGTCTGTTTCACTCTTGCACAACCCCCACACGGCCAACAAGGCGCCCGTGCAACATCAAGCCCATTGACAGAAAGTCAGAAAGGGGAACACATACGCGCCGGTCGCACCGGTTTTCGACCTTTTCAGATCTGCCAGGACCGCAGCCGGTCGGCCGCGCCGTAGACGTCGGTGGTACCGGACATCAGGTCGCGGGCGAGGTCGACGAGGGCACCGTAGGGCGGGTCGATGCCGACGCCGCTGACGAACATGTAGGCCACGGCCGTCGCACACGCGAAGCGGGCGTTGGCCGAGGGCAGCGGGCGGAGCACGGTGATGGTGTGCAGCAGCGCGGCGGCCCGCCAGGCCGGGTCGGAGTTCACCCCGAGGCGCGGCGGGTCGACGCGGTGCCGGGCGACGGCGGCGACCAGCGCGGAGAAGTCGTTGACGGTGGGCTGGTCCGGCAGGACCTCTTCGTGGCGCTGAAGCAGCCAGGGCACGTCGATATGGATGACGGGTGCCATCGGTCAGGCGGCCCGCCCTTCGCCCTTGCTGGGCGGTTCGTCGTCGGGGAAGGCCGCGGCGAACTCGTCGGCGTGGGTCGCGAAGAACCTGCGGAAGGCCTCCGCCCCCTCCTGGAGGGCCCGGTGGCGCGCTATGTCGGCCGCGGCCGCCTCGCGCACGAGCGCCTTCATGGACGTACCGCGCTCCTTGGCGATCTGCCGCAAATCCTCAAGTTCGCGGTCGCTGAACTCCACGTTGAGAGCTGGCATGCCTTCACGGTACCGCTCGGGTACTGACTCGTAAATACCAGCAGGTCAGAGGGCAGACTGCGCGGTACCTGAGGCGGCGCACCCCGGCCATCCGCTGAGATCTGCATCACATCACATCTCCCGATGTCACATTCCGGGCTCCCCGGCGGCTCGCAGTAGTGACCGCGTCTTCTGGGAGGACCACGCATGACCGAGACCCCCGTCCCCGGCACCGCAGCCCCGCTCGACGTGGCGACCGGGGTGTTCGTGGACCATCGCGAGCTGCTGTTCGGCGTCGTCTACAACATGCTCGGCAGCGTCGCCGACACCGAGGACGTCCTCCAGGAGACATGGCTGTCCTGGACGGCCCGCGGCGGGGGCGCTCCCCTGGCCGGCGTCGACAATCCCCGGGCCTATCTGGTCCGGGTGGCGGTCAACCACGCGCTGCGGCGCCGGGCCGTGATCAGCCGCAGGCAGGAGACGTACGTGGGCTCCTGGCTGCCCGAGCCGCTGGTCGCCGACGAGGGTGCCGACAGCGCCGACGGCCCGGCCCTGCGCTCCGAGTCGGTGTCGCTGGCGATGCTGGTGGTCCTGGAGTCGCTGACCCCGCTGGAACGGGCCGTGTTCGTCCTGGGCGAGGTGTTCGGCTACCCGCACGCCGAGATAGCCGGGATCATCGACCGCTCCCCCGCCGCCGTACGGCAGTTGGCGCACCGGGCCCGGGAGCACGTGAACGCGCGGCGGCCGCGGTACGCGGCGCATCCGCGGGTGCGGCGGGAGGCGACCGAGCGGTTCGTACGGGCGGCACTCGGCGGTGACATCGCCGAGCTGATGGAGGTCCTCGCGCCGGACGTCACGGCGTGGACGGACGCCGGCGGCAAGCGCAAGCCGGCGAGCCTGCGCCCGGTGCACGGCCGGGACAAGGTGGCCCGCCTGCTCACGTCCGGGCGGGGCGGCCCGAGCAACCCGGTGTTCCGCTACCGGCGGGTCAACGGCGACGACGCGGCGGTGCTGTTCGACGGCGACGCGCCGTTCGCCGTCCTGGTGCTGGACCTCACCCCGGAGGGCGACCGGGTGCGGGGCATCTACGTCGTGGCCAACCCGGACAAGCTCGCCCACCTGCCCAGGGAGGCGGCGTGAGCGCCGGACGCGGCGAGCGTCTCGCCGACTGGTTCGACGGCCGCCTCGGCACTCACACGCTCGGCCGGAAGTACCTGCGCAAGGTGTTCCCCGACCACTGGTCCTTCCTGCTCGGCGAGATCTGCCTGTACAGCTTCGTGGTGCTGGTCCTCACCGGCGTGTACCTGACGCTGTTCTTCCATCCGTCGATGAACGAGGTGACCTACCAGGGGAGTTACACGCCGCTGAACGGCGTGCGGATGTCCGAGGCGTACGCCTCGACGCTGGACATCAGCTTCGACGTGCGCGGCGGGCTGCTGATCCGGCAGCTCCACCACTGGGCGGCGCTGGTCTTCGTCGCCGGGATGCTGACGCACATGATGCGGCACTTCTTCACGGGCTCGTTCCGCAAACCGCGGGAGGTCAACTGGCTGTTCGGCTGGCTGCTGCTCTTCCTCGGCCTGTTCGAGGGCCTGTTCGGCTACTCGCTGCCGGACGACCTGCTCTCGGGCACGGGCCTGAGGTTCGTGCACGGCGCGCTGCTGTCGGTGCCGATCGTGGGGACGTACCTGGCGATGTTCCTGTTCGGCGGCGAGTTCCCCGGCGACGACATCGTGGCCCGCTTCTACTCGCTGCACGTCCTGCTGATCCCCGGGGTGATGGCGGCGCTGATCGTCGTCCACGTGCTGCTGGTCGTGTACCACAAGCACACCCAGTTCGCGGGCCCCGGGCGCACCGAACGCAATGTCGTGGGCGCGCCCTTCATGCCGGTGTACCTCGCGAAGGCCGGCGGCTTCTTCTTCCTGGTGTTCGGGGTGCTCGCGCTGATGGCGGCGGTGGCGACGATCAACCCGGTGTGGTCCTACGGCCCCTACCGCGCCGACCAGGTGTCCACGGGCGCCCAGCCCGACTGGTACCTCGGCTTCGCCGAGGGCCTGGTGCGGATCATGCCCGGCTGGGAGGTCACGCTGTGGGGCCACACGCTGGTGCTGGGCGTGTTCATCCCGATCGTGGTGTTCCCGCTGCTGCTGCTCTTCATCGGCGTGTACCCGTTCCTGGAGGCCAGGTTCACCGGTGACAGGCACGAGCACCATCTGCTGGACCGGCCGCGCAACCGTCCGGTCCGCACGGCGATCGGGGCGGCCTGGATCAGCCTCTACCTGGTGCTGCTGGCGGGCGGCGGGAACGACATCGTGGCGACCCGCTTCCACCTGTCGATCAACACGGTGACCTGGGCGGTGCGGATCGCGATGTTCGTCGTGCCGGCGGTCGTCTTCGTCGTCACCCGCCGGATCTGCCTGGGGCTCCAGCTGCGCGACCGGGAGCTGGTGCTGCACGGCCGGGAGACCGGCGTGATCAAGCGGCTGCCGCACGGCGAGTACGTCGAGGTGCACGAGCCGCTCGACCAGGCCCGGCTGCACACCCTGACCGCCCATGAGCGGCCCGGGGAACTCGTGGTCAGGAGCGGGCGCGACAGAACTCCCGGACGGTCCGGTTGAACGATTCCGGGGCCTCGATGTTGCTGAGGTGCCCGGTGCCGGGCAGCACGACCAGGGTGGCCTCCGGGATCGCCTCCAAGAGGGGACGGGCGACGAGATCCACCGGCGAGCGTGCGTCCAGCTCGCCCCACAGCAGCAGGGTCGGCACCGTGATCTTGGACAGCAGGTCGCGCTGGTCGGCCTCGGCCATGATGGTGAGCTCCGTCCGCATGCTCCGGGGCCGGGTGTCGGCGGACATCACGGACAACAGGCGGACGGCTTCGGCCGGTGGCCGCCCGGCGAACAGGCCGGGCATGGTCGGTGCGAACTCCTCGTCCGGGACCGCGAGCATCCGCTCCGCCCCCTCGACCCGCTTGCGCACCTCCGCCGCGGGCAACGAGCCCTTCCAGCCGGCGTAGGTGTCCACGAGGAGCAGGGTCCGGACGAGCTCGGCGTGGTGCCGGTAGAGCTCCAGCACGACGGTCCCGCCCCACGACAGGCCGAGGACGTGCGCCGGACCGAGGTCCACGTCCTCGATGACGGCCGCCAGGCAGCGGGCGTAGTCCGCGAGGACGAAGGAGGGCGGTACGTCGGAGGAACGGCCGGCGCCGGGCTCGTCCCAGGCGACCACGGTGAACTCGTCGGCCAGGTCCGCGACCTGCGGACGCCACAGGCGGGCGTCGGTGGTGGCGCCGTGCGCGAGCACCAGGGGCGGGCCCTGGCCCACCCGGTCGTAGGCGACCTCGATGCCGTCGACCCGCACCGCGTGCATGACACCAGGCTACGCGCGGGTGCCGGAGGCGTCCTGTCGGCGGACTCCCCCGGCACCCGGCGTGCTCGTACGATCCCTACCCCTGGTCCGCCACGAAGGCGGCCATGCGGGTCAGGGCGGCGTTCCAGTTGATCGTGTGCTCGTTGGTCGACCAGGACTGGATGTCGTCGATGTAGCAGAACTGGCCGACGCAGCCCTGGAGTTTGCTCTGTGCGTAGGGGTCCTGGATGCTCGAGTTCGGCCCGCCCGCGAGGGTGCCCTTCGGCGGGTTCGGTTGGTTCGGGTCGAGCTGGCGGGCGTACCAGCGGCTGTGCTGGTTCTGGGCGCTGACCTCGCCGTAGCCGGTGACGTAGGAGATGTTCAGGGCGTTGCGGCCCAGGATGTAGTCCATGCTCTGGAGCGCGCCGTCGCGGTACTTCGAGGCGCCGGTGATGTCGTACGCGGTGGCGAGGACGACGGCGTTGTTGAGGACCTGGTGGCTGGAGCCCCAGTCGTACTTGTTGCCGTCCGGGGCGTACGGCATGCCGTAGGGGTGTGCCTTCAGGGTGGCCAGGTAGCGGTCGGCGCCCTTGACGACGGACTGGCGGACCTTGTCCCGGCCGGGCAGCCTGCTCGGCACCGAGGCGAGGTCGAGCCGTCCCGCCGCGCCCGTGCGGGCCCAGTCGAAGCCGATGGGCTTGAAGAGGTCGGCCGTGTGGACCGGCGACTTCAGGACGTAGTCCTGGAACTGCTTCTCACCCGTGCTGAGGTACAGCTCGGCCGCCGCCCAGTAGAAGTCGTCGGTGACGTCGCTGTCGGCGTAGGCGCCGCCGCCGACGCCGTCGCTCTCGGAGGCGTAGCGGTCGGGGTGGGCCAGCGCCGCCGTCCATGCCTTGCGGGCGGCCGCCAGCGCCCTGTCGGCGAATGCCCTGTCGTAGGGCCGGTAGAGGCGGGCCGCCTGTGCGGCCGTGGCCGCGAGGTTCAGGGTGGCCGCGGTGGACGGCGGGTGCAGTTCCCGCTTCTGCGGGTCGTCACTGGGCAGCAGCGGCAATCCGGTCCACTGCTCGTCGTGCATCTTGTGGTGGGCCATGCCGGCCAGCGGCTTGCCGTCGGGCACCTGCATCCTGAGCAGGAACTCCAGTTCCCAGCGGGCCTCGTCGAGGATGTCGGGGACCTTGTTGGCGCTCTCGGGGATGTCGAGCGTGCCGTCGCCGAGCTTGCGGGGGTCGCCGGTGCGGGCGTGCAGCGCGCGCTCGTGGGTGCTCAGCACCTCCCAGGTGGAGATGCCGCCGTTGACGACGTACTTGCCGTGGTCGCCTGCGTCGTACCAGCCGCCGCTGACGTCCAGGGTGTAGTCGCAGACGCCGGGCTGGCACGGGACGTCGGTGTCGCCCTTGTTGGGGGCCACGCCCACGTGACCGGCCGGCCGGCCGTAGCCGGGCCGCAGGTCGTCGCGTATCGCGATGCCGCTGCGCTGGGTGTAGTAGTACTTCGCCGAGTCCAGCCGGAGCCGCTCGTAGGCGCTGGCGTCGATGTCGAAGGGGCGGCTGGTCTCGCCGTCGGCGACGAGTGTGAGGCCCGTGCCCTTCTTGCGGTACGCGCCGAAGTCGATCGAGTGGACGTTCTGCCCGGAGGAGGCGTCGACGCCGCGCGGCACGGTCGTGCCCCGGGCGACCGTCTTCCCGCCGGAGGTCCTCAGCTCCCAGGGCAGTTTCGCCGTGGCGTCGGTGACCAGGGTGGCGTTCTTCGGCCCTGCGGGCAGATAGCCGACCTGGTTGACGCGGACCCGGGGCCCGGTGTCGGGCTCGTACGGCTCCGGCGTCACCCCGCCGAGCAGGGAGACGTCGTCCATGCAGAAGCGCCAGGGATCCGCGCTGCCGCCGAGCTGGAAGCCGACCTGGCCCTGGGTGGTGTCGGCGGGTGCGGTGAAGGTGTAGGAGTAGGTGTCGCCGGAGACGCTGAGCTGCGGTGTCACCTCGTGGTAAGTGTCGTACGGCGACACGGACAGGCCCACGATCGCCCGCACGACGTGCCCGGCGGGCGTGCCGGTCGCGCTGAACGAGAAGCGGTACGACTCCCCCTTCACGAGGGTGATGTCGTTCTGCCCCACGGCGGCGTCCCAGCGGTTGGTGGTGCCGCCGGGGACGTCGGCGCAGAGCCTGCCGTCGGACAGCCCCGCGGTCACGTTGCTGGTGGCCCACCACGGGTCCATGGTCGTGTCGAAGGTGCCGTTCCTGACCTGCTCGACCTCCTCGGCCCCGGCCGGTGCGGAGGGCAGCGCGGTGAGCGCGGTCGCCAGCAGGGCCGTCAGGGACAACAGGGCGGTTCTGCGTCGTTTCACGTCCGGGCTCCTCTGGAGAGGTGCGGGTGGCGCTCTGCGTGGGAGCGCTCCCAGATGTGGATGCCCGCCATGGTTGTGGCTGATGTGACGCCCCGTCAACGGTCCGGACAGGACTGACTGTTCATCGCCCGTCCGGACCGTCGTGCCCGAGGAGTCAGGCGGCCGGGGTCTCCAGCCTGCTGATGCGGAGGGCGCCCCGGGCCTCGTCGGGGTGGCGGCTCGTCATCGTGAGCCGGATCCGGGAGCCGCGGACGGCCCTGAAGGTGATCACCGTCGGGGTGTCGGAGGCGGTGGCCCAGTCGATCGCCGTGTCCTCCACGGCCCGCCACGCACGGCCGTCCCACACCGCCACCTCGACGGACGCAGGCAGGCTGTGCGTGGCGTCCACGGTGAAGGAGACGTCCACCCGGTCGAAGCCGCGGGTGCGTCCGTGGTCGACCGTGACCCAGTCCTCGGTGCGGGCGCCGTCGAAAGCCGGCAGCAGGGCCGTGGCCTGCTTGTGGAAGCCGTTGGACCAGCCGGTGGCCGGGTCGCCGTCGAGCATGGCGGCGGGCAGGGTGTCCGGGCGGCCGGAGTAACTGGCGTCCGCGTGCGGGTAGTCGACGGGCGCCGGGTGCTCCGGCCGGAAGGCGGGCGGGGCCGTCTCGGCCCGGTCCGCCGCCCTGGTGGCGCGTACGGTCGCCGTGCCGGTGCGCAGGCCGTCGGCGCGGGCGGACACCCTCACCGTGCCCGTCTTGGTGCCGGAGCGGACGATGGCGAGGGCCTTGCCGTGGAAGGCGGTGCGGGTGCTCGCCTGGTAGCGCTCGGCGCTCTCCTGGCGGCCGTTGTCGAGCCCGGCGAGCGAGCCGCCCGCCACCTCGAAGGAGAGCAGGTGCTCCGCGTCGGGCACCACCACACCGCGCCGGTCGACCACCTCGGCGGTCACGAAGACCAGCGAACGCCCGTCGGCGGCGCAGGACTTGCGGTCCGGCGTCAGGCGTATCGCGTGCGGGGCGCCGGCGGTGCGCAGCACGTCGGTGGCGACCACCCTGCCGTCCCGCCGCGCGACGGCCTTCAGCTCGCCCGGCGCGTAGGGCACCTTCCAGGTCAGGTGCAGCTTGCCGGCGCTGCCGTTCGGGCTGGTGTAGCTGCCGGGGTAGGGGCCGTCGGTGAAGGTCTTGTCGTCGCCGGTCGCCTCGGTCGTCTCCAGGTACGTGCGGCCGTCGACGGTCTTCTTGGTGTCGAACCGCCGTGCGCCCAGGGACTTTCCGTTGAGGTACAGCTCGACGGTGTCGACGTTGGCGTAGGCCCAGACCTCGACCGTGTCGCCCTCGGCGTGATTCCAGGTCATCGGCAGCAGATGGACCATCGGCTTGTCGGTCCACTGGCTCTGGAACAGGTAGTACATGTCCTTGGGGAAGCCCGCGGTGTCGACCGCGCCGAAGAAGGACGCCTTGACCGGGAAGACGTCGTACGGCGTGGGCTCGCCGATGTAGTCGATGCCCGACCACAGGAACTGCCCGGTGAACCACTTGCGGTCCCGGTCCTTCTTGTGGCCGTACTCGCCGCTCATGGTCCAGGAGGCGAGGTTGTTGTCGTAGGAGGAGGTGCCGCGCCTCCCCGGCGTGTAGTTCTCGCCGGTGTTGAGGTGTTCGGGCTCCTGGTACTCGCCCCGGGTCGAGGTCTCCGAGGAGGACTCGGACTCGAAGAGGAAGAGGTGCGGGTAGGCCGCGTGCAGCTGGTCCACCGACTTGGCGGTGTTGTAGTTGAGGCCGAGGCCGTCCAGCTTGGCCAGCATCAGATCGGCCGCGGAGCCCTTGGCGGGCAGGCGGCGGTACTTGTCGGAGCCGATGACCAGCGGGCGGGTGTCGTCGGCGGCCCTGATCGCGGCGATGATCCGGTCGGCCATGGCGAGACCGGCGGTGGAGGTGGAGTCGGGAACCTCGTTGCCGATGGACCACATCAGCACGGCGGGCGAGTTGCGGGCCGCCAGCACCATCTCGGTGGCGTCCTTCTCGCACCACTCGTCGAAGAACCGGCCGTAGTCGTACCGGTTCTTCCCGGTGCGCCAGCAGTCGAACGCCTCCACCAGCATGACGATGCCCAGCTCCTCGCAGACCTGGATCACCTCGGGCGCGGGCGGGTTGTGGGAGGTCCGCAGGGCGTTGACGCCCATGGACAGCATGATCTCCATCTGGCGGCGGACGGCGTCGATGCTGACCGCGGCGCCGAGCGCGCCCAGGTCGTGGTGGAGGTCGACGCCCTTGAGCTTGTGGTGGGTGCCGTTGAGGAAGAAGCCCTCGTCCGGGTCGAACCGGAAGGTGCGGAAGCCGAAGGGCGTGCGGTAGGTGTCGGTGGTCCTGCCGCCGACGCGCAGTTCGGTGTGCAGGGTGTAGCGGTGCGGGGCCGCGATGTCCCACAGCTCCGGGCGCCGGACGGTGAGTTCGTGGGTCTCGGTCCTCTCGCCGGTGACGGGGGCCGTGGAGGAGGTACGGGCGACCGTCCGGCCCTTCGGGTCGACGATCCGGGAGACGACCTCGACGTCGGCGCCCGCGCCCGACGCGTTCACGACCCACGTGTCGACGCGGACGACGGCCCGTTCGGCGGAGATCTCGGGGGTGGTGGTGACGCGGGTGCCCCAGCGGGCCACGTGCACCGGCTCGGTGATCACCAGGCGGGCCTCGCGGTAGATGCCGCTGCCCGAATACCAGCGGCTGCTGGGGAGCCGGTTCTGGACCTTGACCGCGAGCACGTTCTCGGTGGTGCCGTCGGTGTGCACCAGGTCGGTGAGGTCGAGCGCGAAGCCGGTGTAGCCGTACGGGTGACGGCCGGCCTCCTTGCCGTTGCAGTAGACGGAGGAGTCCATGTAGACACCGTCGAACTCCACCGAGATCCGCTTGCCGGCGAGGGCGGGCGGCAGAGTGAAGGCGAGGCGGTACCAGCCGAGGCCGCCGGGGAGGAAGCCGGTGCCGCTGGTGGTGCCGTGCTCGGTGGTGGGGGTCTGCTCGATGCTCCAGTCGTGCGGGACGGCGACCTCGCGCCAGCCGGAATCGTCGTGCCCGGGAAGGTGGGCGTCGGCGAAGGCGCCGGTCGGGTCGGTGATCCCGCCCGGGTTGACCAGTGCGAAGCGCCAGCCGTCGCGCAGGGCGACGGTGCGGCGGCCGGACGCGCCGCGCGCCTCCTCGGCGGCCCACGCCTCCGGAGCACCCAGCAGTGTTCCGGCCGCGGGCGCGGCGGCGGAGGCGAGCAGGACCGATCTGCGCGTGACCGACATGACGGCTCTCCCTCATTAGGGCTCAGAAGTACTCACAACCCATCGCGAACAAACAGATTCTGTCGAGGTGTCACACAGGGCCGTCAAGAGTGCGGTCGCGTCGTTCTGCCGCGGGGGGCACATCGGCCGGAAACGCGCCTTGACCGCGCGCCGCCGGGCGGCTCAGGGGTTACCGGTCCACGTCGGGCACCCACGGACTAGTCTGGAACTCAAGCGACCTCTCTGATCACTGTGAGTGTCCGTATGGAGTGGCGACGATGAGTCCGGACGAGCCGTTCGACGATGGCGTGGCCGCCCGTGCCGTCATCGCCGCCGACGGCACGCTCACCGAGTGGAGCGAGGGCGCACACCGTCTGCTGGGCCACCCGGCCGCCGAGGTCCTGGGCCGCCCGGCCATCGAGCTGCTGGCCGACGGAGCGGAACCGCCGCCCGTGCCGGAGGACGCCCGCTGGAGCGGAACGGTCACGCTGCGTCACCGCGACGGGCACGCGGTCTCCGCCTGGGTCGTCGCCCACCGCAGACCACCGGACGGCCCGGAGACGGCCGAGTGGCTCGCCGTGTCCCCGCCGGAGGCCCCCGTTCGAAAGCTGCCGGACGACCCGCTGGTGCGGGCGGCCCTGACGCAGTCGCCCTGCGCCACCATGATCTTCGACGAACGGCTGCGGCTGCGCGGCGTCAACGACGCCATGGCGGCCCTGGTCGGCCTGCCGGCCGACCGGCTGCGGGGCCTGCGGCCCACCGACATCGGCAGCCGGCCGCAGAACGCGGAGCTCGAGGAGTATCTGCGCCGTGTGCTGAGCACGGGCCGGCGGCAGGACATGGAGACCTACATGAAGGCCAGCGGCGAGAGCCGGGCCGCGCACGCCTGGCTGGCCCGGCTCGCCCCGCTGACCGACGACTCGGGGCGGGTGCGGGGCGTGTGCGTGACCGCCCACGACTTCAGCGACCAGTACCGGTCACGGGAGCGGCTCCAGCTGGTCAACGAGGCGAGCGTGCGCATCGGCACCACCCTCGATGTCACCCGTACGGCCCAGGAGCTGGCCGACGTGTGCGTTCCGGCGCTCGCCGACTTCGTCAGCGTCGACCTGCTCGACGTCCGGGAGCACGGCGGCGAGTCCGCCGGCCCGCCGACCCCGCCGGTGAGCCTGCGCCGGGCCGCCCACCAGTCGGTCAACCCGGGCAGCCCCGAGGCCGTGGCCAAGCCGGGTCAGGTGGACGTCTACCCGGAGGGCTCCCCGCAGGCCGCCTCGCTCATCGCGGGTCACGCCGTCGTGGCCTCCGGAGCGGACGGCGGCGACCTCGAGAAGTGGCTGGCCTGGGACCCGGTCCGGTTCCGGCGGGTCCGCGAGTACGGCATCCACTCCACGATGTCCGTGCCGCTCCAGGCCAGGGGCACGACCCTCGGGGTCGCGGTCTTCACCCGCTTCCGCCGCCCGGAGCCCTTCACCGCCGACGACGTGCTGCTGGCCGAGGAGGTCACGGCCCGGGCCGCCGTCTGCATCGACAACGCCCGCCGCTACTCCCGCGAACGCGAGACGACCCTCACCCTGCAACGCAGCCTGCTGCCCCGCACCCTGCCGCGCACCGCGGCGGTGGAGGCGGCCTCCCGCTACCTTCCCGCCACCCGCTCCGGCGTGGGCGGCGACTGGTTCGACGTGATCCCGCTGTCCGGGATGCGCGTCGCGATGGTCGTCGGCGACGTCGTCGGCCACGGCATCCAGGCCTCGGCCACCATGGGCCGGCTGCGCACCGCCGTCCGCACCCTCGCCGACATCGACCTGGCCCCCGACGAGCTGCTCACCCACCTCGACGACCTCGTCGTCCGGCTGTCCCAGGAGTCCGGCGGCGACGCCGGCACCGGGGAGGTCGGCGCGACCTGCCTGTACGCGGTCTACGACCCCGTGTCGCGGCGCTGCACCCTGGCCCGGGCCGGGCACCCACTGCCCCTCGTGGTCCCGCCGGACGGCCCGGCCCGGCAGCTCGACCTGCCCTCGGGGCCCCCGCTGGGGGTCGGAGGGCTGCCGTTCGAGTCCGCCGAGGTGGAGCTGCGGGAGGGCAGCGTCCTGTCGTTCCACACGGACGGGCTGCTCGCGAGCCGCGAGCGGGACGTCGACGCGAGCCACCGGATGCTCCGCGAGGCACTGTCGGCTCCCTCCGACTCCCTGGACGAGACCTGTGACCGCGTGCTGCACGCCCTGCTCCCGCCGGGCGGCTCCGCCGACGACGTGGCCCTGCTGCTGGCCCGCACCCGCGGGCTGCCGTCCTCCCAGGTGGCGACCTGGGACATCCCCGCCGACCCGGCGCTGGTGGCCCCCATCCGCAAGCAGGTCGTCGACCAGCTCGACCGCTGGGGGCTGCTCGAGGCCACGTTCACCGCGGAGCTGGTGGTGAGCGAGCTGGTCACCAACGCCATCCGCTACGGCGCCCCGCCCATCCGGCTGCGGCTGATCCACGACGGGTCCACGCTGATCTGCGAGGTGTCGGACACCAACCACACGGCCCCGCACCTGCGCCGTGCCAAGACCTGGGACGAGGGGGGCCGCGGTCTGCTCCTGGTCGCCCAGCTCACCCAGCGCTGGGGCAGCAGGCACACCACCGAGGGCAAGACGATCTGGGCGGAGCTGGAACTGCTCGAGGGGATGTAAGGAGCTCTCTTACCAACCCTTGGTTTCATGGGCGGGCACGACCTGATCACCTCGCGGAGGACGCCGCCCTGAACACCCCGCTCGCCGAAGTCCTGTCCGTGGCGCTGCTGGCCGCCGTGCTCGTCTGGGCCGTGCTCCGTCCGCGGGGGCTGCCCGAGGCCGTCCTGGCGGTTCCGGCCGCCGGGCTCGCGGTCGCCGTCGGAGTGATCCCGCCGGACCACGCGTGGGAGGAGATCCAGCGGCTGGGGCCCGTGGTCGGCTTCCTCGCGGCCGTGCTGGTGCTGGCGCACTTCTGCGACGTCGAGGGACTGTTCACGGCGTGCGGAGCATGGACGGCCCGCTGGGCGGCGGGGCGTCCCACGCGGCTGCTGACCGCGGTGTTCGCGCTGGCCTCCGTCATCACGGCCGTGCTCAGTCTGGACGCCACCGTCGTCCTGCTGACACCGGTGGTGCTCGCCACCGCCACCCGGATGGGCGTCAAGGCCCGGCCGCACCTGTACGCGTGCGCCCATCTGTCGAACACCGCCTCGCTGCTGCTGCCGGTCTCCAACCTGACCAACCTGCTGGCCTTCACGGCGAGCGGGCTGAGCTTCACCCGGTTCGCGGCGCTGATGACGCTGCCCTGGCTGGTGGCGATCGGCGCCGAGTACCTGGTGTTCCGGCGCTTCTTCGACGACGAGCTGGCCGCCCCTCTCCCCTCCCCCGACCCCGCGCGGCCTCCCGAGCCACCCCTGTTCGCCCTGATCACCGTGGGATGCACGCTCGCCGGGTTCGTCGTGGCCTCCGCCCTCGGCATCGCGCCGGCGTGGGCCGCCCTGGCCGGTGCGCTCGTGCTGGCCGTGCGGGCGCTGCTGCGGCGGCGGGCCACCCCGCTGACGGTGGTGCGGTCCGCGGCCCCGGCCTTCCTGGCGTTCGTGCTCGCCCTCGGCGTCGTCGTGCGGGCGGTGGTCGACCAAGGGCTCGCCGACGCGCTCCACCGGGTGCTGCCCGACGGATCGGGCCTGCTCACGCTGCTGGGCGTGGCCGCGCTGGCCGCCGTCCTGGCGAACCTCGTCAACAACCTGCCCGCGGTACTGGTGCTGCTGCCGCTGACCGCCGGAGCCGGTCCCGGTGCCGTGCTGGCGGTGCTGCTCGGCGTGAACATCGGCCCCAACCTGACCTACGCCGGGTCGCTGGCGACCCTGCTGTGGCGGCGGATCGCGCAGCAGCACGGACAGCGGGTCGGGCTCGGGGAGTTCACCCGGCTCGGCCTGCTCACGGTGCCGGCCGCGCTGGTGCCGGCCGTGGCGGCGCTGTGGCTGTCGCTGCGCGTCGCCGGGACCTGAGCGCGCGTCCGGTCAGCGGTGGCCGCCACCGCCGTAGCCGCCATATCCGCCGTACCCGTAGCCGTAACCGGGGTAGCCGGAACCCGGGTAGCCGTAGCCGGGATAGCCGTTCCGGCCGTCCCCGTCGCAGGGGTAGCCGTAGCGGTCACAGCCCGAGTCGGTGGGGGCCGCGCTGGTCGGCGTCGGCCGCGGTGTCGCCGACGGGGCGGCGGGCGGGGTCGGTGCCGGTGTCGCCGTGGGCGTCTTCAAGGGAGTGGGTGTGGGGCGCGGCGCCGGGGCGGCTGCGTTCCAGTTGACGACCTCCATCTGGAGGTCCGCCTTGGAGGTGTCGATCGCCCAGCGCTGGACCTCCGCGTCCGCCCGGGTCTTCAGGACGAGGGCTCCCGAGCCGTCGGTCGCGGCCGGAGCCAGGACGAGGTCCTGGTTCCAGCGGGGCACCAGGGAGCCCTGGAGCGTGAAGTCGTAGCGGATGTCCCTGGTGTCCGGCCGGGACGCTCCCGTGCACGGGGCCAGCCGCACCGAGTAGCCGAGGTGCGAGTCCAGGCACAGATCGGGGTCGGCGCCGTTGCGCAGCAGGCCGTCGGTCTCGTACGTCCACTGCTGGGCGGCGGCCGAGGAGCAGGCGGTGAGTTCGGCCTCCGCGCCCTTGACGGCCTTGTCGCCCTCGATGCCGACGCACAGTCCCGAGGCCACGTTGTGCAGCCGGCCGCGCAGGGCACCCTTCTCGGCGTCGCCCGCCCCGACCCAGGAGGAGTCGTTCGTCGACTCGCCGGCATCCGGGCCGGGCGTCTCGGAGGGCCGACCCGCACCGGACTGCGGGGAGCCCTCCCCGGAGTTGCCCAGGGACCACAGGACCAGCGGGAGGACGACCAGGCCGCTGACGGTCAGGACGCCCACGCTCACGGTGCGGCGGCGGGAGGCACGCCGGGCCGCCTTGTGAGCGGATCTGCGGGCCGCCGTGCGGTGGCCTTCGGGGCGCGGACCAGGGGTGGTGCCACTGGCCGGTGGGGCGTCGGGCGGGGCGGGGAAGCCCTCGTGGGCGGACGCCCGCGCCGCTTGCTCCGCCGCGGGGGCGGGCGGCGCGGCCGCCGTGCCGACCGGGTCGGTGAACGACTCCCCGACCATGCCCGCGAGGACGACGGGGTCGGGGAAGGCCTCACCGGCCACATCGCCGGGGAGCCCCCGCTGCGCGGTGGCCGTCTGCGTGCCGGGCCACGGGGCGCCGGTCGCGTCGCTCTCCGCCGCGCCGCTCGGTCTGCCCTGTGCGTACTCTCGCCCGCCCCAGCCCAGCACGCCCTCCGCCAGGGCGAGACCGAGCCCGTGGTTGAACTGGTCGAGCTGGTCCGCGGCCGCTGCGCAGTGCCCGCAGCCCTGGATATGCGCGCGTAGATCGGGGTCGATGTCGAAGGCGCCACGCCGGTACGTCACGTCCAGCAGCCGCAGATAACGCCGGCACTCCTCGTCGGGGGCGAGTTCGCGGTGCAGTTGGAGGCTCTCCTCGCGCAGCCGGTCACGGGCCCGGTCCAGTTCGACGCCGGCTCCCTCCTCGTCCAGGCCGAGCAACCCGGCGGGGACGGCGAGCGGTTCGGCCTCGACCTCGACGTGCCACAGCAGACAGCGCGCGGACTGGGGCAGCCGCTGGAAGGCACCGGAGAGCAGACGCCGGTGCTGCTGCGGCAGCAGCCGGGCGGCCACCCGCTCCCCCTCGCCGGCCCCGGACAGCAGTTCCGGGTGCAGCATGTCGCGTCTGTGGTCGGTGGCCCACTCGGCCGCGATGCGCCGTACGGTGACGAGCAGATGGGGCCGCCACGCGGAGGTGGGGCCGGTCTGGCGCAGGGTTTCGCCGAAGAGCCGGGTGAATGCGGCGGTGGTGAGTATTCCGGCGGAACGCGGGCCGTCGGTGCACAGCCGGGCGTAGGCGGAGGCCGCCTCCCAGTGCCGGTCCAGAAGCTCGCCGACGGGGTGAAGCGCGGGGGTCGCCCCCGTCCACTTCCTGAGCTCGGCGCTCAGTTCCTCGTCCGTCGCGCCGATCCTGCGGGCCGGACCCGGGGAATTCGACGGGCCTGCGTCGTTCACGGCTGCATTCCTCTCACGGACATGCGGAAGAAAGTCCATACCAAGGGGTATGTCGACCCGGTGGCTCGCGCACACGAAGAAAGGCGTGTGATCCGGACGCCGACAAGGCACACCTTTGCACAGGTCAGCGACAGGGAACAAGGGATCTCACGGTTTCGTGCATTGCGTACGCGGCCAGGGACTTTTGACAAAGTGTCAATGTGCGGCGCGAAAGGGATTTCCGGGCTGTCCCCTCTGTTTTTCGCGGTGTGTTTTCGCCCGGTCCCGGGCGTCGCCCGGAAACCATTGAACTGCCCTCCGCACAGCAGCTCACACCCCTCGGGCCTTCCCGGCGTGACCCTTTCCAGGTCTCCTCTCAGAACCAATGACGATACCGCCCCTCAGCCCCGCCGACCGCCGTGCACCGCGTTCCGGTACGCGCCGGGAGGTGTGCCGTAGCGCTCGCGGAAGACGCGGTTGAAGTGGAACGGGCTGGCGAAACCCGAGGCCGCGGCGACGCGTTCCACCGGCAGATCGGTGCCCTCCAGCAGCCGGGCGGCGTGCCGCAGCCGCGCCTCGCGCAGGGCGCGCATGGGCGACCGGCCGAGCTGGCGGCTGAACAGATGGGCGAAGCGGGACGGCGACAGGGAGACCTGCTCGGCCAGCGAGCGGACGGTGTGCGGGGCGCCGGGGTCGGCCTCGATCAGCTCCTGGGCCCGTTGGACCCGTGCGTCGAGCCCGGGACGAGGTGCCGCCGGGCGGGCACCGGCGGTGGTGAGGAGGACGATCTCCTCCAGTGCGCACAGGGCCAGTTCGCGGGCGGCGCTGCCGTGCGCGACAGCGATCTGCCCGTCCGGGGCCACCGCGTCGGGCGGTACCCCGGCGCCGGGCCGGCGGGCATCGGCGTGCATCCGCCGGAACGCCGCCTCGACACGGCCGTGCACTGTGGCGGGGGCCGACGTGACCACGTACACCCCGTCACCGGCGTCGTACGGCCGCAGCCACCCGGCCCACGACGGGCGGGCCTGGCAGTGCGCCCACCAGAACCGCCAGTGCCGGGCGCCGGGCCCGACCGCGTAACCGTGCGGGACACCCGGGGCGAGCACCACCAGCCGGCCCGCGCCGGCCGAGGTCTCCACGCCGCCCTGCCAGAACCGTCCGCGGCCTGCCGTGGTCCAGGTGAACAGCCAACTCGCCGATCCGCGCGGCCGGTTGACGACGTATCCGGGCGGCTGGTCGAAGTGGCCGAGCACGACCAGGCCGGGCGGCGGTGCGGGGTCCCCCTCGTACCCGTGCTCAGCAGTGGCGGGCAATCCGTCAGCACCCACGGGCATCCTCCTCGACGGCTCGGTGGCCTAGCGTGTCGTGCCGGGGACACCTGACCGAGGAGTGCGCTCATGACAGTCACGGGCAATGGCGCCGCCGGCGCTCCCATCCTGGACCCCGCCGCGCTCCGGCGGTACCGGGAGCGTTTCGAGGAGGACGGCTTCACGGTCGTACGCGGGCTCTTCGGGGCCGAGGAGACCGAGCGGCTGTGCGACGAGTTCTCGGCGCTGCGTGCGGCCGGACCGGTCCCCGGGCACTTCGAGCCGCGCGCCTCCGGGCCGGGCGCCGATCCGCTGCACGTCTGGCCGCGGGTGATGCACCCGCACGAGATCAGCGACCTCGCTCGCGACGTCCTGCTGGACGCCCGGCTGCGCACGGTTCTGGAGGTGTTTCTCGGGGAGGAGGTCCTGGCCGCGCAGAGCATGTTCTACTTCAAGCCGCCGGGGGCCCGGGGGCAGGCGCTGCACCAGGACAACTTCTATCTGCGGGTGGAGCCGGGCACCTGTGTGGCGGCGTGGCTGGCCTGTGAGGTGATCGACCGGGAGAACGGCGGGCTGGAGGTCGTGCCGGGCACGCACCGGATGGATCTGTTCTGCCCGGAGGAGGCGGACGCGGGGGTGTCCTTCGCCCGGGAGTACGTTCCGCCGCCGCCCGGGCTGGCGACGGTGCCGGTGGACATGGAGCCGGGGGATGTTCTGTTCTTCAACGGCAGCCTGGTGCACGGGTCGCAGCCGAACCGTGCGGCGGATCGGTTCCGGCGGTCGTTCATCGGCCATTACGTGGGGCGGTCGGCGGAGCGGATCGGGGGGTTCTACCGGACGCTGACGATGAACGGGGCGAGGGTGGAGTTGCCGGAGAGCGAGGGGGCGGGGCCCTGCGGGACGGAATTCGCGGCGCAGGGGCCCCACTGAGTGCTCCGCAGGCCGGTTTCAGTGACCGGCGATGGGATGCGGGGTGTAGGGCCGCTCCAGTTCCTCGAGTTCCTTGTCGCTGAGCTGGAGCTCCACGGCGGCCACCGCGTCCTCCAGGTGCCCCGGCTTCGACGCTCCCACGATCGGCGCCGTCACCGTGTCCTGGTGGAGCAGCCAGGCGAGGGCGATGCGGGCGCGGGGCACGCCGCGCGCCTCGGCGATGCGGGTGACCGCCTCGACGATGGTGCGGTCGCCCTCCTGGTAGAGGTTGCCGCCGAAGGTGTCGGTGGCGCTGCGCTCGGTCGTGGTGTTCCAGTCGCGGGTGAGGCGGCCGCGGGCGAGCGGGCTCCAGGGCAGTACGCCGACGCCCTGGTCCGCGCACAGGGGCAGCATCTCGCGCTCCTCCTCGCGGTAGAGGAGGTTGTAGTGGTTCTGCATGGAGACGAAGCGGGTCCAGCCGTTCAGCCGGGCGGTGTACTGGGCCTTGGAGAACTGCCAGGCGTACATCGAACTCGCCCCGATGTAACGGACCTTGCCGGCCTTGACGACGTCGTGCAGCGCCTCCATCGTCTCCTCGACCGGGGTGTGCGGGTCGAAGCGGTGGATCTGGTAGAGGTCGACGTAGTCGGTGCCGAGCCGGGTGAGGCTCTGGTCGAGCTCGCTGATGATCGCCTTGCGGGACAGTCCGCCGCCGTTGGGCCCGGGGCGCATCCGGCCGTGCACCTTCGTCGCGAGCACGATCTCGTCACGGCGGGCGAAGTCGCGCAGGGCGCGGCCGACGATCTCCTCGCTGGTGCCGTCGGAGTAGACGTTCGCCGTGTCGAAGAAGTTGATCCCCGCCTCGACCGCCTGCCGGATCAGCGGGCGCGAGGCCTCCTCGTCGAGGGTCCACTCGTGCCGGCCCCGGTCCGGCAGGCCGTAGGTCATGCACCCCAGACAGATCCGCGACACGTCCAGGCCCGTCGAACCGAGCTTCACGTACTGCATCGTTGCTGCTCCTGCCTTCGGGAGGTGTTCCAGACGGAGCGTACGTGCTCGCGTGCACTCGAAGGCGCCGGGCTGGGCGGGGGCAGCAGCCGACCGTCAGCCGCGTTCGACCAGTTCCAGCGCCCGTTCCCAGCCGAACTCCGGCCGTCCGCCGTCCTCGTCCGGTTCTCCGGCGTACGGCTGCCCGAACCGCACGCCCATCCCCCGCAGCCGTTCGAGACTGTCCCGGTAGGCGGGGTGGGAGACCAGCGCGTCGGCGACGCACGGCAGGACGGCGATCGGCACACCGAGCCCCGCGGCCTCGCACAGGGTGCCCAGGGCGAGGGTGTCGGCGATGCCGGCCGCCCACTTGTTGACGGTGTTGAAGGTGGCGGGCGCGACGACCACGGCGTCGGGCGCCGGGAACGGGCGCGGCTCACCCGGCGTGCGCCAGGCGGACCGGATCGGGCGGCCCGTCTGCGCCTCGACGGCCGCGGTGTCGAAGAAGCCGTTCATGGCGACGGGCGTCGCGATGACACCGACCTCCCAGTCGCGCTCCTGCGCTGCGGTGATCAGTTTGCTGACGTCCGCGGCGATACCGGCGGCGCAGACGACGACGTAGAGGAAAGGCTTCCGGGTGGGCTGTTCGGTCATCCCGGAAACCCTAGTGACTCCGCCGGGCTCACTGGAGGGGGAGCAGGGCTCCGCGCTCCGGTTCCGGTCGCGGGCCGAAGATGCGGCGCTCCCGCTCCTCGATCGGTACGTCGTTGATGCTCGCCTCGCGGCGGGTCATCAGGCCGTGCTCGTCGAACTCCCACAGTTCGTTGCCGTAGGAGCGCCACCAGCGGCCGTCGGTGTCCCGGCACTCGTACTGGAAGCGGACGGCGATGCGGTTGCCGTCGAAGGCCCACAGGTCCTTGCGCAGCGCGTACTCCTGCTCGCGCTCCCACTTCCGGGTCAGGAACTCGGCGATCTCCGCGCGGCCGGTGACGAAGGTGTCGCGGTTGCGCCAGACGGAGTCCTCCGAGTAGGCGAGGGCGACCTTGTGCGGATCGCGGGTGTTCCAGGCGTCCTCGGCGGCCTGGACCTTCTGCGCGGCGGTGTCCCGGGTGAAGGGCGGCAGCGGCGGGCGGCCGGTCATGGGTCCTCCCCTGATCGACAGTGGAGAACGAGCGTTCTCCGCGGCGCTGCTACGGTAGGAGAACGCTCGTTCTCGCGTCAAGGAGTGGTCGTACATGGACAGCGCAGTGGCCCGGGAGCGGGCGCTGGACGCCGCCGAGGAGCTGTTCTACGGGCGGGGTGTGCGGTCCGTCGGCATGGACGACGTCCGCGGCAGCTCCGGGGTCTCGCTCAAGCGGCTCTACCAGCTGTTCCCGGCGAAGGAGCAGTTGGTGGAGGCGTACCTGGAGCGGCGTGACGCGCGCTGGCGCGGGCAACTGGCCGAGTACGTCGAACGGTACGGGGAGCCGCGGGAGCGGATCCTGGCCGTGTTCGACTGGCTGGGCCGGTGGTTCGGCGAGCCGGACTTCCGGGGCTGTGCGTGGATCAACGCGTACGGGGAGCTCGGCGCGACGTCCGCGCGCGTGGCCGGCCAGGTCCGCGCGCACAAGCGGGCTTTCCGGGACTACCTCGCCTCACTGGTCGACGCGGCGGGGCTGCCCGGCGCGCTGGCCGGGCAGCTGTTCCTGCTCGCCGAGGGTGCCATGGTCACGGCGGGTGTCACCAGGAGCGCCGAGCCCGCGGCCGAGGCCCGGGAGGCGGCCCGGCTGCTCCTGGCGGCCGCGTGATCCTGTGTCAGCCCACCGTCTGGGAGACGGTGATGGCGCTCACCGGGCAGGCCCGGGCCGCCTCCCGTACCAGCGGGCTGCCGCCGCCGTCCTCCCGGCCGGGCAGCAGGGCGCTGTAGCCGTCGTCGTCCTGGGTGAACACGTCCGGGGCGGTCAGGGCGCACTGGCCCGCGCCGATGCAGACGTCCTTGTCGATGTCGATGTGCATGACGGAAGCCTCTTACCAGGTCACGGGGAGTTCCAGCATCCCCTGGATCGTGTCGCCCGGTTTGAAGGGGATCTCCTCGGCGGGAGCGGCCAGGCGCAGCGTGGGCAGCCGGTCGAAGAGGGTGTGCAGGGCGATCTCCAGCTCGGCGCGGGCGAGGTTCTGGCCGAGGCACTGGTGGATGCCGAAGCCGAAGGCGACGTGGTGCCGGGCCGGGCGGCTCCAGTCGAGCGTGTCCGGATCGGGGTAGACCGTCTCGTCGCGGTTGATGACGGAGGTCGCGAAGACCACGCCGTCACCCTTGCGGATGGTCGTCCCGGCCACCTCGATGTCCTCGACGGCCAGGCGCAGCAGACCGTCGGCGATCGACAGCATCCGCATCAGCTCCTCGACCGCGGCCGGCAGCAGCCCCGGGTCGGCGCGCAACTCGGCGAGCCGCTCGGGGTGCTGGAGCAGGGTGTAGGTGCCGAGCGAGATCATGTTGGCGGTCGTCTCGTGGCCGGCGACCAGCAGGATGAGCGCCAGGGCGGTCAGGCCCTCGCGGTCGAGCGCGCCGTCGCGCAGCTGCCGGTGGACGAGGTCGTCCAGCAGGCCGGTGCCGGGGTCCCGCTGTTTGCGGTCGATCAGCTCGCCGAAGTACGCCTCCAGCCGGTCGCGGGCGTCCTCCACGTCGGCGGTCTCCGGGCCGCGCAGCAGCCGTCGTGACTGGGTCTCGAAGAAGTCGTGGTCGGCGTACGGGACGCCGAGCAGGGCGCAGATCACCATGGACGGCACGGGCAGCGCGAAGGTGTTCACCAGGTCCGCGGGCGGGCCCTGGGCGATCATCGCGTCGAGCCGCTCGTCGACGATCTGCTGGATCCGTGGCCGGAGTTCGACGGCCCGTTTGAGGGTGAAGTCGCCGACGACCATCCGCCGCTGGGCGTGGTGCTCCGGGTCGTCGACGCCGAGCAGGGCCGTTCTGCGGTTCTTGATCCCGGCGAACCGCCGGGTCGGGGCGGGGAAGCCGGGGCGGCTGCGGTTGGAGGACAGGCGCGGGTCGGCGAGCAGCGCACGGGCGGTCGCGTGCCCGCTGACCAGCCACGCCTCACGGCCGTCGAAGAGGGTGATACGGGTCAGGGGGCGCTCGCCGCGCAGCGGATCGTAGGCGGCGGGCGGCTGATAGGGGCAGGTCCGGCTCTGGGGGAAGGCGACGGGTGCGGTCGTTTCCGTCATGAAGACCTCGCAGACGAAGTGTGCGTCGTGCCGATCTTCATTAGATGCCTCGGGCATCTATGGGGCGACGCGAAGTTCGGCCAGATCGGCGCAGGCCGCAACATGGCCGAGGAATGCCGTCTTCTAGTTCGAGCGCCGGGCGTCGGAGGCCGGGTACGAGGGCTTGGCTCGCCGGAAAGCGGGGTGCGGGGGTGCCGGTTCGAAAACCGGTTGTCGGCGGGACGGGACTGGCCCCAGGATCCAGCCATGCCTACGTTCGCCGTCCTCCTGCCGCTGTCCGCCGCCGTCCCTGCCGCGCGCCGACAGCAGCCGTCCGGCCGCCGTGGAGGGCCGACGCCGCCCCGCTCATGACGACCGCGCTCGTCGCGGGGCTGCTCGCCGGGTACGGCATCGCCGTCCCCGTCGGCGCGGTCGGGACGTATCTGGTCTCTCTCACCGCACGCACGTCCCTGCGCACCGGTGTCTGCGCCGCGCTCGGTATCGCGACCGCCGACGGGCTGTACGCCCTCGCGGCCACGCTCGGGGGAACGGCCCTGGCCGGCGTGTTGCGGCCGGTGCTCGGGCCGCTGCGGTGGGTCTGTGTCCTGGTGCTGCTCGTGCTGGCGGTGTGGGGTGCGGTCACCGCCGTGCGCGAGTACCGCGGCCACCGGCTCGCCACGCGGACGGCCCCCGCTCCCCCGGGACCCGGCCGGGCCTACCTGGGGCTGCTCGGCATCACCCTGCTCAACCCGACCACCGTGATCTACTTCGCGGCTCTCGTGCTCGGCTCCCAGGCGACCGGCCCGGCCGGCCTGCTGGAGCAGGGCGTCTTCGTGCTCGCCGCCTTCGCCGCCTCCGCGAGCTGGCAGGTGCTGCTCGCCGGGAGCGGGGCCCTGCTGGGGCGGGCGCTGACCGGTCACCGGGGCCGGCTGGGGACGGCGCTGGTGGCGAGCGGGGTCATGATCGTTCTGGCCGTGCGGATGGCGCTGGCACCGGGGTGAGGTGCCCGGCCGGGCGGGATGGGGCGCGGTGCGGATGATTCGAGGGCTTGCCGGTGTTGAAAGCTGGTGCCAGTCAGCCGTGACGCGACGATGGGACGGATGCCGATGCCTCTCGAGGGCGAGTACGAACCCAGCCCGACGCAGTGGGTGCGCAAGCAGGTGGAACTGTACGAGAGCTCCGGCGGCACGGAGGGGACGACGCTCCAGGGCTCGAAGATGCCGGTGGTCATCCTGACCTCACGGGGTGTCAGGAGCGGCAAGCTGCGCAAGACACCGGTGATGCGGGTGGAGCACGAGGGGTGTTACGCCGCGGTCGCCTCGCTCGGTGGCGCACCGAAGCACCCGGTCTGGTACTTCAACATCAAGGCCGACCCGCATGTGGAGCTCCAGGACGGTCCGGTCAAGCAGGACATGACCGCCCGCGAGGTCACGGGCCAGGAGAAGGCCGAGTGGTGGGAACGCGCCGTCGCGGCGTATCCGGCCTACGCCGATTACCAGAAGAAGACGGACCGGGAGATACCGGTGTTCGTGCTGGAGCCGACTGACGGCGGGTGAGTCCCGGGGCTTGGGGCATCCCGGGGTGATTCCGGCCGGGCGGAGGTCAGCTCCTTCGGACAGGCCGCCGGGCCCAGGCCGGTCTCTCCGGTAGGCCGCCGGGCCCAGGCCAGTCTCTCCGGTAGGTCGCCGGGCGAGGTCAGCCCTTTCGGTAGGCCGCCGGGCGGAGGCCAGCCCCTTCGGTAGGCCGCCGGGCGGAGGCCAGCCCCTTCGGTAGGCCGGGAGCGGTCCGCCGTCCAGGCGTCATGCCTCCGGCCGCAGGGGGCGAAGCGGCCGCCGCCCGTCCCGTCGGCGTTCGGCACGTCGGGCACGCCCCGTAGTCGCTCCCTCGGGACCTGCCCGGAGCGGGCCGGACAGCCGTTCGCCGACCACCCCGTCCGGGGTGGTCGGCGAAAAACTTCTCCGGGGCGTCGCATGAACCGTCCGCGACGGGGCACGCGAAGGTCAGGCCCCGCCGCGTTCCCCCGTCGCGGCGGGGCTTTCCGCTGCCTCGCGCGCGCGACGGTCGGTGACGTCGAGGAAGATCTGGTCGGCCTCGGGGACCGTTCGGGCTATGGAGCGCTTGATACGGACGGCGACGTCCTCGACGTGCTCGCTGTCCAGGCCGGGCACGAGGTCGACGCGAGCGGCCACGAGGGTCGAGTCGAGCCCCGTCTTCATGGTGAACAGCGCCTCCACGCTGTCGATCTCCGGCTGTGCCCGCAGCAACTCCCGGATCCGCCCGCTCGCCTCCCGGTCGGCCGCCTCGCCGATCAGCTGGTCGCGGGCGTCACGGCCCAGTCGGTAGGCGACGTAGACCAGCAGCGCGCCGATCGCCAGGGAGGCGGACGCCTCCCACACCACCTGGCCCGTGACCATGTGCAGCGCCATACCGGCCATGGCCAGCGTGACGCCGAGCACCGCGGTGCCGTCCTCGGCGACGACCGTGCGCAGGGCGGGGTCGCGCAGCCCGGTGACCGTGCCGCCCTGCCGTCGTACCTGGTACAGCGCCCGCAGCAGAGAGGCGCCCTCCGCGAGGAGGGCGATCCCGAGCACGATCAGACCGGCGACATAGCCGCCGAGTTTCTCCTCCCCTCCGCTCACCAGGGCCTCGATGCCCTGGAAGAAGGAGAAGCACCCGCCCATGACGAAGATCCCGACGGCCGCGAGGAGCGACCAGAAGAACCGCTCCTTGCCGTAGCCGAAGGGGTGACGCCGGTCGGCGGGGCGGCGGCTGCGGCGCAGTGCCGCCAGTAAGAACACCTCGTTCATGCTGTCGGCCACCGAGTGGGCCGCCTCGGACAGCAGCGCCGGTGATCCCGCGGCCAGGCCGCCGACCGCCTTCGCCGCCGCGATCACGAGATTGGCGGCGAGCGCCACCAGCACGGTGACGCGTGTCCTCCGATCAGTTCCTTCTGAAGTCACCCACGCCGATTGCCCCGGTCGGCGGTGCTCACACCGTGCCGTCGGCGGAAAAAGGGGAACGCGTTCACCAGGGCACACGCACGACAAGCAGGCCACACGTACGCCGAAGGAGGTCATTGCCATGAGCCGCGACGACGGCGACGGCGGCAACAGCGCCTACGGAAGGAGGTCGTTCAAACGGTCCAAGGCGCATTTCACGGACCGGGTCACCGCCGACGGCCGGGACGGCTGGCCGGTTGAGGCCGGCCGCTACCGTCTGGTCGTCAGCCGCGCCTGCCCGTGGGCGAGCCGGTCGCTGGTCTCCCGGCGGCTGCTCGGCCTGGAGGACGCGCTGTCCCTGGCCGTCGCCGACCCGATCCAGGACGACCGCAGCTGGCGCTTCACGCTGGACGAGGACGGCCGCGACCCGGTCCTCGGCATCCGCTACCTCAGCCAGGCCTACGACCGGCGGGAGACGGACCACCCCGGCGGGGTCAGCGTGCCGGCGATGGTGGACGTGCCCAGCGGGAAGCTGGTCACCAACGACTACCAGCAGATCACGCTCGACCTCGCGACCGAGTGGACGGCGCTGCACCGGGAGGGCGCTCCCGACCTGTATCCGCCGGAGCGGCGGGACGAGATCGACGAGGTGATGGCGGACGTCTACGAGGACGTCAACAACGGCGTGTACCGGGCGGGTTTCGCCACCGAACAGGAGGAGTACGAGACCGCCTGCGAGGGCGTGTTCCGGCGGCTGGAGCTGCTCGCGGACCGGCTGGAGCGGCAGCGGTACCTCGTCGGCGACACCATCACCGAGGCGGACATCCGGCTGTTCACCACGCTGGTCCGCTTCGACGCGGTCTACCACGGCCACTTCAAGTGCAACCGCTGGAAGCTGACGGAGAACCGGGTGCTGTGGGGTTATGCCCGTGACCTCTATCAGACGCCCGGGTTCGGCGACACCGTCGACTTCGACCACATCAAGCGCCACTACTACCAGGTGCACACGGGCATCAACCCGACCCGCGTCGTGCCGCTGGGCCCGGACCTGTCCGGCTGGCTGACCCCGCATCACCGCGAGGAGCTGGGCGGCCGGCCGTTCGGTGACGGCACGCCGCCCGAGCCGGTCCGCGCCGGCGAGCGGGTCCCGGCCGCGGGCACACCCTGACCACTTTCCACCCACCCTCACCGATCAAGGAGATTCACGTGGCCAAGAAGAAGAAGCTTCCCTTCGCCTACCAGCCCCTCGGGTTCGTGCTGGGCTGGTCGAGCGGCTGGCTGGCCGGGCTGGCCTTCCGCAAGACGTGGATGGCGATCCGGAACGAGGAGGACGCTCCCGACGCGCTGGACAAGGACCGCGGCTGGGGCGAGATCCTGCTGGCCGCGGCGGTTCAGGGCGCCATCTTCGCCGTGGTGCGCAGCGCCGTGGACCGCGCGGGCGCCAAGGCCATCGAGCGTTCCACCGGCACGTGGCCGGCCGGGGAGAAGGGCGGCCGCGACTGAGCACGACGCGGCCCCGCCCCGCCGGTGCGGCGGGGCGGGGCCGGCCTGTGCGGGCTGTCGCGCCCCTCAGGTGTTGATCATGCCCGCACGGAGATCGCGGGAGCGCCACCGGCGACCGGCCCGCCACCTCCGGTCAGCCCTGTTTGGGCGCGGTCGGTGGGGTGCGGCGCAGGACGAAGGAGTGGCCTGCCGGGTCGGCGTAGCCCCGCTCCTCCAGGGGGCCCGAGGCGTCCTTGGCCTCCAGGGGGCGGCCCCCGAGGGAGATGACCCGGCGTTCCACCGCGTCGAGGTCGTCCACCACGAACTCCAGGTGGGCCTGGAGGGAGTTCTCGGGGCGGGGCCAGCTGGGCGGTGTCGCGTTGACGTCCCGGCGCAGGGCGACGCGGAAGCCGTCCGCGCCCTTGATCTCCACCCGGTTGGCGGTCGCGTCCGCCTCTTCCCCTTCCAGCAGTTCCTTGTAGAACACGGCGAGCTTCTCGGGCTCGGCACAGTCGAGCACCAGGACACCCGCTTTCACCAGTGCCATGTCTCCTCCGCAGGATTCCGGCCGCGGGGCGGTCGTGCCCCGCGGCCCTGTACCTTGCGGTTATCCCGGTCCGGCCGATTCAGTCGGCCGTCAACCACCGTCCGTCGCGCATGAGTTCGCGGCCGTCCAGTTCGTTGGCCTCCCGCCAGGCCTGTACCCGCTGCGGCACGACGCGGAAGTAGAGGTACGGCGTGGCCAGCCCGCGGGGGTCGAACCCGGTCTTGGCGGCGAAGAGTTCGGCGTCCTGCTCGGTCAGCTCGCCGGGCTGGACGGTCTCCACGGTGCCCTCGACGAGCACGACGTCACGGGTGGGTCCGATTCCGACGCGGGCCCGGCCCGTCGCGGCCAGATTCCGTCCCGTGGGGCTCGACGCGGGGGTGGCGAACAGCAGGTACGAGCCGTTCCAGAGGAAGGACAGCGGGACGAGGTACGGCGTCCCGGACGTGCCGTCGGCCGTGGCGACCCAGGCGTCCACGTCGTGTTCCAGACGGTGCAGGGTGTCCTTCTTGCGCTGCTCAGCGCTGCGTGCGGGTTCGGACGTCATCGTCGGCAATCCTCCTGAAGCGTCGTCAACTGACGCTCACCAGTGTGACGTTCCGAGGCTGCGGAGGCCCGGCGGACAAGCCGGTACCGGGTGAGGGACGAGGGAGTATACGCAGCTCATGCGCTTCGGGCAGTAACGGAGATCACGACAGGGTCACGGAATGGCTCATTCACGTCGTGGGCAGCCTGGTACCGCTTCTCGGTTCAACTTTCGGACTGCAAAACCCAGTTCGAGTGCGCGGGCGGTCACGGCACCGTCCGCCGGCAGGGGTGGGGGGCCTCTGCGTTCCGTCTCCCGAAAGGAAACGCATGCCTCAGGACGTCCGGTTCGACCTGCCCTTCGACACCCCGGTCAGCTACCCCCACGCCTCGGGCGAAGCAGCGCATCTCGGATCCAGGGGGCGCGCTACGCCTGACGGGCCGCGAGTGCTTCCTGATCAACACGGCTGAGGCGGCGCTGCCGGTGCTCACCTCGCAGGAGTGCCGTCATCGCAGCAGTCGTGCCCCTCGCGGTCGCGGTCAACGACCACGACCGATCGATTCCGTTGCCAGGACCACAGCTCATTGGGAGACCGGTGTGAAATCTCGAGTCGCAGGTGCCGTTCCGAAGGCGTCCGCCGACAGCTCGCTCCCGGCGCAGCCAAGCGCCCAGCTCCACCCCACGGAGGCAGGGAACACCCTGGCCCGCCTCTTGGTGAAACACATCAAGGGGAGCACGGAGCAGTACCAAATATCCCAGAACGCCGCTCAGGAGCGGCTGAACGCACTCGGCTCCCCCCACTCCGGCACCACGCTGCGTGTGGAGGGAGCCCTCCATCTGGCGCGGCCCGCGTTCCTCCCGCCCGACGAGGAGGGCTACGCCAGGTTGAGGCACCTCGACACCAGCCTGCGCATGATCGAAGCAGCCTTCCCCCAAGTCAGCACCGACATCGAGGTCTGCAGACTGACCTGCACGATGCTGGAAGGGGCCTGGAGGAGCCGGGCACTCACCCCGCCGCGCGAGGAGGAGCAGACAAGCGTCTGCGCCTGCCCTCTGTGCCGTCGGCTGCCCACGCCGCCCGCACGCACGCTGGACGACTACCGTTGGCGGCAGAGCGCCGGTCGTCCCCTCACCGTCAAGACCTGGCCACACCGCCGGGAACTCGACAGCGTCCTGACCGGTGGATGGTCCTGGACCCGGCAGATGAACGACCTCGAACGAGACCTCGGCCACCGCCACCGCTTCGAGGACGACATCCTCGTCTTCCACGAATACAAACGCGTGATCGACACCATCGACACAACGCGCCTCACCCAACACGTCGAAGGCCGCCTGGCCGAGAATTTCAGCACCAACAGC
Source organism: Streptomyces sp. DH10 (assembly GCF_029813805.1). Taxonomy (NCBI): domain Bacteria; kingdom Bacillati; phylum Actinomycetota; class Actinomycetes; order Kitasatosporales; family Streptomycetaceae; genus Streptomyces; species Streptomyces sp. DH10. The sequence continues at coordinate 136,260 of NZ_JARVKU010000011.1, forward strand.
GCACGGGCCCTGGTCTCCGGACTCTTCGCGGCCCACAAGCGATCCGTCGACGAGTACTGGCTGCAACAGCACGACGCGGGCAGTGTCATGCTCCCCCAGACCAACCCGCTCAACCAGAGCACCTACTCAGCCCTGCAGATGCTGGACTGCCTGTTCTGGCACGTCGCCCCCGACACCGAACTCTGGCAGGAAGAGAACCTCGCCTCCCTGCTGCTGTGCCGCGTCATCGACGACATGGCCGATGTACGAGCCGACGCCCTCACCGGCGAGATCAGCAACTTCTGGCTCGCCGACATGCCCGTCCACACCAAGGCCCTCTACGCTGCCTGCGCGATAGCCCTCGTCAAGTACGGCTGCATGCCCGAGGCCCACAGCCCGATGTGGAACACCTGGCTGATGACCACCACCATCGTCTGGATGGGGCTCACGGGCCGCCACGCCCTGTGGTTCGACGGCATCACCCAGGGCCTCCCCCCGGCCGAGGATTGCCCGCTGTGCGACCTGCAGCCCAACCCGTGCACCGGCATCCTCACCCACGGCACCACCCTCACCATCGCCCCGCGGCCCACCGCACCGGCACTGAGCGCCCGGACCGCCGAGCTGTCCACACTCTGTCGAGCCCAATACCCCCGGACATGGCCCCTCTTCGACGCCGAGCTCCATGCCTTCGAAGCACTGCACGGCCCCTGGTACGGCAACACGGACAGCACATGGGAGATCTTGCGCCGCACCTACATCGCCGCCGTGGAGGCATCCAGCGCCGCACCATCGCCGGACCGCGCCCGTCATGTCCAACAAGACGCCGGGGTAGTCGGATCCGAGAGGTTCCACACCCTGCACGACCCTCAGACCGGGAGGGAGGACACCGCACTGCTCGCCTACATGTTCGGCTGTGCCCACCCGCATTTCCTCTGGAACGCCACGGGATACCGTCCCACGGGCGTCGCAGGCGACTGGCTCGACGGCTGACGCCTCACCCCTGAAGGCTCGGGCCGCGCCCCGAACGGGCCCCTGCTGAAGGGCGATGAAGAGGACAGCGCCGCAGCAGCGCAACGCCTGCGTGGCCGTCGGCAGCGCGGCGACGGCCTCCACCGCGCCGTCCAAGCCGAGGCCGAGCGGACCACCGGCCGTACGCCGCCACCGAGGAGTGCCCCGTGGCCACGGCCGAACTACCCCGGACGCAGCTCGGTTGACGACCCGCTGGGCGTGCGAGCCACCGCCTGCGCCCACGCATGGCGTTGCCCGGCCGGAAGCCGGCCGGGCAACGGTCTGCCGACGTGTCCTAGACGGCGAACTCGACCGGCAGGCTGTCCAGCCTGGACTCCCACGTGGAGGCGGTCGAGCTGAGCTCTTCCGGCGGTACAGCCAGGCGCAGGTCCGGCAGCCGGTGCAGCAGGACGTCCACGCCGATCTCGATGATGGACTGGCCGATGTTCTGCCCCGGGCACTCGTGCGGTCCGGAACTGAACGCCAGGTGCGACTGGTTGCCCTGCACGGCGACGGCCGAGTCGGGCCGCACCTCCGGGTCGAGGTTGCCGGCGGCCAGACCCAGGATGAGCAGTTCTCCCTCCTGGACGTGATGGCCTCCGAGCTCCAGGTCGGCGGTTGCGAACCGGCCAGGCAGCACGGACAGCGGCGGGGTGTCCCACATGACCTCTTCCACCGCTGAGGAGATGTTCAGCTCCCCGCTGACCAGACCGGACAGCCGGGCGGAGTCGGTGAGGACCCGTTGCAGGACCCGGGCCAGCAGGTTGCTGGTGGTGGTGTGCGCGGCGATCAGCACCAGGCGCAGATGGCTGACGACCTCGTCGTGGTCGAGGCCGGCCGGGTGCTCCAGCAGGGCCGTGGCGAAGTCGGAGCCCGGCTCGGCCCGCTTGCGCTCGGCGAGTTCCGCGAGGATCTGCATGATCCGGTCGTTGTGCTCCAGGGCGCCCTCACCGCCCTTGAAGACCTCGGCGCACGACTCGATCAGGCGTTGCCCCTCCGCCGCGGGAAGGCCCAGCATCCTGGTGAGCACGAGCATCGGCAGTTGCTCGGCGTAGTCGGCCACGAGGTCGGCGCGCCCGGCGTCGGCGAACGCGTCGATCTGCTTGTTCGCGAAATACGTGACGTGCCGCCGGATGCCCCGGGCGACCGCCGCCTGCAACCCGTCGGTGACGGCGCCGCGCAGCCTGCGGTGCGGTTCGCCGTCCTGGGACACACAGTCGGGGCGCCAGCCGACCATCGGCATGATCGGCGAGGTCTCCTCGATCCGGCCCTCCCGCCAGTCCCGCCAGATCCGCGCGTCCCGGCTGAACTGGCGGGGGTTGTTCAGCACCCGCCGGTTGTCGCGGTAGCCGAGGACCAGCCAGGCGGGCACGTCGCCTTCGAGGAGCACCGGCGCGACCGAGCCGTGCTCCTTGCGCAGCCGCTCGTAGATGCCCGCCGGGTCGGTCGCGGCGTCCGGGCCGTACAGCCTGGTCAGGTCGGCCCCGTGGTGGGCGACGGGGCAGCCCCGCACGGCCTGGAGTCCAGAATCGGTCGAGTCGTTCATCGGGGCTCCAAGGCCACGGCCGAGCGTTCCTTCAGGTGGTGGATCAGGGCGACGAGGACGTCCCGGCTGGAGGCCCGGTCGCGGGCGTCGAAGGCCACGACCGGGGTGTTCTCGGGGATGTCCAGGGCGTCCCTGATCTCCTCGGCCGGGTAGTTCCGGGAGTCGGGGAAGACGTTCAGCGCGACGACGAACGGGACTTCCTGCCGCTCCATCTCCTCGATCGCCCGGAAACTGGATTCCAGGCGGCGCGTGTCCACCAGGACGATCGCGCCGAGCGCCCCCTTGAAGAGCCCGTTCCACAGGAACCAGAACCGCTCCTGGCCCGGCGTGCCGAACAGGTAGAGCACGAGGCTCTCGTTGATGCCGATCTTGCCGAAGTCCAGGCTGACGGTGGTCTGCGTCTTGTCGGCGACGCCGATGAGGTGGTCGACGTCGACGCTGGCCTGGGTGAGGGTCTCCTCGGTGGTGAGCGGCTTGATGTCGCTGACCGACCGGACCATGGTGGTCTTCCCGGTGCCGAACCCGCCGGCGATCATCACCTTCACCGAGCGGGCGTCCCCGGCCGCCCGCCCTCCGGGTTGGTCAAAGCCTTTCAAGTCCACTGAGTACCTCCTCAAGGAGCGCGAGGTCGGGCCCGCGGCCGGCGTCGTGTGCCGGGATGGGGTCACGGGCTTCGACGCGACCTGCGTCCAGCAGGTCCGACAGCAGCACGGCGAGAATGTTGAAGGGCAGCCCGAGGTGGGCGCCGAGTTCGGCGACCGACAGCGGGTCGCGGCAGCGGCGGAGGATCTCCTCGTGCTCGTGCTGCATGCCCGGTAACGGGGCGGCTCGGGCGACGACGAGGGTCGCCACGTCGAGGCTCGACGCCGAACCGCCCGGTCCGCTGCGTCCTCCGGTGAGGACGTAGTAGCGCTCGAGACCGGACGGGTCGGACGGCCTGCGGGGAGCACTCATCCAGAGTGCTCCTCCAGGCGCGGAGTGGTGCCGAGAAGCTCACCCATCCTGCGGGCCAGGTCTCTCATCTGGTGCCCGAGCAGGCCCTGGTCGAGGCCCTCCCTGGCGAGGACCCCTAGGTACGTCTCCACACCGGCCCGGACGACGAAGAGGTGGCCGCCGTCGACCTCGATCATCGCGAGGCGCAGCTGCCCGGCGTACTTGGGGAACTGCTCGGCGACCGGCTGGGCCAGCGCCTGGAGGCCGGCCACCACGGCGGCGAAGCGGTCGACGTCGTCGGGGTCTTCGGCGCCGTAGGAGGTGATGGCCTTGCCGTCGCTGGAGGCCACCAGGGCGAAACGGATCTCCTGGATGCTCTCGACGAGATCGCGGAGCGCCCAGCTCACATCTGTTCCTTGCTGCGTCATGAGGACTAGTCGCTCTCTTGGGTGTGGTGCTCTGTGAACTCGCGTCCGGCGGGGGTGTCGCGGTCGTCGGCCGCCCGGGACGCCTCCGCGGCGTCGCGGCCGGCGGTGGCGAAGGCCGCGAGGCCGGAGAAGGAGGCGTCCGGCGGGACGGCGGAGACGGCCGTGCTCCGGTCGCTCCGCTCGGCCTGCCTGGGCCCGTCCGGCTCGTTCCGCTTGCTGCGGCGCCGGGGCAGTCCGCCGGGTGTGGTCTCCACGGCCTCCGCGGCCGGTGCCGGTGCGGTGACCGGCTCGCGGGCCGGCGCGGGCGCGGCGGTGCGGGCCTCCGGGGCGGGCGCGGCCTGGGCGGTCGTGGCCGCGGGCAGCGGGCTGAAGTACTTGTGCGGTACCACGACCACCACGGAGGTGCCGAGCCACGGCGAGTCCGCGAAGGTGACGCGGATGCCGTAGCGGCGGGCGAGGGCTCCGACGACGCGCAGACCGATGCTCGCGTCCTCGGTGATGCCGCCGAGGCCGGCTCCGGGCGCGGTGCCGGCGAGAGCGTGCTCGGCCTCGCGCTTCTTCTCCTCGCTCAGGCCCTTGCCGGAGTCCTGGATCTCGATGCCGACGCCGTTGGGGACCTCCTTGCCGGAGATGAGCACCGGCTCGGTGGGCGGCGAGTAGCGGGCCGCGTTGTCCAGGAGGTGGGCGAAGATCAGCGTGAGGTGGTCCACCATGCCGCCGTCGACGCCGAGTTCGGGCAGATGGCGCACCTGGACGCGGTGGAAGTCCTTGATCCGGCCGATGCCGCCGCGCACCACGCTCAGCAGCCGCTGCGGTTCCTGCCACTGGCGTCCCGGACGGTCCGAGCCGCCGAGCACACCGATGCTCGCGGCGAGCGAGTCGGCGGGGCCGAGTTCCTGGTCGAGCTCCATCAGACCGCGGGCGACGGCCGGAAGCCTGCCGTGCTCACCCTGCATCTCGTGCAGCCGGCCGCGGAGCTTGCTGGTCAGCACGTGGATGCGGTTGCCGATGCTGATCACGGCCTGCTCGGCGGAGGTGGAGCGGTCGAACTCCGCCTCCAGGCCGATCAGGGCGGTGCGCAGCAGCTTGCGCAGTTCCGTCTGGAGGTCGGCGCTGACCTTCGCGCACTGGTTGACGGTCGGCAGGACGTCGTCGATGGCCTCGCCGGAACGCAGCTTCTCCATCGCGTCGGGCAGTTGCTCGTCGGCGAGCCGGGAGACCGCGGCGAGCTGGTGGGTCAGCTGCTCCTGCCAGACCTCGGCCTGGTCGGCGAGCTGGGCCTCGTAGGACCTGGCCTGCTCGGTCAGCCGTTCCTCGTACGAACGGGACTGGTCGGCGAGTTGCGACTCGTACGTGGCGCTCTGGTCGGCGAGCTGCGACTCGTAGCCGGCGCCCTGGTCGGCGAGGCGCCGTTCGTAGGCCGCGTTCTGCTCGGTGAGCTGGGACTCCAGGGTGGCGCGCTCGGCGGAGAACCTCCGTTCCAGGCCCGCCACGTGCTGCTGCCACTGCTGGTTGTGCTCGGCCTGCGTGGTGCGGAAGGAGCCCTCCGCCCGGTGCAGTTGAGCCCGGGTGCGCAGCAGCAGGCGTACGCACACGGCACCGGCCGCCGTCGCCGCGATGCCGGCGACGGCCGTGGTAATTCGCTCCGAGCTCATGAACGTGGCGGCTATGGTCCCGCCTCCCAGGCCCAGCGGCATCAACCACCAGCTGTACCAGGCGACAGGGGCCCGCGCCGCCGGTGGCGGAGTGGCGAGTTCCATCTGCATCCTTCGAGGCAACACGATCGAACGGGGGGGGTGTGTGGATCGCACTCATGAGTACACACCGCGAGTCGACCGGACGCGATCGCGTCAACTCGCAGCGCCATTGGGAACCTTATCGGGTTTGAACCCGAGAGGATCAAACCCGACCCCTGGCGGACGTGAGGGTTCCGTCACGCTCCGGCAGAAGGCAACAGGTCGACAAATGGCTTTACTTGCTGCCCAGTTGGGCGGAGGACGGCACCCTGCCTGGTCAGCGCGTGGTCTGGAACGTGCGGCGGTATGCCTGCGGGGTCACCCCGATCGCCGCGTTCAGGTGCTGGCGCAGGGAGGCGCCGGTCGCGAAGCCGACCCGGCCCGCGATCTGGTCCACCGTGAGGTCGCTGGACTCCAGCAGATGCCGGGCGCGGGCCACCCGCTGCTGGATGAGCCAGCGGCCGGGGCTGAGGCCCACCTCGTCGTGGAAGCGGCGGGCGAAGGTGCGCAGGCTCATCCGGGCGTGGCCGGCGAGGTCGGCCAGGGTGAGCGGTTCGCCGAGGCGTTCCAAGGCCCAGGAGCGGGTGGCCGCGGTGCTCGCGGCGCCCTGTTCGGGGACGGGCTGCTCGATGTACTGGGCCTGTCCCCCGTCCCGGAACGGCGGGACCACGCAGCGGCGGGCGACGGTGTTGGCCAGCCGGCTGCCGTGGTCCTTGCGGACCAGGTGCAGGCAGACGTCCACGCCGGAGGCGGCTCCGGCGGAGGTGAGGAAGGGGTGGTCGTCGACGAACAGCACGTCCGGGTCGAGGTCGATGTGCGGGAACATGCGCCGGAACCGGTCGGCGACCTGCCAGTGGGTGGTCGCCCTGCGCCCGTCGAGCAGCCCGGCGGCGGCGAGGACGAAGGCGCCGGTGCAGATGGAGACGATGCGCGTCCCGGGGCGGATGAGGGCGAGCGCGGCCAGGACCTTGTCGGGCACCTCCTCACTCAGACGGTCCGGCGCGACGGGCGCGATCACCACGGTGTCGGCCGTGGCGAGGGCCTGCGGGCCGTGTTCGACGGTGACGCCGAAGTCCGCTTCGGTGCGCACCGGTCCGCCGTCCACCGAACAGGTCAGGACCTCGTACCGGCCGTCGGCCGCGCCGAGGATCCGGCTGGGGATGCCCAGTTCGAACGGGTACACGCCGTCCAGGGCCAGGACCACCACTCGTTCACGCCGCATGGCACGATCTTATCGAAGGTTGGCCTTTCTGCCATTGGCGGGCCGGGCTCGGAACGGCACGCTGGGACACCATGAGCACACAGAACACGATGCGAGCCATCAGCCAGGACGTCCTCGGCGGCCCCGAGGTCCTGAGGGAAGTGGACGTCGAGCGCCCGGAACCCGGGCCGAACGAGGTACTGGTCCGGATGCGGGCCGCCGGGGTCAACCCGACCGACTGGAAGCACCGCGCGACCGGGGGCTTCCTGGGCGAGCCGCCCTTCGTCCTGGGCTGGGACGTCTCCGGGGTGGTGGAGGCGGTCGGTATCGGCGTCGCGGCGTTCGCGCCCGGTGACGAGGTCTTCGGCATGCTGCCGTATCCCTTCGGGCACGGCTCGCACGCCGAGTACGTGATCGCTCCCGTCCGCGCCCTGGCGCGCAAGCCGGCCGGGATCGACCACGTCCAGGCGGGCGCGCTGCCGCTGGTGTCGCTGACCGCGTGGCAGGCGCTCGTCGAGCACGCGGACCTGAAGTCCGGGCAGCGGGTGCTGATCCACGCCGCGGCGGGCGGGGTCGGGCATGTGGCGGTGCAGATCGCGAAGGCGCGCGGCGCCCATGTGATCGGCACCGCGAGCGCGGGCAAGCACGAGTTCCTGCGGGAGATCGGCGTGGACGAGGCGGTGGACTACCGGGAGACGGACTTCACCGAGGCGGTGAAGGACGCCGACGTCGTCCTGGACACGATCGGCGGCGACAACTCCCTGCGCTCGCTGCGCGTGCTGCGCCCGGGCGGGGTCGTGGTGTCGATCCTGCCGGGGGGCTCGGACGACTTCTACCGGGAGGCCGAGCGGCTCGGTGTGCGGGCGGTGCGGATGCTGGTCGACGCCGACCGCACCGGCATGGAGACGATCGCGGAACTCGCCGAAACGGGCAGGCTCCGTGCCACGATCGCCGGGACCTTCCCCCTGGCAGCCGCCGCGGAGGCCCACGCCTCGGGCGACACGGGCCGGACGACGGGGAAGCTGGTGCTGGTGAACGACTGAGCCGAACCGCCGGGCGGCCCGTTCCGGCCGCCCGCGCGCGCCGTCCGGCCGCTCACGGTCGGCCGAGCCGGGCCTCTCGGCCGGTGGCGCGCGCGGGACGGCCGGTGAGGTGGCAGGGGGCTCGGCGGGGCCGGGCGGCAGAGCGCCCCGAAGGGGCGCGGGGAACTGCGCGACTCGCCACGGCAAAGCCGCACACGCAGGACCGCCGCGCCCCCGAGCTCTCCGGCGAACCGGCCATGACGGCCGGCCGCGTCAGAACGTCAGGACCGGCTTGATCGTCTTGCCCGACCTCATGTCCTGGACCGCCCGGTCGATGTCCCCGAAGGGATACGTGCTGATCAGGCGGTGCAGCGGGAGCCTGCCCTCCTTCACCAGGCGGACCAGGGCGGGGATCATCGTCTGGGTCTCGCTGTCGCCGAGGGTGAGGCCGACGATCCGCTTGCCGCCGAGCAGGCCGTTGACGTCCAGGGCGACCTCGGTGCCGAACGGCGGGGCACCGACCACGACGAGGGTGCCGCGGGCGGCGAGCGCGTCGACGCCCTGGCGCAGGACACCGACGTTGCCCGTGGTCTCCACGACACCGTCCGCGCCCTGGCCGCCGGTGATCTGGGCGAGGGCCGAGGCGAGGTCCGTCCCGCTCGTGTCGACGGTGTGCGTGGCGCCCAGCTCCGTCGCCAGGGAAAGGCGCTCGGCGACCCGGTCGACGGCGACGATCCGCGTGGCCGGGGTGAGGGCCGCCGCCATCACGGCCGACAGGCCGACCGCCCCGGCGCCCAGCACGACGACCGTGCTGCCCGTGTCCGGCTTCAGCACGTTCCAGACGGCCCCCACACCGGTCTGCACGCCGCACCCCAGCGGGGCGATGGACTCCAGCGGCACGTCCGGGTCGACCTTGATGAGGCTCCGCTCGTCGGCCAGCGCCCGCTCGGCGAAGGAGGACTGGCCGAAGAAGTGCCCGCCCAGGGCCTGACCCTCGCGGCTGATGGTGTTCGTGCCGTCGGCCCGGCTGCCGCCGAGCAGGTTCAGCGGCAGCCAGGTCGCGCAGTACGCGGGGTGCCCGCCGCGGCAGTTGCGGCAGTCGCCACAGGAGGTGAAGGAGAGCAGGACGTGGTCGCCGGGCGTGACGCCGGTGACGGCGGAGCCGACGGCCTCGACGACGCCCGCGCCCTCATGGCCGAGGACCCCGGGCAGCGGGAAGGGCAGTCCGCCGCTCGCCACACCGAGGTCGGTGTGGCACAGGCCGGTGGCGACCATGCGGACCAGCGCCTCGTGCGGGCCGGGTTCGTCGAGGACGACGTCGGAGAGGGTGAAGGGCGCGCCGCCGGACTCGACGACCGCGGCACGGGTGGTGGTGGGCATCGTGGGAGCTCCTTGGCGGTGTTCTCAGTCGAGCGAGACGACGACGGACTTGACCTTGGTGTAACCGGCGAGGGCCTCGGGCCCGTACTCGCGGCCGTAGCCGGAGTCCTTCACGCCGCCGAAGGGCACCGCGGGGTCGAGCATCGCCCAGTCGTTGACCCAGACGATGCCGGCCTGAAGCCGGTCGGCGACCCGGTGCGCGCGGGCGAGGTTGGTGGTCTGGACGCCCGAGGCCAGGCCGTAGGGGGTGGAGTTGGCGAGGGCGACGGCCTCGTCCTCGTCGTCGAAGGGCTGCACGGTGAGGACCGGGCCGAAGATCTCCTCCTGGATCACGCGGGAGTCGTTCGACAGGTCGGCGATGACGGTCGGCTTGTAGTAGTAGCCGCCGTCCAGGTCGAGCCGCTCGCCGCCGCAGACGATCCGGGCGCCCTCCTTGCGGGCCAGGGCGACGTACTCCTCGACCTTCTTCAGATGCTTCTCGGCCGCCATCGGGCCGATGACCGTGGCCGGGTCGCGCGGGTCGCCGACCGGCACGCCGGGCACGGCATCGGCGAGGATCCCGAGCAGCGTCGGGTACACCGAGCGGGCCACCAGCAGGCGCGGTCCGCCCATGCAGAACTGACCGGTGTTGAAGACGAAGCCCTTGATGACCGCGCCAACGGCCTTCTCCAGATCGGCGTCCTCGAAGACGAGGTGGGCCGCGTTCCCGCCGAGCTCCATGGTGACGGGCTTGAGGGCCTCGCCGGCGACGCTCGCCACGTGCCGGCCGATCGCGGTGGAGCCGGTGAAGGCGACCTTGTCGACACCGCGGTGGCGCAGCAGCGCCTCGCCGGCCACCGGCCCGCTGCCGGTCACGACGTTGACCACGCCGTCGGGTACCCCCGCCTCCTGGAAGAGCCGGGCCATGTACAGGGCGCTCAGCGGGGTCTCGTCGGCGGGCTTGTGGACGACGGTGTTGCCGGCCGCCAGCGCGGGGCCGATCTTGCTGCCGGCGAGGATCAGCGGGAAGTTGAACGGGGTGATCGCGGCGACCACGCCGAGCGGTTCACGCCTGGTGTAGGCGAGGGCGTTCATGGGGGTGTCGCGCAGGGCGCCGTCCTGGCTCTGCGCGAGGTTCGCGAAGTACTCGTAGTCGTTGGCCGCGTTCGTCACGTCGACGGCGCCGCACAGCGTGATCGGCTTGCCGACGTCGAGGCTCTCCAGCGCGGCGATCTCGTCGGCGTTCTCGCGGATCAGCTGGGCGACGCGGTGCAGCACCCGGCCCCGCTCGCGGCCGCTCAGGCCGGACCAGGCGCCGTCGTCGTAGGCCTCGCGGGCGGCCCGTACGGCCGCGTCGACGTCGGCCGGGCCCGCCTCCGCGACGGTGGTGACGACCGTGCCCCGGGACGGGTCGACCACCTCGGTGCGCGCCCCGTCGGCGGCCTCGCGCCACTGTCCCCCGATGAACAGCTGGCCGGGTTCCCTCTCGAAGGTGGTCATCGCCGCTCCTCAGCGTCGTCGCCAAGATTTCAATAAACAGGATTCCTGTTGGTTCGCAGTCTCATTACAGACAGGTTTCCTGTCAATGGTCTAGCCTGCATCCATGCTGGACGCACAGGTGACCAAGGCGCCCCCTTCCCTGCTCTACATGGTCAAGCAGGTGGAGCTCGTCGTGCGCTCCCATCTGGACGAGCTGGTCAGACCCTCCGGGATCACCGCTCTCCAGTACACCGCGCTGACCGTGCTGGAGCGACACGACGGACTGTCGGCGGCCCAGCTGGCGCGCGACTCCTTCGTCACCGCGCAGTCCATCGCCGACCTCGTCCGCTCCCTGGAGGGCCGCGGGCTGGTACGCCGGGAGCGCAATCCCCGCAACCGCCGCGAGCTGCTGATCCTGCTCACCGACGCCGGCCGGGAGCTGCTCGCACGGCATGCCGGGCCCGTCCGGGAACTGGAGGAACGGATGGTGCGCGACCTCACCGCACACCAGACCGAGCAGTTCCGTCAGGGTCTCGCCAAGGCTTGGCAGGCTCTGTCGTAGCCCGGACGCCGGCGCTCGCGCCCGCGCACGCCCCGGCGCGAACCTCGGCCAACTCGGCCGCAATTCAGAGACATATGTCAATCGAACATGCTCAAATTCACTCGTTGGAGGGTAACTTGCAGGGCGGGGAACGGTTCTGAGGACCGCGGCCCCTCCCCACGCACGGAGCAGGCTGGAGGCGATCTCGTCGTGCGGCAGGAACCTGCACCGCTCACCCCGCATCTGCGCGTGCGACAGGAACGGGGGCACACGGTGCTGGAGCTCCGCGGCGAGATCGACCTCGCCGCGGCCACGGAGATCGCCCCGCACCTGGACCGGGAGACGAACCGCCGCGCCGCCCGGGTCGTGATCGACCTCAGCCGGATCGAGTTCTTCGACTGCTCGGGACTGCGGCTGCTGTACCGGGCCAGGAGCCGGGTGCTCGACCGGGACGGGCAGCTGCTCCTCGTCTGCGCCCACCCGCTGACGCTGCGCGTCCTGCGGATCACCGGCCTGTCCCGGCTGCTGCCCCCGCAGCCGACGCTCGACGCGGCCCTGGAGCAGCCGGAGGCGGCGTCCGGCCCGTTGTGAGCCGGAGGCGGCGTCCGGCCCGGTGAGAGGCCGAGTGCGCCCTGCCGTGCTTCCGCTGACATCCTCCCCTCCTCAACCGACCGGTCTGGCAAGGCTCGTGGCGGGCATCCGGACAGTAGGAAGGAGGGCCGTCGCATGACGACTCCCGTCAAGCGTCTCCCCAGGCGCGTGCCCGGCTGGGCGAAGGTGGTGGGCGCGCTGGTGCTGGTGCTCGTCGTGTTCTTCGCCGGGATCCGGCTGAGCGTGATCCCGGGCCTGAAGGACCTGTTCGGCACCGAGACCCATGACCGGTCCGGCCCCGCGCTGCTGAAGTCCGTCCAGGACCTCAGCCGTTACGACGCCGCCTCCGGCAACTTCCAGGTCGTCGTGGACCTGGAGAAGGACGCCAAGTTCCTCCCCGACGCGATCCGCGGCACCCGCACCCTGTACGTCGGTGCGGGCACCGTCGACGCCTACGTCGACCTGGGCAAGGTCGGCGACGACGACGTGCAGGTCAACGGCGACCGCACGTCCGCCACGCTCCGGCTGCCCCACGCACGACTGGGCCGGCCGGCCCTCGACCCCGACCGTTCCTACGCCGTCTCCAAGCAGCGCGGTCTCTTCGACCGCCTCGGCGACCTCTTCTCGGACAACCCCAACGGCGAACAGGCCGTGCAGAAACTCGCCGTACGGCACATCGGCGACGCGGCGAAGGAGAGCGAGCTGACCGCCCGCGCCGAGACCAACACCCGGAGCATGCTCGAAGGCCTCCTGCGCTCCCTGGGGTTCAAGGAGGTACGTGTTTCGTACGGGAACTGAGGGTGCCGTGAAACATGGGGAAACCGTGGCCGGGAACGGTCCGTGGCGGCATCGTCGGCGCGGCTGCGGGTAACCGCCTTATCACTCAGGGAAGTTGAAGACTGGAGGACACAATGGCCGGTGCAGCCTCACGTCTCCGTACGGCCGGCTCCGGCCGTGAGCGACGCCCGCTGCCACTGCCCGTCCGGTTGCTGGCGATGCTGTGCGCCTTCGCGTTCATGGTGGCCTTCGCCGTGGTGCTGGCCCGGCTGACCCTCCAGCCCTCACCCGCGTCGGAGGCCCTGACCCACACCAATCTGCATCCGGGCCGCTCGCTGAAGGCCTATCTCGACCAGCCGGAACTGCGCGACGCCGTCCGGCAGATCGGCGGCAACATCCTGCTGGGCGTCCCCTTCGGTGTCCTCGTGCCCGTCGTCGCCCCGCGCACCCGCGGCATCCTGCGGCTGCTTCTGCTGACCGCCGTGGTCATGCTGCTGGTGGAGTTCGCCCAGGGCGCGCTGGTCACCGGCCGTGCCTTCGACATCGACGACGTCATCCTGAACACCACGGGCGCGCTGATCGGTTACCTGCTCCTGGGCCGCCGGCTGAGCCGCGCGGTCCATGCGCGCGGGCCGCGCGGCGGCCGGGCGGGGAAGAAGCCGGCCTAGCGCACCGAGCAGGGATTGGTACAGGGGCAGGGGCAGGGGCAGGGCCTGGTGCAGGGGCAGGGCCTGGTGCAGGGGCAGGGCCTAGTGCACGGTCCAGGTGAACTTGTCGCCGCCGACCCAGCGGACCACGTCCGGATCGTCCAGGTCGTGGACCGTGATGCCGAACGCGGCGGCGGCCGCCAGTACGTCGGTGACGGTCTTGGCCTCCCCGACCACCTGGCCGTCGATCTCCACGATCCGGAACGGCGGTGTGGTCGGCTGCACCCCGAGCACCACGATCCGCGGGTGGGATATGTACGGGCTCGCGCTTTCGGTCATGCATCGAGCGTAGAGCGCAACCGGCGGTAGTGCGGAGTCAAGCGCCGGCGCGATCAGCCGGTCCGCTCAGGGGCGGCGCCAGTCGTCGCTCGTCAGGTGCGAGCCGGCCTGCGGGCCCATGCGGAGCATGCCGCCGTCGACGCTCCAGGATGCGCCGGTGACGTAGGAGGCGTCCGGACCGGCGAGGAAGGCGATGACGGCGGCGACCTCGCGGGCGTCGCCGGGCCGTCCCAGCGGCACGCCGGGGCGGCTCTCGGTGTGCGGGTCGGTGTCCTCCTGCCCGGTCATGGGTGTGGAGATCTCCCCCGGGGCGACGGCGTTGACGGTGATGCGGTACTCCGCGAGTTCGAGCGCCATGACCTGGGTGAGCAGGCCGAGACCGCCCTTGGCGGCGCAGTACGGGGCGGCACCCACGCGCGGCTGGTGCTCGTGGACGGACGTCACGTTGACGATCCGCCCGCCGTCGCCCTGCCGGATCATGTGCCGGGCCGCCTTCTGCCCGCACAGGAACGGCCCGACGAGATCGACGTCGAGAACCTCGCGCACGTCGGACAGTTCCAGGTCGAGGAAGGGTGTCATGGTGCCGGTGCCCGCGTTGTTCACCAGCACGTCGATACGGCCGAGGCGCTCGCACAGCTCGTCTACGGTGTCGGCGGCCTCGGGCAGCCGGGTGAGGTCCATCCGGGCGACCTCGGCCCGTCGGCCGTGCGCCCGGACCTCCTCGGCCGTCTCCTCCGCTCCCTTGTGGTCGCTGTGCCAGGTGATGCCCACGTCCATGCCCGCCTCGGCCAGCCGTACGGCGGTGGCCCTGCCGATGCCGGAGTCGGCGCCGGTGATCAAGGCGGCCTTGCTGCGGGGCGCGGTGGGGGCGGACATGGGGCCTCCTCGTCGACGCGTTCGGGACGAGGCATCGCAGTACCCGGGTGCGTACCGGGCAAACCGCGCGCCCGTCGTGCGGCCCGCCGGGTGCTGGGGAACCCTTGTGGTGGAGGTGGCGATGGACCCCGTCGAGGCACTGGACCGGATCGCCTTTCTGCTGGAGCGGTCCCTGGCGCCGACGTACCGCGTACGCGCCTTCCGTACGGCGTCCCGGGCGCTGAAGGAGCTGGGCGAGGAGGAGGTGCGGCGGCGGGCGGACGCCGGGTCGCTGGAGTCGCTCAAGGGAGTCGGTCCGAAGACCGCGCAGGTGGTGCGGGAGGCACTGGCCGGTGAGGTGCCCGGCTATCTGCGGAAACTGGAGGGCGAGGCGAAGGAGCCGCCGGCCGTACGGGGCGGCGGGCAGCTGCGGGCGCTGCTGCGCGGCGACTGCCATCTGCACTCCGACTGGTCGGACGGCGGCAGCCCGATCGAGGAGATGGGCCGGGCCGCGGCGGCGCTGGGGCACGAGTGGGCGGCGCTGACCGACCACTCGCCGCGCCTGACGGTGGCGCGCGGGCTGTCGGCCGAGCGGCTGCGCGAGCAGCTCGACGTGGTGGCGGAGCTGAACGAGACCTTGGCGCCGTTCCGGCTGCTGACCGGCATCGAGTGCGACATCCTCGAGGACGGTTCGCTCGACCAGGATCCGGAGCTGCTGGACCGGCTGGACGTCGTGGTGGTGTCGGTGCACTCCAAGCTGCGCATGGACGCCCGGTCGATGACCCGGCGGATGGTGGCGGCCGTCCGTGATCCGCACTCGGACGTGCTCGGGCACTGCACGGGTCGGCTGGTGACGGGGCGGGGACGGCCGGAGTCGGAGTTCGACGCGGACGAGGTGTTCGCGGCGCTCGCGGAGACGGGCACGGCCCTGGAGATCAACAGCCGGCCGGAGCGGCTCGACCCGCCGCGGCGGCTGCTGCGCCGGGCCGTGGACGCGGGTGTGCTGTTCTCCGTCGACACCGACGCGCACGCGCCGGGGCAGCTGGACTGGCAGATCAACGGGTGCGCGCGGGCGGAGGAGTGCGGGGTGGCGCCCGAGCGGGTGGTGACGACGTGGTCCTTGGACGAACTGCTGGCCTGGACCCGTGAGCGGCGGGTGCCTTCCGGCGTGACGGGCGGCTGAGGTGGTACCCGGGCGGCTCTGAGAGCAGGCCGTAGAGGAAGGGATCGCACGCATGGCGAAGGCGGAACGGGCGGCCGTGTTCGACGTCGACGGCACGCTGGTCGACACCAACCACCTGCACGTCGTGACGTGGTGGGAGGCCTTCCGCCAGGCGGGCCACGACGTGCCGATGCACGCCGTCCACCGGGCCGTGGGGCTGGCCTCCACCGACCTCGTCGCGCACCTGCTCGGCGAGGACCGGGACACCGACCAGGACGCGGCGATCAGCGCCGCCCACAAGACGCTGTACGGGCAGTACTTCGACCGGCTGCCCCCGCTGCCGGAGGCGGGACCGCTGCTGCGGCGGCTGCACGGTGACGGCTGGGCCGTGGTGCTGGCCACCTCGGCGGGCGGCGCTGAGCTCAGCGCGCTGCGCCGGGCGATCGACGCGGACGACGCCATCACCGCCACGGCCAGCGCCGACGACGTCGACGCGGGCAAGCCCGCGCCCGAGCCCGTCGAGCACGCCCTGGATCTGGCCGGGGTGCCGGCGGAGCGGGCGGTCTTCGTCGGGGACACCGTGTGGGACATGCGGGCGGGCAGCCGAGCCGGGGTGCGCTGCGTCGGCGTACTGTGCGGCGGCATCCCGCGCACCGACCTGGAGAAGTCCGGCGCGGACGCGATCTACGCCGACCCCGCGCACCTGCTGTCGTCCCTGCGTGAGAGTCCGCTCGCATGAGCCGACGTGAAACCGCCGGTCACGCGGATACTCGCAGCGCATGACGCGTGTGACGAGAGCGGTTCGACGGGCGGCTCGCACCTTCGGCCGCCGAAAGAACGGAGCCGCGGCGGCGAACGACGCCCGCCCGACCGGGCAGCCGGCCCGGGAGACACGACCCGACGAGACGACCGGCAACCGGACGGCCGAGGGGACGGCCCCCGACGAGACGACCGGCAATCGGACAGCCCGGGGCACCACCTCCGACGAGACGCCGGACGATCGGACAGCCCGAGGGACACTCCCCGACGAGACGCCGGACGACCAGACGGCCCGAGAGACGCTCCCCGACGAGACGACAGACAACCGGACGACCTGGAGGACACCCCCCGACGAGGCACCGGACGCCCGCGCGGCCAGAGAGACGGGTCACGGCACGACGACCGACAACCCGGCGACCCGGGAGACACCCGCCGACACGACGACCCGGGAGACGCCCCCCGACACGACGACCGACAACCCGACGACCCGGAAGACACCCCCCGACGAGGCGCCGCACGGCCGCGCGCCCCGGGAGACGGGACATGGCAGGGAGACGGGCAGCCGGACAGCCCGCGAGGCAGGCCCCCGCAAGTCGACGGACGGCGCGCCGTCGGCCCGGGGGACGCAGTCCCACGAGGCGACCGTCAGCCGGACAGCTCCGGAGACGGCCCACGACCAGGCAACGGACAACGCCCCGACCCGGAAAGCCCAGCGCCGCAAGCCGACCGACCGCCGGACCGCCCAGGAGACGCGACCCGGCACGGTGGCCGACGACCCGCCGGACCGGGGCGGCAAGGTCATGGACAGCCGGGCGGCCGCCGATGCGCTGCGGGAGCGTATGGGGGATCTCGGGCAGGGGGTCCGTGCCGGGCGGCCGCTGGATGCCGTGCGGCGGGAGACGCGCGGGGCCGTGGAGGCCGTCCGGGCCGCCTGGCGTGGGCCCGGACGGGAGCGGGACCTGGTCGTCCAGTCGTTGAAGGCCGCCGCGGCGGCGGTGATCGCCTGGCTGGTGGGCGGCGTCTGGATGGGAGATCCGCTGGCGCTGATGGCGCCGTGGGTGGCGCTGGTGCTGGTGCAGGCCACCGTCTACAGCTCGCTGGTGCAGGGGGCGCGGCAGTTCGGGGCGATCTGCGTCGGCAGCGTGCTGGCCTCGGCGACGCTGGCCCTCACCGGTGACACGACGGGCGCGCTCGCCCTGTCCGTCCCGGTGCTGATGCTGCTCTCGAACTGGCCTCGCTTCGGCGACCAGGGCATCTACGCGGCGACCACGGCCCTGTTCACCCTCACTTCGGGCGCGGTCGGCCTGTCCGGCGTCGGGCACCGCATCGGGCAGGCGGCGCTCGGCGCCTTGATCGGCGTCGCCGTCAACGCGCTCGTCCTCCCGCCGATCCATCTGCGGGACGTCCGGGAGAACCTGTCGACCCTCGCCCGGGAATCGGGTGACGTTCTGCGCTCCATCGCCGATGACCTGCGCCACGGTGACTGGGACGCGCAGACCGCCGCCGGCTGGCTCAACGCCTCGGCGCAGCTGGAACGCTGCCTCGACGCGCTGCGCTCGGCGCGCCGCTGGAGCCAGGAGAGTCTGCGCCTGACCTACGGCCCGCTGCGCGCCCTGCACCGCGTTCCGCACATGCCCCTGCCGCCGCCGGACGAGGACGAACGCCTCGGCCGTGTCACCGGGCACGTCACCGCCCTGACCCGGGCGCTGGCGGTGGCCGTGGACGACAGCCGCACGCCCGCGACGCCCGAGGCCCGGACCCTGCGCTCGTACGCGGAGCTGCTGGAGCTGATCGGGGACGCCTGCGACGCGGAGGCCGACCGGTTAGTCGACGGCAGCGTTGACGCCTGCCGGGGCGACGAGAGGGACGAGAGGATGCGGGAGCTGCACCGGTACTTGCAGGACAGGCTGCGGGAGCACGCCGGGATGGGGGCCGAGCACACGGCGGTGCTCGGCACGTTGCTGCTCCAGGCCGAGAACCTGTGGGCGGAGGTCCTTCCGGAGCACGAGCGCCAGTGACACACATCACCGCGAGAGAGGCCCGAGCCCGGAACACCCAGAAGTGGTTCCCCGTTGAACAACACGTGGGTGCGGATGGGACAGTGTCCCCGGGCCTCACCATTCGCCCACAGGGACGATCGTTCGGCTGAAGCCCTGTGGAGCCTTTCGCCGAGAGGCGACCGCCATCCGTGCCCACCTCTTGAGCCGCCCCGGCCGTGATTCCCCCGTCCGGCCGGGGCTTTCCTCTGCCCACGTGCAATCGGCGCGACCCGGGTACTCGGTCATCCTCCGAGGACGGTCGCGGCCGAGAGGAGCAGATGGTGAGCAGCGGAACGGGCATGAGGATCGTGGTCACGGGCGCCACCGGCAACGTGGGCACCAGCGTGGTGCGCCTCCTCTCGGAGGATCCGGAGGTCGCCTCCGTGCTGGGCCTGGCCCGGCGGATCCCCGACTGGTCGCCGCCGAAGACGGACTGGTCGGCGGTCGACCTGGCCTCCGAGCAGTCCGATCTGACCGAGCAGTTCGAGGGCGCCGACGCGGTGGTCCATCTGGCCTGGGCGTTCCAGCCGACGCACGACCCGGCGGCGACCTGGCGCACCAACGTGCTGGGCAGCATGCGGGTCTTCGACGCGGTGGCCGCCGCGGGTGTGCCGGCGCTGGTGCACGCCTCGTCGGTCGGCGCGTACTCGCCGGGTCCGAAGGACCGGGCGGTGGACGAGTCGTGGCCGACGCACGGCTGGCCGGACGCCGCGTACTGCCGGGAGAAGGCCTATCTGGAGCGGGCGCTGGACACGTTCGAGCGCGACCACCCCGAGACGCGGGTGGTGCGGATGCGGCCCGCCTTCCTCTTCAAGTGGGAGTCCGCGAGCGAGCAGCGCCGGATCTTCGGCGGGCGTTTCCTGCCCGGCCCGCTGGCCCGCCCGGAGCTCCTGCCCTTCCTGCCCGACATCCCGGGGCTGCGGGTGCAGGCACTGCACACGGACGACGCGGCGAACGCGTACCGGCTGGCCGTGCGCTCCGATGCCCGGGGCGCCTTCAACCTGGCGGCCGAGCAGCCGGTCGACGCGCAGGTGCTGGGCGAGATGCTCGGTGCGCGCCCGGTACGGCTGCCGCGCACCGCGGCCCGTTCGGCGATCGCCGCCGCCTGGGGCCTGCACCTGCTGCCCGCTTCCCCGCACCTGTTCGACGCGGTGCTGCGGCTGCCCCTGATGGACTGCACGCGTGCGCGTGCGGAACTCGGCTGGCGGCCGGAGCGTACGGCGACGGAGGTGCTGGAGGAGTTCCTCCAGGGCCTTCAGCAGGGCGGGGGCGCACGGACGGAACCGATGCGGGGTCGCAAGGTGGGCTGACCGCTCGGCCCTGCACGACCCCTGCCAAGACGGCCGATGGCCGCAGCCGGCCCCCACAGTCGGCTGCGGCCATCGGCACTCGGACCGCCGGAGCGCTGACGGCGCTCAGGCGGAGGACTCGTCCGGCTCCGGATGCTCCGGGTGGACGGTCCCCGAGCGCGGCACTCCCTGCCGTCCCGTCCCCGCTTCGTCCGTGTCGGGGACATCGCCGGCGGGCTCGTCGGCCTCGGCCTCGTTCTCGTCGTCCTTCCGGTCCTTGCCGGTGCCCGTGAAGCGCGGGGCGACCTCCCACGGGTCCTCGCCGGCGTCGGCCTGCTGGTCCGGCATGTCCCGCGGCACGGGCTCACCGTTCTCGCCGGGTGCGTCGAGGCGGTGGTCGGTCACGGCGTGCTCCCTTCAGTCGTCCGGGCGCCACGCGAGTACCTCCGCCGTGACCTGCGAAACCTCAGCGCGGTGTCACCCGAAGAGTTTCCTCGATCTCGTCCAGGGCCGCGACGAGTTCCGGAGCGACCCGGTCCTGCACCCAGCGTTCCTGTTCCTCTCCGACCTCGCGCGGCACCGTCTCGGTGAGCATGATCAGGTACAGGTAGGCGCGGTACAGGGCCAGTCGGAGGCGGGCCGGGGTGTCGAAGCCGGCCTGGCCGCCGGCCTCCCGGTAGCCCGCCAGGAACGCCTCGTCCTGCTCGATGTCGCCCAGCAGCGCCAGGGAGACGAAGTCGCCCAGGGGGTCGCCCCAGAACATGCGCTCCCCGTCGATCAGGCCGCCGATGCGGGCGTCTCCGGCCGAGCGGTCGACCATGATGTTGCCCTGCCACAGGTCGAAGTGCACGAGGCACGGGACGGTGACCTCGTCGAGGGCCCCGTACGCGGACCGGGCGGTACGGGCCACCGCGTCGACGGGGCGGGGCAGCCGCGCCCCGTAGCGCCGGGCGTCGTCGAGGACGGCGTCGAACATCGTCGTGAACGCGGTCCGCCAGTCGGGGGCGAGCGGGCCGAGGGCGCCGGAGGGGTAGCCGAAGCCAGGGCCCGTCTCGCGGTGCAGCCGGGCCGTCCGGCGGCCCAGTTCGGTGCGCAGTGCGGTCTGTTCCGTGCCGGTGAGCGAGTCGTCCCACGGGGCCCCCGGGCAGGCCGTCATCAGCAGGAAGTCGTCGCCCATGGACACCAGCCGCGGTGCCGGGACTCCGGCGCGGGCGGCCGAGCGGTAGAACTCAGCCTCCGAGACGAGGAGCCGGCGCTCGTGGCGGAGGCCGGGGGTGGCCGCCGCGGGCGGGATCTTCAGCACGTAGCGGGTGCCGTCGGTGAGGCGGAGTTCCTCGACGGTGTTGTACGTGCCGCCGGTCAGCGGGGCGAGGTGGGCGAGGCGGCCGGGGTCCAGGCCCGCCACCTCGAGGATGTGCCGGGCCCGTTCCCAGGAGTCCACCACCGTGCGCCCACCCCTCCGCTTCGCCTTCGGTCAGCCGGCCGCGTACACGTCCTCGACGTAACGCCCGTCCGCGACCAGCCCGTCGAGCCACTGCTCGGCGGCCGTCTCGTCGGCGCCCGGCGTGTGCTTGCGGTACAGCGTACGGAACGCCTCCCGCACCCCGGGAGCCATCCTCGAACCGTCCCCGCAGACGTACACGCGCGCTCCGGCGGTCAGCAGGGCCCAGACCTCCTCGGCCTCGGCGGCGATGCGGTGCTGCACGAACCGCACCTCGCCCTCGGGGGCGTCGCTGAAGGCGGGGCGCAGGGAGACGGCTCCGGCGGCCTCGGCGGCGCGCAGTTCGCCGGCGTGCAGGAAGTCGGCGTCGGGCGCGTCGCAGCCGAAGTAGCAGACGGCCGGGGCGAGTTCGGAGCCTGCGGCGAGGGCGGCCGTACGGTCGGCGATCGCGCCGCGGAACGGGGCGAGGCCGGTGCCGGCCGCGATCATGACGACCGGCGCCGGTCCACCGGTGGCGTCGATGCGGAAGGCGTCCCGGCACGGCTGCACGCGCGCGTACACCGTGTCGCCGGGCTCGACGCCGGCCAGGTGGCCGGATCCGGTGCCCCGGTAGACGCCGCGGCCCGAGCGGGCCGGTGCCTCCAGCACCGACACCATCAGGTCCACGTGAGCGGGATCCACGGCGGGTGAGGAGGAGATGGAGTAGTGGCGGGGGCGCAGCGGGGTGAGGAGGTCGAGGAGCCGCGGCCAGTCCAGGGCGCCGCGCAGGGCCGGGTGGTCTTCGATGATCTCCACGAGGGTGCGCGGGTCGCCGGCGAGGGCGGCCAGGGCCGTGCGCTCGGGCGGGCACGGGTTGGCGGCGGCGAGCGCGGCCAGTTGCCCGGCGCTCGGGCGCTCCTGCAACTCCACGTGGTGGGTGAGGAGCTGTCGTACCGTCACGGGGCGGTCGACGGCGATTCCGTCGCGGCGCGGGCGGGTGGCGCGGATGTCCAGGACGGTGTCGAGGTCGACGCCGAGCGCGGCGGCGGCGCGGGTGACGAGGTCCGGGTGGTTGGCGGGCAGCACGGTGAGGTGGTCGGCCGTGCGGTAGGTGACGCCGTCCGGGAGTGCGACGCGGAGGAACCGCTTGCGGCGCGCGTAGCCGGGCGCGGTGAGGTCGTGCGCCTCGGTGACCCGCATGGGGAGGAGCTCGTGCCGTTCGGCGAGGGCGTCCAGCGGGCCGCCGGTCAGGGCGCGGACCTCGTAGGAGGTGGTGGGCTCGGGGTCCGGGGTCGTGGCGTCCGGGTCGCCGTAACCCTCCAGCAAGGCGACGCGGAGGGCCGTCGTGAACTCCCGCACCGTGCCGGTGAGGTCGCCGGAGGCGTCGGCGGCGGCGCGGGCGAGCAGCCGGGTGGCGCCGGACTCCGCGAGCCGCTCGTCGATCCGGGTGGGGACGTGCTGGTAGGTGGCGGCCCAGTTGCGGTCCCCGACGCCGAGGACCGCGTACGTCACGCCGGACAGGTCGTGGGTCTCCTCCAGCCGGGCGGCGAAGGCGGTGGCGTCGTCGGTGGGGCGGCCGTTGTAGGAGGCGGCCGTGATGACGACGGGCCGGTCGGTGGGCAGGCCGCCGGCGTAGGCGTCCAGGGGCGCCACCCGGGTCTCGCAGCCGATGGCGGCGGCCTCGTCGGCGAGCCGGCCGGCGAAGTCGCGGCAGGTGCCGTAGTTGCTGCCGTGCAGGAAGAGGGCGGCTGTGCCGGGGCGGACGCGGGCGGGGAGGCCCTGTGGTGCGTCGGACCGGGCGTCCTGGGCCGGGGCGGCGCCGGGCAGCGGGGCGTGGACACGGTCGGCGGGCGTGCGCGGGGTGAGCGTGAGGGTGAAGCCCTCGGGCTTGAGGGTGAGGGTCTCCTTGACGTGGAGCCGGTAGCCGGCGTGGTCGCTCAGCCGGTAGCGGTGGACGAGCATGGCCAGCAGCATGGTCGCCTCGTGCAGGGCGAACTGCCGTCCGATGCAGGCGCGCTCACCGGTGCCGAACGGCTTGAAGGCGTGCACCGGGCGCTCCGCCTCCGCCTCGGCCGTGAAGCGCGAGGGGTCGAACAGCTCGGGGTTGTCTCCCCACACGGGCTGCCGGTGCAGCATCGGCGTGAGCACCAGGGCGGACTGCCCGGCGCGCAGCGGGATGCGGCCGCCGAGCAGCGTGTCCTCGCGGGCCTCCCGGGCGAAGACGGCGGCCGTGGGCCACAGCCGGAGCGCCTCGTTGAGGACCTGGCGCGTGTAGGTCAGCCGGCCGATCTCGTCGTACGCCGGCTCGACGTCCGCCGCGTCGCCCCACAGCTCGTCGACCTCGCGCTGCACCAGCTGGAGCGCGGTGGGGTGCTTGGCGAGGTAGTACAGGGCGAAGGACATGGCGCCGGAGGTGGTCTCGTGGCCGGCGATCAGGAAGGTGATGACCTGGTTGCGGATGTTGGCGGTGTCGAGCGTGCTGCCGTCGGCGGGGTGCTCGGCGGTGAGCATGAGGCCGAGGAGATCGTCGGCCTGGCTCTGGTCGGTGCCGGTGCGGGCGGCGATGACGTCGTCGACGACCTGGGCGAGATAGGCGGAGTCGTCGCGGAAGGCGGCGTCCTGCGCCGAGTAGTCCTGGCCCGGGACGCGCGCGAGGCGGGTCATGCTCCACTCCAGGCAGCGGACCATCGACTCGACGAAGGGGTGCGGCTCGGCCCGTTCGAAGGAGCCGAAGTCGTAGCCGAAGCCGGCCAGTCCGATGGTGTCGAGCGTCATGCGGGTCATGTCGCCGGGCACGTCGACGGGCTGCCCGGCGCGGGCGTCGCGGTCCCAGGAGGCGATGAGCCGGCGGGCCACCTTCAGCATCACGGGGTGGTAGGTCCGCATCGAGCCGAGCGCGAAGGCCGGCATGAGGATGTCGTGCGCCTTGGCCCAGTTGGGCTCGTCGTTGTACGCGGTGAACAGGCCGTCGGCGGCGAACTCGCGGACGTTCTCCAGACCGGGCCCGATGTGCTTGGCGAACCGCTGCTCGTCCGAAAGCTCGGCCACGAGGTCCAGGTCGCCCACGAACAGGGTGTCGCGTCCGTACAGCCGCCGCACGAACACGGGCCCGTGCTCGCGCATCAGGTCCATGGCCTGCTGGACGGGCGCGTCGCCGGGTCCGGTGCCGGAGATGTCGGCGACGGGGACGCCGGGGAGGACGTCTGCGGGCCGGGGGGTCTGTGCGGTGGGGCGCATGACGCGACAACTGCCTTTCGCGGTACGGATGTACTGCGATCCAGCGTGATCCACGGGACCCTGCGGGCCGTGCCGCGGCCCTACATGATTGTGTAGTACATGCAGACGCGTCGCCCTTGCGCGGGGGCGGCCCGGCGTGGCAGGAGATGCTCGTGGACCAGGCCCGGCAGGAGGCCGTGACATGGCGCAACCGCGCCCTGCTCCTCTTCGACCGGGTGGCGATGCCGGTCGCGGTGTGCGACGTGTACGGCGCGGTACTGCTGGCCAATCCGGCGATGGCCGCGGAGTGCGGTACGACGCCGGGGCGGCTGCGCGGCCGTGACGTCCTGGACCTGTTCAGCCCGCGGGAGGCCACGCAGGTGGAGCGCATCGCCCAGGCCCTGCGCCTGCGGCACCGCTCGCGCTACCAGGTGTCGGTGCGCTGGCGGGCGCCCGGCGGCGCGGAGCGGTACGGGGAGCTGACGGCGGACCCGGTGAGCGACACGGTGGAGGACACACCGGCGCTGCTGGTGATGCTGCGCGTGGACGGCGAACGCGCCCCCTCCCCCGCCCCGCCCGCCGGACAGGCCCGGGTCACCCCCGTGGAGGCCCGCATCCTGGCCCTGCTGGCCTCCGGCGCCACCACGGCCCGGGCCGCCCGCGAGACCGGCCTCACGACCGACGGCGTCACCTACCACCTGCGCCGCCTGTCCTCCCGCTGGCACGCCACCAACCGCACGGAACTGGTCGCCCGCGCCTATGCGCTGGGCGTGCTCACACCGGGGGTCTGGCCGCCGGAGGCCCCGGCCGCGGAGTAGGCGGTGCCCGCTCCCTCCGGGGCTCCGAAGCGGGCGAGGGTGTGCCACACCATCTTCAGGTGCTGTAGTTCGTACCGACCCGTCCGGGCGGCGTCGCCGATGGCCCTGGGGTCGATCAGGCCGTCCCGGGCGATCCGCGCGCCCAGTTCCGCGTACTCCGGGCCGCGGTAGTCCGCGTGGCGCCGCAGCCCGGCCACGGTGAGCCGGTAACCGGGGTGCCATTCGAGGGGGCAGGGCAGGCGCCGGGCCGCTGTCTCGACCGGTGTGCCGCGGTAGCAGGCGTCGAGCACCAGCGCCTCCACGTCCCGGGCGAGCTCGACGCCTCCGTGCACATGCGCCTCGATGTAGTCGTCGAGGGCGTCCTGCTCGTCCGCCTCGGCCAGCGCGATGAGCGACATGCCGGCCGCCACGCCGAAGTCGGCCGGCTCGGCGGCGCTGTCGGGGTAGCAGAACGTGGCGCGGGCCACGGCGCCGGCGCGCAGCCGGAAGTGGGCGGAGCCGAAGCGCGGCGCCGCGCCGACCACTTGCCGGCGGAAGTTCAGGGCGCCGTAGACGGGCCGCTCGTGGGCGGCCGCTTCGTCGTACGCCCCGCCGAAGATCCGGCTCTCCCAGTGCCACCGGTCGCCGCCGGGGCGGGCCGTGAGGCCGCCGTTGCTGGTGCCGGTGACGAACTGCGAGTGGTAGGCGCCGTCCCGGGCGAGCGCCACGAGGATGGGCATGCCGCCCGCCGGCCGGTCCGGGTGGAAGTTCAGTGTGATCCGCAATTCCGCGTCGACGGCGGGACCCGACGAGCCGACCGCCACATGGCGCAGCGCCGTACGTGCCCGTGCGGACGCGACCTCAGGAAAATCCACTGGCTCCCCCGTCTTCGATGCTTTTACCCTGATCCCGAAACCTAGGACCCCTAGGTTTCGCCGACGGCGACCGCCGACGACGACCAGGAGCCTCCCATGAGATCACTCACCGAGCAGGAAATCCGCAACTCCTTTGTCAACTGCTCCAAGGGAGAGGCCAAGCGTCTGTCCGTCCCCCGGGACCTCGCCGAGCGGCCCTGGGACGATCTCGACTTTCTCGGGTGGCGGGATCCGGGGGCGCCGGACCGGAGCTATCTGGTCGCCGAGCGCGAGGGACGGCTCGTCGGGGTGGCGATGCGGTTCCAGGCCGCGCAGCGGGGCTTCCTGCATCGCAGCATGTGTTCGCTGTGCCTGACGACGCACCCGCGCGGCGGTGTGGCGCTGATGACCGCGCGGAAGACGGGAGCGGCCGGGCGCGAGGGGAACTCCGTCGGGGCGTACATGTGCACCGACCTCGCCTGCTCGCTGTACCTGCGCGGGAAGAAGGTGCCGGAGAGCGGGCCCCGCTTCGAGGAGAGCCTCACCCTGGAGGAGCAGATCGAGCGGACGATGGGCCATCTGACCGCCTTCCTCGACAAGGTGTCCGCCTGAGGCCCTCGGTCGCCCGTGGTTTCCCCCGGCGTTAACGTCCTTCATGGATGCGTTCGATACGCCAGGGGAAGGGGAACAGCCCCAGGATGCAAGAGGTACGTGAGTGGACGGCGCAGGCCAGGCGGATCGTGCACAAGCGCCGGGACCCCGTGGTCGTCCAGACGGTGCGGTCCGCGTTCGCGGCGACGATCGCCTACGTCATCGCGCTGCGGCTGAGCCCCGAGGCGGCACCGCTCACCGCTCCCCTGACGGCCCTGCTGGTCGTTCAGGTGACCCTGTACGCCACCCTCACCAACGGCTTCCGGCGGGTGAACGCCGTGGTGACCGGCGTCCTCGTCGCCATCGCGTTCAGTCTCCTGGTGGGCCTGACCTGGTGGAGCCTGGCGCTGCTCCTCGTGGCGTCGCTGGCCGTGGGGCGGCTGGTCCGGGTGGAGGAGTACGTGCCCGAGGTCGCGATCAGCGCGATGCTGGTGCTCGGGGTCACCACCGTCGGGGACACCGCCTGGGCGCGCGTGGTGGAGACGCTGATCGGCGCGGTCGTCGGACTCGGCTGCAATCTGCTGCTGGCTCCGCCGGTGTGGGTGGAGGAGGCGGGCGCTTCCATCGAGGGTCTGGCGCGCCGGCTGCGGCAGCTGATGCTGCGCATGGGCGAGGAGGCGGCCGGCGGTACGCCCCCGGACCGCGCGGCGGAGCGGCTGCACGAGGCGCGGCGCCTTGACCACGACATCGTGGAGGTGGACGCGGCGCTCCGGCAGGCGGAGGACAGCCTGCGGCTCAACCCGCGCGTGCGGGAGGGCCTGCTGCACCGGGTGGTGCTGCGCACCGGCCTGGACACGCTGGAGATCTGCACGGTCGTCCTGCGCGTGCTCGCACGGTCCTTCACCGACCTGGCGAAGGAACGCGAACCCGAGCCGCTGTTCGATGCCGAGACGGGCGCCGCGCTGGAGCAGCTGCTGTCCGAGATCGCCGACGCGGTGGTGAGTTTCGCGGTGCTGGTGACCACCCATCTGAGCGCGAGCGCCGAGTCGGCGGAGGAACGTCTCGCCACGGAGCTGCGCACCGCGGCGGGCACCCGCGACAAGCTGGCCCTGCTGCTGCGCAAGGAGGCCGAGCGCGAAACACGGCACTGGCAGTTGCTCGGCGCCGTCCTGACGGAGGTCAACCGGATCCTCGACGAGCTCGACACCGAGCACCGCACCCGGCGCCTGTTCGAGGAGCTGGACCGGGTGTCCGGGGAGCAGCGCGTGCGGATGCCCCGGCTGACGCGGCTGCGTGAGCGCCTGGGCGTTCAGGAGCAAATGTGGCGGAACCGTACGGGGGTCGGCGGGCGTTCTCGCTGAGCGACCACCTGGAGTGGGTCGCACGCCGCGCAACGCCCGGTGCCATTGTTGCACGCGGTGGGTGATCCACGCCAAGGTGGCTGTCGCGACGGGGACGAGTGACGACCTGAGGGGCGACATGGGCAGTGGTGGCTGGAGCAGGCGCCGGTTCGTCGGCGCGCTGGCGGGCGGAGCCGCCGCGGCGGCGCTGTCCGCCTGTGACGACGCGCCCGCGCCCGCGTCCCCGACGACTCCCGCGGCCCCCGAGTCGGGCGCGAGTCCGTCCCGCGAGGCCCGGCGCCCGTCCGGCCCGCGTCCGCTCTACCTCGGCACCTACACCTCCGCCGAGGGCGGCGGCAAGGGCATCGGGCTGGCCACGTACGACGCGGCGACGGGCCGGATCACCGGCACCGGCACGCTCAGCGGCGTGGACAACCCTTCGTACCTCGCGATCCACCCGGACCGCCACACGCTGTACGCGGTGAACGAGCGCGAGGACGGCGCCGTGACGGCCGTCCGGCTGTCCGACCGGAAGGTCCTGGGCAGCCGGAGCACCGGCGGCGCGGGCCCCTGCCATCTGTCGGTGCATCCGGGCGGGCGCTGGCTGCTCAGCGCGGACTACGGCTCGGGCAGCGTGGCGGTGCACCCGATCGAGGCCTCGGGGGCCCTCGGCGAGCGGACCGACCTCGTCCGGCACACCCGTCCGGCGCCGGGACCGGGCCAGGAGGGTCCGCACGCCCACCAGATCTTCACCAGCCCCGACGGCGGCCATGTGCTCGCCGTGGACCTGGGCACGGACACCGTCTACACGTACCGGCTCGACGAGAAGGCCGGCACGCTCACCGAGGCCGCGCAGGCGCGGACCCGGCCGGGCGCGGGCCCGCGCCACCTGACGTTCCACCCCGGCGGCCGGTACGCCTACCTCGCGAACGAGGTCGACAACACGGTGGCGGTCTGCTCGTACGACCCCGACTCCGGCCGCGTCACGGTCGGTGAACCGCAGTCCACGGGAACCGGTCCGGGCACCAACTACCCGGCGCAGATCCTGGTGACCCCGAACGGCCGGTACGCCTTCCTCGCCAACCGCGGCGACAACAGCCTCACGCGCTACGCCGTCGAGGCGGACGGCGCCCGGCTCAGACTGCTGGACACCGTGCCGGTCGGCGGGGACTTCCCGCGCCAGATCGCCCTTTCGCCGGAGGGCACGCTGTTGTTCGCGGCGAACCAGAAGTCCAACGCCGTGACCGTCTTCCGGGTGGACGAGGCGAGCGGCGCGCTGCGGCGTGCCGGTGAACCGTTTCCGTCACCGGTCGCCGTCTGTGCGCTGCCACTGTAGGGCGCGCGGGCAGGCCGCGGCGGTCGCCTGGCTGAGCAGGACGTGCATGCGCTCGGTGAGCTGCGCGACGTCGTCGGCGGGTGTGTGGAACGCCAGCCGTACGTCGCCGTGGGCGCGGGTGCGTTCGATGCGCAGCGTCAGTCCGTGCCGGTCGACGGCGAGGGGCTGGACGCGGACCGCGCCGTGCAGGCTGTCGGAGCCGACGAGCCGGGTGAGCCGCTCGACCGCGTCCGCGTGGCAGTCGGCGAGGTGCGTCAGCAGCCGGGCCTCGGCCGTGCCGAGCGGGTCGGGCGTCGCGGCGGCGAAGTCGTCGAGGTCGACGACCACGGCCCCGGACGGCTGCCGCAGCACCACGCGCGTGGCCCGGAAGGCCAGCCGGTCCTCCTCGACGGTGAACCAGCCCGCGAGCCACAGCCGGGCGCGGATCCGGTCCCGCACGGGGACGGGGGCGACGTCGGCGAACTCCAGCACCGCGGACGGCTCGCCGCGGGGCGCGCAGATCGCGGCCCCGAGCAGGGCACTGTCCTCGGGCACGTCCACCAGCACCCGGCCGTCCTCGGTCACCGTGTGCGCGCCGACCAGCTCCTCCCGCGTGCCCTCCGCGGTCACCGAGCAGGACCACGCGGCGGCGAGCACCGAGCGCGCTCGCTCCGCCGCGGCAGGGGCCGCCGTCCAGCCGTGGCTGTCGTCACCCATCCCAGACCTCCTTAGGTAAGCCTTGCCTAACCTACCGAAGAACGGGGCGTGAGCCAACCACGTCACGTGATCTTTACGAGGTCTTTCAGGGAGTGAGCACACCCAGCAGGGCACGGGCGCACAGCTCGCGCACCTGATCCCGGCTCAACTCCGTGCCGCGCAGCCACTCCAGACAGACGGACGTGGTGAACGCCAGCCAGCCGCGCACGGCCAGCCGCACCTCCGGCCGCCCTTCGCAGGCCGGGCCGAACTCGGGGTCCTGGGCGAGCGCCGCGAGGATCTGCCGCTCCTGCGCGCCCAGAGCCCGCTGGTAGACCCGCCGCACCGCCTGGTCCCCGGCCGCGTCGGCGCGGTGGAAGGCGCGGTAGCCGTGGGCATGGGCCTGGACGTACTCCAGGAACGCGTCGAGGCCGCCCGCGAGCTGCTCGCGCACCGGGACGCCGGGCACCGCCGCCGTCATGCGCAGCATCCGCTCGCTCTCGCGCTCGACGACCGCCGCGAAGAAGTCCCGCTTGGTCGGGAAGTAGTGGTAGAGCAGCCCGCGCGACACCCCGGCGATCTCGGCGACCTGCTCGATCCACACGTCGTCGTACGGACTCTCCGAGAACAGCCGCGCGCCGACGGCCAGAAGTTGCTCCCGGCGCTCCTCGGTGCTGAGCCGGCGGCGCGTGCGCCCGCCCTGGTTCGCGGCCATGCCCGCACTTTACTTGACGCCGGTTCAACAGCCGGACCAGACTGAACCGCGCTATTGAACCCACGTACAACACGTGCCAACCCGCCGCTGGATCAAGGGAGATCGCGTCATGACGGAGGCACCGACACCGACACGGGACGGGCTGCCCAGGGGGTTCCGCAGTGCCGAGCTGGGCTGGCCGGAGCTGGACCGCATACCGCATCCGCCGCACCGGGTCCCGCTGCTCGGTGACGTGGTGGGCGTGAACCGGCGCACTCCCCTCCAGGACTCGCTGCGGTACGCCCGGCAACTGGGTCCGGTCTTCCGGAGGAAGGCCTTCGGCAAGGAGTTCGTGTTCGTGTGGGGCGGCCGGCACGCGGCCGACCTCGCGGACGAGTCGCGGTTCGCCAAGCACGTGGGTCTCGGCATCGCGAACCTGCGGCCGGTCGCCGGGGACGGCCTGTTCACGGCGTACAACCACGAGCCCAACTGGCAGCTGGCGCACGACGTGCTCGCCCCGGGGTTCAGCCGTGAGGCCATGGCCGGTTACCACCCGATGATGCTGGCCGTCGCGCGGCGGCTGACGGAGCACTGGGACCGGGCGGCGGCGACGGGCCGGGCGGTGGACGTGCCCGGCGACATGACCAAGCTGACGCTGGAGACGATCGCGCGCACCGGCTTCGGCCATGACTTCGGGTCGTTCGAACGCTCCCGGCCGCATCCGTTCGTCACCGCGATGGTCGGCACGCTGACCTACGCGCAGCGGCTCAACACGGTGCCCTTCCCGCTGGCCCCGCTGCTGCTGCGGAGCGCGAGCCGCCGCAACGCGGCCGACATCGCCCACCTCAACCGCACGGTCGACGAACTGGTCCGGGCCAGGCGCGCCTGCGGCCGCGGGGACGGGGACCTGCTCGACCGGATGCTGGAGACGGCCCACCCCGAGACCGGGGAGCGGCTGGAGCCGCGGAACGTCCGCCGTCAGGTCATCACC
This sequence comes from Streptomyces sp. DH10, assembly GCF_029813805.1. Lineage (NCBI taxonomy): Bacteria > Bacillati > Actinomycetota > Actinomycetes > Kitasatosporales > Streptomycetaceae > Streptomyces > Streptomyces sp. DH10. The sequence goes on from NZ_JARVKU010000011.1 coordinate 167,864, forward strand.
TTCCTCGTCGCCGGCCACGAGACGACGTCCGGCGCGCTCTCCTTCGCGCTGCACTACCTCTCCCGCCACCCCGAGGTCGCGGCCCGGGCGCGCGCCGAGGTGGACCGCGTCTGGGGCGACGCGGCCCAACCGGCCTACGAGCAGGTGGCCAGGCTGCGCTACGTCCGCCGGGTGCTGGACGAGTCGCTGCGGCTGTGGCCCACCGCGCCGGCCTTCGCCCGGGAGGCTCGGGAGGACACGGTGCTGGCCGGGGAGCATCCCATGCGGCGCGGGGCGTGGGCGCTGGTGCTGACGCCGATGCTGCACCGGGACCCCGAGGTGTGGGGCGCGGACGCCGAACGGTTCGACCCGGACCGCTTCGACGCGCGGGCCGTGCGGTCCCGTGCCCCGCACACCTTCAAGCCCTTCGGGACCGGGGCGCGGGCCTGCATCGGGCGCCAGTTCGCCCTCCACGAGGCGACGCTGGTGCTCGGCCTGCTGCTGCGGCGCTACGAGCTGCGGCCCGACCCGGCGTACCGGCTGCGGGTGGCGGAACGGCTGACGCTGATGCCGGAGGGGCTGCGGCTGCGTCCGGAACGCCGGACGCCGGTGCGGGAGCCGGCCTCAGACCTGCGCTGTCCAGTGCCCGGGGCGGACGACTGACTCGGGCAGCCGGGTCCCGGCACTCCCCCGGGCCGCGTTCAGCTGCGGCTGGGTGAGGAAGAACGCCCCGGTCAGGTCGGCGTCCGTGAGGTCCGCGTCGCGCAGATCGGCACCGATCAGGTCCGCGCCCCGCAGGTCCGCGCCCGTGAGGTCGGCGGCGATGAGGTAGGCACCGCGGAGGTTGGCGCCGCGCAGATCGGCACCCTTGAGGCGGGCGCCCATGAGGTCCGCGCCCCGGCGGTTCTTCTTGCGCCCCTTGGTGCCGGCCCTGGCCAGCTCGCTCGTCCTCAGCAGCAGGACGTTGATCTCCTGGCGGTGCGCCGCCACGTCCAGCCCGGCGAGTTCCTCGGGTGTCAGCCCGGTCAGCTCCTCGGTCTTCTCCAGCGCCTCGCGGAGATCGGCGTGGACGGGACGGGCCGCGGGCAGGGAGAGAGCCTCGGTCAGGTACCACAGCAGCTCGTGCAGCTGCCGGACGACCGGGAAGACGTCGAACATGCGGCGGGCGTGCTCCGGCGGTGCGGACCTCCAGTCCCGGCCGCCGAAGGTGATCTGCGAGACCTGCTGCCCTGCGCCGAAGCAGTCGTAGACCGTGCAGCCGGTGAACCCCTTCTGCCGCAGCCGGGCGTGGATGCCGCAGCGGTGATCGCTCTGGAGGTTGCGGCAGGGGGTGCCGGCGTCCTTGTCGACCGCGAAGTCGGCCGAGGCCGCGAAGGGCAGGGCGACGCAGCACAGTCCGAAGCACCGCTCGCAGTCGCCGCGCAGTTCCCCCCGCGCGGCCTTGTGATCTCGCATGCCGTTCAGCATACGAAATGACAACCCGCCGAGCTCATCGCCCCGCTTTGAGTCAGCCCGCGAGGCCGGGTGCCTCCAGGCGCTCCAGCCGCTCGGGGTCGGCCAGGATGTACATGCCGGTGATCCGGCCGTCGGCGATCGTGACCCCCATGACCGACTGCACGTGTCCCTGGGGCGCGTTCACGACCCCGACCGAGCCGTTGACCAGCACCAGCTCCGCGGACTGCGCGAACCGGGCGAACATGAGCGCCTGCTCCGCCACCGCCTTCGCCCCCTGGAGGGCCTTGGACACGGCCGCGCCGCGCACCAGGGCGCCCGAGTCGGCCCGCAGCACCACGTCCGGGTGCAGGAGCGCGAGCAGCGCCTCGAAGTCCCCGCCGCGCGAGGCGGCCAGGAAGGCGTCGAGGACCTCCTTCTGCCGGCCTAGGTCCGGCTCGGCCGCCGGGGTGGCGCCGCGCACTCGGCGCCGGGCGCGGCTCGCCAGCTGCCGGGTCGCGGCCGGGCTGCGCTCCACGATCGGCGCGATGTCGTCGAACGGCACGGCGAACATGTCGTGCAACACGAACGCGAGCCGCTCGGCGGGCTCCAGGTTCTCCAGGACGACGAGCAGGGCCAGGCCCACCTCGTCGGCGTGCAGCACCTCCTGCTCCGGGTCGATCTGCGACAAGGGCCTGAGCACCGGGTCCGGGACGAAGGTGTCGTCCATGGGTTCCTCGCGGCGCGCGGTACGTGAGCGCAGGAGGTCCAGGCACACCCGGCCGGTCACCGTGGTGAGCCAGCCGCCGAGGTTGTGGATGTCGCCGGCGTCGGTGCGGCCGAGCTTCAGCCAGGCCTCCTGGACGGCGTCCTCCGCCTCGGCGAGCGAGCCGAGCATGCGGTAGGCGACGGCCTTCAGCCGCCCCCGGTGCTCCTCGAACTGCTCGGCCAGCTCCTTGCTGTCTGTCATGGTCTCCCCCGTCTCCCCTGTCATCCGCGTCATCTGCCGAACAGTTCGAACGCCACCGCCGGCCTGCCCCCGAACCGCTCCCCGGTGGCCTCGGCGTGCTGGGTGAGGAAGCCCCGGACGTAGGTCTCCGGGTCCTCGTCGGTCAAAACCTCGATGTAGGTGCGGTGTTCCAGCAGTGAGCGCACCGCGCGTTCCATGCCGGGCGTCGCGTCGACCGCGTGCGTGGGGGTGCTGGAACCGGCGACGGCGACCCAGCGCACGCCGTCCCACGGTTCGAGGCCCCGCTCGGTGAGCTCCGGGAAGATCCACCGGTTGCCCGCGTCGCCGGCCGCGTCGAGCGTGGCACGGCCGACGGCCACGTGGTCCGGGGTGTTCCAGGCGACGCCGCCCCAGGTGTCCCGGTGGTTGAGCGTGATGACCAGCTCGGGCCGGTGCCGGCGGATCGCGGCGGCGATGTCGCGGCGCAGAGCGGTGCCGTACTCGATGACACCGTCCTTGTGGTCGAGGAACTCCACGGCCGACACGCCGACCACCGCCGCGCTCGCCCGCTGCTCCCGCTCCCGCAGCGGCCCGCACCGCTCGGGTTCCAGTGTGTCGATGCCCGCCTCGCCCCGGGTGGCCAGCACATAGGCGACCTCGCGGCCCTCGTCGGTCCAGGCCGCGATGGCCGCCGAGCAGCCGTACTCGAGGTCGTCGGGGTGGGCCACGACCGCGAGGGCACGCCGCCAGTCGTCGGGCATGGGCTGGAGTTGAGTGGTCGTCATGTCGGCAGACTAATCCGCGCCGCCGACATCATCACGCGCCCGGCACGGCATCACGCCTCGTTCCGCACGAGCGCCAGCAGCCGGTCCAGGACCCGTTGACCGCCGGTGCGCACGCCGTCGTGCTCGAACTCGTCCGTGACCCAGGTGCGCAGGCCGCGGATCGTGCGGGCGGTGCGCAGGGAGTGGGCGGTGTCCACGTACATGTCGTCGTGGTAGACGGCGGCGACGACCGGTACGTCGTTCGCGGCGAGGCGGGCCGGGTCGTACAGGGGCGTCCAGTCGGTGCGGGCGGCGAGCAGGTCGGCGGTCTCGCGCAGGGGGCGCAGCGCCGGGTCGCAGTCGAACATCCAGGGGTGGATCGACTCACCGGTGAACAGCAGCGGTTCGTCACCCGCGAGGGCCTTCGCGGCGTCGAACTGCGGGAACTCGGCGCGGACCCGCTCGGCCGACCAGGCGGTGGGCCGGGCGTCCTGGCCGTAGATCGACTCATGGATCAGGGCGTACAGCGGGTGGCGGGCGTAGGACAGCATGCCCTGCGCCTGCTCCTGGAACGCGTCGGAGAGCGTGAAGCCCTCCGGCGTGCGGACGAAGGCGTTCTCGAGGAGGTAGTGCAGGCGGTGGGTGCCGTCGCCGGTGCCGAGGACGATGCCGAGGGACTGGAAGGCCTCGACGGTGAGCCGGTAGCCGTTCGGCAGGACCACGTCGTGGGTCAGGAGGTGGTCGGCGATGCGGCGAGCACGTTCGGCGTCCAGCGGATAACGGGCGTAGTGGGCGGTGACCTTGCGTTCGATGCGCGGGAAGGCGGCCCGGTAGACGTCGTCGGCATGGGCGTCCAGGGAGGGCAGTCCGCCGGTGATCACGGCGGTGGCCAGGCCCTCGGGCGAGAGGGAAAGGTAGGTGGTCAGGCAGAAACCGCCGAAGCTCTGGCCGAGGACGGTCCAGGGGGCGCCGCCGGTGACCTGGGCGCGGATGGCCTCGCAGTCGCGGACGATCGAGTCGGCGCGGAAGTGCGTGAGGTAGTCGGCCTGTGCGGCGGGACCGCCGCGCAGCGGGAGCGTCTGCCGGTTGGCGGGCGTGCTGTGGCCGGTGCCGCGCTGGTCGAGCAGGAGCACGCGGTACTCCTTCAGCGCGCGGCCGAGCCAGCCGGGCCTGCCGACGGAGCGGTCCGCGCCGAAGCCGGGTCCGCCCTGAAGGTAGAGCAGCCACGGCAGGTCCTGGTGCGCCTTGTCACTCGCGACGACCTCGCGGGCGTACAACTCGATCGTCTCGCCCCCGGGGTGGTCGTGGTCGAGGGGGACGGTGAAGCGGCGGTCGGTGAGGACGACTCCGGGCTGGCGGTAGCTGAGGGTCAACAGGGCTCCCGGGACGGACGGATTTTCGGACCGCGTCCCAGTTCATCACAGGGAACGTCCGCGGGTGGCCCCTTCGGATCATGAAATCTTCCTGAACGACGGTTCAGGTTCAGCGGACGGGTCAGCGGGCGGACAGACTGGAGCGGCGGACCACCAGCTCGGGCTGGAGCACGACCCGCCGGTGCTCGTGCGGCCGGGCCGGGCCGTCCTCCTCCGTCTCCTCCAGGAGCAGGTCGGCCGCCATCGCGCCCATGGTGACGGCGGGCTGCCGTACCGAGGTGAGCGGGACGGCGGCGGCCGCCGCGAACTCGATGTCGTCGTAGCCGACGATGGCGAGGTCGTCCGGGACGCCGACACCGGCCGCGTACATGGCCTGGAGGACACCGAGCGCCAGCAGGTCGTTCGCGCAGAACACGGCGGTCGGCCGGTCGGCGAGGCCGAGCAGGCGGGCACCGGCGTCGCGGCCCGCCGCGACGTCCAGCCGTTCGGTGGGCAGCTCGCGCAGCGCGTCGGGGCCGAGCCCGGCCTCCGCGAGCGCTTCGAGGGCGCCCGTGCGCCGGTCGCGGACCTGGTTGAGGCCGGGCGGGCCGCTGACGTAGGCGATGGAGCGGTGCCCGGCGTCGACGAGGTGGCGTACGGCCAGGGCGCCGCCCGCGACGTCGTCGACGGAGACCGAGCACTCGGTGGTGCCCTCGGCGACCCGGTCGACCAGGACGAAGGGGATGCCGTGCCGGCGGAACGCCTCGATGTTGCGGCCCGTGGCGTCGGCCGGGGTGAGCAGCACGCCGCGCACGCGCTGCTCGGCGAAGAGCGACAGGTACTCGGCCTCCTCGCCCGGGTTCTGGGCGCTGTTGCAGACCATCACGCCGAGTCCGGCCTGCCGTGCGGCGCGTTCGGCGCCGCGGGCCACGTCGACGAAGAACGGGTTGCCCATGTCGAGGACGAGCAGCCCCATGATCCGGCTGCGGCCCGCGCGCAGCTGGCGCGCGGACTCGCTGCGGACGTAGCCGAGCCGGTCTATCGCGGACAGCACGCGGGCCCGGGTCTCGGTGGCGACCGTGTCCGGGCGGTTGATCACGTTCGAGACCGTGCCGACGGAGACTCCGGCGACGCGGGCGACGTCCTTGATACCCACCGACTGGGCCATCGGGCAGGGACCTCCTGGTGAGATGAGGGGGGCGGCGGCCGGAGCGGCTTCACATTACCGGCATGCCGCCCCGGCGACCGGCTTCGGTCAGGCGGGCAGGCGGAAGTCGACCACGCGCAGCGCCGAGGGCGTCGTACCGCTGGACTTCTCCTGGTACATGAAGGACAGCACACCGTCCTGCGCGACGCGTGTCTCGTCGATGACGACCTCACCGAAGGCGTTGAGGCCGCTGCCGTCGAACAGGATCTTCCAGTCGGTGTGCCCGGAGGCCGCCGAGGCAGCGGCGATCCGGCCGAACGGGAAGATCGCGTAAGCGTTGTTGTATTTGTCCATGACCAGCTTGGTGCGCTGGCTGGAGTTCAGCGGCACCGGTATCTCGGTTTTCTGCCAGGGGCCGGAGGAGCTCTTGCGGACGAGGAAAGCGCGACCGTTGGCCGTGCGGTTGGCGACGTAGTTCGTCGTGCACTGGCCGAAGCGGCCGGGGACGTAACTGATGATGGCGTGGGGGCGGCCGGCCGAGTCGGTCCACTGGCTCTCCTGGTTCATCAGGGAGTGGTCCGGGTTGAGCGGGTCCACGACGAGACCGGCGTCGTTGACGGAGACCCGGTCGGAGCCGCCGGTGGTGCCGACGACGGCGCCCGCGTTGTTGCGCCAGGTGCGGCCCAGGTCATCCGAGTAGACGTAGCCGGTGTCGTGGTTGGTGATGCCGCCGCTGTTGCACATGACGCTGTTGCTCTGCTCGCGCCAGGTGAACATGGCGTGCAGACGCCCGTTGCGGTCGTAGTCGATGCCGTGCAGGTACATGTTGCGGGCGGTCGAGGAGCCGTGCTCGCTGGTGTACGTGCCGGTGGAGCTGGTCCACTCGCCGAGGTTGGTCCAGGACGTGCCGTTGTACTCGGCGAGGGCGTTTCGACCGTTGCCGGAGATCCCGGCGCGGTAGCTCAGCTGGAGCTTGCCGTCGGGCATCGAGATGAACTGCGGGTAGGTGAACTGCGAGGTCAGCGCCAGGCCGTCCAGGGTGGACTGGGGCGCGCCGAAACGGCTCGCGGTCCAGCTCAGCCCCCCGGGATTGTCCAGGAGCCCGGCGACCGACTTGACGTAGGTGAAGCCGTCGCTGTGGGAGTCCATGTTGAGGTGAAGCCGGCCGTCGGCCTTGGAGACGCCCATGGAGATGACGTTGTGGGAGTCGTTGTACCGCAGGGTGTGCCCGACCTTGACCGTCGACCAGGTGCCGGCGCCGAGGGCCCGGCGTCCGACCACGGCGTTGCGGTCGGCGGTGTACCAGACGGCGTACTGGTAGCCCTTGTAGGTCAGCAGGCCGTTCTTCTGGAACGCGTTGTTGTTGACCAGGCCGTCGTACGACACGAAGAACAGGGCCTGGCTGTCGAGCGTGGTGGTGCCGGTCCGGGTGACGGAGGGGCCGGGGTCGGCGGCCCGCGCGGTGCCGGAGGCGAAGGCGGGGGTCACCACGGCTCCGGCCAAAGCGGCGGCCAGCAGCGTACGTCTGTGCATCTCATGAACTCCATTGTTCAGGCGAGGTGGAACACTTCCGTGAGCGGTTTCATGGCCTCGTCGGGCCGGGCGCCGTCCAGCGACTCGAAGAACGGCGCCATCTCCGCCTGCCAGCGGGCGTTGACGTCGGTGGCTTCCATACCTGCCTGGGCGGCCGCGAAGTCCTCGGTCTCCAGGTAGCCGACGAGCAGTCCGTCCTCGCGCAGGAAGAGCGAGTAGTTGTGCCAGCCGGTGTCCGAGAGCGCCCGGAGCATCTCGGGCCAGACGGCGGCGTGCCGCTCGCGGTACTCGTCGAGGCGGTCCGCCCGGACCTTCAGCAGGAAGCACACGCGCTGCATCAACAGCCCTTTCCGTGATCGGGACGCGGTGATCAGAAGTTGAACTGGTCGATGTTCTTGGCGTCGAACACGGTCGGCTTGCCGAGGCTGATCACGCCGTCCTTGCCGATGGTGTACTCGCCCATGGAGCCGGCCTTGAAGGTCTCGCCCTCCTTGCCGGTGATCTGCCCGGAGGACAGGGCGACGGCGGTACGCGCGGCCAGCTCGCCGAGCTTCGCCGGGTCCCACAGCTCGAACGCCTCGACGGTGCCGTTCTTGACGTACTTGCGCATGTCGTTGGGGGTGCCGAGGCCGGTCAGCTTGACCTTGCCCTTGTACTTGGAGCCCGACAGGTACTGGGCGGCGGCCTTGATGCCGACGGTGGTCGGGGAGATGATCCCCTTCAGGTTCGGGTACTCCTGGAGCAGGCCCTGGGTCTGCTGGAAGGACTGCTGGGCGTCGTCGTTGCCGTACGCGGTCTTCACCAGCTTCATGTTCTTGTACTCGGGCTTCTTCAGCTCGTCCTTCATGAAGTCGATCCAGGTGTTCTGGTTCGTCGCGGTCTGCGCGGCGGACAGGATCGCGATCTCGCCCTTGTAGCCGATCTGCTTGGCGAGCAGCTGCACCTCGGTACGGCCCAGGTCCTCGGCGGAGGCCTGCGAGACGAAGGCGTTGCGGCAGTCGGGCGTGGTGTCTGAGTCGTAGGTGACGACCTTGATGCCGTTCTTCATGGCCTGCTTGAGCGCGGTGCACAGGGCGCCCGGGTCCTGCGCGGACACGGCCATCGCGTCGACCTGCTGCTGGGTGAGCGTGTTGACGTAGCTGACCTGCCCGGAGGTGTCGGTCGCGCTGGACGGACCGACCTCCTTGTAGCTGGAGCCGAGCTCCTTCAGCGCCTTCTCGCCGCCCTTGTCGGCGGAGGTGAAGTACGGGTTGTTGACCTGCTTGGGCAGGAAGCCGACGGTCAGCCCCTTCTTCAGCTCGGCGTTCGGGTCGGCCTTGCCGGCCGCGGCGGCGGAGCCGCCCTCACTCTGCACGTCCTTCTTGGTGGTGCCGCCACCGCAGGCGGTGAGCGCCAGCGCGAGAGAGGTGGCGGTGGCGAGGGCCGCGCAGCTGCGGCGGAGGGTTGACTTACGCATGACGATGATCCTTTACGAGGAAGGGCTGGGTTACGAGGTCGGAGTCGAGGCGGCTCTACGGCCCGCCCTCGCTACGGAGATCTGCCGTGCGACCCGGGGGCCGAGCACGGACAGGACGAGCAGAACGCCGGTGACGACGATCTGCGACTGGGCGGAAACATCCTGGAGGCTCATGACGTTCTGGAGCGCCCCGAGCAAGAACACCCCGGCGATGGCGCCACCGAGCGTCCCCTTGCCACCGTCGAAGTCGATGCCACCGAGCAACACCGCGGCCACAACGGACAGTTCGAGCCCCGTCGCGTTGTCGTACCGCGCACTCGCGAAGTGCAGCGCCCAGAAGATGCCGGTGAGCGACGCCATCAGGCCCGTCACCGTGAACAGGATCAGCTTCTGCCGCTTGACCCGGATGCCGGCGAACCGCGCCGCCTCCTCACTCGCCCCGATCGCGAACAGCGACCGCCCGAACGGCGTGGCGTGCAGCGCGACCACGGCGATGGCGAGCAGGACGAGGAACGGCAGGAAGGCGTCCGGGACGAACGTGTCGCCGATGCGCCCGGCCGCGAATTCCAGGTACTGGGTGGGGAAGTCGGTCACCGCGTCCGACCCGAGCACGATCTGCGCGACGCCCCGGTACGCGGCGAGCGTGCCGATGGTGACGGCGAGGGACGGCAGCCCCAGCCTGGTCACCAGCAGGCCGTTGATCAGCCCGCACACGACACCCAGCAGCAGGCAGATCGGGATGATCGTCTCGATGGCCATGCCCTGGTTCCACAGGGCGCCCATCACGGCACCGGACAGACCCGCCGTCGAGGCCACCGACAGGTCGATCTCCCCGGAGACGACCAGCAGGGTCATCGGCAACGCGATCAGCGCGATCGGCAGCGTGTTGCCGATGAAGAACGACAGGTTGAGCGCGTTGCCGAACCCGTCGACGAAGCCGAAGGAGAACAGCAGCACCACGATCAGCAGGGCGCCGACGACCGTGTCCCAGCGGACCGCTCGGCTCAGGGAGATGTCAGCCATGGCGGGCGTTCCTCTTCTTCAGGGCGGAGGCCACGCGCAGCGCGACGATCCGGTCGACCGCGATGGCGAGGATGAGCAGGATGCCGTTGATGGCCAGCACCCACACGGAGCTGACGCCGAGGGCGGGCAGCACACTGTTGATGGAGGTCAGCAGCAGCGCGCCGAGGGCCGCGCCGTAGACGCTGCCGGAGCCGCCGGTGAAGACGACACCGCCGACCACGACCGCGCTGACGACGGTGAGTTCGTAGCCGTTGCCGGTGCCGGAGTCGACGTTGCCGAACCGGGCGAGGTACATGGCGCCGGCGAGTCCGGCGAGGGCGCCGCAGAAGGTGTACGCGGCGAGGATCCGCTTGCGCACGGGGATGCCGGCGAGGCGGGCGGCCTCGGGGTTGGAGCCCAGTGCGTACAGCTCGCGGCCGCTGGCGAAGTGCTTGAGGTAGTAGGCGGTGGCGATGAGGACCGCCAGCGCGATCAGCGCCAGGTACGGCACCGCCGAGATGCCTCCGGAGCCGAAGTCGACGAACCCGCCGGGCAGATCGGCCGCGGTGATCTGGCGGGAGCCGACCCAGATGGAGTCGATGCCGCGGATGATGTAGAGCGTGCCGAGGGTGACGACGAGCGCGGGCACCTGGCCGAGGCTGACGAGCAGGCCGTTGAGCAGTCCGAAGCCGATGCCGAGCAGGACCGCCAGCGCGATCGCCACGACCGGGTTGCCGCCGCCATGGAGATACGTTCCGGCGGCGAAGGCGCTGATGCCGAGCGTGGACCCCACGGACAGGTCGACGTTGCGGGTGATGACGACGAGGGACTGACCGGTGGCGACGAGCACGAGGATCGTCGCGTTCAGCAGCAGGTCCTTGATGCCCTGTTCGGACAGGAACTGGCTGTTGCCGACCTGGGTGACGGCGATCATGACCAGGAAGACGACGAGGATGGCGAGTTCGCGCATCTTGAAGACGCGGTCGACCAGCCGGGTGCCGCTCGACTTGGGCACGTCGGCCACGGGGGCCTCTTGGGGAGTGACGACCGTCATGCGGCGGCCCTCCCGGTGGCTGCGGCCATCACGGTTTCCTCGGTGGCGTCGGAGCGTGGGATCTCGGCGGTGAGCCGGCCCTCGTGCATGACCAGCACGCGGTCGGCCATGCCGAGGATCTCGGGCAGGTCGGAGGAGATCATCAGGACGGCCACGCCGTCGGCGGCCAGTTGTGACAGCAGCCGGTGCACCTCGGCCTTGGTGCCGACGTCGATGCCGCGGGTCGGCTCGTCGACGATCAGCACCCTGGGGCCGGTGGCGAGCCACTTGGCGAGCACGACCTTCTGCTGGTTGCCACCGGAGAGGGTGTTGACGGTGTCGGCGATCCGGGCGTACTTGACCTGGAGCTTGACGGCCCAGTCGAGGGAGCGGCTGCGCTCGGCTCCGCGGTCCATCAGGCCCGCCTTCACGGTGGTGCGCAGCCCGGTCAGCCCGATGTTCCGCTCGATCGACATGTCCATCACCAGGCCCTGGGCGCGCCGGTCCTCGGGGACCAGGGCGAGTCCGGCGGACATCGCGGTGGACGGGGCGCCGTTGACCAGGGCCTTGCCGTCGACGGTGACCTCGCCGGCGTCCCAGCGGTCGATGCCGAACACGGCCCGGGCGACCTCCGTACGCCCGGCGCCGACGAGTCCGGCGAGGCCGACGATCTCGCCGTGCCGTACGTCGAAGGAGACGTCGGTGAACACACCCTCGCGGGTCAGGCGGCGCACGCTCAGGGCGACTTCGCCCGGCTGCACGTCCTGCTTGGGGTAGAGCTCGTCGAGGTCGCGGCCGACCATGCGGCGCACGAGGTCGTCCTCGGTCATGCCCTCCAGCGGCTCGCTGCCGACCAGGGCGCCGTCGCGCAGGGTGGTGACCCGCCGGCAGATCTCGAAGATCTCCTCCAGCCGGTGGGAGATGAACAGCACGGCGGCGCCCTGTTCGCGCAGGGTGCGTACGACGCCGAAGAGGCGGGCGACCTCGCTGCCGGTGAGCGCGGCGGTCGGCTCGTCCATGATCAGGACGCGGGCGTCGAAGGAGAGGGCCTTGGCGATCTCGACGATCTGCTGGTCGGCGATGGACAGGCCGCGGGCGGGCCGGTCGGGGTCGAGTTCGACTCCGAGGCGCTCCATGAGGGCGGCGGTCGCGTTGTGGGTGGCCTTGTGGTCGATCCGGCCGAGGGCGCGCCGGGGCTGGCGGCCCATGTAGATGTTCTCGGCGATCGACAGGTCGGGGAAGAGCGTGGGCTCCTGGTAGATCACGGCGATGCCGGCGTCGCGGGCGTCGCCGGGGCCGTGGAAGGTGACGGGCGCACCGTCGAGCAGCACCTGGCCGGCGTCCGGCCGGTGCACTCCGGCGAGTGCCTTGATGAGGGTGGACTTGCCGGCACCGTTCTCACCGGCGAGCGCGTGCACCTCCCCGGGGAACAGCTCCAGGGAGACGTCCCGCAGTGCGCGGACCGCGCCGAAGGACTTGGAGACGTCCTTCAGTGCCAGAACCGGGGCCGGACCCGTGGTGGACGGGTGGGTCATGGGGGCTCCTCGACGACGCCGGCGGGACGGCCTCTCGGCGTCGTGGGCGTCGTGAAAGGTTTCAACTGGGTTGCCGGGACGTTAGGCGGGGCGCGCATGTCACGTCAATGGGTTCCGGTCGAAAATGTTTCGAGGACAGAAGGTCACGCCCTGATCACGAGTAACCGTGTTGACCGGAGGGGTTGACACCCCTTCGGGGGGCCCATAACTTCGCCTCCTGAATCGTTTCATTCGGTGGTCATTACGACCCGATGCCTCAGGAGCCCTGACGTGACCGAGCTCGCCGCGGTGAAGGCCGCTCTCAAGACCCAGGCAGTCGAGACGCCGTCGTGGGCGTACGGGAACTCGGGCACACGCTTCAAGGTGTTCGCGCAAGCGGGTGTGCCGCGCAATCCGTACGAGAAGCTGGACGACGCGGCGAAGGTGCACGAGTTCACGGGGGTCGCCCCGACGGTCGCCCTGCACATTCCGTGGGACAAGGTCGACGACTACGCGGCGCTGGCGAAGCACGCCGAGCAGCGCGGGGTGAAGCTCGGCGCGATCAACTCCAACACCTTCCAGGACGACGACTACAAGCTCGGGAGCATCTGCCACCCGGAGGCTTCTGTGCGCCGCAAGGCCGTCGACCACCTGCTGGAGTGTGTCGACATCATGGATGCGACCGGGTCCGGCGATCTGAAGCTGTGGTTCGCCGACGGGACGAACTATCCCGGGCAGGACGACATCCGGGCCCGGCAGGACCGGCTCGCCGAGGGGCTCGCGGAGGTCTACGAGCGGCTGGGCGACGGGCAGCGGATGCTGCTGGAGTACAAGTTCTTCGAGCCGGCCTTCTACTCGACCGATGTGCCGGACTGGGGCACGGCGTACGCCCACTGCCTGAAGCTCGGGCCGAAGGCTCAGGTCGTCGTCGACACGGGGCACCACGCGCCGGGGACCAATATCGAGTTCATCGTCGCCACGCTCTTGCGGGAGGGGAAGCTCGGGGGGTTCGACTTCAACTCGCGGTTCTACGCGGATGACGACCTCATGGTGGGCGCGGCCGATCCCTTCCAGCTGTTCCGGATCATGTACGAGGTGATCCGGGGCGGGGGGTTCTCGCCCGAGGTCGCGTTCATGCTCGACCAGTGCCACAACATCGAGGCGAAGATCCCGGCGATCATCCGGTCGGTGATGAATGTGCAGGAGGCGACGGCGAAGGCGCTTCTCGTCGACCGGGAGGCGCTGGGTGAGGCGCAGAGGTCGGGAGACGTGCTCGGGGCGAACGCCGTGGTGATGGACGCGTACAACACCGATGTCCGGCCTCTTCTCGCCGAGGTGCGGGGGGAAATGGGGCTCGACCCGGATCCGATCGCCGCGTATCGCCGTTCCGGGTGGGCGGAGAAGATCGCCGAGGAGCGCGTCGGTGGACAGCAGGCCGGCTGGGGGGCGTAAGCGTCCGCCGGGTTCTGTTCGATTCGGACTGCGGGCCGCATGTGGCTGGTCGCGCAGTTCCCCGCGCCCCTGAGGGCACCACCCACTCTCTCTGAAAAGGAACTGTCATGGCACCCCACCCCGAAGCCGCAGCCCTCCTGGCCCGTTCCCACCGGCTCGGCTCCGATCCCCGCAACACCAACTACGCGGGAGGCAACGCCTCCGCCAAGGGCACCGAGACCGACCCCGTCACCGGCGGCGATGTCGAGCTGATGTGGGTGAAGGGGTCCGGCGGTGACCTCGGCACGCTCACCGAGGCGGGACTCGCCGTGCTCCGGCTGGACCGGATGCGGGCGCTCGTCGACGTCTATCCGGGGGTGGAGCGCGAGGACGAGATGGTCGCCGCGTTCGACTACTGCCTGCACGGGAAGGGCGGGGCGGCGCCGTCCATCGACACCGCCATGCACGGGCTGGTCGAGGCCGCCCACGTCGATCACCTCCACCCGGACTCCGGCATCGCACTGGCGTGTGCCGCCGACGGGGAGAAGCTGACCGCCGAGTGTTTCGGGGACAGTGTCGTGTGGGTGCCGTGGCGGCGGCCCGGGTTCCAGCTGGGGCTGGACATCGCGGCCGTGAAGGAGGCCAATCCGCAGGCCATCGGGTGCGTTCTGGGCGGGCACGGGATCACGGCCTGGGGTGACACGTCCGAGGAGTGCGAGCGGAACTCGCTGCACATCATCCGGACCGCGGAGAAGTTCCTCGCCGAGCGCGGCAAGGAGGAGCCCTTCGGGCCGGTGATCGAGGGGTACGCCGCGCTGGGTGCCGGGGAGCGCCGGGAGCGGGCCGCCGCGCTCGCACCGTACGTCCGTGCCCTCGCGTCCCAGGACCGGCCTCAGGTCGGGCACTTCAACGACTCCGAGGTGGTTCTCGATTTCCTGGCGAGCGCCGAGCATCCGCGGCTGGCCGCGCTGGGCACCTCCTGCCCGGACCATTTCCTGCGGACCAAGGTGCGGCCGCTGGTCCTCGACCTGCCGCCGACGGCTCCGCTCGACGAGGCCATCGCCCGGCTCAAGGAGCTGCACGCCGAGTACCGCGAGGAGTACGCCGCCTACTACCAGCGGCACGCCGAGCCCGACTCCCCCGCCATGCGCGGCGCCGACCCGGCGATCGTGCTGGTCCCGGGCGTGGGCATGTTCAGCTTCGGCAAGGACAAGCAGACCGCGCGGGTGGCGGGCGAGTTCTACGTCAACGCCATCAATGTGATGCGCGGGGCGGAGGCCGTGTCCACGTACGCGCCCATCGAGGAGTCGGAGAAGTTCCGCATCGAGTACTGGGCGCTGGAGGAGGCCAAGCTCCAGCGGATGCCGAAGCCCAAGGCGCTAGCGACGCGGGTCGCGCTGGTCACGGGTGGGGGCAGCGGCATCGGGAAGGCGATCGCGCACCGGCTGGCCGCCGAGGGCGCCTGTGTCGTCGTGGCCGATCTGAACGGGGAGAACGCGGCCGCGGTCGCCGAGGAGCTGGGCGGTCCGGACAAGGCCGTCGCCGTGACCGTGGACGTGACGTCCGAGGAGCAGATCGCCGAGGCGTTCAAGGCTGCCGTGCTGGCCTTCGGCGGTGTCGATCTGGTCGTCAACAACGCCGGTATCTCGATCTCCAAGCCGCTGCTGGAGACCTCGGCCAAGGACTGGGACCTCCAGCACGACATCATGGCGCGCGGGTCCTTCCTGGTGTCGCGGGAAGCGGCGCGGGTGATGATCGCGCAGGAGCTGGGCGGCGACATCGTCTACATCGCCTCGAAGAACGCCGTGTTCGCCGGGCCCAACAACATCGCCTACTCGGCCACCAAGGCCGACCAGGCCCACCAGGTGCGGCTGCTCGCCGCCGAGCTGGGTGAGCACGGCATCCGGGTCAACGGGGTCAACCCCGACGGTGTCGTGCGCGGCTCCGGGATCTTCGCCGGCGGGTGGGGGGCCCAGCGGGCCGCCGTGTACGGGGTCGAGGAGGAGAAGCTCGGCGAGTTCTACGCCCAGCGGACCATCCTCAAGCGTGAGGTGCTTCCCGAGCATGTCGCGAACGCGGTCTTTGCCCTCACGGGCGGCGATCTGACCCACACCACCGGGCTGCACGTCCCGGTCGACGCCGGCGTCGCGGCCGCCTTCCTGCGGTGAGCGCGGCCGTGAAGTCGTACGCCGCGGTCGACCTCGGCGCGTCCAGCGGGCGCGTCATGGTCGGCCGCGTCGGCCCCGACAGCCTGGTGCTGACCGAGACGCACCGCTTCCCGAACCGGCCCGTGCGCGTGCCCGAGGGGCTGCGCTGGGACGTGCTCGGTCTGTACGCGGGAGTGCTGGAGGGGCTGAAGGCGGCCGGGCAGGTCGACTCCGTCGGGATCGACAGCTGGGCCGTGGACTACGGGCTGCTCGACGCGGACGGGGCGCTGCTCGGCAATCCCGTGCACTACCGGGACTCCCGGACGGAGGGGGTCGCGGAGAAGGTGTGGGCGTCCGTTCCGGCGGAGGAGCTGTACGCGGCGACCGGGTTGCAGTACGCGCCCTTCAACACCCTGTACCAGCTGACGGCCGCCCGGTCCTCGGCCCAGCTGTCCTCCGCCGGGCGGCTGCTGCTCATCCCCGACCTCCTGACGTACTGGCTCACCGGCGAGCAGGGCACCGAGCTCACCAATGCCTCGACGACCCAGCTGATCGATCCCCGGACCCGCGACTGGGCGTACGACATCGCCTCGCGGCTGGGTGTCGACCTGAGCCTGTTCGCGCCGCTGCGGCAGCCCGGTGATCCGGCGGGTGTGCTGCGGGAGGCGGTGCTGGAGGAGACCGGGCTGACCGGGCCCGTGCCCGTGACGGCGGTCGGGTCGCACGACACCGCGTCGGCCGTGGCCGCCGTACCCGCCGGGCGGGAGCGGTTCGCGTACATCTGCACCGGCACCTGGTCCCTGGCCGGACTGGAGCTGGACGCACCGGTGCTGACCGAGGAGAGCCGGGCCGCCAACTTCACCAACGAGCTGGGGCTGGACGGCACCGTCCGCTACCTGCGCAACATCATGGGCCTGTGGCTGCTCCAGGAGTGCGTGCGGGCCTGGGGCGAGCCGGACCTGGGCGCGCTGCTGCTGGAGGCCTCCAAAGTGGAGGCACTGCGGTCCGTGGTGGACGCGGGCGACGCGGCGTTCCTCGCGCCGGGGCGGATGCCGGAGCGGATCGCCGAGGCGTGCCGGGTCTCGGGGCAGCCCGTGCCCGAGTCGCAGGCCGAGGTGACGCGCTGCATCCTCGACTCCCTCGCCCTGGCCCACCGCAAGGCGGTCCAGGACGCGCAGCGGCTCGCCGGGCATCCGGTGGACGTGGTGCACGTGGTGGGCGGCGGTACGCGCAACGCTCTGCTGTGCCAGTTGACCGCCGACGCCTGCGGGCTGCCGGTGGTGGCGGGACCGACGGAGGCGGCCGCCCTGGGGAACGTGCTCGTGCAGGCGCGGGCCCACGGTCTCGCCGGTGACCTGACGGGGATGCGGCGGCTGCTCGTCCGTACGCAGCCGCTCACGCGGTACGAGCCGCGCGGCAGCACCGAGCGGTGGCGCGCCGCGCAGGAGCGGCTCGCCGGGCGCTGACGGGGTCTCCCCCAGGCCCCGTCCCCGGACTACGCTGCAACTCATCCGATGATCGAGCACAAGGAGCCGCGATGCGTGTCGCCCTGTTCCTGACCTGCGTCAACGACACGCTGTATCCGGACACCGGGCGCGCCGTGGTGAAACTGCTGACCAGACTGGGCGTCGACGTCGACTTCCCGATGGCGCAGACCTGCTGCGGCCAGGCGCACTACAACACCGGATACCGCCACGAGGCCGAACCGCTCGCCCGGCACTTCTCCGATGTCTTCGGCGAGTACGAGGCGATCGTGACGCCGTCCGGGTCGTGCGGGGCGATGGTCCGGGAGCTGTATCCGCGGATGGGCGAGCGGGCCCGGGCCGAGGGGCGCGGGGACACCCTCGCGGCCACGCTGGCGCCGGTGGTGCCGAAGACGTACGAGCTCACGGAGTTCCTGGTCGACGTGCTGGGCGTGACGGACGTCGGGGCGTACTACCCGCACAAGGTGACCTACCACCCGACCTGTCACGGACTGCGGGGACTGGGGCTCGGCGAGCGGCCGCGGCGGCTGCTCCAGGCCGTGAAGGGGCTGGGGCTGGTCGAACTGCCGGGGGCCGACGAGTGCTGCGGGTTCGGCGGCACCTTCGCCGTGAAGAACGCCGACGTCTCGGCGGCCATGGGCGCCGACAAGGTGCGCAACGCCGAGTCGACGGGCGCCGAGGTGCTGTGCGCGGCCGACAACTCCTGCCTGATGCACATCGGAGGGACGATGACCCGGCTGCGGACCGGCATGCGGCCGGTGCACATCGCGGAGATCCTGGCGAGCACGGAGGAGGAACCGGCCGTATGAGCGGGACGTTCGTCGGGATGCCGGCGTTTCCGGAGGCCGCGCGGGAGGCCGTGGGCAACAAGACCCTGCGCGGCAACCTGCGGCACGCCACGCACACCATCCGCGCCAAGCGGGCCAAGGCCGTCACGGAGGTGTCCGACTGGGCCGAGCTGCGCGAGGCGGGCAAGCGGATCAAGGACCACACGCTGCTTCATCTCGACCGTTACCTCGAGCAGTTGGAGGAGGCGGTGACGGCGGCCGGCGGCGTCGTCCACTGGGCCGCCGACGCGGCCGAGGCCAACGAGATCGTCACCCAGCTCGTGAAGATGACGGGCGAGTCGGAGGTCGTCAAGGTCAAGTCGATGGCCACGCAGGAGATCGGGCTCAACGAGGCGCTGGAGGCCGAGGGCATCCGCGCCTACGAGACCGATCTCGCCGAGCTGATCGTGCAGTTGGGCAAGGACCGTCCCTCACACATCCTGGTCCCGGCCATCCACCGCAACCGCGGCGAGATCCGCGACATCTTCTCCCGGGAGATGAGCGAGTGGGGCCGCCCGGCCCCCGAGGGGCTCACCGACACGCCCGCCGAACTCGCCGAGGCGGCCCGGCTGCACCTGCGCGAGAAGTTCCTGCGCGCCAAGGTCGGCATCTCCGGCGCCAACTTCATGGTCGCCGAGACGGGCACGCTGGTGGTGGTGGAGTCGGAGGGCAACGGCCGGATGTGCCTGACGCTGCCCGAGACGCTGATCTCGGTCGTCGGCATCGAGAAGATCGTGCCGACGTGGCGGGACCTGGAGGTGTTCCTCCAGACCCTCCCCCGCTCCTCGACGGCGGAGCGCATGAACCCGTACACCTCCACCTGGACCGGGACGACCGACGCGGACGGGCCGAGCACCTTCCATCTGGTGCTGCTGGACAACGGCCGCACCGACACCCTCGCCGACGAGGTCGGCCGGCAGGCGCTGCGCTGCATCCGCTGCTCGGCGTGTCTCAACGTGTGCCCGGTGTACGAACGGGCCGGCGGCCACGCCTACGGCTCGGTGTACCCGGGGCCGATCGGCGCCATCCTCAGTCCCCAACTGCGGGGTACGGGCAGCGAGATCGACGCCTCGCTGCCGTACGCGTCCTCGCTGTGCGGCGCGTGCTACGAGGTGTGCCCGGTCGCCATCGACATCCCCGAGGTGCTGGTGCATCTGCGGGAAAGGGTCGTCGAGGGCGGAGAGGTCACCCGCGAGGGCAACAAGGTGGTGCTGCGGCCCGCGAAGGGGCATGCCGCCGAGCGG
Source organism: Streptomyces sp. DH10 (assembly GCF_029813805.1). Taxonomy (NCBI): domain Bacteria; kingdom Bacillati; phylum Actinomycetota; class Actinomycetes; order Kitasatosporales; family Streptomycetaceae; genus Streptomyces; species Streptomyces sp. DH10. The sequence continues at coordinate 187,157 of NZ_JARVKU010000011.1, forward strand.
GCGGCGATGCGCGCGGCCCGCTGGGCGTTCACGCACCCGGGCGCGCTGCGCACCGGCCAGCGCGCCGCCTCCCGGACCCGGCGCTTCCATCCCCGTACGCTGCCCGGGCCCGGGCGGGCCTGGAGCGGGACCCGCGATCTGCCCGCGGTGCCCGCCGAGCCGTTCCGGGACTGGTGGCAGCGGACTCGTGGTGGGAAGGACGGGGACAGGTGAACAGCAGGGAGCGGATTCTCGGGCGGGTGCGGCGTGCGCTGGCGGACGTGCCCCGCGATGACGTGCCGTACGAGCAGGCCGTCGCGCGCGACTATCTGCGGGAGCACGGGGACCGGAGCGTCTCGGAGACGGTGGAGCTGCTCGCCGAGAACCTGGCGGACTACCGGGCGATCGTGCACCGCACGGACACCGAGGGGCTGGCGGGGCTGATCGCGGGGCTCCTGGAGAAGCGCGGGTCGGCGTCGGTACTCGTGCCGCCCGGGCTGGACGAGGGGTGGCTGGCGGCGACCGGTGTGACGCGGGTGACGGACCGGGCGGAGAGCACGCCGCACGAACTCGACCGAGTGGACAGCGTGGTGACGACCTGTGCGGTCGCGATCGCGGAGACCGGGACGATCGTGCTGGACGGCTCGCCCGACCAGGGGCGGCGCCGGATCACTCTCGTCCCCGACCACCACATCTGTGTGGTGCGTGTCCCCGGCCAGGTCGTGTCGTCCGTGCCCCAAGGGCTCGAACGCCTCGACCCTGCGCGCCCGTTGACGTGGATCTCCGGGCCGTCGGCGACCAGTGACATCGAGCTGGACCGGGTCGAGGGGGTGCACGGTCCGCGCACGCTGGAGGTGGTGCTGGTGGGGGACTCCTGACTCAGGGCAGGATCGAGTCCACGTAACCTCCGTCGACCCGCAGGGCGCCGCCCGTGGTCGCCGAGGCCTGGTCGGAGGCGAGGTAGACGACCATGTTGGCGATCTCCTCCGGCTCGATCAGCCGCTGGAGCAGGGACTGCGGCCGGTGCTGCCGCATGAAGGCGCGCTGGGCCTCGTCCCAGGGCAGGTCTCGGTCGACCAGCTGGTAGACGAAGTCCTCGACGCCGCCGGTGTGGGTCGGCCCGGCGATGACGGAGTTCACCGTGACGCCGGTGCCGGCCGCCTGCTTGGCGAAGCCCCGGCTCACCGCCAGCAGGGCGGTCTTCGACATGCCGTAGTGGATCATCTCGGCGGGGATGACGACCGCCGAGTCGCTGGCGATGTACTGGACGCGCCCCCAGCCGCGTTGGCTCATGCCGGGCAGGACCAGACGGGTGAGGCGCACGGCGGCCAGGACGTTCACCTCGAAGTAGCGCCGCCACTCCTCGTCGCTGATCTCCAGCGGGTCCGCGGACTCGAAGACGCCGAGGTTGTTGACGAGGATGTCCACCTGGCCCAGGGCGTCCAGCGCCTGCCGGGCACCCTCGTCGGTGGTGACGTCGGCGGCCACGGGCACCAGGTCGGCGCCGGGGACTCCACCCTGCATCCGGTCCACGGCCTCCTGCACCCGCTGGGCCGAGCGGCCGTTGACGCCCACCCTGGCCCCCGCCCGCGCCAGGCCCGCGGCGATCGCGGCGCCGATGCCCTGCGTGGAGCCGGTCACCAGAGCGGTGCGGCCCTTCAGATCGATCTGCATGCCGTGTCAACCCTTCGCGTAGTGGAGTGATCGGGTACCCGCGGCCCTTGCCCGGGCATCCCTCCAAGTCATACCGAAGGGGGTGCGCCGGGACGCCGGTACGCGCCGGGGGCTCGGGGGCACGAGCGACGGCGCCGGAGCACCTGTGGGCGCACTGGACCGGCTCATCGTCGACCTGCGGTGGTTCGGGATGTCCCGGCCGCGCCGCAGCAACCGCATCACCTTCAGCAACCACATCAAGGACACCTTCGGCATGCCCCAGCCGACGTTCCACTTCCAGCTCACCCGGGAGGAACGGGCCGACTGCGGCCGGATGATGGACCACATGATGCGGGTCGCCGCCCAGCTCGGCGGCTTCATGCCCGGCTCCGAGCCGCAGTTCCTCACTCCCGGCCTGCCCCTGCACATCGCCGGCACCACGCGGATGGGCAAGATCCGCAAGACCAGTGTCGTCGACCCCAACTCGCAGGTCTGGGGCGTCAAGAACCTCTTCCTCGGCGGCAACGGCCTGCACCCGTTCGGCAACGCCGCCAATCCCACGCTGACCAGTTGCGCCATGGCGCTCCAGTCGGTCGAGCAGATCAAGCGCATCCTGCCCAGCGCCTGAACACGTCACGGAGGGACGACCATGACCCAGATCAGGCTGCCCGACACGCACATCGGCATCACCCCGACCGGCTGGACCAACGACGACTTCCCGCTGCTGGGCGACGACCTCACCTTCGAACAGTGCGTCAGCGAGATCGCGTTAGCGGGCTTCGAGGGGTGCAGCATCGGCCACAAGTTCCCGACCGACGTGAACGCGCTGAACGAGGCCCTCGGCCTGCGCGGGCTCAGCGTCACCGAGCCCTGGGTGAGCACGTTCTTCACGGTGCCCGGCATGCGCGAGCGGACCATCGCGGCCTTCGAGGAGCGGATGGACTTCCTCGACGCGATCAAGGGGCCGGTGAAGACCAGGAGCATCGGAGTGGCCGAGTTCGGCAACTCCATCCACCTGATGCCCATCAGCCTCAGCGCCTCCAAGCCCGTGTTCACGGAGGACCACTGGAAGGCGCTGGCCGAAGGCCTCGACGAGGCCGGCAAGCTGGCCCGGGAGCGCGACTTCCAGCTGGTCTACCACCCGCACATGGGCACCGGGGTGCAGACCCAGGGCGAGGTGGACACGCTGATGCAGCGCACCAACCCCGAGTACGTCCACCTGCTGCTGGACACCGGCCATCTGTACTGGGCCGGCGGTGACCCGGTGACGGTGGTCGAGGCGCACGCGAGCCGGATCCGGCACGTGCACCTGAAGAACATCCGCAAGGCCGTGCGCGACCGGCCCCAACTGGCCTCGGCGAGCTTCGAGGAGTTCGTCCGGGCCGGGATCTTCACGGTGCCGGGCGACCGCTCCGGCGGGGTTCCCTTCCCGGCCGTCCTCACCGCCCTGGAGTCCAAGCAGTACAAGGGCTGGCTGGTCGTCGAGGCCGAGCAGGACCCGCACGGGCCGCGCCCGCCGCTGTACTACGCCAAGCTGGCCCGTGACTACCTGAGGGGGCTGGGGCTGTGAGCGCATACGCCACACCGAGGTTCACCGAGTCGGTCATCGACGCCGACCCCCGTGACGGCTACTTCCTCCAGGCCGTCGACATCGACGGCGACGGACGTCCCGACCTGGTCGCCTCTGGGCTCAGCCAGGGCCAGGTCGTCTGGTACCAGAATCCGTCCTGGACCAAGCGGACCATCGCGGACTTCGGCGGCCACAAGCCGGTCGCCCTCGACGCGGCCGACCTCACCGGCGACGGCCTGCCGGACCTGGTCCTCAGCCACGACTACGGCAACTGCATGTTCGACTGCGGCCCGCAGGACGGCAAGATCTCCTGGCTCCAGAACCCGGGCACGTCACAGCCCGACGGGCCGTGGAAGCGCAGGCACGTCGCCGACCTGGTCTCCACCCACCGGGTGCGGCTCGGCCACTTCACCACCGACCGGCGTCTCCAGCTCGCCGCGTTCCCGGTGGTCGGGCCGCAGGGCGGCGCGGCCGGCGTCCACTCCCCCGTGCACATCATGGTGTACGACCTGCCCGACGACGTGCTGAGCGCCGAGGGCTGGACGGGCCGGGCCGTGGACACCTCGCACTTCACCGTGGTGCACGGCGTGGTGGCGGCCCGCTTCCCCGGCACCCCGCGACCGGACCGGGAGTCGTTCCTGCTGGCCGGCGGCGAGGGAGTCAGCTGGCTGGGCCCCGGCCCCGGAGCGAACGGCCCCTGGCAGCACTTCACCCTCGGTACGGGCGTGCCGCCGCAGAAGTCGCCGGAGCTGGGCCGGTACTTCCAGGGCAGCGGGAACCTCGCGGTCGGCCGGATCGGCGGGCGGTCCTGCGCGGTGATCGTCACGCTGGAGCCGTTCCACGGGAACACCGTCGCGGCCTACGTACGGCCCGACACCACGGCCTCGCCGTTCGCCAGGCCTTGGCGGCGCAACGTGCTGAAGGTGTTCGCCCACCCCCAGCCCAAGCTGGACGCGACCGGGCACCATGTGGTCGTCGCCGACTTCGACAACGACGGGGACGACGAGTTCCTGATCGGCATGCGGGGCCCCGCGCCGGCGCAGGGCGTCTGGTACCTCAAGCTCGACGCGCAGGGGAACACGCTCGTCGAACAGCAGGTGAGCACTCAGTCCACGGCACGTATCGCCATAGCGGACTTCAACGGTGACGGCAGGCTGGACTTCGCCATCACCGCCTACGACACCGTCGGCTACTACCGGGCCAAGGACCCGAAGGTGCGCCTCTACACCAACACCTTCGCCTGGCCCTCGCCGGTCACACCGCCGCCGGGCGGCGACGGCTGACGACCGCCCGCGTCGCGGGGTGTCGCTGAGTACACCCCGCGATACGGGTTCTGCGGCCAGTGTGGCCGGGTCGCCTTCTCCGTAGCGTCGTCGGCGAGGCACAGGGCGTGCCGGACGAAGGACGAAGGGGGACGACGATGCTGCGCACCGGCTCACGACAGGATCAGGGCCCGGGACCCGCCGCCGAGGCGCTGCGGCTGGTCAAGGTCACCAAGACGTACGGGAGCGCCGACAGTGCCGTGACCGCCCTGGACGCTGTGACGCTCGGTCTGGGGCGTGGCACGTTCACGGCGGTGATGGGGCCGTCCGGTTCCGGCAAGTCGACGCTGTTGCAGTGCGCGGCAGGGCTGGACCGGCCCGACAGCGGGATCGTGCGGGTCGACGGCACGGAACTGACGGGCGGCGGCGAGGCCGAGCTGACGCGGTTCCGGCGCGGGCGGATCGGATTCGTGTTCCAGCAGTACAACCTGCTGGAGACGCTGACCGTCGCGCAGAACACGGTGCTGCCGCTGAAGCTGGCGGGGCGGCGCGTGGACCGGCGGCGGGTCCGGGAGGTGCTGGCGTCCGTGGGGCTGGGCGACCGGCTCGGGCATCGACCGGACCAGTTGTCGGGCGGTCAGCGTCAGCGCGTCGCCATCGCGCGGGCGCTGGTCACCGAGCCACGGGTGATCTTCGCGGACGAGCCGACGGGCGCGCTGGACACGCGCAGTGCGCGGGACGTGCTGCGGCTGCTCCGGGAGGCGGCGCGGGAGCACGGCCGAACGGTGGTCATGGTGACGCACGACCCGGTCGCCGCCTCGTACGCCGGCAGCGTGCTCTTCCTCGCGGACGGCAGGCTGGCGGGCCGCATGGACGACCCGACGGCGGACGCGGTCGCCGAGCGGCTGGCGCACCTGGGCGACGACGTGCCGGCGGGGGTGTGAGGCGTGTTCGTTCTCGCGATGCGGTCGATACGGCAGCGGCCCGGGCGGTTCCTGGCGACCCTGCTGTCCGCGTTCCTGGGCGCGGTGATCATCATGACGTTCAACTCGATGCACGACACGGCCGGGCAGCCGGGCGTGGACCCGGTGAGCGCGGAGACCCTGTCCACCGCTGCGGGCGTGGTCGGCGGCTACGGCACCCTGCTGGTGTTCTTCGCGATCGCCTCGACGCTGACGGTGAACGTTCGCCAGCGGGCCGCCGAGATGGAGCTGTTGCGCTGTTCGGGGGCGACTCCGGCGCAGATCAAGCGGATGGTGGTGGGTGAGGCGGTGGTCGTGGCCCTGGTGGGCGCGGCCCTGGCTGCCGGGCCGGCGATGCTCGGTGGCCGGGCGCTGCTCGACATGTTCCGGGACAGCGGTCAGGTCGCCCGGTCCGTCGACCACTCCTTCGGCCCGGTGGCGTCGCAGTCCGGTGCCGGCATCACGCTGCTCGCCGCCGCGGGTGCCGCGTTCCTCGCCGTGCGGCGGGCTACGGGCGGGGGCCGGCGTCGGGGCCGGGCGCGGACGGTTCTCGCCTACGCGGCTCTGGTGGCCGGTGCCATGTCGGTGACCTCGACGTTCGTGTTCTCGGCGACGGACGCGGCGCTGATGGCGCCGCCGGCGTACGGGGCGATCCTGCTGTCGGTCGGGTGCGCGCTGATGGCGCCGCGGCTGCTGGCGGGGGTGCTGGACCGGCTGCCGCTCGGCGGCGCGAGCGGCTGGCTGGCGGTGCGCAATCTGCGCGAGCGGGCCGGGCAGCTCGCCGGGATCCTGATGTCGCTGATCCTGTTCACCGCCGTCGGCACGGCGACGCTGACCATGCAGGCCGTGGAGAGCGACGCCGTCGCGGCCTCGGGGGCGGTGAAGTCGGTCGACGCGAAGAACCTGGAGACGCTCAACTTCACGGTCGTCGGCATCATCGTGGTCTTCGTCTGCGTGATGCTGGTCAACTCCCTGTACGCGGCGACCACGTACCGGGAGCGGGAGTTCGGGCAGCAGCGCCTCGCCGGGGCCACCCCCGGGCAGGTGCTGGGCGTGGTGGCGGCCGAGGGGCTGGTCCTGACGGTCACCGGGGTGTGCTTCGGCACGCTGGCGGCGCTGGCGGGGATCGTCCCGTTCACCGTGGTCCGCACGGATGCGGTGCTGCCGGGCCAGGCGTTCGGCGTGTGGCTCGCGGTCGTGGCGGTCGCGGCGGCGGTGACGCTGGGGACGGGCCTGGCCACGGCCCGGCGGGTGCTGCGCACTCCCGCGGTGCGGGCGGTGGCGTCGGCGGCGTGAGCGACGACACGGCGGGGGCCGGCCGCTTCGGCGGCAGACCCCCGTGACAGCGTCGCTGAACAAGCGCTTAGATAGGTACTCCTGTCCGTCCGCTGTCGCCGCCGACCTGGGAGGCCCCCGTTGTTCAACTCCGTCGACGACGTCTCCGCACGTCTGGCCGAGACCGGCTATCTCGCCTCGCCCGCCGTCGCCACGACCGTCTTCCTCGCCGACCGGCTGGGCAAGCCGCTGCTGGTGGAGGGCCCGGCAGGCGTCGGCAAGACGGAGCTCGCCAAAGCCGTCGCCCAGGTCGCAGGCGCCCGACTCGTGCGCCTCCAGTGCTACGAGGGGGTCGACGAGTCCCGGGCGCTGTACGAGTGGAACCACGCCAAGCAACTCCTGCGCATCAGCGCGGGCCGCGACGAGTCGTGGGACGAGACACGCACGGACATCTTCAGCGAGGAGTTCCTGCTCACGCGGCCGCTGCTGACCGCCATCCAGGGCGAGGACCCGAAGGTGCTGCTGATCGACGAGACCGACAAGGCGGACGTCGAGGTGGAGGGCCTGCTCCTGGAGGTGCTCAGCGACTTCCAGGTGACCGTGCCCGAGCTGGGCACCATCACCGCGACGCGCCGCCCCTTCGTCGTCCTCACCTCCAACGCGAGCCGGGAGCTGTCCGAGGCGCTGCGCCGCCGCTGCCTCTTCCTCCACATCGGTTTCCCCGAGGAGGAGTTGGAGCGCCGGATCGTACGGCTGAAGGTGCCGGGGCTCGACGAGGCGCTGGCCCGCTCGGTCGTCCGGGTCGTGGGCGCGCTGCGGGCGATGGACCTGCGCAAGGTGCCGTCGGTCGCTGAGACCATCGACTGGGCCCGCACGCTGCTCGCGCTCGGCGCGGACTCCCTGGACGAGACGGTCGTGCGGGCCACCCTCGGCGTGCTCCTCAAGCACCAGGACGACGTGCTCAAGGCGACCGCCAAGCTCGACCTGGACGCCCTGTGACCACGCCGGCCGGAGTCGCGGAACGGCTGACGTCCCTGGTCGGAGCCTTGCGCGCGCACGGCGTCCGGATCGGCACCGGCGAGACGGTCGACGCGGCGCGGGCGGTCGAGGCACTCGGCCTCGCGGACCGGGAGCTGCTGCGCGAGGGGCTCGCGGCGACCCTGCTGCACGGCACCGGGCAACGGCAGGTGTTCGACCCGGTCTTCGACCTGTACTTCCCGCGCGGCGTCGGCGGCCCGGAGGAGAAGGCCGCGGGCCGGGACGATCTGCGGGACCGGCTGGCGGCCGCACTCGCCGCCGACGACCGGGCGCTGCTGGGCCGGCTGGCGGTCGAGGCGGTCGACGGTTTCGGCGGCTACGGTTCCGCGCCGGAGTCGGACGGCTGGTCGTCGTACCAGACGCTGGAACGGCTGCGCCCGCAGACCCTGCTCGCCCGGGTCCGCGACGACGTGCGCGGTCGGGGCGGGAGTTCGGGGTTCGCGGACCGGCTGCTGGAGGACGAGATCCGGCGGCGCATCGAGAGCTTCCGCGCGCTGGTGGCCGCGGAGGCGCGGCGCCGGGTCGCCGAGCGGCGCGGCCGGGACGAGATCGCCCGGCGGGCGGTGGCCCCGACCGCCGACCAGGTCGACTTCCTGTTCGCCGGACAGGCCCGGCTGGCCGAGCTGCGGCGGACCGTTCAGCCGCTCGCCCGCAAGCTCGCGACCCGGCTCGCCGCCCGGCGCCGCCGCGCTTCCCGGGGCTCGATCGACCTGCGGCGGACCCTGCGCGGTTCGCTGTCGACGGGCGGCGTGCCGATGAAGCCGGTGCTGCGCAGACGGCGTCCCGTCCGCCCCGAACTGGTGCTGCTGTGCGATGTGTCGGGGTCGGTGTCCGGTTTCTCGGACTTCACGATGCTGCTGGTGCAGGCGCTGCACGACCAGTTCAGCAAGGTGCGGGTGTTCGCCTTCGTCAACCGGATCGACGAGGTGACCGGACTCCTGCGGCACGGCGCCGCGGACCCGGAAGGGCTCGGTGCCCGTATCGAGGCGCAGGCCACGCTCACGGGCTGGCACGGCAGCAGCGACTACGGCATGGCGCTGGGCGAGTTCGCGGAGCGCTACGCCGACGCGGTCGGCCCGCGCACGACCGTGTTCGTCCTCGGTGACGCCCGCACGAACATGAGCGACCCGAACCTGCCGGCCGTGCGGCAGATCGCCGAACGGGCCCGCCGCGTCTACTGGCTGAACCCCGAGCAGCGCTCGCGCTGGGGCACCGGCGATTCCGCCGCGCCCGCCTACGCCGAGCTGGTCGAGATGCACGAGTGCCGCACCGCCCGGCAGCTGAGCGCGCTGGTGGGGCGGCTGCTGCCGGTGTGATCAGGCGGCCCGTACGAAGGACGGCGAGGCTAGTCCTTCTTGGCGTAGTCCTTGGCCATGCTGCCCGCGAAGTCGTAGACCACGCACTGCTCGTCGCCGACGACCCAGGCGTCGTGGCCGGGCGGGCAGACGAACACGTCGCCGGGTCCCACTTCGCCTTCCGCTCCGTCGTCCATGCGGATGCGCATGCGGCCCGAGAGGACATAGCCGTTGTGGTGGATCTGACAGCTGTCGGTCCCGGCGATCGGAGCCACGGACTCGGACCAGCGCCAGCCTGGTTCGAACGTGGCCATGGCGAAGTCCAGACCCGTCATGTGGACGGCTTCCAGATGGCCTCGGGGGTAGTCGCGCCGCTCGTCCGGCTTGTCGATCGTCTTCACCTCAAGCATGACGCTCCTCCTCCGTGTGGGGTGTGCTTCCATCGTCCGTCCGTCGAGCGGGCCGCGCCATTCAGCGGGTACCGGTGCCGCAGAGCCGGGCGAAGCGCTCGGCGTCGATGTTTCCGCCGGAGACGATGACGCCGACGCGGCCCGGGAGGGGACCGGCGCGGCCGGTGAGCAGGGCGGCCAGCGGGGTGGCGCCGCTCGGCTCGACGACGATCTTCAGGCGTTCGAAGGCGAAACGCATCGCGTCCCGGATCTCGTCGTCGGTGACCAGGACGACGTCGTCGACGAGCCGCCGGTTGACGGAGAAGGTGAGTTCGCCGGGTGTGTGCAGGGCCTGCCCGTCGGCGATGGTGTGCGGCACCGGGATGCTGATGCGCCGGCCCGCCTCCAGTGAGCGCTTGGTGTCGTCCCCGGCCTCCGGTTCGACGCCGATCATCCGGATGCCCCGGTACAGGCCCTTGGCGACCGTGGCGCTGCCGGCCATGAGCCCGCCGCCACCGACCGGTGTCAGCATCGCTCCCAACTCCCCCGTCTCTTCGAGGAGCTCCAGTGCGGCCGTGCCCTGACCGGCCATGATGTGCGGATGCTCGTACGGCGGGATGACGGCGAGGCCCCGCTCGGCGGCCAGGGCCTCGGCGATGGCGACGCGGTCGCCGGTGTAGCGGTCGTAGGTGACGATCTCGGCGCCGTAGGCGGCGGTGGCCGCCCGCTTCGACGGCGGGGCGTCCTCAGGCATGACGATCACGGCGGTGGTGCCGAGCTCGCGGGCGGCCAGGGCGACGGCCTGGGCGTGGTTGCCGGAGGAGTAGGCGGCGATGCCCCGGGAGAGCTGGTCGGGGGTGAGGCGGGAGGCGGCGTTGTAGGCGCCGCGGAACTTGAAGGCGCCGACGCGCTGGAAGTTCTCGCACTTGAGGTGGATCTCGGCGCCGGCGAGTGCGTCCAGGGTCCGGGAGCGCAGGACGGGCGTGCGGTGGGCGACGCCCCGGAGCCGGGCGGCGGCGTCCCGGACGTCGTCGGGGGTGACCGGTGGGGTGGTGGTCGTCACGCTTGTCCTCCAGCGGAAGTGTCGGAAGCCGTGCCGTGCGCGGCCCGGGCCTGGGAGAGGTAGTTGTAGGCGGAGGCGCGGGAGATGCCGAGCCGGGCGGCGACCTGCTCGACGGCGCCGCGCACGGCGAAGACACCGCGTGCGTCCAGGCCGCCGAACAGCTCCAGGCGCTCCGCGCGGTCGAGCTCCACCCAGCTGCCCCGCTGTTTCGACTGGTGGGCGTCGACGAGGGCGTCGACCACGGAGTCGATGTCGTTGCCGAAGGTGGTGGTCGGCGGCTCGGCGGGGGCGGCGCCGAGTCCGGCGAGGGCGCCGAGCAGACTGTGGACCTGACTGACGGCGCCGACGTCCACGTTGACGCAGAGCGCGCCGAACACGGCTCCCGTGGAGTCCCGCAGCACCATCGTGGAGGACTTCACCAGGGTCCCGTTCCGGGTGCGGGTGACGTAGTTCAGTTCGTCGGCCGCCTCGTCCCCGTGGGCGAGGACGCGCATCCCGATCTCGCTCATCGCGCCTCCCACCGTCCGCCCGGTCACCGATCCGGCTACGGCGACGACCGACTTCTCCGGGTTCCGGTAGTCGTGCAGCACGACCTCGCAGACCGGTCCGAAGGTCGCGGCGATCCCGTCGACGACCGGTGTCAGCGCGGCGAGGATCGCGTCCCGTTCCGCTGCCAGAGTCTCTCGCATGGACCTAGACTACAGGTCCAAGAGTTGGACTAACAGTCCAGTCGAACCCCGGTCAACAACTGGCAATGGTTTTCACATGACTTCGACCAGAACCCGCTCTTGACATTCATTGCCATCTAGCGTGGCTCCTGCCGGACACCCCCGCTGCACATCCGCCATGGAGGAGCCATGCCCCCGTCGTCCACGACCCGCCGCCTGGCGCTGCTCACCAGCGCGTCACTGGCCCTTCTCGCGGGCTGCGGCAGCTCGGCGGACTCCGCCGACGCCGGGAGCGCCTCGGCCAAGGTGCCCGTGGTCGCCTCCACGAACGTCTACGGCGACATCGTGCGGAGCATCGGCGCCGACAAGGTCGACGTCACCTCGGTCATCAGCGACCCCGACCAGGACCCGCACTCCTACGAGGCCGACACGCAGAACCAACTGGCCCTGTCCAAGGCGAAGGTCGTCGTCGAGAACGGCGGCGGCTACGACGACTTCGTCGACCGCATGCTGAAGAGCGGCCACAACGACTCCGCCCAGGTGATCGACGCGGTGCGGGTCTCCGGCAGGACCGCGCCGAAGGGCGGCGAGCTGAACGAGCACGTCTGGTACGACTTCCCCACCGTCGCCCGAGTCGCCGACCGCATATCCGCGGCCCTCGCCAAGGCCGACCCGGCCGACGCGGCCGCCTTCAGGAAGAACGCCACCGCCTTCAAGGCGAAGCTCACGCCGTTGGAGGCGAAGGAGGCACGGATCAAGAAGGAGCACGGCGGTGAGGCGGTGGCGATCACCGAGCCCGTGCCGCTGTACATGACCGAGGCGAGCGGCCTGGTGAACAGGACGCCCGCGGCGTTCAGCGAGGCGATCGAGGAGGGCGACGACGTCTCGCCCCGGGTTCTCCAGGAGAGTCTGGCCCTGTTCAGCGGCAGGAAGGTCAAGGTGCTCGTCTACAACGAGCAGACCTCCGGCCCGCAGACCGAGAAGTCCGAGGCGGCGGCCAAGGCGGCCGGCATCCCCGTCGTGCCCGTCACCGAGACCCTGCCGAAGGGCGAGGACTACCTCGGCTGGATGACCGCCAACGTCGGCGCGCTCGCGAGCGCGCTGGCCAAGTGACCCCGGGGTCCGGGCAGGACGGAACTCCTGTCGTCAGTCTGCGCGGCGCGGCCCTGTCGTACGGCGACCGCACGGTGTGGAGCGGCCTCGACCTCGACGTACGGCCCGGGGAGTTCCTGGCCGTGCTGGGGCCGAACGGAGCGGGCAAGACCAGCTTCGTACGGGCGCTGCTGGGCCGCCGGCCGCTGTCCGCCGGGACGCTGACCGTCCTTGGCCGGCCCGCTCGCGAGGCCGCCCGGCACATCGGCTACGTCCCGCAGCAGGCGGCACTGTCCGCGCAGGCCCTGCTGCGCGCCCGGGACCTCGTGCGGTTCGGCATCGACGGGCACCGCTTCGGGCCGCGCCCGCGTACCGGCGCGGTCCGCCGCAGAGTTGACGAGATCCTCGAGTCGGTCGGGGCCGCGGCCTACGCCGATGTCCCGCTCGGGATGCTGTCCGGCGGCGAACGCCAACGCGTGCGCATCGGGCAGGCCCTGGCGACCGACCCGCGCGTCCTGCTGTGCGACGAGCCGCTGCTGTCCCTCGACCTGAACCACCAGCGGGCCGTCACCGGGCTGATCGACGCCCGGCGCCGCTCCCACGGCACGGCGGTCGTCTTCGTGACCCACGAGATCAACCCGGTGCTGGGGATGGTCGACCGGGTGCTGTACCTGGCCCCCGGCGGCCACCGGGCCGGCACCCCGGACGAGGTGCTGACCTCCGAGTCGTTGTCCCGGCTCTACGGCACGCAGGTCGACGTGGTGCGTGTGCGGGGCCGGGTCGTCGTCGCCGGGGCCCCCGACGGGCCCGCCGCGCCGCCGCACCATCCGGGGCAGGTCCACGAGACGGACGGAGCGCGCGCATGACGCTCGCCGGCGGGGTCTGGCAGCAGATCTTCGACTTCACCGACTACGGCGAGCTGCTGGCCCTGGTCCGCAACTCCCTCATCGCCGGCGTGGCACTCGGTCTCGTGGGCGGGCTGGCCGGGGTCTTCGTCCTGATGCGGGATCTGCCGTTCGCGGTGCACGGCATCAGCGAGCTGTCCTTCGCGGGCGCGTCGGCCGCCCTGCTGCTGGGCGTGAACATCGTGGCGGGTTCGATCGCCGGTTCGCTCCTCGCGGCCGGCGCCATCGGGGTGCTGGGGACACGGGCCCGGGACCGCAACTCGGTGATCGGCATCATCATGCCGTTCGGGCTGGGCCTCGGCGTGCTCTTCCTCGCCCTCTACAAGGGCCGGGCGGCCAACAAGTTCGGCCTGCTCACCGGCCAGATCGTCGCCGTGGACACCCCGCAGATGTCGTGGCTGCTCGGCACGTCCGTGCTGGTGCTGATCGCGCTGGCCGTCATGTGGCGCCCGCTGACCTTCGCCAGCACGGACCCGGATGTGGCTCGGGCACGCGGGGTGCCGGTGCGTGCGCTGTCCTTCGCGTTCATGCTGGTGCTCGGGCTCGCGGTCGCCCTGTCGGTGCAGGTCGTCGGCGCGCTGCTGGTGCTCACGCTGGTCGTCACCCCGGCCGCGGCCGCCGCCCGCGTCACCGCGTCGCCGGTGCTGCTGCCCGTGCTGAGCGTGCTGTTCGCCGTGGCCTCGATCGAGGGCGGCATCCTGCTCGCGCTGGGCAGCAGCATCCCCATCAGCCCCTACGTCACGACGATCTCGTTCGGCGTGTACGCGGTGTGCCGGGTGACCGGGACGTACCGGGCCCGGCGGTGGGGAGCGCGGCGGACGGCCGCGGGGGCGAGCTGACCCGGTGTGCGGCCACGGTCGTCACAGGGCCGGGAACCGCGGTGCGGAAGGGCGGGCCGCCGGTCGGCGGCCCTGCCCGTGCCGTGCGTGTGCTGGGCGGTGGGGCCGAGGGCGGCGGCGAAGGCCGCCGCGGTGCGGGTGCCGGTCGCCCGGTGGTCAGCGAGCCTGGCGGAGTGCCACCGAAACGGCATGCCGCCGCCGGACATGCGTCGCGCGGCCGTCGGCGGGAGGCTGGTGGTGTCAGCACGGGAGGGTGTCCCGAGGAGATCGTCATGGACAGGGCCGTTGGAGCCGCACCCGTTCCGGGAGGCCGGCCGTGGGACGAATGATCGACGCCGACGGTGTGGAGCTCTGGGTCGAACGACGGGGCGAGGGACCCGACGTCCTGCTCATCTCGGGGCTCGGGGATCCGGCCGAGGCCTGGCAGCCGCAGCTCGACGGGCTCGCGGACCGCTACCGGCTCACGGCCTTCGACAACCGTGGCGCCGGGCGTACGCCACTGCCCGAGGGGCCGCTCTCCCTGGCGCGGATGGCCGACGACGCGTCGGCACTGCTCCGGGCGTTCCAGGTACCGGCTGCCCACGTCGCCGGCTTCTCCGGGGGCAGCTTCATCGCACAGGAGCTGGCGCTCCGCCACCCTGACGTGGTCCGCAGCCTCGTCCTCATGAGCACGATGGCTCGCCCGGACCCCTACTTCCGCGCCATGACGCGCTACTGGCACTGGATGGTCGAGCGCGCCCCGGACGAACGCGCCATGCTCGAGGCGTTTTTCCTGTGGATCTACACGCCCCGCGCCCACGCCGACGGCATGGTCGACCGGTTCGTCGAGGAGGCGCTCGCCTTCGAACACCCGCAGTCCGTCGAGAACTTCCAGCGTCAGCTCGCGGCGTTCACCGACCACGACACGCTCGACCGTCTCGGCCGGATCACCGCGCCGACCCTCGTCCTCGCCGGTGAACTCGACCTCGCCACGCCGCCGCGCCTCGGCCGCGTGGTCGCGGACAGCGTCCCGGACGCCGAGTTCGAGGTACTGCCCGGGGAGGCCCATCAGCCCTTCCAGGAGGTGCCGGACGTGTTCAACGCCCGGGTCGACGCGTTCTGGCGTGGGGTGGAGGCAGGAGGCTGACGACTCGTCAGGACTCCAGTCGGCGCAGACGTTCGGCGTCGCAGGTGCGGGGGCAGGTGGCGCAGGCCTCGTCGGGGCGAATGGCGTAATAGAGGCAGCAGCCCGTGCGGGTGCGGGTCGGGTGGTGGCGGCCGTCGGTGCCCGTCAGGAGGCGGAAGTCGGCTCCGGCCGGGTAAGGGCTGACGGGTTCGGGGAGCAGGGCGGTGGCGGCGCGCACGGCGTCGTCCTCGCGGCCGAGGGTGCGGCCCAGGTACCAGATCCCGGAGACGAGATCGTCGCCGACCATGCCCCACAGGGCGCGCGGGCCGCGGCGTACGGCGGGGCCGAGGGCGGCGAGCAGCGGGCGCATGTGGTCGGCGACGGCGGCGCGCAGTTCGGCCCGCAGGGCCTCCTCGTCCGCGACGGTCACCGCCCCGGGCAGCGCGGCGACGGGGTCACCGGGCAGACACGCGACGCGGGGCTCGGGCGTGATCGTGTACGTCCCGGCCGCGAGGTCCAGGCGCACCGACTGGGGGCGTACGCGGGGCACGCGGCGCTCCAGGTACCACACGCCGCTCATCAGCAGGGCGATGGACCAGGCGTAGTCGTGCAGGGCGCGTGAGGCGGCGATGTGGGGGCGCGGAGTGTGGCCGTGGCGCGTGCGGATGCGGGTCGCCTCGGCGTCCACGAAGGCGTCGAGGGATTGCTGATCCGACGTCAGTTCTTCGGCCGAAAGCGCGCGTTGGTTCACAGCCGTCCGGGGGTCCGCGATCTGGACGTCCAGCGTCTCACAGACGCCGGTCAACCGCCGGTAGTCGGCGGCGAGGACGGAGGTGAGGGCCGGCGGTGACTCCAGGACAGTGCGCATCGATCACTCCTACGGGCAGTTGCAACCCGTGGTTGGATAGGCAAGGCTAACCTAAGGTACAAGATCGTCGGCGTGCTCATGGACGTCCGCCGATCAAGGGCCGTCCATGTCACAGGGGTCCCGCGGCACACCGCTCGCGCCTCGACCGAGCGGCCGTCGCCGACCCCGCCTCTCCCGGAAGACCGCCATGCGCCTGTACCTTCTCGCCCTCAACCCGACCGACTCCGTCACCGAGGGTTTCCTGCCCGCCGCCGCCCGGCTGGGCCTGGACGTCACCGTGCTCACCGACCAGCCCGGCGCGCACCGGAGAACATGCCCGGACATCGAGGTTCTGGAGTGCGACGTGCGGGACTTCCGGGCCGTCGTGGCGCGCGTGTCGGGCCGCGACCGTCCCGACGCGGTCTTCACCAACAGCGACCACCTCCAGACCCAGGCCGCCCTGGCCGCCGCCTACTTCGGCCTGCCGGGCAAGGACTGGCGCGCCGCCCTGCGCTGCAAGGACAAGGCGGAGATGCGCCGCCGGCTGGCCGCCGCAGGAGTGGACACCGTCTGGTCGGCGGAACTCACCGAACCGGCCCCGCTCGACGCGCCCTACCCGTGTGTCGTCAAGCCCCGCGAGGGCGTGGCCAGCGAGGACGTGGTGCTCGTCGACGGGCCCGAGGACCTGGTGACCCGCGCCAAGGAGATCCTGGAGCGCCGCCCCGGCACGACGCTGGTGGTCGAGGAGTACCTCCCCGGCGAGTTGCACACCCTGGAGTCCCTGGGGGACGGCCGGGTCCGGCATGTCCTGGGGGGCTTTCGCACCGAGCTGTCGCCGCCGCCGTACTTCGTCGAGACACGCCTCACCTTCGTCCCGGCCCACCCCGAGCCGGTCGTGGCGCAGGTCCTCGGGCAACTCGACGCGCTCGGCGTCGGGTTCGGCGCCTGCCACACCGAGTTCGTGGTGCACGAGGGCCGGGCGCGGATCATCGAGGTCAACTACCGGAACATCGGCGACCAGTGCGACCTGCTGCTCGCCCGGCTCCTCGGCATTCCGCTGTTCGAGCTCGTCCTCGGCACGCACCTGGGCGAAGCGCTCCCTGCCGACCTGGGTGCCCGCCGCGACGGTGCCGCCCTCGTGGAGTACCCGTGTGCCGACCGGGCCGGAACCCTGACCGAAGCACCGGCCGCCGCCGACCTCACCGTAGGCGGTGTGCGTCTGATGTACCGTCCGCTGCGGGCCGTGGGCGAACGGCACGAGCTGTACCGCACCAACCGGGACTACCTGGGCGTCCTGCGGGCCACCGGCGCCGACCAGGAGAGCGTGGACCGTGTGGCGGCCGATTTCCTGGCCGCCTGCCGCTGGGAGATCCAGGCGTGACCGTACCGCCGCCCCCGCCGGACGCCTGCGCGGCCGGGCTGCTCACCCGGGTGCTGAGCGCTCTCCTGCGCGAGGACGTCGTCGGGCTGCGCTCCCGGAGCACCCTCGTCCACCGCCCGGACGGGCCCTGGCTGCGACTCGCCGCCGGCTACGACGCGCTGTTGCTGCCCGTCGCCGAGGACGGCTTCCAGAGCGCGTACGCCGCGCGGCTGCCGCTCCTGCGTCGCGCGTCGGACGGCGCCGAGCTGACGTCGTACGACGACGTGCTGGGCGCGCTGCGCGCGCTCGCCGATCCCGAGGACCGGGGCGGCTTCGACGCCTTCGCCGAGGAGTGCCGGCAGACACTGGCCACCCTGCGGCTGCACGCCGAGACGCGCGACGACCTCGCGGCGGAGCTGACCTCCCGCCACGGGACCGACCCCGCGTGCTGGACGGGCCTGGACGCCGGCCTGGCCTTCGACGCGCTCGCCGCCCGCCTGGACCATCCGGTGTACCCGACCGGGCGTGGCCGGGCGGGACTGGCTCAGGACCAACTGCGGTCGTACGCGCCGGAGTTCCATCCGCGGTTCCCGCTGCGCTGGCTCGCCGTGCCCCGGGACGCCATCCATGTCGCGGGCGCCCTCCCGGAGTCGTGGCCCACGCCCGCGCGGCTCGGCCTGGCCGGACTGGACCGCACGCACCTCGCCCTGCCGGTGCACCCGCTGACCGTCGGCCCCCCGCTCGACGAGGCGTTACGGGCGACCGGCCTGCGCGGGCGAGCGGTGCCGGCCGAGCACAGCGGCGTCGACGTCGTACCGACCCTGTCGATGCGCACGGTGGCGACGGCGGCCGATCCGACGCTGCACCTCAAACTGCCCCTGGCCACCTCGTCGTTGGGACTGCGCAACAAGCGGTCCGTCAAGCCCGGCACCCTCGTCGACGGGGCCGTCGGGCAGCGGCTGGTCCAGCGGATCGTCGCCCGCGAGCCGCGCTTCCGGGACACGATCCTGCACGCCGACGAGACGACGTACGCCCACGCCGGTCACGAAATGCTGGCCGTGCTGTGCCGCCGCTACCCCGCCGGTCTCGCGGACTCGGTCGTCGTACCGATGGCGGCGCTGCTCGCGGAGGCACCGGACGGGCGGCTGGTCCTCGACCATCTCGCCGGCCGCTTCCACGACGGCGACCCGCTCGCGCTGCTCGACGCCTGCCTGACCCTGCTGTTCGACTGGCAGACCACACTGTTCGGGTACGGCGTCGCGCTGGAGTCGCACCAGCAGAACATCTCGCTGGTCCTGCGGCCGGGCAGCCTCCGGCTGCTGTTCAAGGACAACGACGGGCCACGCGTCAACACGCGGCGGCTGCACGCCAGGCTGCCCGGCGCGTGGGAGTTCGACGACGCGCGGGTCCTCGGCACGGACGACGGGCCGGTGGCCGACCTGTTCGCCACGATCACCGTCCACCTGTGCGCGGGTGCCTACGCGTTCGGCCTCGCCCGGCACGGGCGCGCCCGGCTGCCGGTGCTGCTGCGGCTGGTGCGCGAACGGCTGGCCGAGGCCGTGGCACGGCTCGGGGGCGAGGCGGGGGACGTCCTGCGCGCCCGGGTGCTCGACGCGCCGGAGCTGCCGGTGAAGGCGATGGTCACGGCCGGGACGCTGCTGAGCAAACAGCGGTCGGGCGCCGCCGACATCAACAAGCACTACACCACCGGCCCCAACTACCTCCTCCCCTCCCGGAGTACGTCATGAGAGCCGTGAGCCGCAGCCGCAGCGCTACTGCCGCGTCGTCCCTCTCACTGATCCCGTCCCCGCATCGAACCCGCGCACCCCGCTGGAGCCTGCCATGCCCTCGCTGACCGAATCGCCCGGCACCACCGCCGCCGCCCCGGTCTCCCTGCCCACCGCCGACGACGTGGTGGCGCACACCCTGCTGAACTGCCTGCTGCGCGAGGTGTCCGGGCCCGAGCGCCAGACCGTCGTCGCCGACGGGCACCTGCTGCTGCGGCTGCCCCGCCGCGGGGTACTGCTGCGGGTCGCCCTGCGCCGGACGTCGCTGCTCGGCGCACACCGGTTCACCGGCCCGGTGCGCGAGGAACGGGACGGCGGCCGGACGGACGTCGACTGGCGGCGACTCGCCGAGTACATGCGCGACGAGCTGTCGCTGCGCACCGGGGTGCGCAACGAGGAGTTCCTGGAGCAGGTCGCCTCCAGCCACGCGGCCGTCGCCGCCGCCCTCGCCGCCGGGCACGCCTGGGACGTGCCGGACGACCCGCGGTCCGCCTACCTCGCCTCCGAGCAGTCCCTCCTCTTCGGGCACCGATTCCATCCCACGCCCAAGGCCCGCAGCGGCGACCGGCGTTCGTGGGCCGCGTACGCACCCGAAGCGGGCGCCTCCTTCCCGCTGCGGCACCTCGCGGTGCGGGAGCACCTGATCACGCAGGAGAGCGCCGAACCGTCGGCCACCGCCGTCCTGGACCGGCAGCGCGCGGACGTCCCGGACGGCTACCGGCTGCTGCCCGCCCACCCCTGGCAGTACGAGACGCTCCGGGAAGACCCGCTGCTGCGGGCCGCCCTGGACCGTGGTGACGTGCTCGACCTGGGCCCCGGCGGGCGGCCCTTCGCGGCCACCGCGTCCGTGCGCACGCTGTACGACGGGGAGACGTTCCTGAAGTTCAGCCTGAACGTGCGGATCACCAACTGCCTTCGCAAGAACAGCAGTTACGAACTGTCCGGGGCGGTGGCCCTGACCCGGGCCCTGGCCCCGGTGCTGTCCGGCCTCGCCGGGCGCTTCCCCGGCGGTGCCGTGCTCCGCGAGCCCGCCTACCGCACGCTCGCCCTGCCCGGGCCCGGCGGCGCACCGGACCGCGACCTGCTGGAGGGCTTCGGCGTGATCGTCCGCGAGGGCCTGCCGCGGCGGCTCGCGCCGGGCACCACTCCCCTGCTCGCGGCCGCCGTCGCCGACGAGTACCCGACCAGTGCCGCCCATGTCTCCCGCCTGCTCGCCGGAGCGGACGCGGCGGCGGCGCTCGACTGGTGGTCGGCGTACCTGGACCTGCTCCTGCCGCCCGTCCTGGCCGCCTACTTCGACCACGGCGTGGTGCTGGAGCCGCACCTCCAGAACGTGCTGCTCTGCGTCGACGACGCCGGACGGCCCGCCCAGGTCCTCTTCAGGGACCTGGAGGGCACCAAGCTGCTGCCCGAGCGGCACGCGGACACGCTGGCCGCGCTGCCGCCCGAGGTGGCCGGGCCGATGACGTACGACGCGCGGCGCGGCTGGGACCGGGTCGTGTACTGCCTGCTGGTCAACCACGTCGCCGAGCTGCTCGCGGCCCTCGCCGACCTGCATCCGGAGGCGGAGCCGGCGCTGTGGGCACGGGTGCGCGACACGCTGCGGGCGTACGCCGGCCGGCACGGCTGCCCGCCCCGCCTGGCCGCCCTGCTCGCCGGGGTGCCGCTGCCCGCCAAGGCCAACCTGCTCACCCGCTGGGAGCGCAAGGCGGACCGGGCGGCGGGTTACGTCCGGCTGCCGTCGCCGCTGGGCGAGGACGTGCTGCACGAGGCGAAGAGGAGCTCGCGATGACCACGGCCCACCTGACGCCCGCGGTACGGGATCGTGTCCTGTCGCTGCCGCCGTCACGGCTGCCGGCCTACGTCTACGACCTGGCGGCGCTGCGCGCGCACGCCGCCGGGGTCCGGGCCGCGCTGCCCGGACGGGTCGAGCTGTACTACGCGGCGAAGGCCAACCCCGAGCCGGAGATCCTGGCCGCGCTGGAACCCAGCGTCGACGGTTACGAGGTCGCGTCGGGCGGTGAACTCGCCCATGTCGCCGAGGCGGTGCCGGGCCGGCCGCTGGCCTTCGGCGGGCCGGGCAAGACGCCGGACGAGGTGACGGCCGCGCTGGAGCTGGGCGTCGGACGGTTCCACGTCGAGAGCGCACACGAGCTGCGCGTGCTGGCCGAGCTGGCACGCCGCGTCGTGCCCCGGCGACGGGTCGCGGTGCTGCCGCGCGTCAACCTGCCGGTCCCCGACGGCTCACTGGCGGGGAGCTCGCTGGCGATGGGCGGGCGGCCGACGCCCTTCGGCATGGACCCGGCCCGGGCCGAGCCGCTGCTCAGGGACCTCGCCGACGGCACCTACCCGCAGCTCGAACTGCGCGGCGTCCACGCCCACTTGGCGAGCGGGCTGGAGGCGGCCGAGCTGCTGGCGGTGGCACAGGGCGTGGTCGGCTGGGCCACGGGACTCGGCGTGCCGATCGCGGAGGTGAACGTCGGGGGCGGCATGGGCGTCGACTACGCCGACCCGCAACGCCGCTTCGACTGGGCCGCGTACGGCGAGGGCCTGGCCCGCCTCACCGAGGCCCACCCGGAGCTGACGCTGCGGATCGAGCCCGGGCGGGCGCTCACCGCGTACTGCGGCTGGTACGCCACGGAGGTGCTGGACGTGAAGGACAGCCACGGCGAGGAGTTCGCCGTCCTGCGGGGCGGCACCCACCATCTGCGCACCCCGGCGACGAAGGGACACGACCAGCCCTGCTCCGTCCTCCCGGTGGACACCTGGCCGCACCCCTGGCCACGGCCGTCGGCACGCGGCGGTCGCGTGACCCTGGCGGGGCAGCTGTGCACACCGAAGGACGTGCTGGCCCGCCGGGTGCCCGCGCGGGATCTCAGGGCCGGGGACCGGGTGGTGTTCTCGCTGACGGGTGCCTACGCGTGGAACATCTCGCACCACGACTTCCTGATGCATCCCCGGCCCGGGTTCCACTTCCTGTCCGGCGACGCCCCGGCACTGTGAACCGCTCGCGGGCGGGCCGGCGCCCACCGGACGGATCCGGTGGGCGCCGCGGGCCGGGACGCGTCAGGCCGCGGCCAGGGCCGGTGACGCGACCGGTGGCGGTTGCTCCGCCTCGGCGAGCAGGGCCATGAGCGTCGCCCGGGCGCGGGCCACCCGGGAGCGGACGGTGCCGACCGGGCAGTCGCTCAGCTCGGCGGCCTCCGCGTACGGCAGACCGAGCAACTGCGTGAGGACGAACGCCTCGCGCCGCTCGTCCGGCAGCGAGGCCAGCAGCTCCAGCAGCGCCACGCCGTCGTCGAAACCGGGCAGGCCCCGCGGCTGGGCGAGTTCGACCGCCAGCTCCCAGTCCGGCAGGTCGGCCCGGCGGGGGCGTACGGCGGTGTACCGGAGGCTGTCGGCCACCGCACGCCGGGCGATCGCCAGCAGCCAGGCGCGCGCCGAGGAGCGGCCCTCGAACCGGTGCAGGCTGCCCAGGGCCCGCAGGAACGTGTCCTGCGCCAGATCGTCCACGGCCTGCGGATCGGCGCACAGATGGGCGACGTAGCGGATCACGTCGCGGTGCAGGGCCCGCACGAAGTGGTCGACGGCGGCCGAGTCGCCGCCGCGGGCGGCCAGCGCCCAGGCCGTTATCGACTCGTCGGCCGACGCCGGACGTTCTCTCGTCTCGTGCGAAAGGGGCAGGGCAGGAGTGATCACCTGGTGTCCTTCTCCGGATTCCAGGACTACGGCAGGGCGAGCACGCGGACATACGGGATGCGGGGCGTGCGCGCGGCTGCGCGGTCCGGTGAGTGAGGGATGGGGCGTACGGGCGTACGACCGGAACCGGGGCGACAGCAGGGGCCGCCCCGGGACTTACCGGCTGCCGTCAGACGGCAGCGGCCCTCACGGGTGGTCCTCTCGAGGTGATCGCGTGAACGAGAAGGAGAAGGCGCGGCGCCCGGTCCGAGGACCACCGCCGCACGCGCACGGGCGGGGGCGGCGGTGCGGGCAGGGCGAGCAGGAGCCGCAGCGGCGCGGCCAGCCGGCCGCCCAGGGCACGCAGGAGACGGAAGACGGCCCGCTCTCCGTGCCCCAGGCACAGGCCGCACAGCAGGGCGGCGAGCAGGTGGGCGGCGAGCATGCCGAGGGACGAGTCACCGTCAGCGGCGTGACCCGCGTGCCCCATGTGCCCGGACATGGACATGGGGGCCGGCGGTATGGGATCCATGGACCCCATGTCGTGCCCCATGGATCCCATACCGTCGGCACCCATGTCCATGGAGCCCATGCGCAGGGGCGCCGGGCCGCCCGACGCGCCGGCCGCCGGCGCGAGCGAGAACGCCGAGTGCAGGGCCGTCTGGACGGTCACGGCGACGGCGACGACCAGCCGCAGTCCGCGCTCGCGGCCCGCCAGGCACCAGCCCACCACGCTCGTCAGGACCCAGCCGGCCAGGAGCGTGGCGAGGGGCACGTGGTCGCCGGACATCATGACGTGTCCCAGGGCGGCGAGCACGACACAGACGGCCGCGAACACCGCGGCCCGTACCGTGCGAGCACACCACCCAGCCGTCATGGCGCCTCATCCTCGCATCCGGCACCGCTCCGTCACCCATGAGTACGGACATCGCCCGGGCCCGGCACTCAATCCACGCCATGTGATCCAGACCACTGCCGGCGAAGGGGAGGCATCCCCACTTCCGATCAGTGGTGGGCGTGCACGACGGCATGCCCCTTGCCCCGGCCGATCATCCACTTGTTGACCGGCGTCGTGATCAGGAAGGCGACAGCGAAGCCGCCCAGGAGCGCGGACCAGAACAGGCCGTCCGTCAGATGGGCGTCCATCGCGCCGGGGGTGAGGGCGATGATCGCGTTGTCCACGAGTTCCATCACAGTGATCGAGACCGTGTCCGCGGCCAGGGCGACCCGGATCGCCGCCCCGAGACCCAGACCGGCCCGCAGGACCGCGAACAGGGTGAACGAGTAGCCGAAGAGGAACGCGAGCCCGATGGCCAGGACCATCGTGGGCACGTTGCCCCACTCCAGCGCGGTGCCGATCACCATGCCGAGGATCTCGCCGATCGCACACCCGGTCAGACAGTGCAGCGTCGCCTTCACGGCGGTCCCCCAGGTCGCCGTTCCGTGGGGGCGCCCCTCGTGGTCATGAGTGGAGTGATCCATGACTCCGAGCATATACCCCCCAGGGGTATTCGCACCAGAGGTGGCACTGCGGCCACCGGCTCCCCGGCGCACCGCTCTAGAGTGCTCGTCATGACGACACCAGCGACGCGGGCCACCCAGGCTTATCTCTCCGACTTGTTCTCCCTGCACGGCCGGGTCGCGGTGGTCACGGGCGGCAGTTCCGGCATCGGCCGGGCCATCACCCGTGCCCTCGCCCGCGCCGGGGCGAGCGTGGTGGTCGTGGCTCGCGGTGAGGCCGGACTGATCGCGACGGTCGAGGAACTGACGGCCGAGGGCTGCCGCGCCGCCTGGGTCAGCGCGGACCTGAGCTCGCGCGAAGGGGTGCGGACGGCCGCCGAGCGGGCCGTCGAGGCGTTCGGGGAACCCGACATCCTCGTCAACAGCGCCGGGATCAACGTGCGTCCGCCGATGGACGAGCTCACCGAGGACGTCTGGGACCTCACCATGGCCGTCAACCTGGACGCGCCGTTCCTGCTGGGCCAGCGTTTCGGCCCCGGCATGGCGGAGCGCGGTCACGGCCGGATCCTGCACATCAGCTCGCAGCAGGCACACCGGGCGTTCGTCCAGAGCGGTGCCTACGGCGCCTCCAAGGGCGGCCTGGAGTCACTGGCGCGGTCCCAGGCCGAGGCGTGGTCGTCGCGCGGCGTCACCTGCAACGTCCTGGTGCCGGGCTTCGTCATGACACCGCTCAACACGCGGCTGTCGTCGGATCCGGAGAAGGTGGCCGCCCTCGCCGAGCGCACGCTGGTCGGGCGGAACGGACTGGCCGAGGACTTCGCGGGAGCGGCGGTGTTCCTGGCGAGCCAGGCCTCCGCGTACATCACCGGGCAGGCGGTCTTCGTCGACGGCGGCATGTCGGTGCACTGACCCCCGGCGCCTCCCGGTCAGCGCCCGGAGGAGTCCTTCCGCCAGACGAAGACCTCCGTGCTCGGCCCGCGTTCGGAGAACCTCCCCGCCGAAGAGGCCTCCCGCAGCAGCCGGCGCAGGTCCCCTTCGAAGCCGTCCCGGCGTCCTTCGAACAGATGCGGCGCCGAGAACGACATGGAGAACACCCAGGCGACGACATCGTCGACGGTCCGCTCCAGCATCTGCCCGCCGGGTACGACCAGACGCCGGGGACCGGTGAATCCCGCCCGGGCGAACACCGCGGCCTCTCCCCCGGCCGTGCCCTGCGGCAGCACCCCGCGGCCCGCTCGCCGCACGGGGCCCAGGTACCGCTTGACCAGTTCGTCCACCGCCGCATAGGGGACCGGCGGGTGCGGCAGGCCGTCCAGGGTGCGGTGCTCCGTCTTCAGGTCCGCGATGTGCACCAGGGCGCCGCCCGGCTGGAGCATGTCCCTGACGGTCGCCGCGACCAGGTCGCGGTCCATCCAGTGGAAGGACTGCGCGAAGGTGGCGACGGCGAACGTGCCGAGCCCCGCGGGCAGGGTTTCCGCGCGGGCCAGGACCCACCGGGCCTTCTCCCCCACTCCCCGGTCGGCGGCCCGGCGTCCGGCTTCGGCGATCATCCCGCGGTCGGGGTCCACGCCGACGATCTCGCCGAACAGGTGCGCGAGGCTGAGGGCGATGGTCCCGGGCCCGCAGCCCACGTCGATGAGGCGCCCCTCCCCGTCGGGCCGCAGCGCCTCGGCGAGCGCGTCCGCGAGCCCGGGGGCGTACGGCGGCCGCCCCCGCTCGTAGTAGGCGGCGGTCCCCGAGAACAACGTCTCGTCCCACTCCCAGCCGGCCACCACGCCGCCACCACCCTCACCGCACGGAACTCCACGATCACCCGGCCGGGCGATGATCCCGATGATTCCACGGCCCGGCAACCGGCCGGGGGCACAGGACCGTTGATCCGCCGGCCGGGCAGCGGCCGAGGGGCGACGGTCAGCGCCCGGTGTCAATCTGGGGACACCGAATCTGCGGAAGGGAAGCATCGCCATGATCACCACGGAGTTCGCCCCCGGTTCCCCCTGCTGGCTCGACCTCGGCGCTCCGGACGTCCGGGCCGCGGCGGCCTTCTACGGCGCCGTGCTCGGGTGGGACTACGAGTCCATGGGCGAGAGCGAGGACTTCGAAGGCGGCATGTTCCGGAAGGACGGCAAGATCGTCGCCGGTCTCGGCAAGCTCACGGAGGAGGGAGCGCGCCCGGCCTGGATGCTCTACTTCAGCGTCCCCGACGCGGACGCCACGACCGAGGCCGTGCAGCAGGCCGGCGGCACCGTCCGGGTGGCGCCGATGGACCTCGACGACTGGGGCCGGATGGCGCAGTACAGCGACCCGCTGGGCGGCCAGTTCGCCGTCTGGCAGCCGGGCACGACCAAGGGCGTCGACCTGGTCGACGAGCCCGGCTCGCTGTCGTGGACCGAGCTCTACACGAGCGACGGGGCGGGCGCGAAGGAGTTCTACGGCGGCCTGTTCGGCTGGCAGTTCAGCGACATGCCGTTGCCGGGCGGCGGGGGCACGTACACCCTCATCACCCCCGCGGGGCTGCCCGAGGAGCGCATGCACGGCGGCCTCATGGAGCTCGGCAAGGAGGACCTCTCGCTGGCGAACGGCCGGCCCTACTGGCACCCGGTCTTCGCCGTGGAGGACTGCGACGCCGCGGTGGCCAAGGTCACCGAGAACGGCGGCAGCGTGCAGATGGGGCCCGAGGACGCGGAGGGCGTCGGCCGGCTGGCGGTCTGCGTCGACCCGGCGGGCGCGGACTTCGTGGTGCTCACCCCGGCCGAGAGCTGAGCGCGGCCGCCGGCTGTGTGTGCTGAGCCACGTCACCTCGGCACTCTCAGCCGCACAGCTATTGCATATGATGTGCAAATGCGCGACTACAGCATCAGGGCGGCCACGGCGGAGGACATCGACGGGGCTCGGGCAGTGATGCTCGACGCGGTGTACCGCGACTTCGGGACGGGATACGTGCCGGGCTGGCACGCCGACATCATCGATCCCGCGTCCTACTACGTCGCACCGCCGCGGCACACGCTACTGGTCGCCATGGACGAGCGGGACGGGACGGTGGCGGCCACGGCGGCGCTGGACGCGCGCGGCCCGGCGCATCCGCCGAACCCGCGCTGGCTGGCCGAGCGGTTCCCCTCGGGCGAGACCGCACAGCTCCGGCGGGTGTACGTGCGCCCCGAGCACCGGCGGCGGGGGCTGGCCCGGCGGCTGGTGGAGGGGCTGCTGGACGTCGCGCGGGCCGACGGCGGTTACCGGTCCGTGTATCTGCACACGTATCCGCACTCGCCCGGCGCGATGGGCCTGTGGCGGACCCTGGGCAAGGTCGTGTGCGACGAGCGGGAGGAAGTGCCCGGCGGCGGCAGCGGCGTGGTGCACTTCGAGATCCCCTTCGCCTGAGCGGCACGACGGCGCTGAACACCTCGATGTCACCCCTGTCCAAGGCCCTGGCCGCCCTGCGCGTGCTCGCGCGCGGCGGCGGCCCGACGCTGCTGTGGCGGGTCGTGCTCACGGCCGGCCTGGTGGGCGCGATCGGCCTGCTGCCGTGGCTGTCGCGCACCGACCCGGCGCTGACCGTGCTCAAGGCCCGCTCGGCTGACCGTGATCCGACCCCTGAGACGCTGCGTGCCATCCGCGACGAACTCGGGCTGGACGACGGCCCATTGGTCCTGCTCGGCCGCTGGCTGGGCGGGCTGCCGCACGGGGACGCCGGCACGTCGTGGGTCTCCGGCGCCCAGGTACTGCCCTCCGTAGCACAGGCGCTCGGTGCGTCGTTGCTGCTGATGTCCGGTGCCCTCGTCGTCGCCGCGGCCACCGCGTCGGCCGTGTGCGCCCGTACGCTCCGGCTCGGTTCGCGGGGCCGGCTCGGCACGCGCGGTACCGGCGGCACGGGGACCGCGATGCTGGCCGCGCTGCCCGAGTTCCTCGTCGCCTCGGTGCTCGCCTCGGTGATCGGCGTGCAGCTGGGCTGGCTGCCGGCCCTGGGCTGGTACGGGCCGCAGTGGATGGTGCTGCCCTCGCTGGCCCTCGGCCTGCCCGCCGGTGCGGTCCTCGGGCGGATGCTGGACGACCTGCTGCCCGGCACGTTCGCCGAGCCGTGGGCCCTGGCCGCCGCGGCCCGCGGTGTCCCGCCGAAGTCCGTGGCGCGGCAGGCGGTGCGCCGCTGTGTGCCCGGACTGCTGCCCAACCTGGGCCTGTTCGTGGTCGGTCTGACCGGCGGATCGGTCGCCGTCGAGCAGGTCTTCGACATCCCGGGCCTGGGCCGGCTCACCCTGCACGCCGCCCTCGCCCAGGACCTGCCGGTCCTTCAGACCGGCACGCTCGCCCTGGTCCTGCTCGCGGCCACCGCCGGCGTCCTCGCCCGGCTGACGGCCCGGCAGCTGATCGGCCCGGCGCTGCGCGACGGCGCCCTGCACTCCCTGCACCGGCCCGTCCCGCCCCCGCCCCGTACCCTGCCCCTGCTGTACGGGGCGCTGCTCGCCGCGGTCATCGGCCTCGGCCTGCCGCGCGACGCGCTCGCCCTCAACCCCCTCGCCCGGCTGCGAGCCCCCTCCGCGGAGCACCCGTTCGGGACGGACGCGCTGGGCCGGGACGTCCTCGCCCGGGTCGCCCACGGCGCGCTCAACACCCTCGGCACGGCGCTCGCGGTGAGTGCCGCCGCCCTGGCGGCCGGGCTGCTGCTGGGGCTGCTGCCGCGACTGTCCGGGCCGCTGGTCGACACCGTCAGTGCCGTACCGCCCGTCCTGGCCGGGCTCCTCGTCACCGGCGTCACGGGCAGCGGCCCCTGGGCGCCCGCCCTCGCCGTCGGCGTCGTGGCCTGGTCCCCGCTGGCCGCCCACACGTCCTCCCTGCTGCGTCAGGAGCGCGCGACCACGCACCTGGCCGCCACCCGCGCGCTCGGCGCCGGGCGTTGGTACCTGCTCCGGCACGAACTGCTGCCCGCCGTACTGCCGCCGGTGACCCGGCACGCCCTGCTCCGGCTGCCCGGCGTCGCGCTGAGCCTCGCCGCGCTCGGTTTCCTCGGCCTCGGCGCGCAGCCGCCGTCCCCCGAGTGGGGCCTGCTGCTCGCCGAGAACCAGCCGTACGCCGAGCGCGCCCCGTGGGCCGTCCTCTTCCCGGCGGCCGTCCTCGCCCTGCTGGGGGCACTCGCGGTGACGGCCGCCGGCGGCGTACGGCTGCCCCGGCGGCGTGGGCGTGCTGGCAGCCCCGCCGGGCCGCCCGGCGACCGGCTGATCCCTGCCCCGCGGCGGCGGCCGAACCGTCCCGACGCCCCATGACTCCTGTGCCCACCCCTACGAGGGAAGAACGATGACCGGCCTCATATCCCGCGCCCTGGCCCGCCGGGCCGTCCACGCGCCCACGGGCGAGACCTCCGACGACGGGACGCCCAAGGCCCCGCGCGAGAGCACCTGGCGGCTCTGGCGGGGCCTGTCCCCGCTGCTGCGGCTGCTGATCGTGACCCAGCTCGCCTTCAACATCGGCTTCTTCGCCGTCCTGCCGTTCCTCGCCGAGCACCTCGGCACCGCGATCGGCATGGCGGGCTGGCTGGTCGGCTTCGTCCTCGGCCTGCGCACCTTCAGCCAGCAGGGCCTGTTCGTGGTGGGCGGCTCACTCGTCGACCGCTACGGCGTACGCCCGGTCGTGCTGGCGGGCTGCGTCCTGCGGATCGCCGGGTTCGCGTGGCTCGGGTACGCGGAGGCGAGCTGGACCGTGATCGGCGCCGTGCTCGTGATCGGCTTCGCCGCCGCCCTGTTCTCGCCCGCCGTGGAGTCCGAGGTGGCCCGCCAGGCGGTGGTCTGGGAGGAGGAAGGGCACGGCTCACGCACCCGTCTCCTGGCCCTGTTCAGCGTGGCGGGCCAGGCCGGGGCCTTCGTCGGGCCGCTGCTCGGCGCGCTGCTGCTCGCCGTCGACTTCCGCACCGCGTGCCTCGCCGGTGCCGCGGTGTTCGTGCTCGTCCTCGCCGGGCATCTGCGGCTGATGCCGCAGCACATCCCCGGCAGGGTCCGCGTCCGGCAGCGGGGCGGGGCGCGCCTGTTGCTGCGCAACCGCCGCTTCCTGGCCCTGTGCTGTGCGTACGGTACATACCTGCTGGCCTACAACCAGCTGTATCTGGCCCTGCCGGACGAGGTGGAGCGCGCGACGGGCTCCCAGGCGCCGCTGTCCTGGCTGTTCGCCCTGTCCTCGGTGCTGGTGGTGTTCGCTCAACTGCCCCTGACCCGCTGGGCCGGCGACCGGCTCGACCTGCGCCGCTCCATGACCGCCGGGCTGCTGCTGATCGCGTCCGGTTTCGCGGTGGTGGCCGCGGCGCGGCCCGCGGGCTGGACGGGTGCCGCCGGACTGCTGCCGGCCGCGGGTTTCGTCGTGCTGCTCACCGTGGGGCAGATGCTGGTCGTGCCCGCCGCCCGCGCCTGGGTGCCCGACCTCGCCGAGGAGGGCCGGATCGGCCTCTACATGGGTGCGCTGTCGTCCGTCTCGGGCCTGATCGTCCTCGCCGGCAGCGCGGCCACCGGCTCCCTGCTCGACACCGGCCTCCCGGCAGCCGTCCCCTGGCTGGTCCTCGCGGCCGTACCCGCCCTGGCGGTGACACTGCTGCCGCGCCGGAAGGAGCGGGCGCGGGGGGCGGGCGCGGCGGCCTGACGGCGCGCGGAGGGTTCCGGCGCCCGACGGCGCAAGGAAGGGGAACAGTGGTCACGCGGCGCCAGTATCCTGGGTCGGCTGCGGCACCCCCCACCAACCTCCGCTCCGACGCGGGGAGTTACGGCCTGCGGCGAGGACCTTCCCACGAGCAGAGGACGAGGACGAGTGCTGCTAGCGGGCCGCTACCGGCTGGACGTTGAGATCGGGCGCGGCGGAATGGGAGAGGTCTGGCGTGCGTACGACGAGACGCTCGCCAGAGCGGTGGCCCTCAAGCTGCTGCTGCCTCAGGACACCGACGCCACGGCGGCGTCCCGGTTCCGTCTGGAGGCCCAGACGGCCGGGCGTCTCAATCACCCCAACGTGGTCGGTGTCCTGGACTTCGGCGAGTACGACAACCGGCTGTACCTGGTGATGGAGCTGGTCGAGGGCGACAGCCTCGCCCGGGTGCTGTCCGTCTCCGGCGCGCTCCCGGCCGAGCGGGTGGCGGGACTCGCCGCGCAGGCCGCAGCGGGGCTCGCCGCCGCGCACCAGCAGGGCATCGTGCACCGGGACGTCAAACCCGCCAACCTCCTGCTGGACGCGGGCGGGACGCTGAAGATCGGCGACTTCGGCATCGCGCGCTTCCTCGACGACCCGGGCGCCGCGCTCACCGCCACCGGCCAGATCGTCGGCACCGGCCTCTACCTCGCGCCCGAACGCGCCCTGGGCCGGCCTGCGGGTCCCGCCTCCGACATGTACTCCCTGGGGTGCGTGCTCTACCAGCTCCTCAGCGGCCGCCCGCCGTTCCAGGCCGACACCGCCGTCGCACTCCTCCACCAGCATCTCGACAACGTTCCCGTACCGCCCCGCGAGCTCGGTGTCACCGGTCTGCCGCCGGCCTTCGAGAGCTACCTCCTCGCCCTGCTCGCCAAGCAGCCCGAGGACCGGCCCACGGCACAGCAGGCCGCCGAGTGGTTCGCCGGCGGCGCCTGGCAGGGGCTGCCCGAGCCACTGCCGGAGGCGGCGTCCCCGGTGCCGTCCTCCGGGCCGGGACCGTACGCGGCGTCCCCGGTGCCCTCCTCCGGGCCGGGACCGTACACGGCGGCCGGCACCGGCGCCCCGGCCACGTACGCGCTGCCCACGGGGTCTCGCACCGCCCCGGGCGGGCGTTCACGTCGCTCCGCACCCCGTAACGGCCCCGGCAACCACCGGAGGCTGGCCGCGGCGGTGGCCGCGGCGGCGCTGTTCCTCGCCGCGATGCTCGCCGGCATGATGTGGTTCTCGCCCGACAAGACCGCGACGGAGGGTACGGAACCCGACGCGTCGCCGTCCGCGAGCAGCCCGGCCGCCGTCTCGTCCGCCGGCTCCGCCGAGCCCCTCTCCTCCGCCCCGGCGCCCGCCACGACTCCCCCCGCCGGCACAGTGGCCGATGTCACCCCCTCCCCCGCGGCCCCCGGCACCCCGACCTCCGCCGAACCGACGCCCGGCCTCTCGAGCCCGACGCCGGAGGCGATCAGCGACCCGCCGCAGAAGGCGGACAAGCCCAAGCAGGAACAGACTCCGCAGTCCTGGGAGAACGGGGAGGACGATGACGGAGAGGGCGACGACTGAGCCCTCCTGCGCCGGTGTGCGAGCGGTCGCCCCTTCACGCGCCCCCTCGCGCGCCCCCTCGGCTGGCTTGTCATGGCCCTTATCCCGGCATTACTGTCACCACGCCTTGGTGAACGGGAAATCCGGTGTGATGCCGGTGCGGCCCTCGCCACTGTGATCGGGAAGTCCGGCTCCAGCCCTCGCGGGCAGCCACTGGGTTCTCACGAACCCGGGAAGGCGGAGTACGGGCGGTGGGACCCGTGAGCCAGGAGACCGGCCAAGGCGCGTCAACCATCCACGAGGTGCTGGAGAGGGTCTGCTGAGCCATGCACATTGCCGAGGGTTTCCTGCCTCCGGCGCACGCGGCCGCCTGGGGTGTCGCGTCTGCGCCGTTCGTCGTCCACGGAGTCCGGTCGCTCACCCGTGAGGTGCGCGAGCACCCCGAGAGCACCCTGCTCCTCGGTGCCTCCGGCGCCTTCACGTTCGTCCTGTCCGCCCTGAAACTGCCGTCCGTCACCGGCAGCTGCTCCCACCCCACCGGCACGGGCCTGGGAGCCATCCTGTTCCGGCCGCCCGTCATGGCGGTGCTGGGCACGATCACCCTGCTCTTCCAGGCACTGCTGCTCGCGCACGGCGGTCTGACCACGCTGGGCGCCAACGTCTTCTCCATGGCGATCGTCGGCCCCTGGGCGGGATACGCGGTGTACCGGCTGCTGCGGCGGTACGGCGCGCCGCTGATGGTCGCCGTGTTCTTCGCGGCGTTCGTCGCCGACCTGTCCACCTACTGCGTCACCAGCGTGCAGCTGGCGCTCGCCTTCCCCGACCCGGGCAGCGGGTTCCTGGGCGCGCTCGGCAAGTTCGGCTCCATCTTCGCCGTCACCCAGATCCCGCTCGCGGTGAGCGAGGGACTGCTGACGGTCCTCGTGATGCGGCTGCTGGTGCAGTCCAGCAAGGGCGAACTGACCCGGCTGGGTGTGCTCATCGCCGGCAAGCAGTCCCGCGGCGAGACCGAGGCGGTGGCCCGATGAGCAGGAACACGAAGATCAACATCCTGCTGCTGCTCGTCGTGGTCGCGCTCGCCGTGCTGCCGCTCGCGCTCGGTCTCGGCGACCACAAGGAGGAGCCCTTCACGGGCTCCGACGGCGAGGCCGAGACGGCGATCACCGAGATCGAGCCGGACTACGAGCCCTGGTTCTCGCCCCTGTACGAACCGCCGTCCGGTGAGATCGAGTCGGCGCTGTTCTCCCTCCAGGCGGCTCTCGGCGCCGGTGTCCTCGCCTACTACTTCGGCCTGCGCCGGGGCCGGCGGCAGGGTGAGCGGCGGGCGCGGGACCGGGACTCCGAGAGCCCGGCGGCCGGTGCCGCCGAGGAGTCCACGGCCGAAAGGGCCTGAGCCGCGTGCTGCCGATCGACGCGGCGGCGCACAGCAGCCGCTGGCGCCGCCGCCATCCCGTGGACAAGGCCGTGCTCGGGCTGGGGCTGACCCTCCTGGCGATCTCGCTGCCGCCCTGGCCGGGCGCGGCTCTGGTGCTGCTGACCGCCCTGGTGGTGCTGCTGGGTCCGGCGGGCGTGCCCTGGCGGAGGCTGTGGCGGGCCTACCGGGTGCCGCTGGGTTTCTGCGTGACCGGCGCGCTGACGCTGCTCGTGCAGGTCGGCGGGCCGGAGGGTTTCGTGTCCCTGGCCGGCGACGGGCCGCTGCGGGCCGGGGAGTTGCTGCTGCGCACCTCGGCGGCCTCCCTGGGGGTGCTGCTGTTCGCGTTCACGACCCCCATGTCCGACCTGCTGCCGCGTCTGGTCCGGGCCGGGGTGCCGGCGGCGGTCGTCGACGTCGCGCTCGTGACGTACCGCATGAGCTTCCTGCTGCTGGACTCCGTGCGCCGGGTGCGTGACGCGCAGGCCGCCCGGCTCGGGCACACCACGCGGGCCGCCGCCTGGCGTTCGCTGGGCGGTCTCGGCGCCACCGCGTTCGTCCGGGCCTTCGACCGGGCGGTCCGTCTCCAGGACGGTCTCGCCGGGCGCGGTTACGACGGCACCCTGCGCGTCCTGGTGCCCGAGGCCCGCGTCTCCGTCCGCTTCACGGCCGCCAGTTGCGTACTCCTCGCTGCGCTGGCCGTCCTCACCTTCGTACTGGAAAGGCCGCCGGCATGAGCGAGCCCGCCCTCGTCGCCCTGCGGGGCGCGTCCTTCGCCTACGAGGACGGCCCGGCCGTGCTCAGCGGCCTCGACTTCGAGATCCGCGAGGGGCGCGCGCTCGCGCTGCTCGGCCGCAACGGCAGCGGCAAGACCACGCTGATGCGGCTCCTCAGCGGCGGACTGCGGCCTCACGCGGGCCGGTTGACGGTCGACGGGCAGCCGGTGACGTACGACCGCAAGGGCCTGACCCGGCTGCGGACGACCGTCCAGCTGGTGGTGCAGGACCCGGACGACCAGCTCTTCGCGGCGTCCGTCGAGCAGGACGTGTCGTTCGGGCCGCTGAACCTCGGTCTGGACGACACGGAGGTGCGGGCGCGGGTGGCGGAGGCGCTCGCCGCCCTGGACATCACCGCCCTGGCCGACCGGCCCACCCATCTGCTCTCCTACGGGCAGCGCAAACGCACCGCCATCGCGGGCGCGGTCGCCATGCGACCCCGGGTCCTCGTCCTCGACGAGCCGACGGCAGGACTCGACCCCGACGGCCAGGAACGGCTCCTCACCACACTCGACGGACTCCGGGAATCCGGCACCACGGTGGTGATGGCCACCCACGACGTCGACCTCGCCCTGCGCTGGGCCGACGACGCGGCGCTCCTCACCCCGTCCGGAGTCCGCACCGGGCCCGCCCCCGAGGCACTGGCCCGCCCCGAGCTCCTCCGGGAGGCGGGCCTGCGACTGCCCTGGGGTGCCGCCGCGGCGGAACTCCTCCGCGCGCAGGGGCTGTTGACGGGCGCGGAGCCGGGTCCGCGTACGCCCGCCGAACTCGCAGCCCTCGCCGCCGTCGCGGCCGGACGGCTGGGGGCGCACGGAGGCTGAGGGCCGCCCCGCTTCGCCACCACGCGATTGCGGGCTCGTCCCGGGGCCGTCTCGGCCGTGGAGCGGAGGGTGCCGTCAGCCCAGGCCCGGCGGTGTCCGGTCGGCATGCCCAGCTCGCGCTCGAGGGCGGGCCCGTCCATCGGGCCGGCCGGTCACCGTCGGGGACGGCCCGCGCACCTGCCGGCACCGCCGGCAATGGGCGCCGGCGTGTGACGCAGGTCAGTCGAAGTAGGACTGGAGCGAGCCGCGGCGCCGGATGTCGAGCGTGGCGCAGTGGAACGAGCCGCCGAACGGCGCGTAGTGCAGCAGGTCGCACGGGATCGGCTCGAAGCCCCATTTCTCCAGGGCCCGCAGCATGCCGGTGTGGTGCCGCTCCGCGATCACCCGCCGTTCGTCGATCATGAGCACGTTCATGCTGAGCCACTTGCCGCACATCGACGTGACCTTGAGCAGGGCCTCGTCGATCGGGTCGGGCTCGGGGGCGACCAGGACGTCCCAGGAGCTCAGGACGCCGGGCAGCCGGTCGACGTCGACGTACTCGGGGTTGACCAGCACCTTTCCGGGCGCGAGCAGCACGAACGTGGTGTCGATGTGCATGGGCGCGCGGCAGCGGCTCTCGATCTCGTGGATGCGGTACTGCGGCCCGAGATGGCGGCGCAGCCAGTCGATGCCCATCCGGTTGGTGACGTTGCTGCGCGTGACGAACAGGTCCCGTCCGGCCCGGACGAAGTCGGCCGCGTCGAAGACGGGCTCGAACTCGGTGAGGATGTACCTCATCGGCTCGCCGTTCTTCGGGATCCGGAAGTCCGGATCGAACAGTTCGTCCGTGAGCTGCGGCTTGGGTGCCGCCGTCCAGCGCGCGCCGCGCCGGAAGTAGTCCTTGAGGAGCGGGCGGTAGGAGTGGGTCTCGAAGTACCGGCACGGCCAGGCCATCGGGGTTTCGATGATCTCGTCGCCGATCACGAGCATGCTGTCCCGCGGGCAGGTGTTGCAGAAGCCCCGTGAGCTCCAGTCCGGGGTGCCGTAACGGCGCCGGTGGTCGACCGCGTCCGGCCGTCTGACCGTGACACCGAGGGACTCCAGCAGGGCGACGAACCCGTCGATCTCCTGCTGGGCCTGCTCGACGAGCATGCGCGGATACCGCAAGCCGGCGGCCAGGCCCTGAAGCCGTCCGGCCCAGGTCGGCACGTTGCAGGTCACGACCGGGTGGTCGGAGGGGATCGTCGCGCCCTCGAGGCGCCCGACGATGATCTCCTCCAGTGGATCCCACTCGGTGTGCGAGTTGACCGGCGAGACGAGGGGCTCCACGGCCTCGTCCGTCGCGGCCGCTGCCCTGGGCCTCCCCATGATGGCCATGCCCACCACCTTCGGATCGCGGATTCGGTGATGCACCGCACTTACCAGGTTACTCAACGTGGCGTGCTGGCGCTGTGCACGTCAACAGTCGCGTTCGCTCGCATCGCCCGCGCGGGTGAGCCGGCCGCCCGCACAACGCTTGTCGGCCCTCGCGGCGTCGCACTACGTTGCCGATGTGGATCTCTTCGCACGTTCCTGGACGGCGTTGCGCGCGGCGATCGCCGACCTGTCCGACGAGGACTTCTCCCGGCCGTCCGGCTGTACCGGCTGGCTGGTGCGGGACCTGGTGTGCCATCTGGTCATCGACGCGCAGGACGTCCTGATCACCCTCGCCACCCCCGCCGACGGGGAACCGACCCGGGACGCGCTGACCTACTGGGAGATCTCCGACACGCCGCCGACCGGAGACGACCCGCTCGACGCGCTGACCGTCCGGCTGGCCGCCGCGTACGAGGAACCGCACCTGCTCAAGTTCCACCTGGACGACGTCGGCTCCGCCGCGGGCCGCGCCGCGGACCTCGCCGACCCCGGCCTCAGGGTCGGCACCCGCGACGAGATCCTCACCGTGGGCGACTACCTCTCCACGTACGTCCTGGAGTGGACGCTGCACCATCTCGACCTGATCGCCCACCTCCCGGACGCCGCGCCGCCGCCCTCTCAGGGCCTCGCCCGGTCCCGGGAGATGCTGGAGCGGATCGTGGGGAGCCCGTTCCCCCCGTCGTTCTCCGACCAGGACGCGCTGCTGGTGGGGACGGGGCGGCGACCGCCGACCGACGCGGAGCGGGCCGGCCTCGGCGCACTGGCCTCCGGGCTCCCGCTCTACCTGGGCTGAGCGGGCAAGCGGCCGCAGCAGGACACAGTGCTCGCACAACCGGGTCCAGGAGCAGTTGAGGCTCCTGGACCCGGCGGGATCGCGCTGACGTGGCTGACTCGGCCGGCCGCGGTGTCAGTGCCGCAGGGCCGGGGATCCGGCCGACGGCGTACGGCGGGTGGCGCTGCGGTAGGTGGAGATGCCCAGGGCGAGGAGCCAGTAGCTGAGGATCGCGCCCATCGAAGCGGTGGTGCCCCAGCCGTTCGCCGCGTAGAAGTTCGCCGGGTCGTTGCCGAAGAACAGGGACGGCACGAAGGCCAGGTTGACACCGGCCAGGACATAGGCGGAGCGGCTGGTCCAGCGCGGCAGCAGGTTCGTCCGGGAGATGCCGAAGCCCACCGCGACCAGGAACAGTGTCAGCAGCACACGGCCGATCGACCCGTAGAGGATGTAGGTGCCGCTGACCGTGATGGTCGGATCGATCGAACGGTCCGCGGCGATGACCGCGCCGGCTTCCAGCCCGCTGGAGACCAGGGTGACCGTCGCGTAGACCAGCCCGGTGGCGAAGGCCATCGAACCCACCCATGCGTAGGCCGGGTCCACCCGCTTGACCAGCTCACGGAAGGCCGTCACGAACACGATCAGGAACGCCAGCGAGAAGATCGCGAGCAGCAGCCTGGTGAGGACGTTCGCGTCCGGCGGCGGGCCGGAGTAGACGAAGTACAGCGGTACTTCGATGATCAGGGCGGCCGCGGCGGCGATGCCGGCCAGGCCCGTCAGGCGCCTGGCGAAGGTCTCGTTCATGGGGTCCCCCGAAGTCCGGTGGCGGGTTCGTCGCCGGCCCGTTGCCGACGACACTCATGCTGCCGCCCCCGGCACGGCCCGTCCCTGGGCCTGGACACCCGATGCGGGGGTGGTCCTACCGACACCCGCCCGCTCACGTACCGGACCGCCCGGCCGGCTCCGCACCACCGTCCCGCCCCGAGTCCGCCGACCGTGCCCCTTGGCGCTCCCTGCGCACCACCGCCCGGCCGGAAAACGCTTGGACTCCGTGGTCGCCATCGCGGGACACTTCCGGACTCGACCCGAATCTCCACACATCCGTTTCGGTGATGGCCCCTGCCCGCACCAGCGTGGCGGACGGCCACAGAACGACACAGGGGTGGGATGGAAACGCCTGGATCGCGCAGGGTTCAGCCGGGCAAGCGCTCGGTACTTCTCGCACTTCGTTACTACGGACGGGAGTTGTCCCGGCTCCGCCGGCTGACGGCACCCGCGATGCTGCTCATGGCGCTGGGCAACATCGGAATCAGCTACATCGCGCCGCTGATCGTCGCCAAGCTCGTCGGCGACATCGCCGACGACAAGGACGTCACGGTCGACTCGACACTGCCGTACGTCCTCGGCTTCGCCGGGGTCCTGCTGCTGTCGGAGGCACTGTGGCGCGTCGCCCTGCACTGCCTCAACCGCCTCGACGCCCTCGGCATCGAGCATCTGTACGTGATCGGGATGGACGAGCTGTTCGCCAAGGACGCCTCGTTCTTCCACGACAACTTCGCGGGTTCGCTGACCAAGCGCGTCCTGAGCTTCGCCTCGCGTTTCGAGCAGTTCGTGGACACGCTGACGTTCCAGATCGTGGGCAGCTTCGTACCGCTGGTCTTCGGGGCGGTGGTGCTGTGGCGCTACGAACCCCTGCTCGTGGTCGCACTGCTGGTGATGATCGCGCTGACCGGGGTGCTGGTGGTGCCTCTCATCCGGCGCCGCCAGGCGCTGGTTGACCAGCGTGAGGAGGCGATCGCCCGGGTCTCGGGCCACGTCGCTGACAGTCTGATGAACATGGACACGGTGCGGGCGTTCGCCGCGGAGGAGCGCGAGGCCGCCGAGCACCGCTCCCGGGTCGCCGCCTCGCGCCGGCTCACGCTGCGGTCGTGGGACTACGGCAACCTCCGCATCGACACGCTGGTCGCGCCGCTGTTCGTGCTGACCAACGCGGTGGGCCTGCTGCTCGCGGTCACGCTCGCCGGGGGCGGGCTCGGCGTGGAGGCGATCGTGGTCGCCTTCACCTACTACGGCAACGCGACGCGGATCATGTTCGAGTTCAACCAGTAATCTCGCTCTGACCTGCGGCGATGCACGCTCTATGGGGCAACAAGGTACGGGCCCACGGGGGGCCTGGTCAACCAAATCCGGGGAAGCTGAGACTCGGAAGCTGTCATCGAGTACGATTCGAAAAAAGCAGAACCGGGAAGGCAACCCTAAGTACAGGTTCCGATTGACAGGTTGGTTGACCGGTCAGTAAGTTATGGCCAACGATTTGACTAGACCACTCCCCACAGACCCGAAATGAGGGATCATGCCCGCCCAGAAGATCCTCCCTTCGAGTGACGTCCTCAAGAAGCATCGACAGCAGGACAAGATGACGTATGAGCAGATCGCCGAGAAGTATGGCGTGACCAAGGGGGCCGTCTACCTCGCGCTACAGCAGGCCGGCCTTACAGGCAGGCGCCCCTCTTACAAGCACCTGCTTCCATGGACCGTGGCTCAGGCGCACGCCAACGCTCACCCCGCGCTCATGCTTCGCGTACTCGGCGCCCGCCAGGCGAAGCAGGAGGTCCCCGAGGTGAAGTTGGGGATGCTCGAACGGTGGCTTGAGGAGATCAAGGCTGCCGATGTCGTCGTGTGCTACGACCGCGACATGCCCCCCAATCCTGCCTCGCCGAGCACGGGCGGCTTCTACTACAGCAAGCGACGCAAGGAAGACGGCCCCTTCCCCGA
Organism: Streptomyces sp. DH10; assembly: GCF_029813805.1. Classification (NCBI taxonomy): domain Bacteria; kingdom Bacillati; phylum Actinomycetota; class Actinomycetes; order Kitasatosporales; family Streptomycetaceae; genus Streptomyces; species Streptomyces sp. DH10. The sequence goes on from NZ_JARVKU010000011.1 coordinate 227,519, forward strand.
AGATGTGAACGACAGCGAGCAGTCGAAGGCTCTCGTCCGCGCCAGCGAACCTAAGAAGAATCCCCGTGGCGGTACGGGTAGCGCCCGACCGGCCGAGACCGCAAGGTAAGTCACCCGCTCTTTAACCACCCCCGGGCCGCCCTCCGCACAGGGCGGCTTTTTGCGTTCGAAGCTATGTTTGACACCGCCATATGCCCACTGCGAAACTTAGTTTCAGAAGGCAGGGGTGAGCAGCCGTCAAGGCGAAACGCCGCCCCAACCCCCAAAGATTGGAGCGGCATTGAACGCGCTGCCGTGCGAGCAGGCCCCCGAACTCTGGTTCTCTGAAACGCCCCTCGGGGTCGAGTTCGCTAAAGCGGCTTGCCGGGCCGAGTGCTCGCTACTCAACGTGTGCGCCGAGCTTGGCCAGAACGAACCCCACGGCGTGTGGGGCGGAACTTCCCCCAGTGAGCGCCGAGAAGCTGCGCTGGAGCGCCGCGCGGCTGACGAGAACAAGCTGAACGAGCAGATCAGCGCGTTTCTGGCCGACGGGATGAGCGTACGCGCCATGTCCTCGATTCTGGGCATACCGCGCAAGACGCTTGCAGATCGCATCAACCGCCTCGAACTGGTCGCTTAAACAGACCGCCCGCCTTGTTTTTGGCCTACGCAATGGCCGAAACGTGGGTCTTCACGGTTCGAACAGGTAATCTATGCGATGTGTTCACGCCAGCACAGGGGGTGTTGGTGTGCCAGTCAAAGGAACAGCCAGTGACCAGCTTTGCCGTAGAGCCGTTCGAGACGGCGATCGACTTGGAGACCATCCGGAGGATGACGCTCATAGGCGCCGACGTCCTGGTGGACTACCCCCACTTGATCAGCCTCGCCCGCCTCAGATACCGCGAGGGCACCCTGTTTGAGCTGGCCTGGTGCCCCAAGTCGACCGACGTCGACGACTTCAACATGGTCGAACCGTTCCTTCCCCAGCGGGCCCTTCGGCTCGGGGCGCGACGGAGCGACGGACTTGGATGCTCGTGCAACGACGAGATCACTTACTCGTACTGGCTGTTCGAATAGCAAGCCAAGCCACACCACAACACTGAACACGCAAACGCAAAAAGAGGCAGACCACACTGCCTCTTTTTTGCGCCCCGAACCTGTCATTCGAAACGGAGCCATCATGACCGCTGTCCCCTCGAACGCCTTCGCTGACGCTCCCGCCGCGACCATCAAGAGCCTGACGGGCGACGAGATCGCCGTTCGCCCCCAGTACGACCCGAAGACCGGTCGAGTCGTCGTGCAGCTCGCTGCGGCCGGTTTCTCGGTCATGCTCGACAACGGCGCGATCCCGGATCTCACGCGCACGGTCACGACGGCCGCGTACCTCGGCGAGACGCTGAACGTCGCGGCCGGCCAGCCGACCCCCTACGGCAAGAAGCGCCGGTGACGACCCCGGAGAAGCCCCCGCATCGCTCCGTATCGCAGTATCAGACCTTCGTGCGGTGCGGGGAGGCTTACCGCCTTGAGAAGGTCGCGAAGGCCCCGCAGACGCCCGCAGCTTGGTTCCACCAGGGCACCGCGTTTCACGAAGCCGTCGAGCTGTGGGAGAAGAGCAACCGGCGTCACGGCCCCGATCAGATGGCCGAGTGGTTCGAGACTGCATGGCAGCGCGAGCACGCGAAGGCTCTCGAAGTCGAGCCGGATACGTCGAAGTGGCTCACGGGCGGGAAGATCAAGCCCGCTGTCGACATCGAGCGAAGGCACGAGAAGGGGCTTGCGCAGGTAGACGCGTACTTCTGGTACGCGCAAGAGGCCGAGTGGAAGATTTGGGAGCCCGCCGAGGGCATCAAGGCCATTGAACTTCCCTTCGAACTCGACTTGGACGGCGTTCGCGTCATCGGGTACATCGATCAAGTCGTTGAGTACCCGGACGGGCACCTTCGAGTGCGCGACCTCAAGACCGGCACGAAGCTTCCCGACACGGCCTTTCAGCTCGCCATGTACGACCACGCCCTTGACGACATGTTCGGCGTCAAACCGGGCTTCGGGGATTTCTACATGGCGAAGAACAACGCCCCGACCGATCCATGGAATCTCCAGGATTACACGCGCGAGAAGATCACCCGTTGGCTCAAGAACATGGACCAGGCCGTGAAGCTCGGCCTCTTCCTGCCCAACCCTGGTGACGCTTGCCGCACCTGCAATGTCCGTCGCTTCTGCGACTTCAACGGGCAAGACGCCCGACAGTATCCCGCGAAGGAGAATGTGAATGGCTGAGATCAGCGCAACGCTCAAGGCTCACGGTGGGCATGACGCCGCGTGGGTTGTCATCAAGGCCGCGAGCATGGCCGAGTTCACCGACCTTCTGACGAACTACTCGCAGAGCGGCATTTCCGCGCTGGTCGGCGAAGCGGTCACCATGATGCGAGCCGAAGACGCTCTTGCCGCGCTCGGCGCGCGTCCGGTCGAGCACCCCGGGAACTACGACCAGCGGCCGGCCAACGCTGCACCGCAGCAGGGAGGTTACGCCCCGCAGCAGCAGGGCGGCTACGCGGCCCCCGCCGCGCCGCAGGGGACGCCGTACGGACAGCCCCCGACGTGCCCGCACGGTACGAAGAAGTTCCTTGAGCGGCCGTACAAGAACGGCAAGCCCGGCTCGTGGCGAGCGTGGGCTTGCCCTGCCCCGCAGGGTGACCCGAGCGCCTGCAAGCTGGAGTTCATCAAGTAGCAGCGAGCCCGTGTAAACGGGCGCGAAGCTGTCATTCGAAACGGCAGGGGCGCGACTGCCGGATACCAACGCGCTCCCCTTTCCCACTTCCCCGAAGGGTTCACCCATGCCTTCTATCGAGTCCCGTTTCCGGCAGTTCCACCGCGACAACCCGCACGTCCTCACCGAAATGGAGAGGCTCGCGAAGCAGTGGTTCGAGTCGGGCAAGACGTCGCTCGGCGTTCAGCTTCTCTTCGAAGTCATGCGCTGGGACCGATCCATCAAGACGAAGAGCAGCGACGAATTCAAGGTGAACAACGACTTCGCTGCTCACTACGCCCGAATGATGATCGCCCGCAATCCCTCTTGGGCCGGTCGCATTCGCGTGCGTGCCCTGCGCTCTGCCTGATCCTCGAAGGGGGGAAGCTTGTACACGATCGTTCGCGCAAAGGGCGACGCCGGTAAGGCCGGTGAACCCCTGCCTACCCTCTGGAAGACGCTCGCTGCCGCGACCGTCCACTTCCGCCGAGGACAGTTCACGCTCATCGCTGCGGCCCCTGGCGTCGGTAAGAGCGCACTGAGCCTCTGCCTGTCGCTGCACGCTCGCGTGCCGAGCTTCTACTTCTCGGCCGATACCGACCCTCAAACCATGTTCGTTCGCGCTGCCGCGAACGTCTCGGGCTGGTCGACGCGCGATATCGAGAACGCTCTTGAGAACGGCAACACGACCGCCGTAGAAGCGCAGTTGAACGGCTTCGATCATCTGCGATGGGACTTCCAAGCCTCGCTCACGATCGATGATCTCGAAGCCGAGCTGAAAGCCTTTGCGGTCACGTATGGCGCGTGGCCCGAACTCATCGTGGTCGACAACCTCTCGAACGTCGTGCCCGACGTCGACAGCGACAGCAGCTCTTACGTGGGTCTTGAGAAGGTCTGCGAGTACCTGCACGAACTCGCCCGCGAAACCGGCGCGTGCGTCGTGGCGCTGCACCACGTCAAGGGTGAGTCGAACGACGGAGACAAGCCCGTTCCCCTGTCTCAGATCAAGGGGCAGATCGGCCGCGTACCCGAGATGATCCTGACGCTTCACCGCGTCCAAGACGACATCGACCGCGAGTTGTCCACCTCACGCATGGGCGTATCGGTCGTGAAGAACCGTACAGGCAGAGCGGACGCGTCCGGCGCCATGACGCTCTATCTCGAAGCCGACATGGAACGGATGCGGCTCACGGGATGAAGTGTCTTGAGGTTCGCGTGACCGGCCTCCCCGCCCCGCAGGGGAGCAAGCGCCATGTAGGCGGGGGCGTCATGGTCGAGTCGTCGAAGAAGGTCAAGCCGTGGCGATCCGCGGTTGCCTCGGCGACCGAGAAGGTCGCCTTCCCCGAACTGCCCTACGTGCGCGTGTCCGTGTGGTTCTTCATGCCCCGCCCGAAGAGCCACTTCCGCACTGGACGTTTCTCGCACCTGCTCAAGGCCGGCGCTCCCCCGTACCCCGGGAAGTACCCGGACCTAGACAAGCTCTGCCGCAGCACGCTCGACGCGTTGCGCATGGGTGGCGCGTACCGCGATGACGCCCAGGTGGTGAAGCTCAACGCCTTCAAGGTGTACGCGCACCAGGACGAAGAGCCCGGGGCGCTCATCCGAATATCCGACGCTGACACCGAGCTTTGATCCCGCCATAGACGCGAAGCTAATATTCGAAACGCAAAGGGGGACCGATGGAAAAGCCTCCCATTGCGGAAGTGCTGGAGCACTACGGAGCGACAGGCGTTCCCGAAGGCTCGCGGTTCCGCAAGATGAAGTGTCCCTTCCACGAAGACAGGAACGCCTCGGCTTCCGTCTGCACCGAAGAGAACCGCTTTCGCTGCTTCGCGTGCGACATCTCGGGAGACAGCTTCGACGTAATCATGCATGAGGAAGGTTGCCGTGACTTCAATTGTGCCCGAGCCTGCGCTGAGAAGCTTCTTGGAGGAAGCTACGGCACGATACGAAGCGGCTCTTCACGGACCGGCGGGAATCCACGCCGAGGAGTATTTGACGAATCGGGGCCTGTCCGAGGACAGCGTTCGCTCGCTTCGGCTGGGGTACGTAGAAAACCCCTTGCCGGGACATGAGAGCGCACACGGATACATCTCGGTCCCGTACCTCACTCGTGCCGGAATCGTTTCCGTACGCTTCCGCAGGATCGGCGACGGAGAAGGCCCCAAGTATCGCAGTGTTCCCGGCGATCCGCCCCGCATCTACAACGCGAACGCTCTGCTCGAACCGAGCGACTTCATAGCCATCTGCGAAGGTGAGTTCGATACCGCCATTACCCGGCAGGTGGGAATACCGGCCGTGGGCATCGCTGGAGTGAGCGCGTGGAAAGACTACTTCGCCCGCTGCTTCAAGGGTTACAAAGCCGTCTACATCCTCGCGGACGCTGACGACAAGGGGCAAGGAATGGAGTTCGCCGAGAAGGTAGCTCCGCAGATCAACAACGCGCGAATCTCGCCGATGCCCGGCGGGCATGACGTGAACTCGTTCTTCCTCGAAAGCGGCGGCGCCGCCCTGCTCGACCGATTGGAGATCAAGAAGTGACCGACACCCTACTTCTCGACGCGGGGGCGCCCGAGCTTCCCGAAGAGCACTTCTACCGAGTCAAGCCCGACCACCTCGGGCCGGTTGTCGAGATCAGGCGGAAGCGTTACCTCGGCTCGGCCCTGGTGACGGAAGCCTTCGTTCACGCGCATCTCTTCCCTTCCGGGCTTGCGGCCCTGGTCGACGCTTGCCGGAAGGCCGAGGGGAAGTTGCGGGAGATGGAGAGCGACCGCAGGTTGCGCCGCGAAGCCGTTCAGCTTGTCGGCGACTACGCCGGAAAGTCGGGTGACCAGTGACCCCCGAGCAGCTCGCCGACAGCTTCGGGCACTTCCTTCGCGCCTGCCGTCAGCGCGTGCTCGGCGTAGGGGCCGAGCAGTACAGCGAAGGCGAGAAGCAGAAGTTCGAGACCATGCCGCTCCCCGAGCTTGTCGCTTGGGCCCGTGAAGAGGCTCAAGACCTCGGCGTGTACGCGGCCATGGTCGACATCCGATTGCAGCGGCTCGAAGCCGTTGTGAAGCGGCTCCCGCCGCTCTAACACTCACCGCGGATTCAGGAGACACCTTGAAGCGAATCGTCGTCCTCAGCGACATGCAGATTCCCTATCACGACAAGCGCGCCGTGAAGAACGTGCTGACGTTCATCAAGGATTGGAAGCCGGACGGCGTAGCGTCCGTGGGCGACGATCTCGACTTTCCCATGATCTCGCGATGGACTCGCGGGATGGCCGGCGAGTACGCGGGCGACATGCAGAGCCACGTTCAGCAGGGGCGAGCCTTCTACCGTCGCGTGCGCGACGTGCATGACGGACCGATCGACGTCATGCGCTCGAACCACACCGACCGCCCCATGAACTACCTCCGGCAGTACGCACCCGGCTTCATGGGCTACGAAGCGCTCACCTTCCCCGCCATGATGCAGTTCGAGCAGCTCGGCGTGACGTACCACGAAGAGCCGTGGGAGATCGCCCCCGGTTGGCTGCTCGCGCATGGCGACGAGGGCGGGCAGAATCGCACGCCCGGCGGAACGGCGCTCGGTCTCGCGCGACGTTGGGGCTACTCGGTCGTCTGTGGCCACACGCACAAGCTCGGCTTGCAGCACGATCACGACGTGGTCAACGGCCGCATCACGCGGCACCGCTACGGCTTCGAAGTCGGCAACCTCATGAACATGAAGGAAGCCGGTTACCTCAAGGCCGGTAGCGCCAACTGGAACCAAGGCTTCGGCCTTCTCCTGGTCGACGGGCGACGCGTCACCCCGGTACCGGTCGTGATCCACCCGAACGGAACCTTCACGGTCGACGGGACCACCTACGGCGTTTAAACGGTCCGAACCTACCATTCGAAACGAGGAACACACAGCATGGCTATTGACTGGGACCGTTACACCAAGCTCGCCGAGGCTGTCGCCCGTCGCGTCGCCGCCGAATACCCGGGCTTCGACGTCGAGGACATCCGGCAGGAGATCCTTCTTCAGGTGCTCGAACGGAAGGGCACTTACGAAAAGGCCGATTACCCCGAGGGGCAGCTTCGGAAGAACTTCAAGCAGTTCGCCTATGCCTACTGCGGCGCCGAGCGGTATTCGTACATCGCACACTCGGCCGAGTACGTCTACACGATGATCGAGGTTCGGCAGCTTTTCGAGAAGGCTTTCTTCCGCCCCGAGCTGTGGGAAAAGATGCCCACGAAGGATGACGGCGTTTCCGTCACGGCCGGCGGTGTCGTCGTCGCCCTGTGGGACATCAACGAAGCGTTCAACTCCCTCTCGCCCGACTATCAGGAAGTCATCGTTCGGCGATACGAGGTTGAGGAGACTCTGACGGGTGCCGAGAAGGTGAAGCTACAGCGCGCTATCGACAAGGTGACGCGTGCTCTGAACAACGGCGTGATCCGCAAGCAGGAAGCCGCGAAGAAACACGACGGCCCGGGGCGCCGCACGGTCGGCGCTCTCGCCGACTAGCAGCGCTGAAACTAGGTTTGAAACCGCCATAGGCGGGCTGCGAAACTAAGCATGCGAACGAGGAAAGGGCCGGTGAAACGGCCCGGCTCTTTCCTCCCCAATCAAGGGGGAGCATGCGCGGAACGCGCCCGACTTTCGCCATTCTCGACGAAGCCCGAGTGTGCTTCGAGGTTCTCACCACTGACGGGGTTCCGCCGAGAAAGGCGTACGAGTACGCCAACAGAATTCTTCCCGAGGGTTTCGACCTGCGGGATTTTGAAGAGAGCGAGGAAGCGTGAAGCAGACGCCCGGAGAGAAGCGACTGATCGGCGGTCTCGTCGCCGTGACCCTGGTCGCCGCGAGCGTTGTTGCCTGTACGGCGACCGATTCGTGTGCGGCTTCTCGGCCCGGCGGAGGAAGCTCGGGAACGTCGTTCTCGAAGCCTTCCGCCCCTCGGCCGGCGCCCGGCCCCGCCCCGCGACAGCAGGCCCCCAAGAGCCCGAAGGGGGACGCGTCGACCGGCCGAACCTACACGCCCCCGGTCATCGTTCACGCGGATCACGACTGCGGTTGATGCTGCGCATCCTGGTGACCGGCTCGCGTGACTGGTGGGACGTCGACACTATCCGCCGAGCCATTTTCCGCGAGTTGTACGAGATGAAGTGTCCGCACCAGTGGGCAACGCTGATCCACGGCGCTTGCCCCACGGGCGCAGACGCTATCGCCGACGACTACGCGAAGACCTTCGGAATGCGCGTCGAGCGCTTCCCCGCCGATTGGGCCCGCTACGGAAAGAGCGCGGGCTTCATCCGCAATGCCGCCATGGTCGAGCAGCGTCCAGACGTCTGCCTCGCCTTCATCCGCGCCAACTCCCGTGGCGCTTCCATGACTGCCGCTCTCGCCGAGAAGGCGGAAATCCCTACTGTGAGGTACGTAGCGTGAACACTGACCGTTTCTTCCTGAACGGCCCCGCCGTTACCGAGGCTGACCACATCGAGCGTGCGGCGCACTTCGCCGAGAGCAAGGGCCGCTACTCGACGGCTCAGGTTGTCCGCGACATGAAGCGGCAGCGCGACCGGCTCAAGCGGCGCGTGACCGAGCTGGAGGCGAAGCCGAAGGTGCCCGCTGACGTAGTCAGCGCTGCCGCTTCGATCGGCGCCATCTACTCGACGCTCAAGGCCGAGGGCATGCCCGAGAACCGTGCCTTCGAGATGACCGTGAAGCTTGTCGCGCAGGGGGCCGTGAAGTGATCCGAGTCATCGTCGACAACCCGAACGGCTGCTACCCCAAGTTTCCTCGGGTGATCGAAGGCAAGACCGAAGAGAGCGTAGACCGACAGGTGAAGCGCTGCCTGTCCGGCATGAAGGGTCAGTATTCGGCCCCCGCGTTCCGTCAGACCAGCGTGACGCGCGTGGTTGGCACTCAGGACGTGTCGGCGCAGTACATCGCCGAGGGGGCCGAGCAGTGACCGAGACCCCGATGGAGCGGCGTTGCGCCGTGTACCGCGACAAGCTCAAGGGCGAGCCGTTCGCGAGCATCGTCCCGAGCAGGTCGCCCGAGTTGAAGTATCACGGGAGCATCGGGCGCGCGAAGTCTGCGGTCGCCTACACCGAGCGGATCTACGACCAGGAGCAGCGACGCACCTATGACGGGGCCCGAGGGGGCGAGATCTACCGACGCACGGCGGACGGGTGGGAACTCGCCTACCGCGTCGAGAAGGGAACGCTCGTGAGCGAGCTTCCGTGGAAGGTGGCGAAGCAGTGACCGCCAACCCGCAGAAGCCCGAGATTCACACGGTGCCCGACTTCGTTCGAGCCGTGCGGGAAGTGGCCGGCCTAGTGCCCGCGGATTCCCGTGACAGGGTCTTCGACCTGCTCGGCGGGATCATCGGCTTCGCCGAGCGTGAGGCCCTGCGGGGCATCCTGCTCAAGCCGCAGGAGACGCCCGAATGAAGCTCACGGTAGTTGCCGCAGGGAGCGCAGCGCAGTTCCGTCTGTGGTGCAGGCAGAACGGCCGAGACCCTCGGTCGCGGCACGTCATCTACGCTGACGGGCCCGAGCTGCTTCACGGCCTGGTCGACGTCGAGGTAGTGCGCTACGGCTCTTGGGGCGCGCACCCGCGCGCTTTCGAGATCGCGCGGCAGCTCGGAGCGATCGAAGCTCGGCAGCATGCCGAGTAGTGCCCGCTCCCCCTGGTAGTCTCCATACCGGACGGCTTCCCCTTCTCTCGCTGACACGGTTGAAGGATGCCGACCCAGACGGCCCCCGCTTCGGCGGGGGCCGTTCTGCGTTTGCAGGGGCCGACCAGCACGGGCCGACCGGCCCCGCCCCGATGGACTCTGCGTCGCCCACCGAGAGCCACACCCTACCCACCGAGCGCGTGTAAACGGTACCTCGAAGCTAGGTTTGAAACTAGGTTTGACAACGCCGTTTAAACGGCCTACTGTCTTCCCTGTCAGCGAGAAACCGGCCGAACGGCCGGCCAGCAAAGGGGAAGCACAATGGAGAAGATGAAGCCCGCCGAGGCCGCGAAGCTCGCCACGAAGAAGGGCGAACTCATGTGGGGCGGTCGCGGCTCGCGGAAGGCGCCCCTCAAGGCCCCCGTTCGCGTCACGCTCGAATTCCTGCCCCGTGGTGTGGTCATCGTCCGCAACGCCGAGACCGGCGAGCAGGTCGACAAGATTCGTACCGGTACCGAGTTCTTCGCCGCGAAGGCGCCCCGCCGCAAGCCCGCCCCGAAGGTCGAGCCGAAGCCCGAGACTCCCGAGGCCCCGCAGGATGAAGCCTTCTTCGCCCCCGAAGAGGCCGAGGCGTACCTGATTGGCGAGAAGAAGCAGGACCAGGGCGAGGAGAAGCACGCCCCGATCGAGACGCGCGAGCAGTGGCTTCAAGCCGCTATCGAGATCCTCCGCCCCGACTTCGTCTCGGTCGGGCTGCCGATTCCCGCGAAGGTTCAGATCTCGGTCGGCTTCGGCTACGGCGCGAAGGCTGAGAGCAAGAAGATTCTCGGCGAGTGCTGGTCGAAGGCCGCGACCGTCGACCGCGTGAACCACATCTTCATCTCGCCCGAGATCACGGACGTTGTTGAGGTTCTCGCGACCGTCGTGCACGAGCTTGTGCACGCTGCTGACGACAACGTGAACGGCCACAAGGGACGCTTCGCGAAGGTCGCGAAGGCCCTCGGCCTCACGGGGCAGATGACCGCCACCTACGCGGGCCCCGAGCTTGCGAAGAAGCTCCGTGGCATCGCCGAGCAGCTCGGCGCGTACCCGCACTCGGCGCTGTATCCGATGGGTGCGCCGATCTCCCTGCCGAAGCCGAAGCCCGAGGCCCCCGAGGGCGAGACCGAGGGCGAAGGCGAGACCGAGGGCGAGACCGAGACGCCGGTCTCTTCCGGCCCGAAGAAGCAGGGCACGCGCATGCTCAAGGTCGTGTGTTCGGAAGACTGCGAGTGCGGCGGGTACACGGTCCGCACCACTCAGAAGTGGCTCGACATGGGAACGCCCCGCTGTCCCTTCGGCGGAGAGATGGAGATAGCCGCGTAAGGCTCGACAACGGCCCCCGCTTCGGCGGGGGCCTTACTGCGTTTAAACGTTGCCCAACCCTGTTTCGAATGATAGTTTCATCTTGTCAGCGAGAGACGGCCCCGGGAGGGGCCGAACGAAGGGCGAGAGAATGCAGAACGTCACGAACGGCGAAACCCCCGAGTTCCTTTGCGACACCTGCCACGATTACGGAAGCCTGGAAGTCTTCCACCCCAGCACTGACGCCTTCCTGTTCTCCGTGAAGTGCGATTACTGCCCGATGCTCTCGCAGGGTGTCTACGCGAAGCGTCTCGACTGGCGGGGCGTGAAGGGCCTTTGGAAGCCCACTGCCAAGGAAGTTGCAGAACAGCCCCCCTTCTAATCCTCAACCTCAAAGCCCCCGCTTCGGCGGGGGCTTTCTCGTCCCCCCAACCTCACATTGAATGCCGGGACTTCGAGTGATAGATTCCCTGCCGTCAGCGAGAGCGGCCCCGAGGGGCCGGAAGCAAGGGGAATCACCAATGAGCATGGAGCGCAGCGACAACGCGGCGGCGGGTGTCATCGTCGGAATCGGCGTGATCGGCTTCGCCTTGAGCTATGAAGCTCTCTACACGGCTGCTGTCGCGGCCGGCATGGATTCGACGCTTGCCTACGGCTATCCGCTCATCGTCGAAGGCTTCGTCACGATCGCCACTTGGACGGCCTACCGGCTTCGCGACCGGGGATGGAAGGCCACGGCCTACCCCTGGTTGCTCGCGGTCGCGTTCTTCGGCTACTCCCTGTGGGTCAACGCGACGCCCGACACTCTGCTTGGCCCCGTTGTCCGTGGCGTGCCCTCGGTCGCCCTCGGCTTCGCGGTGCACCTCTTCACTCAGCTTCGGAAGAAGCGCAACGCCGAGCCTGTCGCCCTGGTCGAGCTGCTCGACGATGAGGAGACCGAAGAGCCGCTGTCGGATGAGCCGTGGCCCGCGTGGGAGCCCCCCGCCGAGCAGCCCGCCCTTCCTCTCGCGAGCAGCACCTTCAAGGCCGAGAAGCCGCGACCGGCGAGCGAGCACGCGGCCGTTCGCGCGTGGGCCCGATCGAACGGCTTCGCCGTGAAGGAGACTGGCCGGATGCCGCGAAAGGTCTACGCGGCCTTCGAGAAGGCGCACCCGTAGCCCGCACCCCTCCCCCATCGAGCCCCCTGCTTCGGCAGGGGGCTTCGTCGTGTTGCAAACCTAGCTTGCGCGGTTTCGAAACTTAGCTTAGGTTGGCGCCTGTCAGCGAGAGAAGAAGGTAGGCCCCCGATGCGAGTGCACCGCACCCAGCATGAGCGTGACTTCACTGTCATGCCGAACGCGATCCTGCGGAACAAGAAGCTGAGCCTGACGGCTCGGGGCCTGCTCGGGCACCTGCTGAGCCTGCCGGACGGCGCGAAGATGACCGTAGAGAAGATCTGCGCTGAGGTTGAGGAAGGCCGCGAGCGCGTTCGTAAGGCCATGGCGCAGCTCGAAACGGCGGGCTACGTCCGTCGCGTTCGTCGACAGCTTGAGGGCGGTCTCTGGTCGACCGTTCTGCACGTCTCTGACGTCCCCATGGTCGAGCTTCCTGCCGAGCTTCCGAATGACAGGTTCCCGACGGTCGGTGAGCCGAAGACTCGGGCCGTCGGCGCCTCCCCCGTAGGGGGAAAGACTCTTGAGAAAGAACTTCCCCCTACCCCCGTCGCCGAGAAGGCCGCGAAGCGGTCGAGCGAGCAGCAGGGAGGGGAGGGAGATTCCTCGCAGCAGGAGAAGAGGCAGAGCGAGCAGCTCGACCGCGCGCTGTCGCTGCTGCGGCGCCTTGGACTCTCCGAAGCTCGGCTTGAGGTGAGCGCGGCTCACGCGATGGAGATAGCCCCCCTGGTCGTCGAGTGGTTCTCTCGGGGCCTCACGGATCTCGAAGTGCGCAACGCGCTTGCTGCTGGCCTGCCCGAGCAGGTGAAGTCTCCCCGTGCGCTTCTGCGTCACCGCCTGGTCGCCATGCTCCCCGAGCAGCGCTACGCGGCCCCTGGTGCCCCTTCTGCGGCCCCTGCCGCGCTCCGTAGGGCCGAGTGCGTCGAGTGCGGCCGTTGGCTCCCCAAGGGGGCCCCTGCGGGCTTCTGCCGCGACTGCAAGCACCTTGAGCCCGTCGCCCCCGCCACCGTTGCGCCTACTGCTGCGATTGACCCTCGGGCCGGTCGCGAGAAGGTGCGCGCTGCTCTCGCGGGTGCCTCTTCCTGAGATTCGAAACTGCTATTGACGCTGCGTTTCGAAACCTAGTAACGTCTCCCTTGTCAGCGAGAGAGGCAAGCAAGGGAAGCGCAGTGGCAAAGCCGAAGAAGCAGAAGACCGACCCGCAGAACCTCGCAGCAGCGATCGGCGAGCAGGGATACCGGGTTGAGAAGCGCACTCACGGGTGGCTCTGCTTCCCCGAGGACAAGACGCAACCGGCCGAGTGGATCAGCCGGAACGTTGGGGGCCGAGGACAGAAGAACAACGAAGCCGTAGCGAAGCGCTTCGGAGTCGACATCTAACATCCAACGCGGGGCCGGGAGACCGGCCCCGCAACCGTCCAAGGAAGGGCGTTTAAACGGTGCAGTTTCAGGCTGTCGTGCGAGTGAGGCACGAAGGCGTGAACCTCTCGGCGGACGAATGCCGGCAGGCTCTCGATGCGATCACGGGGCGGCTTGTCGCCTTCGGCGCGACGGGGCAATTCTGGCTCGGCCGAAGCGAGTTCACGCTGAGCATCACGGGAGTCGACCGACCGGCCCGAGCGGCGGGCATCGCCGAGGGGGAGGTTCGAGCCGCCTTCGTCGCCGCGTGGTTCGGTAGCCGCGTCTGGCACATCGTGCGAGTCGACGTGTGGGAGCGCGGCGAATGGCTCGCCGAGCAGGGTCTCAGCGAAGACCAGGACGAAGCCGAGTAGGCGAGCAGCGAGCGAGCAGGGGCCGGGAGACCGGCCCCTTTTTGCTGCCCCGAAGCTGACATTCGGCATTGCGTTTAAACGACTTCGAATGATAGCTTTCTCTTGTCAGCGAGAGAGCGGCCCCGAGGGGCCGAACGAAGGGAAGCAACATGAGCGTCACTCTCAGCAAGCGCACTCACGGGTGGCTCTGCTTCGTCGAAGAGAACCTGATTGCCTGCCGCTTCTGCGGAACGGCCCTCTACCCGGGGCAGGACCCCGCCACCGACGCGTGCACCCCGAACCACGATGCCGCGTGCGTCTGCGACGGATGCAACCCGCCCCGCTACGAAGCCGGTCAGATGGTCGAGATCCTGACGGACGGAGAGACCGACTACCGCAGGACGTTCGGCGAGTTCCTCCCTCAAGGCGAAGTCGTCGAGATCCTCCCGAACGGCAGGATCAAGGTTCAGCCCGGAACGGTGGCCTACCCGCTCCGGTCCTACACCCTGAACTTCCTCCCCGGGCAGATCCGGCACCGCGCGCCGCGCGGCTAGACCGGCAGCAAACCGGCCCCCGCTTCGGCGGGGGCCTTACTGCGTTTAAACACGCTTCGAAACATCGGTGTACTATCCACCCTCCGATCAAGTCATGGGGGGAACCATGCGACGAATCACCATCACTGCCGTTGCCCTGCTCGGGCTCTCAGCGCTCACCGCGTGCAGCTCGGACAGCGACAGCGGCGACCAGGCCGAGGCGAAGCCGAAGGCTTCCGCGACAGCCAGCAAGAGCGCAGCAGCGCCGAAGGAGACTGCCTCAAAGCCCGCAGGGATCCCTTCGCCCGATGCTGCGCAGACAGCAGCGCTCATCCGCGCTCTCAGCGCCGTGAAGCCCGCCCTCGGGGCGGACGAAGAGAAGGCAGTCAGCAGGGCCCGTAACGTGTGCCTCGATCAGCAGCAGGGCAAGGATGCCGCCACCGTGGCCGCGAACGCGAAGGCACGCTTCGAAGGTGGTGACGCGGGAATGCTGACGGCCGAGCAGGGCAAGCAGATCGCCGAAGCCGTCAAGACTTCCTTCTGTAAGTAGCTCGACAGCAGAAGGCCCCCGCTTCCGCGGGGGCCTTCGTTGCGTTTACACGGCCGGGGGGCCCGTCAGTGCGGGATGCCTTCGATGATGTCTCGCGCCCCCTGGCGAAGCAGCTCGGCGCACACGCGCGAGCCGAGCACGGCCGGATCGTTCAGCGACTCGCCCCACATCTGTGCGTGCACGAACTTGGAGCCGTCGCGCGAGAACACCATGCCCCTGAGCGAGAGCTGTCCGTCAGGCTCCGTGATGCAGTGCCCGGCAATCGGCGAGTTGCAGTGCCCGCGCAAGCCGTGCAGCATCACGCGCTCGGCCGTGATCTCGGTCATGGTCCTTTCATGGTTGAGCTGCTGGAGGAGGTAGGCAACCGCGTCATCATCCTTGCGGCATTCGAGACCGAGGGCCCCGGCGCCGACCGCCGGAAGGATCTCCCCCACGCTGAACACCTGTCGGCCGCGCTCCGAGATGCCGAGGCGTTCGAGACCGGCACGCGCAAGGATCATCGCGTCAAGCTGCGTGTCGATCTTGCGCTTACCGTCGAGCTTCTCCACTCGGGTGCCAACGGCCCCTCGAACGCGTACGACGTTCAGGTCGGGGCGAACGCGGTTGACCTGCGCTTTGCGGCGCACGGCCGATGTCGCCACGGTCGCGCCGGCCGGAAGGTCGTCGAGCGTCTGGCGGTCGGATCCCTCCGGGAAGAGCAGGACGTCACGGACGTCATCCCGCTGGAGGTACGCGGCGAAGATCAGCCCGCGCGGCATAGGTACGTCGCCCGGCACGTCCTTGATGCAGTGGACAGCACAGTCAACCTGCCCGCGCTGCAACATCGTGTCGATTTCCTTGACGTACAGCCCCTTACCCCCGAGCTGCGCAAGGTCCCCTTGCCACTTGTCCGCTTCGGTGGTGACCGGCACAACCTCGATGTCAAGGTCAGGCTCGACCTTGCGGAGCAGGTCGGATACTTGCTCAACCTGAGCAAGAGCCATGGGCGAGCTGCGGGTGCCGATACGCAGCTTGCGGGCGGGGAAGTCGGTCATGGTGTCCCTTCTCGTCGTGTCTCACGGTAGACCGCTCCCATAGGTGTCTGGAGCGGGCCCACGATTCGGGCGACGATCGCAGGGTGGAGGAGAGACCGGGCTTCCTCGCGGGTAGCCCAACGCCAGCTGTCGAGCTCTTCACTCTGGAGAGTGATACGGCTGGTGTCTTCCTCGGTGAGGACAGGGCCAGCGAACACGAAGGCGAGACGGTTCCGCCGTCCGGGCCGACTGGCTTCTATCCATTCCGCTGCGAAGAAGTCGAAGTCCCGAATGTCAAGGTCAAGGCCGATTTCCTCGCGCGTCTCGCGACGCGCGGCGTCAAGAGGGGACTCCTGCTCTTCGACCAGGCCCCCCGGGAGATGCCACGCCTTCCCCCCGCGTGCGGGGTGCACGATGAGTAGGCGGTCATGCTGGTCAGTGATCAACACGGTGGCAGTCACGGGGTGCCCCGGCGCCCTCTGCATCGCAACCTCTTC
The DNA here is from genome assembly GCF_029813805.1 of Streptomyces sp. DH10. NCBI lineage: Bacteria > Bacillati > Actinomycetota > Actinomycetes > Kitasatosporales > Streptomycetaceae > Streptomyces > Streptomyces sp. DH10. The sequence goes on from NZ_JARVKU010000011.1 coordinate 243,737, forward strand.
CGTTGAAGTGGGCAGTGCCCCCGCCCGGACTCGAACCGGGCTCTTCCGCAGGGGCTTGATGCCCGGTCGCCCCCGGAGGAAAGGGGGGAGGGACGACCGGGCGCGAACCCGCCCTACCGAGGTCTCTTAGCCGTGGGGGAACACGGAATGGACTCGCCCGGTAGGGCGGGGGTCAACGGTGGCCAGTGACGACAAGGGTGATCACCCAGGCGCAGAGCGCCCACACGAACACCACGAAGCCGGTCCAGCCATAGCGCGCGACAGCGCGCAACGGGCGTTGCAGGGACCGTTTAAACCCGCTCACAGAAACAGTCCCCACAGTCCCCCCGCGCACTGGGGACAGCGGACTTTCGTCCGCTGATTGCATGTGAAGCAGCCGTCCAGGCCGCCGCAGTGCGGGCACCAGACTTCGCGGTGCCCGTAGCAGAAGCCGCAGATCGTTGACACCTCTATCAGCCACTCCAGCAGCGACGGCTTGCCCTGATCGAAGCCGCGACGCCCCGCGCGAGGCATGGCCGGCGCGGTCATGCCGCATGCTTACAGTTCCGAATGTTGCGGGCCGCCTCGAAGCGCGCGGACGCGTCGCCGGCTCTTATGGCCAGGTCGAGCTTCCCGGCTTCTTCCTCGCACCGAGGGCAACCCTTCTTCGGCTTCGCCTCATACAGCCAACTGTCGCGGGGCGTGTCACCCCGCGCCGTGACGTAGCTGGGCCGAGTGCTCATCCCGCCGCCCCGAGGGCCGGGAACTGACGCGTGACAACCGGTGCGCGGTGCGGGTGGTTTCTGATCTCCGCATTGGCGTACGCCACGGCTTCCGGAACCCCCGCTTCGCGGGCCACCTCCCGAGACTCCGCCTGAATCGCGCACGCTCCGCACCCCTCGACCGCGACCGGTTCGAGGGGGGTCACTCCAGCAACTTGGTTCGCAGACATGCCCTGGCCTCTCGCTGACGTTGTCGCTCTACGCAACCAAGCAGTCGCCCGCGGCGGTACCGTTGGGGAGTCAGCGAGAGTGGAAAGCGTGGAATTCGGGGAGTGCCCATGACCGCACGAGAGCGGAATGAGAACCTGCGGCGCCTTCATGCCGAAGCAGGTTGGACGCTCGGTCAAGCCGCCATAGCAGTCAACCGGGCCGCTCTTGAAGCAGGTAGCGAGCATCGAGCGACGAAGGACAACGTCAACAAGTGGCTCAGCGGACACGCGCCGCGTGAAGCGCTGCGGCCCTTGATCCTCGAAGCCTTCTCTCGGAAGCTCGGCCGGCCGATCACTCACGCTGACGCGGGCTTTCCCGCGCCCGTCGACCAGGACCAGGCCCGAGGCACCTTCGAGTCTCTGATTGACCTCGGCAGGCTGACGATGGAGCGCCGGGGGGTGCTGTCCCTCGGCCTCTTCTCGGTCGCACTGACGATCCCCGATTGGGAAGACGTGGTCGGACGCGTCTCGGCGGTCGCGACAGGCGAGACGGGCAAGATCGGCATGCATGAAGTCGACGTAGTCAACGCGATGACCGAGCGGATCAGTGCCCTTGACGACGAGTTCGGCGGACGCATCGCGCGCCCCATGGCCGCGAGCTTCCTGGTGACCACCGTGGGCGAGCACCTCGAAGCGGACGCAACCCCCGAAGTGCGAGCAGCGATGCTCTCGGCTGCCGCTGATCTCTCGTACCTGACTGGATACATGGCTGTCGACGAAGGGTTGAACGGTCTTGCGCAGCAGTTCTACGTCAAGGCTCTCGAACTCGCGGGAGAAGCCGAAGACCACCTGACCTACTGCACGACCCTTCGCGGCATGAGCGTGCAAGCCGTCGACCTCGGGCACGGCCCGAAGGCTGTGGAACTCGCCGAGGCTGCGGCTGCTGCTGCGCCGAAGGCGGGGCCGAGGATGCTCGCCTTCCTGCGGGGGCAACAGGCGCATGCAGCCGCACAGGAGGGAAGCCGCACAGCAGCGCTGCGCTACATCCGGGAAGCCGAAGCGGCAATGGATAGGGCCGAGTCGCGTTCCTCGGCCTTCGGGTCTTACGACCCGGCGGCCCTCCACTACCACATCGCTCAAGTGCGGTACGAACTCGGCGACGTTGCCGGATCCGTCGAAGCACTCCAAGAGAGCGACAAGCTCCGATACTCCGTGTATCAGCGTGCCCGCGTGCGCATGCGCGCCCTGCTCGCCGAGCGGCAACTTGCCGTGGGGCACCTCGAAGAGGCCGTGAAGACATGGCATGCCGCACTTGACGACTACCCCCGCGTTCAGTCGGGCCGAGCAGACCAGCGCATCAAGAACATGCACGCCCTGATCCGGCCCTACCGCAAGCATCCGAAGGTTGCCGAGCTGCACGAGCGAGCCCGCACGATCAAGCCCACGCAGCCCGTTTAAACGACGAAAGACCCCCGACCCTTTCGGGTCGGGGGCTTCGTGCTGTCACTCGCCGTCGAGCTGGTCGTGAGTCGCAACCGGGGTCGCGAACGCCTCGGCGGTCTTCGCGTTCTCGGCTCGCTGCACAACCTCACCAGAGATCAGAGCGAGAGCGGCCGTCACGACGCCGAGAATCGGCGTCTCGGGCACGTCCACGCCGTAGGCGACCAGAAGGCCGAGCACGGCAGTGACAAGCGCGTAGACGCGCGCAGGATGCTTCTTGAGGAACTGCAAGGGGACTCCTTACTTCGTGACCTTGAAGCCGCGCTTCTTCGCGAGCTTCTTGAGCGAGTCGGGACCGGGGATGCCGTCAGCGGCCTTCGAGTGGCGCGGGTAACCGCACTTCACCTGCCACTCGGTGTAAGCCGTCCGGAAGCGGGTGCCGAGCGAGCCATCTACGTACCGAGCGGGAAGCAGGCCCTCGGCGTGAAGCGCCGCCTCGACCGTCAGGCCCTCGGCCTTGTAGGTCGCTACGCCCTGCGGAAGGCCGGGGTCGCGCTGCGCACCGCGCACGATGTGCGCGAGAGAAACGCTCTTCGCGGGCTTCGTGACCTTCGGCGGCGTGCTCGGCGCCGGCAGCGTGGTCTTCTTGAGCTTCGCGTTCACGCGCGAAATGAAGTAGCTCCAAGGGAAATTCGGACCGGGGTCATAGTGGTTCGTCTGCCCGTACGCCTTCGACACGTCAACGTGCCCGACGATGCCGCGCTTACCGGCGCGCAGCTCGGCGACGCTGAGCTTCCGCGCGGGGATGTTGTGCTTCTTGCACCAATCCGCAGTGACCTGTGCAGCCTGCTCGATGACGCCCTTCGAGTAGTCGTCGAGCCACTCGGCGCGCGACTGCCGCGCGTACCCAGCAAGCTCCAGGCCGAGGCCATCCGAGTTGGCGCCCGGAGCGTGCCAAGCCCGGTCCCCGTCCGCGACGCACCGAACGGCCGAGTTGTTGTCGACGCATACGTGAGCCGAAGCCTTGTTGGAAGCCGGAAGGCGACTGAAGTAGGCCGCGACGTTCTCGGCAGTGTTCGGCCCCTCGGGGGCCTCCATGTCGTGAATGACGATGACGCGAATCGGAACCGAGCGACCGGCACCAAACCAGCGAGCAAGAACAGTCTTCATTGCGGGAAACCTCTCAAGGGGTGGACGTAAGAAGGCTCTTGACCTCTTCGAATTGCGCGGTCATGGCCGAGCGCAGTTCGGTAATCGCTGCCTGACCCGTGGCCATCGACAGCAGAAGCTCTCTCTCTTGCTCAAGACGTGTAACGCGAGCAGACAGCTCGCCAAGCTCGACTTCGAGCCGATCGGCTCTCGCCTTCTGAGCCTCGGCTTCGCCCTTCCAGATCTCCGCCGTGGCGTTGTCGACGTTCGACTTCACCTTGACGACAGCAGCAGCGAGAGCGCCGATGCCAGCGAGAGCGCCAAAGATCCAACCTGCGTAGCTCAGGAGATCCATTACGCGGCCATCCATCGGGCGCGCAGGTAGGTGTAATACGGCTGAGCGACGGACAGGGCGAGCGAGCCCGAGCCGGACGTGTAAACGCCGAGAGTGAGCGTTTCGCCCGCGCTGCAATACACCTCTGCCTCGGCGCGGACCGTGGCACTCATACCGCTCGCAGCACCGTTATAGACCACGTCAACGTCTGCGCCGTTCTGCCGTATGCGGCACCCGCGATAGCCCGAGGCGTTCGCCACGAAGCGCACACCACCACGAAGCGCGTACCACCCCGGAGTGGCGACGACGAAGCCGGCCGAAGTCGAGAACATCGAATCGGTATCGACCTTCTCAGTATCAAGCGCAACGTCAGTCCATGCACCATCAGCAAGCGTCAGCGCAGCAGTGCGGTAGCCCCAAGCAAAGGGCGTGTTGAGGAAGAAGTTCCCCGCATCCCTGATGTTCTTGTTCATCTTCGCCGCAGTCGGCTTCTCGCCCGCGTTCCATGTGTCGAGCGAAGGCACTGTAGCCATAGAGAAATCCTTGAAGTCGGACAGCAAAAGGGGCCCCCGAAGGGGCCCCTCAATGCCGTGCGTTGCTAGTAGGCGAGACCGACGCTGCTGTCTAGTGTCGACTCCTCCAAGACAAAGACGTCCGTAGCCGAAGCAGGCGAGAGCGAGAGCGTCACGACCCATACGGGTGCGGTGCCGTTCGCGTCTACCTGAATGTCGATGGCTTCGACGTAGAAGTCAAACGAGGATGCCGGGGCCGCGTCCGGAAGATCGGCCAGTGTGATTCGGTCGCCGATCTCGATACCGAGCGCGATCGGGAAGAGAGCAGGTGTGGCCGTTGGGCGAAGAACGACCTGATCGCATCTGACGATCGGATTCGAATAGAACGTCAACATCGAATAGGCGGCATCAAGAACGGCCTCATCGGTGGTCACGCGCAGTTCAAGCGACCGCGACTTTCGCCCGTACGTACTTATAGACGTGTTATCGCGCACGGTCGAATCAACGCCGTTCGGCCGCTTGTAGGCAACCTCGTTCACGACCTGGTCGCCGTCCATGTCGAACTCAAGGCCAGGCTCGAACGGCGTTCCCGCAGTGTCCGAGAGGACGTAACGCACGGGCGCCGACTGTCGGCGAGCCCGGTTGTGCAGCGTCAGCCTTCCGTCACCGTCCATGAACGCGTACCCCGAGCCGTCCCCGGCGGCAAGCTGGATCTCTTCGAGCGCGGTAGCCCCCTGGCTCCAAGAGGGAGTGAGTAGCCTGCTCAAGCCCGAGTCGGTCGCTACCTCCCCGGAGAACTCGGCGAACCGAGCGATGCGAGTGACCCGCGCATCCTCACGTTCCGTGTACTGGGAACCGCCGTTGTCGGCGAGCCCCCAAAGGTCGGTAATCTCGGCAGAGGCTAGGGCCCGGTCCCATAGGGCGACGTGCCCGAAGCGGCCGTTCGCATACTCCTTGTAGATGCTGCCTGCCTGTCGCCCCGCGACGGAAGACCAACGCATGTCGCGAAGATCCGTAGTCGTAGGCAGGGGACCGAAGTTGCTGCTGACTCCAGCGATCTTCCCGTTCACATACAGCGTGGTGACCCCGCCCGAAACCGTCGCCACGATGAACGACCCCTTCGAAGTCGACAACCGCGTGCCAACTTCCAACGTGTCGAGATACGTCGAGCTACCGTCAGCGAAGCCGGTCTCTACCTGCACGTAGCCGTCTGGAGTGAGACGGAACGAGATCAGTTGTCGCGCCGCATCGTCCCAAGCCGTGAACAGTGACACGATGTTGTCGACAGCAGGGCGGGTTGCCAAAGCCCAGAAGCTCACCGTGAGTTCAGTCCCGAGCGGGTACTGACGTCGACCGAGGTAGTTCAGGTCGATGACGGATCCCTTGTCGCTCGCGACGTTCGCGAGGCTGTAGCACGTCGTTTCGCTGTCGCGCGTCACGATCGATTCGGCGCCGAAGAGCGGTGTTCCCCCGCCGTACTTCGAGGCCCGCACAGACCCCGGCTTCGTGTCGTCCGCCAAGTTCTCAACGCGGGTCGAGTCGACCGCGTCGCCGAGCGTCCAGTAGCCAACGGGCTGACTCGCAAGAACGGCCTGCTGATACGGAGAGCGAAGCTCGGTCTCGCCGAGCACCAGGAAGCCATCTGTCGCCGGAAGCTCGACCGTGCTCGACAGCGAGCCAACCTTGACGGGCCACTTCTCGACGTAGCCCGAGAAGATCGAGCCCCCGGGCGTCCAAGGGGTCACCGCGGATCCCGCTTCAAGTTGAAGCTCATCGACGAAGAAGTACGCCCCGTTGTCGCCGCCCGAAGAGCCAACCTCGATGCCTGCCCAAGCAGCAGCAGAAGGGGCAGTAGCCGTGACCGAGACCGGCGCCCAAGCGCCGGCCGTGAGCGCGACCTTCGCCGATGCCGAGCTGGTGCTGAGGAACGTCCCGTCAGCCGCGTACCAACGGATGCGCGCCTTCACCCCGAGAGGGGCCGAGGAACTGCCGAGCCGCACCTGAGCAGAGGCCGTGTAAACGCCCCCGCCCACGACCTTCGCAAGCCCGTTAGGTACAACCTTCTTCTTCGACCACCACCACGGGCCCTCGTCTACCGTCTTGCCGAAGCCGCAGAACACGGAGGAAGCGAAGTCTGCGGTGCCGTTGCTGCCGCAGTTCACCCGGACCGAACCGACCCCGCTCTTCCGGGTCAGAGAGGTAAAGGTCTTGGAGCCTCCAGGCGTGTGGTCGACGCTGAACATGCTGGAGCTTCGCGAGATGTCGCCGCCGGTCGCCGTGTCCTTCGGCAGCAGGTTCGCCGTGCGCACCCTCACGCGGCGCCGAGGCAAGACGTTCGGGTAGTAGGGGGAAACCTCGGCAAGCGACCAGTCATCCGCGTAGTAGTCCCACTGCGCCGGCTGCGGGGCCGCACTGCCCATGATGAGCGTGCAGCTCGCCGCGTTCGGCGGAGCGACGCCGGTAGCTTCGCAGTAAGACCACCACGTAGTGGTGCCGTCGAAGACGACTCCCGACGTGTCGGAGATGAACGCCCCTGACGCGTCGCGCCAACGCAGCACAGCACGCATGGAAACCGTGTTGTACTCGGGCAGCGCGGCCTTACGAACCCAGAAGCCCCCCGAGTACTTGTTTCCCGGCTTCACCGGTATCCGGTCCGTATACGCCATGGCCGTACCGCCAACAACGCTCGCGCCGAGCACTTCGAGGGAGCGGGCACCAGTGCGAGCCGTAGACGTGCTCGACCGGATGGTTATGTTCGTCCCTCCCAAGAAACCCGACGTGTTTCCGAGCTTGTCAGTGCCCGATGTGACGTTCGCCGACAGCAGCTCGACGCGCGCATTACGCGTCGGTGTGAAGCGTCCATCTGAGTTGTCGAGCGAGAGGGACAGGGTTCCGGCTTCGATGCGGTCAAGCTCGCTGTTGCGACCGCGCTTGATTCCGAAGCCGGTAACCCACGGAGTGACATCCGTCCACGTATACACGTCGGCGTTCGGTCCGCCATCAAAGGCAACCTCTACCGTAATCGGCGGACCGTCAGCCATTAGAAAATCCTCCCACCATTCCGCTTGCCGTTACGCACAAGCTCATCGCGAACCGTCGTCGCAATGACCTTCGCTAGATCACGCTCGGCAGTGACGTTGCCTTCAACCTTCACGATCACGTCCCGAATCAGGTTTCTCGCGGCACTCGAACGCGAAGCAGCATGCACCGCCGGCCCCGCGACCGTCCCGATATTCGGACGAGTAGACGCGAGTTCGTCGACTGCTGCCTGAACGTTCTTCGCCCGGTCTTGGATACCGAGGGCGAAGCCGTCACCAGTGAAGCGGCCCTGAGTCCGGAAGACCCTCGAAGGGGACTTGATCCCGAGCTTCTTCTTGAGGGTCTTGACCATCTTCTTGGACATGATCTCAATTTGCCGAGTAAGAGCCTTCTCCCGACTCTTGAGCCCCTTGATGAGACCGTTGACCGCGTGAATCCCCGAGTCGTAATAGTTCGACGATGCGAAGCTACCGAGCTTGCCCGCCTCGCTATTGATCGCGTTGTACGTCGAGTTGAACTGCTTGATCTCGCTCTCATTCGCGTTCAACAGCGCCTTGGCCATCTGCCCGCCCTCTTCGGGGCCAGCCTGCGCAATCTGATTGATGATCCCTCGGCCGAAGCCTCGCTTCGCGAGAGCCTGCAAGTTCTTCCGGAAGTTGAGGATTCCGGACAGCTTCCCCTTGAGCCGAGCCAGGATCGCACTCGCCGAGTTGTCGCCGTACTCCGAAGAGTCGTACGCACCCATGAAAGACGCGTAATCCCGCGCTTTGCCGGTCACTGTCGAAGCCATCTCTGACTTCGCCTTCTTGAGGTCAGCGAGCTTCGCATTCGCGGAACTGATCATCTTCTGGATCTTCTCGCGAGACTTGGCGACCTGGAGCAGCTTCTTGTTTTGAGCCGAGATGTAGCTGTGAAGCTCCTTGTTCTTTCCCTTCGAGATCTTCCCGGCCTTGAAAGCCTTCGTCACAAGCGCATGCAGCTTCTTCGAAGTGGCCTCCACCTTCTTCGATCCGCCGAGCATGCCCTTAACGAGACCGGCCGTAATCCACTTGCCGATATCCGCCATGACGCGGGAAGGCGAGTGAATTCCGAGGGCCTTCTTGATCGGTCCGGGGATCTTGTCGATGATGCCTTGAGCTGCGCTCATGACCGCACCGAGGGATCCCTTGATGCCGTTGACGAGACCCTGAATGATGTTCCGGCCGATCTCCTTCAAGGTGCCGGGCAGGGACGTGAAGAATCCCTTCACCTTGCCGGGGATCGCCTTGACTGTGGTGTAGAGGGAAGTGACCTTGTCGCGCACCCCGGACACGAGAGACCCGAAGTGCGTAACGAAGAACTTCTTGATGCCGGCCGCGCCATTCGACGCGGCGACAGTCAGCTGTCGAATCTTGCCGGTGAAGAAGGAACGGATCCCGTTCCAAATCCCCGAGAAGAACGACTTGACCGCATTGAGTCCGCCCTTCCAGAGAGCCAGAAGGCGAGCAACTCCACCGCGCAGGATGCCGACTATCGAGCCGTAGATGTAGACCTTGAATGCGCCTACGATCATCTTCCAGACGCCGCCGAAGACGTTCTTGACGCCCTGCCAGGCTTTCGACCAATTTCCTGTGAAGACCCCGCTGAAAATCTGGAAGATTCCCTGTATGACTTGGAGCCCGCCGCGAACGACCTGCATCACTCCGGAGAAGATGTTTTTTATGGTCGAAAGGATGAAGCCGCCGAAAATCCCCCAGAGGAATTTCACTCCAGTAACGAACCCTGAGATGATCGTCTTGACGATTCCGAGGGTCGTGCCTATGACCGTCCCTAGCTGCACGAGGACCGGCTGAGCCTGCGTCCAGAGTTCCCGGAAGAGTGGCACGATCGTGCCACGGAAGAAACCCGAGAAGTCCGCGAGCAGCGGCTTCGCGAAGCTGACCAGGCCGGAGATTCCCTGCCGGATCGGGGCGAGCGCCGGACCAAGGGAAGAGCCCGCTTGCGAGAGAGCTGAGGAAACGTTTCTGCCGAGGCCCTGTGCACCAGTGATGACCGAGGCGAAGCCTTCCGTGAAGCCTTGCCCGATGCGCCGTTTAAACGCCTCCACCTTGTGCGATGCGTTGTTGCTCATCGTGTCAGCCATCTGCTGAGCAGCGCCCTTGACTTCGCCGAGCCCCTTCACGGCCGTCTTCGGGTCGAGTGCATAAATCGCGTCGCCCAAATCCTCGAACTGTGTGCCGAAGAGGGCGACACCCGCAGCATTTCGCTTGACCGGATCCTCGATAGCGCGAAGCCGGTCAAGGACGGTTTGCAGACCCTTCGAAGCCTCGGGCCCACCCTTCGCTATCTGCGCAGTGAGCTTGTCAGCCTCAAGGCCGAGCAGCTTGTATCCATCGGCCGAAGCCTTCGAGCCGTCGATTGCTCGAAGCGAGAACTCTTTGAATGCGTCGGCGACAATGTCAGCGTCTCGCGCACCCGCCTTGAGGCCCTGCGAAAGGAGACCCGTAGCGGTAGCACCATCAAGCCCGAGCTTTCTGAATTGAGTGCCGTACTCATTCAAAGTGTCCAAAAAGTCTTCTGACTTATCGACACCGTTAGTCATGCCCGCCGCGATGACGTCGAGAGCCTCATTCGCGTTTTTCGCGAGACCCGTCCGCATCATCTGAGAAACGGCCCGAGTCGTGCCCCCAAGCTCAAGGTCGAAGGTGTCGCTGAGCGCCATAACCTTCGAAGCGATCGGCTTGAAGTCCGCGCTGTTCAGGTCGACTTGAATGTCTTGCGTGACCCGCTTGACGGCTTCGCCCGCGTCCGCGAACGACTCGCCCCAGCCGGCCGCGTACAGGTCGCCCGCGAGCTTCCCCGCGCGCTCGGCCTCGGGGCCGTCCACGCCGAGCTGCGCCGCGAGCTTCGCCTTCTCCCCGATCCGGTCGAGCCCCTTTTGAAAGCCGACCAGGGCGGCCATGGGGAGAGCAGCGACGACAGCAGCGCCGAGCCCGAGGAGTCCAGCCTTGAGGCCGGGGAGCACCCCGCCCATCGCGCCGAGCCGTCCGCCGGCCTCCCCTGCCCCGTCGCCGAGCGACGACGTGTTATCGCCCGCATCGTTCAGCGCGTCGCCGAGCTGGTCGACGTCGCGCCGAGCCTGATCCGCGGAATCCCCGAGCCGGTCAAGGGACTGCTCGGCCGAGCGCGCGTTGCCCACGACGACAACGCGGAGCGTTCTTGAATCACCAGCCATTACCGGGGCCCCCCTTGGCCGCGTGATACTCGTTCATGTACTTGCAGAAGGCCCCGTATTCGGCGCTAGAAAGGCGCCGAACTTCGGCAGGGGACATGCGGTAAAAGTGGCAGAAGGCTGCTCGCTCCCTTAGCCGTTCTGCCCTTCGCCGTTTCCCTGCGGGTCCCCCTCCGAGGCGACAATCTGAAGCTCGCCAACCTTCACGTTGCGGGCATCCGCGAGAGTGAAGTCAGGATTGACCGCACGCTGAGAAATCCAAATGAGAGCCTTGAGAGCCTTCGTCGAAACCTGCGTCTCAAGCTCGGGGCGCCCCTTCTCGTCGAGCACCCGCTTGCCATCAACGACGACCGGGCGCGGAGAGAGCGCCTGATAGATCGGCTGGCCTACGACCTCTTCGAAATCCTCAAGGTCACCGATCGTCAGGTTGTCGGGGTCGATACGCAGAGAGATAGCGTCAGTCATTGGAATGCCTCCCGAGCGATGCGCTCGATTTCGTCGTAGTAGTCGCGAAGCAGGGCAGGGCCCTCGCTGCGAATCGTTGGGTGAAGGAAGTAACCGGGGCCGCCTTCCCAGCCGCCCCACTGGTTTCCGCGCCACGGACCAAAACCGGCAATGACGTTGCCCTTATGGGTCCGCTTCTTCGCGCCGAACTCGGCGCCGAGCGCGTAAGGCTTTCGCTTGCTGCCGAGCCGAATAGCCGCATAGTTCGCGGTCTTTGTGGCTCGAATGGATTGAGCGGCTGACTTCTGCTGCCGGTTACCTGCGGCAGCGGTCGCCTTCGTCGCATCCGTGAGCTTGTCGGCGATCTCGAAGTTCAGCCGCTTCATTTCGTTCGTCAGCTCGCCCCCGCCGATCCGGCGGAGAGCGCGAGTGAACTGAGCGAGCCCCTCGACATTCGTTAGGTAACCGTCTTGGGGCATCGCTCAACTCGCTTCGAATCGTTCCGAATAGTAGTTTCGGACCGCTTAAGAGATGGCCGTGTAAGTGATCGTTACGGCCGAAGCAGCGCCGTCCGTGAGCGCGACGCCGGAAAGCTCCTGCTCGATCAACTCGAAGCCACCAGCCGAGACCGGCCCTTCGTCAAAGCGGCCAAAGGGCATCTCGACCTTGAGAAGGGAACCATCCGGGCCCGACCAGGACGCCTCAAGGGACGCGAGCGCACCCGAGGCGACAGCAGCCGCAACACGGTTGAGGTGAGCGGTTCCCGCGAACTCCCCCTTAAGCGACCACTCGAAGGACCGAAGCCCCTCTTCCTTCTGCTCGCCCTTCGCCCCCGCGCGGATGAAGTACCGCTCAACGTTCAGGCCGTTGTCAGCCTTAAGGGAGAAGTCGGAGACCGGGAAGTCTGCGCCGGCCACCTTGACCGAGCCGCCGTTGAAGGCGAGCAACTTCGTGTTCGCGACGTAGGTAGGGGTCGCGGCAGCGTAGGCACCCGCACCCCCGCCGATGGTCTCCTTGCCGAAGTCAAGCCCGAGCGACAGCGTCACAAGCTCATCGACCGCGTTGGAAAGCTCCCACTCCTTGACCTTCCCTCCCTCGTACGTGAAGGGGGTCAGCGCGCCCGTGTTATCGACGCGCCCCACCTGAGCACAGAAGCTCTTACCGTCCAGCGGGCCCACGGTCGCCGTGTAGGTGGTGAGGCCGTTGGTAGGGGTGCCCGCAGTGACCGCGCCGAGCATGTGCTTAAGCCAGAAGTCGAAGCCGCCGCTGACGACTTCAAGCTTCACGTCGCCCTCGGCGCCCTTCGCGCTTGTGGCGAAGCGGTCGGCACGGAGCACCTTCGTGCCCGCCCGAATCGCTTCCGAGTTAACCCGCTCGTACTTGCCTTCGACGCCTTCCGACTGGAACTCGAAGAACTTCGACGGGGCAACGGCCGTCCCGTACGTCACCTCATCGGCAACGCCGAAATACTGATCGTGAACCGTAGCCATTACTTAGCCTGCCCCTTCATTGCCTTAACCTCTCGCCATCCCTGGCGAATGAGAGAGTCGGCGGCCTCGGCCTCAACCTCGACAGGCTCGCCCCGTACGGCGGTAAGCCCAAGGGAAGGAACCTCAACCGCCGAGTAAGGCCCCTCATAGATAACGGTCTTCAAGTCACAGTCTCGCTTTCACGCGAAGCAGGCATTCAAGCTGCCCCTCGTACGTCTGGTCAGAAGGGAAGCTGACAAGCTTCTTCGGGACGAAGTCAGTTGTCACAACGCTGTCAATACCGAGAGAAGGGTTCGCCTTAAGGCCGTTCTCGATCCCCTCGGCCATCCGTTGAAGCTCGCGCTCGACGTCCTCGGAAGTTGCCCCCGAGATCTGACAATTGATGACAACAGCAATCGAGAAGACCTCTTCCCGGTTGCGGTTCGTCGCCCATTGGCTGTCTTCCCAAAGCACCTCGCCGATGAAGACCCAACGTCGCTCCGGGCTTCGGACTGGGAAGCCGTAGGTGACCTGATAGCCCGAAAGCTCGGGCCGAGCCTTAGCTAGGTCGCGAAGGGCGGTCTTCACCGCGAATGCGTTCGTCGCCACTAGGCCACCCCGAGGACGTCGTTAAGGATCCGGTACCGGTACCGCGTAAGCGTCGCGTCGACTTCGGGAATGCCGGTCTCGTATCCGTTCCGCCCCGCAGTGGCGAGCGTGAAGTTCCCGCCCTCGGCAGCAACGAAGGAAACGGCCCGGTCAGGAATACCTGAGTTCTCAGCAGTGAGCAGTGAGCGAAGTCGGATCAAGCCCGCGCGCTTCACGTCCTCAAGACCAGCCGGAAGCCCGTACTCGACCGCGAGGGAGTACCGGGCGCCTTCCGTCAGATCGAACGGCGCTTTAAGGAATCCGGCATCCGTGATCGTCCAGCCGGAAGCATCGAGCGAGCCGCTCGGGCCGGTCACGTCGACCAGCCCGATCACATCTAGAAGACCTGTAAAAATCGTCGAAGAGCCGTCGCCGGTCACGGTCACGCGCCGGACGCGCGGAACGAACGATCGCCCCGTGATCGTCTCGAACTCGTCTTCAACGACTTCGCGGTAGTGCCGGACGTCAGCAGCGGGGAAGCGCTGAGAGTCCGCTAGGTCGACGTCCGAGGCTCGCGCCTCGGGCACGGTGAAGAGGAAGGCCCCGACCACTTCGAAAGAGCTTCGGTCGGTCGCGACGTCGCCGCCCTTCCACTCGACCGCATACGGGCCGAGCGGCAGAGGGGGCAGGGTCACGCCCCACACGTCACCAGTCCGCGAAGCCGGGCCCGTGTAAACGCTCTGCCCCGCGCTGTCCCGTACGGTCACCGAAACGGCAGGGACGTCAAGCGGGGTCTCATCGTCCAGGAACGTGTACTCAAGCCGAACAACCCTGCCGTTCAGAAAGCGCACGGCTTACTCGCTCTCGCTCTTCCTCGGGCGACCGGGGCCCCGCTTCTGCGTCGGGGCAGACTCGGCGGGCTTCTCGTCCTGGTCCTGGTGCTCGACGTCGACCGGCTCGGCGACCTTGATGCGGATGAGGCCGGCCGCGCTCTCCTCGGTCAGTTCGATCTCTCCACCGATGCGCGGAAGCGGCTTCGCGTCGCACATGCCGGGGAAGCTGCGGATCATGCGAACTCGCATGGTCAGACTCCTTAGTTGGGGGAACGAGAACGGCCCCCGCCGAAGCGGGGGCCGTTTCGAATGACAGTTTCAGCGCTGCTGTTACGCGCCGAGCGTGAGCTTCGCGAACGCCGCACCATCAGTCACGCCGCCGTCGTAGCGAAGGCGTGCCTTCCACGCGACAACGTCACGGTCAAAGCCGTACTCGTCGGAACGCGTGATCTGGACGGTGCGGATGAAGCGCACGAGGTACTTGGAGAAGTCGCCGAAGACGACACCCACCTGACCGGAAGCCCACGACATGTTCGGGTCGGTCATGACTGCCTTCCCGTGGAAGGTGTCAGGCGCCCCGAGGGTGGTGGCCGGCTGCCACAGGTAACGGCCGTCTCCATCCTTGAGCTTCCGCAGGAAGAGCACGCCCGCATCGCTGGTGTAGAAGTACGCGTTCCGGCGGTACTTCGAGATGATCGCGTGCTCAAGCTCGACGAGCTTGTCAGTCGCGTTCGTGCCGGTCGACGCGAGAGACAGCGTGCCCGCGTTCAGGGTGATCGCCGGAAGCAGGCCGTTCGCCTCGTCGGTGCCGGTCCCCTTGAGGAATGCCTCGGCGGTCTCGTCGGCGATAGCCTCGCCCATGTCCTGGGCGATCAGGGAAGCGAGCGGAAGCGCGCTGTCGTCGAGCATCTCCTGAGTGGCTTCCGCCATGACTCCGACCTTGTGAGAGTCGATGTCCCACAGGGAGAAGCTCATGTCGCTCTTCGGGTAGGTACCGCCCTCGGCGACCTTCGACGCGATGAGCCGACCGTTCTTGACGGGCCACTCCATCTTTTCGCCGGAAGCAGTCGTGATGATCCGCACGCCCGTCTGAAGGAACGGCGACGACTCGCGAAGCGACTGCATGACCTCACGCACGAAGGTGCTCTGAACGGTCGTGCCCGCGTTCGCGGCGTTGCCGGTCGTGGCGATACGCAGCTCCGAGCCGTCCGTGACAATGTCAAAGCCGCGGGCTTCGCCTCGGGCAACCGCGCGGAACTGCGCATCGAGGCTCTCCGCTTCGCGCTGCTCCTGGCGGTCACCGTTGGGGGTGAACAGACCCTCAGCGCGGGAGGTGAGGGAACGAACCTCCGCCTCACGCTCACCACGCTCGACAGCCTCGCGAGCCTCGACCTCAAGGCCGTTGATGTCGGCGTCAAGCCGCTCGATGCGCTCCCGCTTCTCGGCGTCCGACAGGGCCGTGTCGTCGTTCACTGAACGCAGCTCGGCGACCAGGCGAGCCCGCTTCTCCAGAGCGGCCTTAGCCGCAGCACGGTAATCCATGATGTTCCTTAAGAGAGTTGAGGATTCGTTGCGGCGAATCAGAGAGCCGCGAGAGCCGCGACCGGATCGGTCGGAAGCTCATACACGGGGAGGAAGCTCCGCGCTTCGTCTAGCGCCGGAATCTCAACCTCTCCGCGAATAGCGGCCCGGATCGCCTCGGGCGAATCCAGCCGCGCCACAGAAAGCCCGCGATCACTCGCGAGAGAACGAAGGGCCCGCTCGTTTACCCCGGAAGTCGAGTCTGTGTAAGCCGGGTACGTAACGGGGGAGACATCGAAGAGACTGATCTTCCGAAGCGTTCGAAGGGGAAAGTCGTCTTCGTCGATGCCCCATGCATCGTCGATAGTGCGGAAGCCGAAGCTCGACTGTGTGACGTCGCCGCGCTCCATAGACACGGCCAGGTCACGCGCATAAGTGGTGTCGGGCATGTCGGCTTCGTAGTGGAGACCTTCGCTGTCTTCCGACAGCCGCAGGGTTCCGCTCACGTTTCGACCGAGAATCAGGTTCGAGTCGTGATTGAACAGAGCGCGAATGTCATCCTGCGTGATCGTCTCTGTCGTCGCCTTCTCGGCGACCTGCTCGCGAAAGCCCCCGAGGTTCTGCGACTTACGCCCCCATCGGAGCGCGTAGCCGTAGAAGGTGAACTTCTGGCCTTCGCTACGAACCTCGAACTCCGTCGAGACCGTACGTCGTTCCATGCTGGTCATTCGGTTGTCTCCTGCTCGCCCTGGTCGCCTTCCGGCGGTGTTTCTTCGGCTGCTTCTTTCGGTTGCTCATCCGGCACCGCCGGAGCTTCCGGGGCAGGGGCAGGGGGCTTCTCCTCGCCGACAATGGCGAGGTTGAGCGGCATGTAGAAGTGCGTTCCGTTCTTCTTCGGAAGCGGCTCCATGTCCTCAAGCGCGCGGATCTCATCGGCCGTCATGAAGCCGTTCGTCAGAGCCGTTCTGTAGCTCTCGTAACGATCCTTTGTCTTCGACCGAAGACGCGCGTCAAGGTTGAACTTGATGAACTGCTGTCCCGGCAGAAGGAACGTAGACACTGCCTGCTCGATGCGCACGATCCACGGCATCAAGGTTTGATCCACGAAGAAGCGGTTCTGTTCCTCAATGCCGCTCCCCCACGTACTCGTCACGCTGCTGTCGACTAGATAGGCCGGCACGCGGTAGAGAAGGGCAATCTCGGTCTTCTGGAAACGTCGCGTCTCCAAGAACTGAGCTTGCTCGGGTGTGATCGATATGGGCTTGAAGCTCGCCCCGCCGGTCAACACACCAACGGTGTGTGAGTTGTTGATGCCAGCGTGAGTCTTCTTGAACATCGAGCGGAGAAGCTTCGCTTCGTCCGGCCGAGGCGTACCGGGGTGCTCGATGACACCGGCCATGGTGGTTCCCTGCGAGAAGAACCGCGCGCCGAACTCTTCGGCGGTCATGCCGAGTCCGATTGCCTCACGCGCCATGTCGAGTGGCGAAAGGCCACGACTGCAACCGGGGACCGTGAACGCCGGAATGTGAAGGATGGACCCTCGGCCGAGCAGCTCGGGAACGCCGGTCACGCGGTACATGTCGTCGCCTGCCGGGCCCTCTTCGATCTGCACGTCTTGGGGGTGCAGGCAGTAGAGAGCCTGAATCACTCCCGCGTCATTGCGGATGATCGCGAGGAACGCGTTACCGTCGCTGAGAAGCGACACGATCACGCGGTGCCAGAAGGCGTAAGACGTCTGGAAGGGGTTCGGCTGTCGGATCCAGCGCGGCGACTTCGCGCCGTCGAGCATGGTCTTCTTGCCGGTCACCTTCGAGAAGTGGTCGACGGGAAGCGACGCGATACCGTCCGCGATCAGCGATTGGCACGCATAGACCGAGATCATCTGTAGCGAGCTGTCGCGGCTCACGCGCTTGCCCGAGAAGGTTCGCCGAGTGAGACCCGAGAACTCATCTTCCCAAGCACTACGCGGCGACGTGAGCCCGAGCGAACGACGCTCACGGATGCGTGTAAACAGGCTCACCGCTTACCCCCGTCCGCCGCGTAACCAATCAGCCCGAGGCCGAGAGCGACCGCGAGATGCCCGAGGGGGCGCGCGACGTCGTAAGCAGCGAGCGCGACAAAGCCCAAGCTGCCCGCCTGAAAGGCGGTCGGCGTGTGATGGGAAACGGCAGACAGGAGTGAGCGGCTTGCCGTAGCAAGCCACTTCATTACGTCCCCTAGTCGTCGTCATCCGGGAAGAAGTACGCTTCCCGTTCAGCCTGCCGAGTGGCAGGGGTGAGTAGAGCCTCAAGCTCCGTATCCGAATACGTCTCGTTGAAGTTGATGAACGTGACGTGTGCTTCTTCCTCTTCGGGTAGAGCGGTAAGGAAGAAGGCGTTAGCCAAAGCTGCGATGCCGTCGATCTTCTCGCCCGACTTCGCCTTACTCGGCTTCACCAAACCCTCGTTCGTCACGTCAAGCTCGACGTTGTCAGCCATCCAACGAAGCACGGGATGCCCGCCATGCCGAAGCTCACGAGCAGCGAGAGCACTTTCAATCGCCTTACACGGGTCGTTCAGGCGAGCCGCGCTCTGCGGAACCTTGACCGCAGTAAGGCCGTGCTCCTCAAGCTCATTGATGAGCTGCGTTGCGTTCCACGGGTCGTAGCCGAGATACCGAATTTGGAACTCTTCGGCATCCCGCGCGATGTGCCGGAAGATGGCCTTGAAGTCCGTAGTCGGTCCCTCTGTGACCGTCAGAACTTCGCCACGCTCCCAAACCTCGAAGCTGGTTTTCATCTTCGAGCGCCGGTCGACAGCCGGCCGAGGCACGAAGAAGTGCGGGAGAACCGTCCAGCCGTCCGCCTCGGGATCGTCCGGGCTTCCGGGGAAGAGCAGCACCCACGCGTTGAAGTCGCCGGTCGCGGCAAGGTCGATACCCGCGAAGCAGGGGCGCCCCTTGAGCTTCGACCGGTCGACCTTGACGGCCCCGTTCTCGTCCCAAAGGTGCATGTCCAACCACCGGTTGGCCTGTGACACCCACTGGTTCAGCCGGAACACTCGGAAGGCGTTCTGTGCTGTGGGCTTCTCCTTCGCTTCGTCCGCCTCGGCCCGAAGGTTGTTGATGTTGAGGAAGCTGCCGAGAGCAGGGTTCGCGAGATACCAGCCGGTCCCCCGAGGATGCTCCGCCGAAGGGGGCTCGCCTTCGTCCGTCCAATCCCAATCATCCGGCACGTTCCGCGCGAAGACGAAGCGCGCGGGATCCAAGTTCTGATCCTCACGGACACGAAGCGAGTGCTCATGCTCTTCGAGAGCGAATGCCGCAGTGCGGTACGCGGCCGTAGTCGCCGCAATCATGATCGGCTGACGTCGAGTACCGAAACCCTGACGCATGCTGTCCCAGAGATGCCGGTCTCTCTGCGTCAGAACCTCGTCGAAGAGAACCATGCTCGGGTTAGTGCCGAGCGCTCCAGCAGCGTCCCCAGGAAGCACCTGATAGAAGCTGTTCGTCTTCCGGTCGATGATGCGCTTCTTCGAGTCGATGATCTCAAGCCGATTCGAAAGGATCGGCGACAGCTCGACCATGCGCTTCGCTGTGTTGTAGACGAGACCGGCCTGATCTCGGTCAACCGCGACCGAGTAAACTTCGGCGGATTCCTCGAAGTCCCCAACAAGACCCAGCAGCGCGAACGCGGAAAGCAGCTCGCTCTTCCCGTTCTTGCGAGCCATCTCAAGCCACGCAATCCGGTACTGGCGAACGTATTCCTCGTACTGGTCATCCCACATCATCGTCCCGAAGAGCGGGAGAACGATTTCCTGCTTCTGCCACTCGTCGAGCAGGAAGGGAGCGCCAGCATGGCGCCCCTTCGTGTGCACAATCAGCTTCTCAATGAAGTTGACCGCGTGAGTCGCCTTCTTCTCGTCGTAGTAGAAGAAGCCTTCTCGCGGATCGATCGGCCCGAAGGGGGAAAGGATAAGCTCGCTCACTCCCGCCCCCTTCTCCTCTCTGTGCTTTCACAGAGAGAAGACGTGTAATAGGGCGGAAGTCGCTACACGCGATTTCCCTTCGAGGCATTGCAGCCGAAGTGCGCAGTCTGGCAATTCGACAGCACATGCCCCGGCGTGCCGGGGCCGTGCGACAGCGGCACTACATGATCGAGGGAGGCACTCCGCGGATTCGGGTAGCGAAGGGCACGGTCGACAGGCTCAGAGCAGAGCTGACACACGTACCCGTCGCGCCGGAACACGGCCGCTCGGCTCACCTTCGTGTACGGCACGCCCCAACGCTCACAACGGAGCTTCAAGGCGTACTCGCGACGCGACAGCCAACCCGGCGACCTCTTGCGCCTACGGCGCTTCTTCGCCTCGGCCACGGCTACAGGGTCACGGTCTCGCGACTGACCGTCAGCGTGTCCGAAACGGCCGAAGAGACAACGTCCCCGGGCCGTCCCGTGTGCTCGGCAACGGCGGTCGAGCAAGCGTCGCGCAGCGCGCGAAGCGCATCGTCGATGCCGGGCGTTCGCCGGCCGAGGTCACCAGTGATGCGGAACTCGATCGCGTACTCATCGACCACCTCGGCGCGAACCGTGATGGTCGGATCGGGGTACGAAGGCATGGGGTATCTCCTGTTGACGAAGTGGGCAGGGGGAGCGCGGCAGTTGGCGCCACCCAACGCCTTCCGGTGCTCAACCCCTGCGGCCCCGAGACGGGGCAGAATGGCGGCTCTCAGCTCAGCAGGGAGAGAACCTGAGCATCGGGCCCTTCCGGCTCCTTCGGAGCCACAGAGAGCCGCGTACGGTCGCTCGGCGACAAGCCGAAGCGAGAGCCGAACTTGATCATCATGTCTGCGCTGTCGCGCATGATCTGAGCAGCGGGATTCTTAACTAGGTTCCCGTCGCGCCCCTCGACCAGGGGGCCGCGCTCGGCCATCGCAAGCCGAGCTTCCTCGAAGCTCGCCCACGCTGAGCAGTAGGCAATGAGGTAAGCCCGGTCAACGACCGTGGCGAGACCGAGCCGAAGCAGCTCGGGAACAACGCGGTTCCACTCAGCGAGTGCTTCCCCCTCGAAGTCGCCCGGCGGGGCGAGAGCCCCCGTGGCCGGCACTGGCTCGGCTTCGTTCAGCTTCTTCTTCGAAGGGTTCCCTCGAAGCTTGTCGAGCTGTGTAGGTGTCCTAGGCGGACCAGGCATAGGGGCTTCTCCTCCCTTCGGTCGTTCGGGCCTCGGCTGTAGCACGCTCCCACCAGTTCCGGCTAACCCCCGCGCGTTCGCAAAACCGGAAAGACATGTGGGTGCCCTAGAAAGCGCTCAGAGTTCCGGATCCCCCTTCCCCCTCAAGGTTCCCGGCAGGATCAGGCAGCGGAGTCTTAGTGATTGATCTGCTGTCATGCCGGGGGAGGGGACGCAAGCTGTTTCGGGCGCCGAGGGGCGCCACCGGTTTATGGCTTGCTGTAACCGCTCGGCCCGTGAAGGCCGAGTGTCTCTACTGGGGTGTTCTGCGGAGCTTCCTTATGGCTTGCTCTCGACTGCTGTTGCATGAGCGGCATAGCACTTGCACGTTATCGAGCGTGTTCGTTCCGCCCTGATCGAGAGGGCGGATGTGGTCGCCGGTTAGGTCTTCGGTACTGCCGCAGTTGAGGCAGAAGGGATGCAGCGCAATGGCTTGCGCTCTCACCTTTCTCCACTGTGCATCGTACTTACCTTTGACCCGAGTGTTCTTGCTCTTGTGCTTACGCGGTGCGCTTGCCCGGCAGGGGCAAGCAGTGCCGAGGGGTCTCAGCTTTCTACAGCGATTGCACATTGAGTACGGCATGGGGTGCACCCCTTTTCGGAGGGGTGCCCCTCTGAGATAGAGCAGCGCGGGAGCGCTGCGTTCATAGAGAGAAGACCTGTAATAGAGGCAGCGCGGGAGCGCTGCCGTTCTATCTATCTACAGCTCTCTCGCTGTCGCTCGGTCGCTGTTAGCTCTTCGGCCTAGGCCGAAGTCTGTAGCTGTTGCTGGCCCCCGATCCCCCCGGTCTTCGCTCGCTCCGCTCACTCAGCCCGACCCCCTTACCCCCACTAGACGTGTAACGGGAGCCACGGCGTAACGCCGTGCCCTCCGAGCTGCGGCTTCTTGCTTCCGCCATGGCAGCGAAGCTAAGTTTCGAAGCGTCGCCGAAGGGGTCACTCCGAGCCCGACCGGCACACTCGGCCCCCTCCCCTGGGGGCCGTTTAAACGGATCGAAGCTGTTATTCGAAATGGGGTCTCGATGTTCCTTGGACCGCGAGCGGTGCACTCCACGAACGCCTACGTCGAGCGAAGCCCGGAAGACCGGCTTCCCTCCTTCAAGGCCGGTATCGGCCTGACCGTGAACGGCGCGACTCTGCGCTACTCGACCACTTCGCCGGCCGAGGACAAGAAGGCGAAGCAGACGGCTTCCGCCATGGCGAAGGTCGCCACGGCTTCCCGGAAGAGCGTCTGAGAGAAGGCGCCTTAGTGAACCTCGCGAAGGCTCTCGAAATGATCGCTCCCTTCAAGAGCCACCCGCATTACGCGGCTGCTGTCTGGCAGCTCGAAAAGGCTCAGCTCCGAGGGAAGCGAGAGCTGTCCAAAGCCGCCTACCGGATCCGCAACGCGTATACGGCCTATGACTACGCCGTGAACTACGGCAAGAACGATGAAGGGGCCTGAGAGGGGCGAGATGTCTTGCTATCGAGTCGACGAAAGCGGCCCCTGCTGCTGCGGGGGCGCCCCTAACGGGGGCTGCTTCGAAGTGGTCGACCTCGGGTCTCTCGACCGCGAGGAATACGAGCGGATCATGACCGATCTCTTCGGGAGCGAAGAGCCTGCCGAGATGGATTGTGAGTGACTAGGAAGCTCGCTTTCGGCTCGGCCCCTCGGATATTGGAGCTGTGCGCCGGTTACGGCGGGTTGGGAATGGCCGTAGCCGCCCTCACTGGGGGACAAGTTGCGTGGGTCGCTGACAACGACCCGATGAAGGCGAAGATCCTCGAACGGCGATTCCCCGGGGTGCCCAACCTCGGGGATATCACCCGGCTCGACTGGTCGACGCTGCTCGACCAGAGCGTAGACATCATCACGGCTGGTTTCCCGTGCCAGGACATCAGCAACGCCGGAAAGAGAGTAGGCATTGAAGGTTCGCGCTCGGGTATCTGGGCGAACGTCGCCGAAGCCGTTCGCGTACTTCGACCGAAGCTTGTCTTCTTGGAGAACGTCTCCGCGATCCGAAGCCGAGGGATTGACCGCGTACTCGGGGACTTGGCCGCGTGCGGGTATGACGCGGTGTGGACGTGCTACCGAGCTTCCGCCGCTGGTGCCCCCCACCACCGCGATAGGTGGTTTCTCGTTGCCGCTCCTGCCGACCCCCACGGCTGCTGACGGGAAGCGCGGGCCCGACTACGCGAAAGCGGCTCGACCGGGAGCGGGGGGCGACGACTTGGTCACGGCCATGGCTCGACTGTGGCCGCGAGACAAGAGCGAGAGGCTGCTGAAAACCCCTACCGCCAACCTGTCACGGAACGGGGCCCCGCAGCACCCCACGAAGAGGAAGCAGGGCGGTCACGGCCCGACCCTCGAAGACGAAGTGTGCTTCTTGCTGAACGTCGAGCCGGGGGCCGACTACGGGGGCGACTTCTCGCCCTCGGAATGGTGGGGCGACTTCGCCCCTGCCGTGCGCCGTTGGGAAGTGCTCACCGCGCAACCGGCGCCCGTGCCGGTCGAGTACGGCCCCCGTGGCGGTCTTCGGCTCGCCCCGCGCTTTGGCGAGTGGTTGATGGGAGTCACCTGCGGATGGATCACGAAGGTTCCCGGCCTTGACCGTGCGGCGCAGTTGAAGGCGATCGGGGACGGCGTAGTGCCTCAGCAGGCTTTCTCGGCCTTCGCCCACCTACTAGGACAGTTGGAACGGAGGGAAGTTGAGAGCGTCTGCGACGCTGCTTAGCGACGACATGGCGAGAGTCTGTTTCAACGCTCTCGCCTTCTCCCCCGCGCGATCGAACGTCAAGACGGCCCGGATACAGCTCGGCCCCGAAGGGTTCTGCGCTACGGGGACGGACGGATACGCCATCGGGCAGGATCAGTGCCCGCTCGACACCTACGACGGACCGCCCGAGGGCGTGACGCTGCATGTCGACCGGGCTGCGCTCTCGGATCTCGACAGCGGGGGCCGGAAGGACAAGAAGGGGTATGGGCGAGTCGAGATCAAGGCTGCGGACGGGCTGATCTTCAAGCCTGCCAACAACGACACGCCGACCGTTGCGCACGACCAGGCCGCCAACGCCGATACGGCCCTTTGGGGCATGGTCGACAGCTTGCTTGAGCGGATGGAGCGGCGAACGCCGGCACTCCCCGAGCTGATCGCGTTCGACCCTGCCCTTCTGTCGTACTTCTCGAAGGTCAAGGTCGCGAAGGTCAAGGGGAAGGCGAACGAGACCTACGAACGCGCCATGGATCTGTGCGTGTTCGATGCGAAAGAACCGGTCCTAGTGAAGATCGGTCCGACGTTCCGAGGGGCGATCATGCCGATCGATCGGGACGTTCACAGAGAGAACGTCGAGCAGTTCGACGGGGGGTTGTGGTGAGCGAGAAGTGTCCTATGTGCGTCACGGCACGTCCCGAGCCGCACCCGCGGATTCCGCACCTGTGGCGGTGCGACAACTGCAAGGAACATCTCGACGTCGCGGCCCCGGTCCTGCTCACGTCGACCGAGGTTCGCGTGATCTCGGATGCACTCGACTACTGGCGAGACAAAGACCGGCACGGCGAGCTAGAGCGTGAGTACGGCTACGGCCGCGCGAAGTGCGACGCTCTCTCGACGGCGAGCACGAAGGTCGACGACGAAGCGAAGCGTCGCGGCGTGTACTGGACGTGAACGACAACGGCCCCGCACCCAAGCAGGTGCGGGGCCGTTTACACGCGCTCACTTCTCGCCGAACTCCGGAAGGTCTTCGATCGGCACGACAGCATGAGCAGGCTTCCTCGGAGCAACGGCCTTCCTCGGGGCCCTGGTCCGCTCGACCCGGCGCCCCTTCGTCATGATCTCGCCGAGGGGTTCCTTGTGCTCGCGGCAAAGGTCAACCTCAACCGTGACCGCGTCGAGAGTCACGATCGCCTCGGCGACAGCGTCATCACTGCCGCAGACGTCGCACTTAGCGATCTCTACCGGGACCCTAACCATTGCCCGCCCTCCGGTCCGTCAAAGAAACGATCTTACCCGCCTCATCTCCGAGGATAAGGAACGGCTTGCCCTTGAGCGCTCTCGCGAGCTGCTGCCGTTCAAGGTCGAGCCCAAGGTAGCGCTCCGTCGTCTGCACGCTCTTGTGGTTCAGCGCAGCCTGCACGATCCGAAGGGCCGCATCGTGGCCCAAGTGGACCAAGTCGTCATACAGGATCCGCGCGAAGCTGCGGCGTAGCGTGTGCCACCCGTCGCCCTCTTCCAACTCGATCTCGGCGCGATCGGCGATCGGCCGGAGAACCTTCGTGGGATGGGTGATCTCCCCTTCGGGGTTGAGTAGGCCCGCAGGAGTGAGCCCGCCTCCCTCGGCGAACGTCCGGCGCTTGAAGGCAGGGAACAAGTAGTAGGTCCGCCTCAGCTTCCCTACCTGCTCCGTGTAGAAGGCGAGCCATAGCCGAAGCTGCGCCTCAAGGTCCGAGGTGAGCGGGTACGTGATCTCTTCGTGCGTCTTCGGGATCGTCAGGTATAGCTCGCTCTTGTTGAAGCTCACGTCACCTATCCGCATCCCCTTCGCTTCGGAGATCCGCACGCCCGTACACGCCACGAAGCAGATCAGGGCGGCATCACGCGGATGCTCGGCATGCGCGAGCAGGTGCCGAAGCTCGTCGCGCGTCATCCGGTAGCGGTTGCGGTTCGTCCTGGTGCTCTTGTCGGGAACGCCTTCGAGCAGCGCGTCAGCGCTGAGCGCATTCCAGCGCCGGCGGTGCACCCACGCGAAGAACTGCTTCATGTCGTTGCGGTACTTGCCGAGCGTCTGCCTCTGGCAGGTGTCGGCGAGCCCGCCCGGTCCGTAGAAGAAGTCTTCGACGTGATGCGGCTGCACCGAACCGGTCTTGCAGTCGTTGACGCTGCGCTCGAAACGGGTGAGCAGGCTCGTGTACCCGTACCGGGCATCCCGCGAGCCGCTCCGAGCGAAGCGCTGGTGTATGAAGTCTCGCTTCGCGTTGCTGACATTCGGAGTGAGCAGCCTAGCCATGATTCGAAGCCTCCGATCACAAAGACAGCTTCGCGCATCAGAGCAGGCCAAGCTGGTTACTGTGATTCGATACTAGCATTCGAAGCATGTTCGAGTTCAACCAGATCTACCGCCGGCTGGAGAGCGCGATGACGGAGGCCGCGCAGTTCACCGAGCTGCTTCTGACGCCTCCCACCGTGCTCGACCCGCCGTCCCCGGAGCCGCTGCGTCCCCGGGCCGCCGACATCCGCTTCGAGAAGGTGACCTTCGCGCACCGGGGCGGCAAGCCGCTGTTCGAGGGGCTCGACCTGGATGTGCCGAGCGGGGCGCGGGTCGGCCTGGTCGGCCGGTCCGGTGGCGGCAAGACCTCCCTCACCCGGCTGCTGTTACGGATGACGGACATCGACGGCGGCCGCATCCTCATCGGGGGCCAGGACATCAGCCGGCTGCGCCAGGCCGACCTGCGCAGCCAGATCGCCTACGTGCCGCAGGACCCGGCGATGTTCCACCGCACCCTGCGGGACAACATCGCGTTCGCCCGGCCGGACGCCACCGAGGCCGAGATCCGCCGGGCTGCCGAGGCGGCCCACGTCACGGAGTTCGCCGACGTGCTGCCGGACGGCTTCGACACCATGGTGGGCGAGCGCGGCGTCAAGCTGTCCGGCGGTCAGCGCCAGCGCGTCGCCCTCGCCCGGGCGATCCTGCGCGACGCGCCCATCCTGCTGCTCGACGAAGCGACCAGCGCCCTGGACTCGGAGAGCGAACTCCTCGTGCAGGAAGCGCTGTGGCAGCTCATGGACGGGCGGACCGCGCTGGTGGTGGCGCACCGGCTGAGCACGGTCGCCACCATGGACCAGCTCGTCGTCCTCGACCGCGGACGGATCGTCGAACAGGGCACGCACCAGGAGCTGCTCGCGGTCGACGGTGCCTACGCGAAGCTGTGGCAGCACCAGTCGGGCGGGTTCCTCGACGACACGGCGGGGCGGGCCGAGGTGCTGTGAACACGGCGCGGGCCGTCTCCTCGTCCCTGGAGGAGACGGCCTTCGCGGAGTCCCGCTACGGGAGGTCCAGCCTGCTGTGCACCAGTTGTGCGAAGTGGGTCAGGGTGCGGTCGCCGCCCATCAGTTCGGTGGCCGCGAGGCGGACGTCGAAGTGCTCGCCGGCGCGCACCAGGAACTCGGTGCTCAGCAGCGAGTCGAGGCCGAAGTCCGTCACGGGCCGGGCGGGGTCCAGCTCCTCCGGATCGCTGTGCAGGACGGTGGCGAGCAGCCCGGTCAGGGTCTGGGTGATCGCGGCCCGGGCCTCGTCGGGGGTCATGGCGGCCAGTTCGCGCAGCAGGTCCGTGCGGCCTTCCGGGCCGGGACCGGCGTCGGCCGGTACGAGGCGGGCGAAGCGGGCGCCGGCCAGGGCGGGCAGCAGACGGCGGGCGCGGCTCCAGCGGTAGCGGCCGACGCCCGCCACGTCGGTGCCCGGCCGGAGCAGGCCGCCGGCGGTGGCGAGGGCTTCGGCGACGCTGAGGGGCTGGAAGCCCCGCTCGGCCATGGCGTCGCCGATGGCGTGCCGGGCGACGTAACCGGTCTCGCCGATCGGGCCGAAGGCGAGGGCGGTGGCGGGACGCCCCTGGGCGTGGCGGGCGCGGGCCTGGGCCTCCAGGTAGGCGTTGCCGGCCGCGTAGGGGGCCTGGCCGATGTTGCCGACGGCGGCGGCGATCGAGGAGTAGGTGACGAACAGGTCCAGGTCGTGGCCGGCGGTGAGCCGGTCGAGCAGGGCGGCGCCGTCCGCCTTGGGGGTGAGGACGGCCGAGAAGCGGTCGTCGGTGAGGTCGGACAGGGGCGCGTCGTCGAGGTGCATCGCGGCGTGCACGACACCGCGCAACCGGTGGCCGGTGGCGTCGATCTGGTCGACGAGCCGGCGCAGCGCCGGCTCGTCGGTGACGTCGGCGGCGTGGGCGGTGGCGTGGGCACCGCGCCGGGCCAGGTCTTCGAGGAGCGCCGGGGCATCGGGGGCGGCCGGGCCGCTGCGGGAGACCAGCGCCAGATGGCGGGCCCCCTGGTCGGCCAGCCACCGTGCGGTGGCCGCACCGAACCCGGTCAGCCCGCCGGTCACCAGGTAGGTGCCGTCGGCGTCCAGGGTGGTGGGTAGGGGTGCGGGCCGGACGGGGGCGGGTTCGTCCAGCGCGTCCCCGTCGGCGGGATCGAAGGAGACGACCACCTTGCCGATGTGCCGGGAGTGCTGCAGGACCTGGAAGGCCTCCTCCACCCGTGCGGCCGGGTAGACGGTGTGCGGCAACGGCCGGTACACGCCGCGCTCGATGAGCGACACGACATCGGCGACGAGGCGGGAGCCTCGGTCGCGGTCCAGCAGTACCGGGTCGAGGTTGAAGCCGATGAACGTCAGGCTGCGGTCGAACGGGCGCATCGGCAAAGGGTTGTTGAGGAAGATGTCCCGCTTCCCCAGTTCGATGAAGCGGCCGCCCGGGCGCAGCAGGTCGAGTCCGTGGGCGATCGCCTCACCGCTGAGGGAGTTGACGACGACGTCGACGCCCCGGCCCTCGGTGAGTTCCCGGACTCGCGTGACGAAGTCCAGGTTGCGGGAGTCCAGTACGTGCCAGGCGCCGAGGCCGCGCAGCATGGCCCGTTTGGTCTCGGTCCCGGCGGTGGTGATGACGCGGGCGCCCCGGGCCCGGGCGCATTGCAGTACGGCCAGGCCCACGGCACCGGCGCCGCCGTGCACGAGGACCGTCTCACCGGCGGTCAGGCGCGCTTGGTCGGCCAGAGCGTGATGAACGGTCAGGAACGCGACGGGGAAGGTCGCCGCCTCGGCGTAGCTCATTCCGTCGGGGATCTTGATCAGGGAGTAGTCGGCGGTGACGCCGTGGGAGGCGAGGGCGCCGGGAATGGCGCCGCAGACACGGTCGCCGACCGCGAAGTCACGCACTCCGGGGCCGACGGCGCACACCATGCCGGCGCCGTCGGTGCCCAGTCCGCGGCTGAGCGGGCTGTCCTCCACGGCCTCCGGTGGCAGCAGGCCGTTGGCGCGCATGGGATCGCGGTAGTTCAGCGCCACCGCGCGCAGCTCCACGGCGACTTCGCCGGGGCCGGGCCGCGGGACGGGTGTCTCCCGCCAGACCAGGCGCCGGGCCGGTCCCGGGTCGCGGACCTCCAGCAGGAACGGCGCGCCGACCGGCACGGCGGGGGGCTCCTCGGCCGGGTGCTCGACGTGCAGAGGGGTGAAGCGGCCGGCCGGTGTCAGGACGACCTCGTCCTCGTCCGTAGCCCCGCTGTCGTCCGGGGAGCGGCCCGCGGTGAGCAGTTCCGCGGCCAGCCGCCGGGCGTTCGTGGCCGGGTCCGCGGTGCGGTCGAGGGAGACGCGCCGCAGTCCGAGGGCGGGTTGTTCGTTGGCCAGGGTGCGGGCGGCGCCCCAGGCGGCCGCGTCCTCGGGGTGCGCGGGGCGTTCCGGGGCGGGGAACAGGCCGGTGGGGCGCGTCACCAGCCACACCTGTGGGTCGCGGTCGCCGGGCAGCGTCCGGCAGGCGGCGGCCAGGGCGCGCAGGACGGCCGCGCGGTGGGTGGTCCGGGCGACGAGGTGCCGCGGGTCGGGCTCGGCGAGGAGCAGGACGATGCGGGGCGCCGCCTCGGCGGGCAGTGCCGCCGTCCACGTGCCGGTGTCGGTGGGGGCGGTCAGGACCGTAGCGGGGCCGAGCAGTGCGGCCAGTTCCCGGGCGGTCGGCGTCTCGGCGTCGGTCTCCGTGGCGACGAGCCAGGCCGTGCCCGGCGGTGGTTCGGGGAGGGCGGGCGGATCCGCAGGGTCGCGGGGCGCTGCGGCCACCGTGACGGAGTGGTCCTCGGGTCCTGTCTGCCAGGAGCCGGCGAAACCGCACCGCTCCAGCAGCGGCGTCCACGCCTCGCGCGGCAGCAGCCGGGTGGTGGGGCGCAGGGTCCGGTCACCGCGTTTCCACAGTGCCTCCAGTCCGCCCAGCAGCAGGGCGTCGAGCCGTTCGTCGTGCCGTTCGGTGGCCAGCAGGTGGCCGCCCGGGGCGAGGATGGAGCGCACACGGCCCAGCGCGGCGGTCAGATCGGCGGTGGCGTGCAGGGCCTGGCCGGCCAGGACCAGGTCGAAGCCGCCCGGCGGGAAGCCCTGGACGGCCGGGTCGGCGTCCAGGTCGAAGGTGCGGTGGTCGATGAAGTGGCAGGCGGCGAAGCGGTGCCGGGAGCGGGCGAAGGAGGTGCCGGCGGCGGCCGTGCAGGTGTAGTGGGTGCGGTCGGCCGGCAGCAGCGGCAGCACGGCGGCGGTCAGGGCCGTGGTGGTCGCGCCCACCTCCAGGACGCGCAGCGGGCGGTCGGCGGGCCAGTCGCGCACGATCCGGTCGAGCAGTGCCTGCACCACACGGTGGGTGAAGCGCTGGGCGGGCGCGGTCTCCTGGTGCTGTTCGAGGAAGTGCTCGCCGACGGGCAGTAGTTCCCTCGGGTCGACGGTGCCGCGCAGCACTCCGGGCAGCTGCCGCAGCTGGCTGTTGAGCAGCAGCGCGGCCGGGCCGAAGCGGGGGTGGTTCTCCAGCAGGCTCCGCAGCGACTCCTCGGGGCACGCCGTGACATCGGTCAGGCGCCAGGTCTCCCCGTCGGCCTCGGCCAGTCCCTGCTCGGCCAGCAGGGGCAGCATCAGTCGCACCAGCCTGCGGTGCCGGGGTACGAGGCCCCGGCCGACCAGGTCGGGCATGGTGAAGGGCTCATCCGGGTCGGGCAGCAGGCCGCGCAGCGCCGCTGCCCAGCAGTGCGCACCCGCCCGTTCGGCGGCGGCCGTGAACCGCTCGTGGCCGCTGTCGTCCAGTTCGGCGCGTGCGGCGGCGATGCGCGCCCGGGCGGCGGCCGCCACCTCGGCCGGAGCGGGCAGCGGGGACGGCGGGGCGGGCTCCGACAAGCGCGGGGCGGCGCGCAGGACCGTGCGCTGGACCGTCAGCGTGGTGTGGTCGCCGAGGCGGGCGCGCCGGGTGCGGCACTTGTCGATCTCGGCGGTGACGGTGCCGTCGAGGTCCGCGTACGTGATGTCCCAGCAGACCTCGTTGGCGCTGCGGCTGCGGCGCCGCAGGTGGACGACGCCCTCCGGCGCGGGGGTTCGCCACACCCGTACCGCGCCGAAGGCCGAGGGCAGAAAGCCGGCGGCTTCCCGGGTCGGCTGCTCGGCCAGGGCGACGGTGGCCTGCAAAGGCTGGTCCAGCAGTACCGGGTGGACCGTGTAGGCACCGGCCGGGTGCTCCAGCCGGTACCACGCCAGCAGTTCGCCCTCGCCGACGTCCAGGCTCCGCAGGAGGTGGAACCCCGGACCGAGTTCCAGCCCGACGCGGCGGCATTGCTCGTAGAAGTCCGGGCCCGTGAGCGTGCGGGAGCAGCGCGCCTTGACCGCGGCGATGTCCAGCGGACCGGGGGCGTTGCCCAGCCGTGTGCGTACCTGCGCGCGGACGACCGGCAGCACCTCGGCGTCGCGGTTGTCCCGTGTGCTGATGGTCAGGGTGCCGTCGGACGGGGTGACGGCGGTCTGCAGCGCGGCTCCCGCCGGGTCCGGCCACCCGAGCGGGAACGGGCGGGAGAGCTCCAGGTGCCGCACCTCCACCGGGCGGTCCAGCGCCCGCTGCCCCGCCGTGACCGCCATCTCCACGTACGCGGCGGCGGGCATGAGGACACTGCCGCCAATCCGGTGGTCCCCCAGCCAGGGCACCAGCTGGGGCTCGACGGTGCCGCTCCACAGGGGGTGGGGCGCCGGCTGGCGTTCGCCGAGCAGGGGGTGGTCCAGTGCTCCGGTGCCGCTGGTGTGCAGGACGAGGTCCTGCGGGGTGCCGTGCCAGTGCCGGTCGCGCTGCCAGGGGTAGGCGGGCAGGTCGGCGACCCGGCCGGGCTGCGGGAAGTGGGTCTGCCAGTCCACCTCGGCACCGGCCGCGAGCAGGGCGGCGACCGCGGCGGTGGCCTCGCGCGGTCCATCCCCGTCCCGGTGCAGGGTCGGAACGTACGTCAGTCCGGTGCGGCGCAGGTAAGGGCGCAGCACCGGGTGCGGGCCGATCTCCACGACGATGCCGATGTCCACGTCCCCGAGGCGGCCCATGGCCTCGGCGAAGCGGACCGGTTCGCGTACGTTGCGCCACCAGTACGCCGCGTCGAGTTCGCGTCCGGTCAGCGGCGTCGCCGTGACGGTGGAGACGAACGGCACGTGTGCTTCGGCGGGGGTCAGACCCGCCAGAGCGGCGCACAGCGGTTCCTCGATGGGGTCCATGGTGCGGCTGTGGAAGGCGTAGTCGAGATCCAGCTCGCGGAAGAAGACGTCACGGGCCGTCAGTTCGGCGCCGAGGGCGGCCAGGGCGTCGGGGTCGCCGGCCACCGTCACGTCCCGGTCGCTGTTGATCCCGGCGATCTCCAGTGCCCCGCCGAAGCGCGCCAGTTCCTCGCGGGCGGCGTCCTCGGCCAGGCCGACGGCGGCCATGCGGCCCCGGCCCGCCGTGACGCCCTGGGTGCGGCTCCGCTGGGCGATCACCAACGCCGCCTGCTCCAGGGTCAGCGCCCCGGCCGTGTACGCGGCGGCCACCTCGCCGACGCTGTGCCCGGCCACCGCACGCGGGCGCAGCCCCTGGGACGCCAGCAGCGCGGTCAGGCCCGCCTGGACGGCGAACAGCACCGGCTGGGCGATCTCGGTCCGGGCCCAGCGTGCCGGGGTGGGGCGCTCCAGTTCCTTCGCCACGGACCAGCCCAGATGCGGGGCCAGCGCGGCGTCGGCCTCCTCGACGGCGGCGCGGAAGACGGCCTCACCCGTCATCAGGTCGGCGGCCATCCCGGGCCACTGGGAGGCGTTGCCGGAGTAGACGAACGCGACGGCGCCCCGCTCGGCCCTGCGGGTGACGGCCCCGTGGGACGGCGCGTCGGTGAACAGGCCCTCCAGCCGGTCCGCCGCCTGCCGGGGGTCGGCGGCCAGCACGGCGGCACGGTGCGGGTGGGCGCTGCGCCGCAGGGTGCTGGTGTGGGCCAGGTCGTAGAAGTCCTCCGGTGCCGCCGCCCGCAGCCGCTCGGCCATGCGCGCGCTCAACTCCCTGAGTGCCTTGGGGGATCGGGCGGAGATCACCACCGGCACCGGCCTGTCCGCGGGCTTCGTGCTTCCGGGGTGCGCCGGGGGCGGTACGACCACGGCGTGGGCGTTGGTGCCGCCGAACCCGAAGGAGTTCACCCCGACCGCGGCCCGTTCCGAGCGGGGCAGTTCCACGGGCGCCACGGTGGGGGCGAGGCCGAGCGCGCCGAAGTCGATGGCCGGGTTGAGCGGGAGGGCGTGCAGGGACGCGGGGGCGGTCCGGTGGCGGAGCACCAGGATCGCCTTGAGCAGGCCGGCCATTCCCGCGGCGGGCTCCAGATGCCCCAGGTTGGATTTCACCGAGCCGACGGGCAGCGGCCCCGCGCCGCGGCGCGCGCCGAGGGCCCGGCCGATGGCCCGGGCCTCGGCGGGGTCGCCGACCGGGGTGCCGGTGCCGTGCGCCTCGAAGTAGACCAGGTCGTCCGGGCCGATCCCGGCGTCCTGGCACACCGCGCGCAGGAGGGCCTCCTGGGCCTCGGCGCTGGGCAGGGTCATGCCGGTGGTGCGGCCGTCGGAGTTGCTGCCGGTGCCGGCGAGGACGGCGTGGATCCGGTCGCCGTCGGCCACCGCGTCGGCGAGGCGCTTGAGTACCAGCACGGCGCCGCCCTCGGCCCGCACGAAGCCGTCGGCGTCGGCGGAGAAGGCCGCGCACCGGCCGCGCCGCGACAGCATCCCCGCGTAGGAGAAACCGGCGAACGAGTACGGGTGTCCGAGCACGTTGACACCGCCGGCCAGAGCCACCCGGCTGGTGCCCTCCCGCAGGGTGCGGCAGGCGCGGTCCAGTGCCACCAGTGACGAGGAGCACGCCGTGTCGACGGCCATGCTGGGGCCGCGCAGGTCGAAGGCGTACGACAGGCGGTTGGCCGTGATGGACAGGGTGGCACCCGGCATGGTGTGGGGGCTGGTGTGGTTCTCCATGAGCATCAGGACGGTGCCGTAGCCCGGATCGGAGACTCCCACGTACACGCACGTGTCCGACCCGGCGAGCGCCTCGCCCGGGATGGCGGCGTCGTCCAGCGCCTCGGCGGCCATCTCCAGCAGCAGCCGCTGCTGCGGGTCGAGGTGTGCGGCCTCCTTGGGCGAGATGCCGAAGTACGCGGCGTCGAAGGAGGCGATGTCGTCGAGGAAACCCCCGGCGGCGGTGTAGCTGCGGCCCGGACGCACCGCCCCCGGGTCGACGAACCGGTCCCTGGGGAACCGGTCCGGCGGCATCTCCCCGACGAGGTCGTGCCCGTCCCGCAGGGCCGCCCACAGCCCGTCCAGGTCGGTGATGCCGCCCGGCAGCCGGCAGCCGACACCCACCACGGCCACCGCCCGGTCGTCCCGTCCCACGCCCATGCCCCGCCCCCTGTTGCGCCGCTTGTCCGCATCGAGCGGAGTGACAACTGCCCTCGTGGACCGCCGTCCAAGTGCCGGTTCACCCGTTGGCGTGGTATCCGTCCGACGAACGGGTGAACTCCAACTCACGGTGTGTGACCGGCCGTTACGGTGGCGCGGTGCTCGAAGCCCCGCGTGCCCGCTTGACAGCAATCGCCGTCCATCTGCCGTCGCGCTACCGGACCATGGAGGAGATCCGGGCCGGGATCGCCGCCGCCGGAAGTCCCTACGTACCGCCTCCCGGCCTGCTCCAGGACGTCACCGGCGTGCGCGGCGTCCATGTGCGCGAGGAGGGCGAGTGCTCCTCGGACCTCGCGGTCTCGGCCGCCCGCAAGGCACTCGCGGACGCCGGCACGGCCATCGGCGAGGTGGACCTGCTGCTGTTCGCCGCCACCAGTCAGGACATGCTCGAACCGTCCACCTCGCATCTCGTCGCCGCCAAACTGGGCGCCACCTGCCCGGTGTTCGACGTGACGAACGCCTGCAACAGCGTCCTCAACGCGATGGAGGTGGCGAGCGCGTTCATCGCCACCCGCCGCTACCGCACGGTGCTCATCGCCTGCGGCGAGACGGGCACCATGGTCACGCGCTGGCACGTCCCCGACCACGAGGCGCTGATGCGGGCCATGCCCGGCTACACCGTCTCCGACGCCGGCGCCGCCCTGCTCCTCACCGCCGGGCCCGCCGGAGAGCACGACCCCGGGGTGCTCGCCCTCCGGTTCGCCGCGGACTCCACCGCCTGGAACGCCTGCACCGTGAGCGGCGGCGGCTCCATGCACCCGCGGGCGTTCGACGACGAGCACCTGACCATCCGACTCAACGGCGACCTGCTGCGCACCACCGCGGTCGAGGGCCTGACCTTCCTTAGGCAGGCGGCTCAGCGGGAGTTGGAGACGGTCCGCGCCAGCTCCTTCATCGCCTTCCACCAGATCGGCACGCCCCAGTACCAGGAGATGGTCGACAGGCTCCCCCTGCCCGCCGACCGGTGCATGCCGGCCGTGGCGGAGCACGGCAACTGCGCCGCCGCCTCCCTGCCCCTGCAACTGGTCAAGGCGCTGGAGACCGACCGCATCGAGCCGGGCGACACGGTGGCGATGATCGGCCTGGCCAGTGGCATGAGCTTCGGTCTGGCGCTGGTCCGCTGGTGACCGCCGAGAACCGGCGCACGGCCGCCGGCACACCCGCTTCCGTCCTCCAACTCCTGCTGCCCGGCTACCCGGGACGCGAGCACTGGCGCCTGGTGCCGTCGACGGGCCAGCACTATCTGGACGTCGGCACGGGCGACCCGCTGCTGTTCCTGCACGGCAACCCGACCTGGAGCTACGCCTGGCGCAAGCTGCTTCCCACGCTGGTCCCGCACGCCCGGTGCCTGGCCCCGGACCTGCCCGGACTCGGCCTGTCCCAGCACATGGAGATGCCGTCCGACCCGCAGGCCCGGTATCTGCGCCAGCTGGACCACCTGGACGCCCTTTACGAGCACCTGGTCCGCCGCGAAGGAGTACCGCGGCAGGGCTGGACGTTCGTCGTGCACGACTGGGGCGGCCCGCTCGGCGTCGCCTGGCTGCTGCGCAACCCGGGCGTCGTCTCCCGCCTGGTGGTCCTCAACACCATCGCCTTCCCCTGGCCCGACGGCTACCGGCTGCCGTTCTACCTGCGCTGGATCAGGGACCACCGGCCGGTCGCGGACGCGGTGCACGCCACCAACGCCTTCGCCCGGGCCACGGTCCGTCTCGGTGTCACCCACCGGCTCAGCCGGGCCGAGCGGCGCGCCTATCTGCTGCCCCATGCCCGCCGGGACAACCGCCGGGCGATCGTGGAGTTCGTCCGCGCCATCCCGCGCCGTCCCGAGGACACGGCCTGGCAGATGCTCACCCCGAGCGCCGACGCCGACGACCTGGCACGGCTGCCGATGCTCATCGGCTGGGGCATGCGCGACCCGGTCTTCACGCCGCGGGTCCTCGCCGAGTGGACCCGCCGGTACCCGCACGCCGTCGTCCACCGCTTCCCGCGCGCCGGCCACCTGGTGATGGACGACGCCGGAGACGAACTCGGCGGACCCATCCGCGACTTCCTGCGAGGACGAGGACAACGATGACCACCATCCACGACAGCGTCTTCGCCCGCCTCGCCCGGCTGGCCGAGGACCCGCGGGCCACCGCGCTCGTCCGCTGCACCGGCGCCTCGTCCGACCGGGCCGTGACGACGGCACAGCTGCTGGACGGCTGCCGCCGCACCGCCGACGTCCTCCGGGCGGCCGGGGTGGGGCGCGGCGACAAGGCCGTGGTGATGACGCGGGACGCCTATCAACTCGTCGCCTCCGTCTACGCCTTGACCTCGCTCGGTGCCGTCCCGGTGCTGATCGAGCCGCGCGCCGAGGTACGGCGCTGTCTGGACGAGATCGCCCCCGGCGTCTTCATCGGGGAGCCCCTGGCACACGTGGCGCGCCGGGCCCAGGGCTGGGGCCGCGGCCATGTCCGTACGGCCCTGGTCACCGGCCGCGCCTTCCCCGGCCAGGACCGGCTGCTGGGAGACAGCCTGCCCTTGGCGGTGCCGGACGGCGACGGCCCCGCGCCCCGCGTCCGGGAGCCGCGGCCCGAGGACCTGGCGATGATCGCCTTCACCTCCGGCTCCACCGGACAGCCCAAGGGCGTCGAGTACCACTACAGCACCCTGGCCGGACAGCTGACCGCCCTGGACGCCGTACTCCGCCCCGCGGCCGGTGACGTCCTGCTCTCCTGCTTCCTGCCGTTCGCCGCGCTGGGCCCGCTGCTCGGCCTCACGACCGTCGCCCCGCAGGTCGACCATCTGGCCCCGGCCCGCACGCCCCCGCGGCACCTCGTCGGCCCCCTGCTGCGTCACGGGGCCGACATCGTCCTCGGTTCGCCGGCGGTGCTCGGCCTGATCGCCGGCCACTGCGCCCGCCGCGGTCTGACACTCCCCCCGGTCCGCCGTGTGCTGTCCTTCGGCGCTCCGCTGCGCCCACGTCTCGTCGAGCTGCTGTCGGAGGTCCTGCCGGCCGGGGCGGAGATCCTCAGCGTCTACGGCGCCACGGAGTGCCTGCCCGTCGCCGCCATCAGCTCCGACGACCTGCGCGCGCTGCGCACCCAGCCGCCCCCCGGCCACGCCGGCACCTGCCTGGGCCGGCCGCTGCCCGGCATCGAGGCGTGCGTCCTGGACGCGGACGCCACCGGGCTCGGCGAGATCTCCGTCGCGGGACCCGTGGTCAGCCCGGGCTACCACGCCCGCCCCGACGCCACCGCCGCCGCCAGGTCGCTCTCCGGGGGCGCCCTGTGGCACCGCACCGGCGATCTGGGACGCCTCGACGACGAAGGCCGGCTGTGGTACCTCGGCCGCAAGGCCCACCTCGTCACGGGCGAGGACTTCACCCTCACCACCGAGGACGTCGAGGCCGTCGCCGACACCGCCGCCGGAGTCCGCCGCGCCGCCCTGGTCGGCGTCGGCCCGGCGGGACGGCAGCGGGCGGTGCTCTGCGTCGAACGCGAGCCCGGCACGCCCAAGGCCACGGTTCTTCAGGCGTTGCGTGCCGTCCTCGGCGGCCACCGGCACGGCAGCCGCATCGGCACGGTGCTGTTCCACCCCCGGTTCCCGACCGACATCCGCCACAACTCCAAGATCGACCGTGCCCGGCTGGCCGCCCACGCCGCCAAGTACGGGCCGAAAGGCGCCCGATGAGGGTCCTGGTCACGGGCGGCAGCGGCTTCCTGGGACAGGAGATCTGCCGCCGGCTCGTCGCCCGCGGCACGACGACCTCCTCCCTCAGCCGCCGTCCGAGCCTCGCCCTGGAGCAGCTCGGCGTGCGGCAGCACCTGGGCGACCTCGCCGACCCGGCCGCCGTCTCCCGCGCGCTCGCCGGCTGTGACGCCGTCATCCACAACGCCGCCCTGGCAGGCGTCAGCGGCCCGCCGGCGCCGTACTGGAGAACCAACGTCGTCGGCACCCGCAACGTCATCGACCAGTGCCGGGCCCACGGGATCGGCGCCCTCGTGTACACCTCGACCGCCAGCGTCGTCTTCCGGCCCGGCGGCCTGGAGAACGCCGACGAGCGCTGCCCCTACCCCCGCCGGCACCTGGCCGCCTACCCGCGCAGCAAGGCACACGCGGAAGCCCTCGTCCTGGCCGCCGACGGCCCGGACCTGGCCACCGTCTCCCTGCGCCCCCACATCATCTGGGGGCCCGGCGACCCGCATTTCGCCCCGGCCCTGGCACGCGCCGTACGCGCGGGCCGGTTGGTGATGCCCGGCGACGGCACCAACCTCGTCGACACGACCCATCTGCACACGGCCGCCCACGCCCACCTGCTCGCTCTCGACCGGCTGCGGGAGGGCCGCCCCATCGGAGGCCGCGCCTACTTCATCACCCAGGACGACCCCCGCCCGCTGCGCGAGCTCACCGCGCACTTCCTGCGCGCGGCCGGCCTCCGCGCCACCTGGTGCGCCGTCCCCCACCGCTTGGCCCACGCCGCCGCGGCCACGTCCGAGACCGTCCTGCGGCTGAGCGGCCTCAGCCGCACCCACGCCCTCAGCCGCTTCCTCGTCGCCGAGCTGGTGCATCCCCACTGGTTCAGCGTCCGAGCGGCCCGCCGCGACCTGGCGTTCGCACCACCGGTCGGCTTCGACGCGGGCATCGCCGCGCTGTCCGGTCAGAGGCGGTAGAGGGTCTGCCGTCAGGTCCGGGCCAGCTCCGCGGCGCCGAACGACACGTCGAAACGGTCGCACCAGATGCTCACGCTGCTGAAGCCCGAGAGGTCCGTGTCACCGGGGAGGGCGTAGTTCTGGCTTCCCTTGTTGCCTTTGAGCTTGCCGAGGCTGACGTACTCGCCGTCGTCGAAGACGTGCCAGCCCGCCTTCCCCTGCTTCACCGGCGCGTCGGTCAGCCAGACGCGCAGGTCCGGTCCGTTGCTGGTGTTCAGGTTCTCCAGCCGGACGACATGAGAACCGTCGGCCAGCCGTACGAGCTTCACCGTGCCCGAGGTCGCGTGCTCGTGGCTGATCAGCTCACCGCTCGCCAGTGTCCGCGGACCGGTGGCCGGGGAAGGCGACCCGGAGGGGGGCGCGGAGGGCGCCGCGGCGGGAGGGGCGGAGGTCTCCGCGATCCCGGGCAGGGACTCCTGAACGGTCTCGTCCTGCCAGAGCTTCCACGGCTGGAACCAGTACAGCCCGAAGCCGACTCCGCCGACCGCCACCACCAGCACCGCGATGACCAACGGCCCGGTCAGCACCTTGCGCACGCGCCCCATCCCCACTCGCCTCCTGAGAGTTCCGCAACCCTCCCGATTCAACGCCACCGCACGGCCGCCCCGCACCCCGCTGCTGATGACGGAATCCTTACGTCTGGCCACGCGACAGCTCGTCGTGCGCCCGCCCCGGGCATCGAGGATGCTGGGCCACAGGAGCCGGCCCGGCGTCCGTGTCGGCCGAGAACAAGGAAGCAGCGCCATGACGATCGACGTGTCCGCGGAGCGCGTGATCCCGCTCCCGCCCGAACGTGTGGCCGAGTACGCCATGGACTGGCGCCATGACGCCGAGTGGACCCAGGGCATCCGCACCGCGGAGCTGACCCGGGAGGCGGAAGAGGGCGGCTTCGGTGTCAACGCCGAGGTCACCCGGACGGCATACTTCCTCGGCCGACGCATCGACTACGTCCTGCATGTGGCCGCGTACGAACCGCCTCACCTGCTGGACATGATCTCCGTGGCCGGCCCGATGCCCATGCATGTCACGTACGCCTTCGCGCCGGACGCACGGGGCACACTCGCCCGCATTCGCGTCCGGGGCGGCGAAGGCGGCTTCTACCGGCTGGCCGCGCCGCTGCTCGCCCGCCAGGTCCGCTCCTCCCTCCGCAAGGACCTGCGCGACCTCGAACAGCGGCTCACGGGGCGGTAGCGGAGCCACTGGGCGCCGCATTCTCGACCACCACCCGGCCACGCCTGACCGCCGTCGGGCGCTGGGCAGTCAGCCTTCGTCCGCCATGGTCAGGGCTTCGGTGATCATGCGGGTGGCGAAGTCGCGGTCGTCGGTGAGGCGGTTGATGTGCTCCGCGAGCAGGAACGCGGTGGCTTCCAGGGGATTCATCTCGTCCATGGTCCAGTCTCCGTACTGCTTGCGCCA
Source organism: Streptomyces sp. DH10 (assembly GCF_029813805.1). Classification (NCBI taxonomy): domain Bacteria; kingdom Bacillati; phylum Actinomycetota; class Actinomycetes; order Kitasatosporales; family Streptomycetaceae; genus Streptomyces; species Streptomyces sp. DH10. The sequence continues at coordinate 283,962 of NZ_JARVKU010000011.1, forward strand.
CAGGCTCGGGCTCAGGCCGGTGCCGGCGGCGACGAGCAGTCCGGCCATGGTGGGGATCGCTTCGGGACGGACGCTCCTGGGCATCATGCGCATCGTGGCCACGAGGTTGGGCACCACGCACTCGATGACGTCCTTGTCGTGGTCCTCGTAGGCCATCCGCAGCCACTGCATGAACATGTAGATGAGTGTGCACGCGCCGTCCAGCAAGTCATCGACCCCGCGGGGCCCCAGGGACACCGCGAACTGGTCGGTCAGCGCCTGCTGTTCGGCGTCGGTCTCGGTTCTGCCGTCGTAGATGGCCTTGAGCCGAGAGTCGATCATCATGAGTGCTGCGCCCACATCGCCGGCGGGAGCGTGCTGGGGGTCGCAGGGCGATGACACAGTGTTCCTCCTCGGCTGACCGACGGCGGCACGGCGCGTTCGTACAGTAACCCGCCGATGAGGGGAGGGTCCGAGGAACGCCGATGTGGGGCTGCGGGTGGCCGTGTCCGGAGGAACACCGACCGCGGGGACGAGGCGGGCCCGGTCCGCGCGGGTCGGTGTGCCCCGGGTCAGCTCGTCGCCCGCACCGCGTCACGGATCAGGTCGGCGACGTCCTTCGGCCGGGAGACGGCGACCGCGTGCGACGCTCCCTCGATCTCCACGACGGTCGCCCCGGCGCGCTCGGCACCGAACCGCTCGACGTCGGGGTTGATCGCCCGGTCCGCTCCGGCCACCAGGGCCCAGGACGGTTTGGTCTTCCACGCGGCCGCCGTCGCCTTCTCCTCGAACGCCGCAGCGGCCAGCGGCCGCTGGGAGACGGCCAGCACCTGGGTGACGTCGGCGGCCACGTCGGCGGCGAAGACCGAGGGGAAGGCGTCGGCGGTGATGGTCACCTCGACGGCGGGGTCACCGCCCTCGACGGGGTACGTCCACTGCTTCAGGCTGCTCGCCAGCGGGGAGGCGGGGAAGCGGCCCTGCAACTCGCCGAGGCTTTCGCCCTCTTCGAGGACGTAGGCGGCGACGTAGACGAGTCCGACAACGTTCTCGGCGGTGCCGGCCACGGTGATGAGCGCACCGCCGTAGGAGTGCCCGACCAGGATGACGGGGCCGTCGACCTGGGCAGCCACGGAGGCGACGTACGCGGCGTCGGCGGCGAGCCCGCGCAGCGGGTTGGGCGGCGCGATCACCGGGATGCCGTGGCCCTGTAGTTCGGCGATGACCCCGATCCAACTGGCCGCGTCGGCGAAGGCACCGTGGACGAGGACGACGGTGGGGGTGGTGGAGGCGGTCATGGTGGCGTCTCTTCTCGTTGTCAGGCGGTGTGCAGGGCGGCGCGCAGCGTGCTGACGGCCAGCGCGATGGCGGCCTCGGCGGCGTGGGTGCCGCGCAGGGCGTTGAGCATGACGAAGTCGTGGATGATGCCCTGGAAGCGCACCGCGGTGACCGGGACGCCGGCCTGACGGAGCTTGGACGCGTACGCCTCGCCCTCGTCGCGCAGCACGTCGGCCTCGCCGGTGATGACCAGGGCCGGGGGCAGATCCGCGAGTTGCTCGGTGGTGGCGCGCAGCGGGGAGGCGGTGATCCGGGCCCGCTCGGCCTCGTCGGTCGTGTACTGGTCCCAGAACCACCGCATGCCGTCGCGGCGCAGGAAGTAACCGGTGGCGAACTGGTGGTAGGAGCCGGTGTCGAAGTTCGCGTCGGTGACCGGGTAGAACAGCACCTGCTGCACCAGGGGCACGTCGCCGCGCTCCTTGGCCATCAGCGTCAGCGCGGCGGACATGTTGCCGCCGACGGAGTCACCGGCGACCGCGATACGGGCGGCGTCCAGTCCCTTCGTCGCGCCGTGCTCCACGATCCACCGCGCCACGGCGTAGTTCTGCTCGACGGCGACCGGGTAGCGGGCCTCGGGTGACAGGTCGTACTCCGGGAACACCACGGCGGCGCCCGCGCCGTCGGCCAGTTCGCGGACCAGGCGGTCATGGGTGTGGGCGTTGCCGAACACCCAGCCGGCGCCGTGGATGTAGAGGATCACCGGGAGGGTGCCGTCGGCGCCGGCGGGCTTGACGATCCGCGCGCGGACGCTGCCCGTCGGCCCGCCGGGCACGGTGATCCACTCCGCGTCGACCGCCGGCTCGGCGATCTCTGCGGACTGCACCTCGTCGACGGCCTTGCGCCCCTCCGCCGGAGGCAGGTCGAACAGATAGGGGGGATGGGCGGTGGCCTCCGCGAAGGCGGCCGCCGCGGGTTCCAGCACCGGCTGGACCGGCTCGACGGTTTCGGACATGGTCGTCTCCTGGTGAATTCGTTTCCCGACTGCGGCTGTTCGCAACGTTAGATCCGCCGGGTGGCGCTAATTGCCCACGCGCGCATTACTGCTGGCCTCACAGCGCACGCCTTGTTCGGTCAGTGCGCTGTGAGGCCATGACCGGTGCACTGGCGGGACAGGTAATCGCCTCGGTCCTGTCTAACGTGGTGGCGAAGCAGTCGTGGTTCGCCGGGGAATTCGCTTGCCACCGAGCCGACGTCCTTTTTGCCAGGGGGTTTTCGAAAGATGTCAACCATGCCGGTCGGCGGCCTCGTTCCGTCGGCCACCGAGGATGCCGCGGACCTGGTCGTCCGCAACGCGAAGATCCACACGGGTGATCCGCGCCACCCGTACGCGGAGGCGCTGGCCGTCCGCGACGGCGTCATCACCGTCGTCGGTGACGACAGGGACGTGGCCACCCGGATCGGCGCGGGCACCGAGGTGGTGGACGCGCTCGGGCGCCGGGTGATCCCCGGCCTCAACGACGCCCATCTGCATGTGATCCGCGGGGGCCTCAACTATGTGCTGGAACTGCGCTGGGACGGGGTGCGCAGCCTGCGTCAGGGCCTGTCGATGCTGCGTGAGCAGGCCGCCCGTACCCCGAAGGGCCAGTGGGTACGGGTGGTGGGGGGCTGGTCGGCCGAGCAGTTCGCGGAACGCCGGCTGCCGAGCGTCGCGGAGCTGAACGCCGCCGCCCCGGACACTCCGGTGTTCGTCCTGCACCTGTACCAGTCGGCCGTGCTGAACCGGGCGGCGCTCAAGGCCGCGGGCTTCACCCGGGACTCGCCGGACCCCAAGGGCGGCCGGATCGTCCGGGGCCGGCACGGGGAACCGACCGGCATGCTGCTGGCCGCGCCCAGCGCCCTCATCCTCTACTCGACCCTGGCGAAGGCGCCGTTGCTGGAGAGCGCGGAGGACAGGAAAACCTCTACCCGGCATTTCCTGCGCGAGTTGAACCGGTTCGGACTGACCTCGGCGATAGACGCCGCCGGCGGTTTCCAGAATTTCCCCGAGAACTACGCCACCGTCGTCGAGCTGGCCAAGACCGGGCAGTTGTCGTTGCGGATCGCCTATCACCTGTTTCCGCAGACTCCCGGTCAGGAGATCGACGATCTCACCCGCTGGATCGAAATGGCCCGCCCCGAGGACGGTGACGAATGGCTGCGTCTGAACGGCGCGGGCGAGAATCTCACCTGGGCGGCCGCCGACTTCGAGAACTTCACCCAGCCGCGTCCGGAACTCGCCCCCGGCTACGAGGCGGAGTTCGAGAAGGCGGTGCGCCTGCTGATGGAGAACGGGTGGGGGTTCCGGCTGCACGCCACGTACGACGAGACCATCCGCCGTGACCTCGCCGTGTTCGAGAAGCTCGCCGCGGACGGCCTCTTCCCGGCCGGGAACCGGTGGCTGTTCGACCACGCGGAGACCGTCTCGCCTGACAGCCTCGACCGCATCGCCGCCCTCGGCGGCGCGATGTCCGTGCAGAACCGTCTCTCCTTCCAGGGCGAGGCGTTCCTGCGGCGCTACGGCCCCGGAGCGGCCGCGGACGCCCCGCCGGTCAGGGCCATGCTGGACCGCGGCCTGACCGTGGGCGCCGGCACCGATGCCACCCGGGTCTCCTCGTACAACCCCTGGGTCGCCCTGCACTGGCTCGTCAGCGGCCGCACCGTCGGTGATCTGGCGCTGCGTCCACCGGAGAACCGCGTCGACCGGCACACGGCGCTGGCGATGTACACCCGCGCCGGCGCCGAACTGACCGGCGAGGCCGAGGTCAAGGGCGTCCTGCGGCCGGGGTGCTACGCGGACCTGACGATCCTGTCCCGGGACTACTTCGACGTGCCCGAGCCGGACATCGCGCACATCGAGTCGCTGCTGACGGTGACGGGCGGCCGGATCGTCTACGCCGCCGCCGAGTACGAGGGACTCGACGAGGAGCTGCCCCCGGTCGGCCCGGCCTGGAGCCCGGTGGCGCACTTCGGCGGCTATCAGGCGTCGGGCCGGGCTGTCGTCCCCGGCGCCCGCCAGGCCGAGTCGCTCGGTCAGGCCGTCGCCGAGTCGGAGGAGCACCGCCAGTGGCGCGTCGCGCGGGGCCTCGTCCCGGACGCCGCGAGCGCCCCCTTCGACCCCTGCTTCGCCCTCTGAACTCCCGGTGGCGGACCGGCCTTTGCCGCCGCCTTCCGGGACATCCCACGACTCCGTCCGACCGGACGGGTTCTTCCCACGGCACGGACAGCGGTCCGCGCCACGCCTACCGAGAAAGGCCCACACTCATGGTCGACATCGCCGAGGTCACCGCGGTCCCCAGCCCCGACCTGCTCACTCCGGACAACTGTGCGGTGCTGTTCGTGGACCACCAGCCCCAGATGTTCTTCGGCACCGGCAGCGGCGACCGCACCGCGATCATCAACGCCACCGTGGGCCTGGCCAAGGCCGCCAGGACCTTCGACGTGCCGGTCGTGCTGAGCACCGTGGCCGCCGAGTCCTTCTCCGGCCCGATCCTGCCGCAGCTGGCGGACGTCTTCCCCGAGCAGAAGATCATCGACCGCACCACGATGAACGCCTGGGAGGACCTGGACTTCGTCGAGGCGGTCAAGTCCACCGGCCGCCGGAAGCTCGTCCTCGCCGGTCTGTGGACCGAGGTCTGCGTCGTCCTTCCCACGCTCTCCGCCCTCGCCCAGGGCTACGAGGTGTACGTCGTCACCGACGCCTCCGGTGGTGTCAGCCCGCAGGCCCACGAGCACGCCGTCCAGCGCATGATCCAGGCCGGAGCGGTCCCGGTGACCTGGGTGCAGGTCCTTCTGGAGCTCCAGCGCGACTGGGCCCGCACCGAGACCTACGCCGCGACGACGGACGTGGTGAAGGAGCACGCCGGCGCCTACGGCCTCGGCGTCGTCTACGCGCAGGCCATGATCGGCGCTCACGCCGCCGGCTGATCCGCGCACCGGCACGGGAACGTCAGGAACGGACAGGAACAGGCGGGAACACGATGGACGCTGGACTGCTGGTCCTCCGGCTGGTGGTGGGCTTGCTCATCGCCGGGCACGGGGTGCAGAAGGTGAGCTTCCGGCTCGGAGGAGACGGCTTGGCGGGCGGGACCGAGGAGTTCCGCCGTGACGGATTCCGCGGCGGCCGGCTCACCGCGCTCGCCGCGGGCGCCGGTCAGATCGGTTCCGGCCTGTTCCTGGCGGCCGGCCTGCTCACGCCCCTGGCGGCGATGGCCGCGATGGGCGTGATGACGGTCGCGGGCAGCGTGAAGTGGCCCAAGGGGCTGTGGGTGCAGCACGACGGTTACGAGTATCCGCTGGTCCTCGTCGTCGTCTGCGCCGCGCTGGCCCTCACCGGGCCCGGACGGTGGTCCGTGGACCACGCGGCGGGCATCGTCCCCTGGCCGGAGTGGGTCGCCGTCGCCGCCCTCGTGCTGGGACCGGTGAGCGGGTTGCTCACCCGTCTGGTGCTGCACCGGCCGGCCGCTGCGGGAGAAGGGATGCGGCATGCGCAGGCTTCTGAGTGACGCGGCCCGCACCCTGGTGCCGCGTCACGAGGAGCGGCACGGTCCGCTGCCTCCCCTGATGCTGATCCTGACGGTGGCCACCGGCATGGTCGACGCGGTGAGCTACCTGGCGCTCGGGCACGTCTTCGTCGCCAACATGACCGGCAACGTGGTCTTCCTCGGATTCGCCCTGGCCGGCGCCGGGAGCCTGTCCGCGCTCGCGTCCGTGGTGTCGATGGCCGCGTTCCTCGTCGGCGCGTTCGCCGGGGGCGGGCTCGGCACGCGGTTCGCCTCGCACCGCGGCCGTCTGCTGCGCGCCGCGACGGTGGTGCAGACGGTTCTGGTCGCGGTGTCCGTGGTGGTCGCCGTCACAGCGGACGACCGGGTCACCACCGGCGTGCGCTACACCCTGATCGTGTGCCTGGGGCTCGCCATGGGTGTGCAGAACGCGGTCGCCCGCCGGCTCGGCGTGCCGGACCTCACCACGACCGTCCTGACCCTGACCCTGACGGGCCTGGCCGCCGACTCCACCCGGGCGGGCGGCGAAGCGCCGCGCCCCGGGCGCCGGATCCTCTCCGTGCTCGCGATGTTCCTCGGCGCCCTCGCCGGCGCCGGGATCATCCTGTACGGCCGCCTCTCCTTCGCGCTGGGCCTGACGCTGCTGCTGCTCGCGGTCACCGCCGTGACAGCGCACCGGCTCTCGGCCTCCGATGCGCCCTGGGTCCGCCCCCGGCCCTGAGCGGTCCGCCGCCGATCCGCCGGTCCGCCGTCCGCCGATCCGCCGGTGGACCACCGGCAGTTCCCGACGCCGTGATCACGCCGGCCACGGCGTGATCACCTCACTGCGGCCGATCCCTCCAGCCCGGCGAAGGCGAGGATGCCGGGGACCGCTTCGCGCAGGCTCGCGAAGTGACGGTGCACGCCGGCCACCGCGGCCGCGGTGTTGACGCCCCACACCGTCATGCCGGCCCGCCGCCCTGCTTCGACGCCGGACGGGGCGTCCTCGACGACCAGGCAGTCCTCGGGCCGGGCCCCGAGTTGCTCGGCGGCCAACAGGTAGGGGACGGGCGAGGGTTTGCCCTCCTCCACCGCGGCGGCGTCCACGATGACGCGCGGGACCGGCAGGCCCGTCCGGGTGAATCGCCCGCGCACCCGGTGCTCGTAGTTGGAGGTCACGAGCGCCCACGCCCCCGACGGCAGGGCACCCAGAAGCTGTGACGCGCCGTCGAAGGCCCCGTAGACGCCGGACCGGACGTCCTCGTCCTCCAGCTCGTGCAACGCGGCCAGGCACTCCTGTGGATCCTGGTCCGGAGCCACCTTCGCGAAGGTCTCGATCGGCCGCGTCCGCAAGGCCACCCGATAGACCTCAGCCGCGTCGAGCCCGTACCGCTCCGCCCAACTCGCCCAGACCCGGCGCTGGTTGTCCAATGCGTCGATCAACGTGCCGTCGACATCGAAGAGGACGCACTTCCTGGGGCAGGGCCGCACAGGCTCACTGGTCATGCCGTGATCATGCCAGGAGCTACGGAAGACCGTTCACGGACACCGCGCGTCGGCGTCCGCCGAGTCGACCCCCGACGCCGCCAACGCCTGCCATTCCCTGGGGGACATACCGTAGGCGTCCCGGAAGGTGCGGCTGAAGTGGGAGGGGCTGCTGAAGCCCCAGCGGTGGGCCACGGCCGCCACGGTCGTCCTGCGGTTGGACGACCGGCCGAGTTCCTGCCTGCACGAGTCGAGCCTGCGCTGCCGCACCCACTGGCCCACCGTGGTGCCGTCGTCCTGGAAGAGCTTGTGCAGATAGCGGACGGAGATGTGATGCGCGCGGGCAATCGATTCCGGTGACAGCTCCGGCTCCGTCAGATGCTCCTCGATGAAGGCCCGGATCCGCGACAGCATCTCGCCGCCGGCCTTCGACGCGCCGGACGCCTCCGGCCCGGTCTCCGCCTGAAGGAGTTCCATGACGAGGACAGCCAGGAGGTCCACGGCACTGCGGGCGAGCCGGTCCCCGATCGCCGACCGGTGGAACTCCTCCTCGGCGGCGAGCGCGGACAGGAAGCCCGACACCAGCGCCCCGATACCGGCACCGTGCCGCACCGGCACGCCCACGACCCGGTCCAGGTCCGGCTCCGCGACGCCCAGGTGGCGGCGGGTCGTACGGAAGTACGTCATCAGGCAGTCCTCACCGAACCGGAGGACATCGCGCCGGGCCGGATCGCAGAAGACCATGTCCCCCGGCTCCAGGAAGGCCTCGGCCTCCCCGGCCCGGGTGAGCGCGACCGTCCCCCGGACGTGCAGGCCCAGGTACAGGAACTCGCCCTCCCCCTCGTCGGGCATCGCGGACAGCATCCGAACGAGATCGGACACACGGGTCATCGATAACTCGGTCATGAGACCTCCAAGCTCCGGGCCCGGGTCACCGGGAAACACGCGCGCTGTCGCGGTACTCCGGCTTGGCGCCATCGTCATCGTTCGTGGTCATGTCCCCCACGGTCTTCCCCCCCATGTCGGCGTCGGTGTACGACATCGTCGGGCACCGGCGGTTTCGGCCGCCACCGCACGCCGTGCTAATCCGGCTGAGAACTTTTCTCGCTCTGTAGGAACGCCTTGGAAGCCGCGGAGTTCCCGGCTGCCGGGGGAGGCGAGGTCAGACTCGTGCCTCTTCGCCCGCCCTGGCGAGGAGTTCCTCGACCCGAAGGCCCATGTGCAGGACCAGCCGGTCGGCACCGTTGTCCAGGTCGAGGCCGGTGATCTCCCGTATCCGCCGCAGCCGGTAGTACAGCGTGGTCCGGTGCAGTCGCAGGGCGTCCGCCGTCCTGGGGACGGAGCCGGCGTTGTCCAGGAAGCACCGCAGGGTGTCCCGCAGCCGGGCACCGCCGTGGGCCTCGGCCAGGGCGCGCAGCGGCTGCGGGAGCAGCGACGCGTTCAGGGCACACTCCGGCAGTTGCAGGAGCACGGCGAACTCCCCCAGTTCCGCCCAGTCGCCCAGGCCCTTCAGATGGGGCAGCCGACGCGCCGCACGGACCGCCACCAGTGCCTGCTCGTACGAGGTCCACGCGTCGGCGAGACCGGCCCGGGGCCCGCCGATGCCGACCACCGGAGCGGCTGACGCGTCGAGGAAGGTGCCGAGTTCCTCGATGATGCGCCGGGACTGCCCGCGCAGTTCGTCCGGGGCCGGGGGCCGGTCCCGGACCTGGAGCAGGACTGCCCGGTCCTGCTCGACCGCCATGACGCCGTGTGCCGAACGCGTCTGCCGGAATCCCTCCACCGCGCCCCTGAGGGCCACCTCGGTCCGTCCCGGCGGCTCCTCGCCCCGGGACACCTGGACGACGCTGACGACGACGTGCGGCGTCTCCCGCAGCAGCCCGCTGTCCAGCGCTTGTTGCCGCGCGGCGTCGCGCGCCGCCGGGCTGCTGCCGAGCAGGCCGAGCAGCAGGTCCCGTGCGCCGGTCTCCTCGGTGTCGGCCGCGAGGTGTTCCGCGTACATCTGCGCGGACACGGGGTGAGCGGCTCGCGCGATGCTCTCCTTCTCCCGCTCGGTCAGTTGCCGCTCCGGCGCGACGATCACCATCAGGCCGAGGAGGTGACCGCGTTCCCGGAGCGGCACGATGTAGCGGGGCAGCAGCCCGAGGTCGTCCCGGCCGTCCACGAATCCGGGCCGGCACCACTGGGTGACGCCCTGCGCGAGGACGTACCGGATCCCCTCGCTGTCGGCTCGGCCCTGCAACAGGGTGCGGATGCGCACGGGGTCCTCGTCGCCGAAGTGCCGGCTCGTGCAGATCATTCTGACCAAGGGGTCGACGATGGCCACGGACCGGCCGAGTTCCTCCGCGAGTTCGTCGACGAGTGCCTGGAGCGCGGCACTGCCGGGGCGGGCTCGCTGAACTCTTTCGGTCATGCGGGATTCCTTCACGGAAAGCTCAGGGCTGCGACGCGGGCCGGTGGGCGGCACGCCGGGACCGCCCGGGAGACTCGGCGGAAGCGCACGCGGCTGTGGCGGGCGTGGGCGAGAGGGGGCCGGGCTCGGAGGGGTCTCGGTGCGGTGCCGGCCGACCGTGGTGGCGCGCACCCGGCCCGGTGGCGGCGTGGTGAGCACGCCGCCCTGGACGGGTCCTTCCTCGCGTACCGGTGCGCCCGGCGTCATGGTCTCCGCCCTTCCGAGGTGATGTTCGCGTTCGAGGCAGGCGCACGGCCACGCACCGGACCCCCACGGGGTTCCGAGCCGGCCGGCCGCGGTGCCGCCTGCACGGATCCGGATGCTGTCAGAGCGCCGGGAGGACGCGCTTATGTCATGTGACCAGTCATGCGACCCCACCTGCGGGAACCGGCCGGACGTCCACGGATGACCTGGCAGGATGATCATCGGAGCGACGAGCGGCACCCCGACGGGTGCCGTTCGCCGGGGGGACGGTCGGATGGAGGCAGCACATGGACGACGGCGCCGGACAGGCACACGCGCCGGAGATCCTCGGCAGGGACCGGGAGTTGGCGCGGATCGCTCAGTTGGTCCACGCCGACGACTCCGGCGGTCCGAAGGTGCTCGTGCTGGTCGGTGAGCCGGGGGCGGGAAAGAGCACCCTGGTGGACCGGGCCGCGTCGCAGGCCGCGGCCCGCGGCCGACGGGTGCTCCGGGTGCGCGGCAGCGAAGGCGAGGAGGACCTGCCGTTCGCGGGCGTGCACCAGCTGCTCCGCCCGGTCCTCGCCGGGGTGGAGCGGCTTCCCCCGCGGCAGCGCGACGCCCTGCGCCGCGCGTTCGGCACGGACGAGATGGACGCGGAGCGGACGCCCGACCAACTGCTCATCAGGCTCGGTGTGCTGACCCTCCTCTCGGACGCGGCGTCGGAGCGCCCCCTGCTGATCGCCGTCGACGACGCACAGTGGCTGGACGTCGGCTCGCTGGACGTGCTCGCGTTCGTCGCCCGGCGCCTGGAGGGCGAACCCGCGGCGATGCTGCTCGCCGCCCGAGACGAGGCGGTTCCGGCGCGCTTCGACCACGACTTCCCGCATCTGACGGCCGGTCCGCTGGACCGGGCCGCGGCCGGGCTCCTGCTGGACGCCCAGCCGCATCCGCCGAAGGGCCGGGTCCGGTCGCAGATCCTGCGGCAGGCGGCCGGGAATCCGCTGGCCCTCATCGAGCTGACGCGGGCTTTCGCCAGGGATCCGGCCGGACGTGACATCGGGTCGGTCGACACGCTCCCCGTGACCGCCCGTCTGGAGCGCCTCTTCGCCGCCGACCTGCCCACCCTGCCGGAATCCACCCGCCGGGTCCTGCTCCTGGCGGCGGCCGCCGGCACCGAGCGGCTCTCGGACGTCCTGCACGCCGCACCGGGCCTGGACGGCGTACTGGTCTGGCGGCCCGCCGAGGAGGCCGGTCTGGTGCGCGTCGAGGGCGGCCAGGTGCGTCTGCGCCACCCGCTGGTCCGCTCCGCGATCTACCAGGCGGCCTCCTTCGCCGAGCGCCGCGAGGCCCACCTGGCGCTCGCCGCCACGTTCGCGAAGGAGCCCGACCGCCGGGCCTGGCATCTGGCGGCGGCCGCGCTGGGCCCCGACGAACAGGTCGCCACCGCTCTGGCGGACAGCGCGGAACGCTCCCGGCAGCGCGGCGGTCACGCGGCCGCGGCCGCCGCTCTGGAGCGCGCCGCGGAACTCACGCCGGAGCCGGAGCGGCGGGCCCGGCGCCTGCTCGGCGCCGCCGCGTCGGCCATGTTCGCGGGGCACCCGCAGTGGGTCGGGGACATCGCGACCCGGGTCGACACTCTGACGGACGACGCGCGGCTGCTCGCCGAGGCGTCCCTGCGCGCCGGGTGGTCGCTGGCCGTCACCCTCCGGCACGACGACTCCCTGGCGTTCCTGCTGCACGTGGCCGAAGCCATGGCCACGCAGGCTCCCGCCCTCGCCCTGGACGCGCTGGGCACGGCCGCCACTCCGGCGTACAACTCCGGCGACCCCTTCTACCGGGCCGAACTCGAGCGGATCAACGCCCTCATCGCGCCGCAGCCGGACGAGGACGGCAGCGACCGCCTCTGGGTGGCGGCGGTCGGCAACCCCTTCGCCGCGCGGGAGGAGGCTCTGGAGCGACTGGCCCAGGCCGTGGACGCCCTGCCGGACGGCTCGCTGTCCGCCCTCGTCGTGCTCGGTGCCGCCGCCACGGTGCTGGACGCGACCGACCAGGCCGTGCGGCTGTACGGCCGGGCCATGGATCATCTGCGCCGGACGGCGACCGCCGGAACCAACGCGACCCTCGCGCGGGCGCTCGCCCTCGCCCTGTTCGACAGCGGTGCCTGGACGGCGGCCCAGTCCGCCGCCGAGGACGCCTTCTGGATGGCGACCGAGGCGGGAGCGGACAACGTCACCGTGGGAGCGCAGCTCCTCCAGGCCACGCTACGCGCCGCGCAGGGGGACCATGCGGCGGCGCACGCACGGGCGAGCGGCGCGGTGCGCGGCCTCGATCTGCGCAAGTCGCGGAGCCTGTACGTGCGTTACCGTCAGGCACGCGGGACGGCGTTCCTCGCGGAGGGCGATCACCAGTCGGCCTACGAGCAGCTCCGCCGGGCCTTCACCCGCGACTTCCACCCGGAACCCGTGCACTACCACGTCTCCCTGTACTGCCTCTCCGATCTCGCCGCGGCCGCCGTCCGCGCCGGGCAGGTGGCCGACGCCCGCGTCGTGCTGCACGCCGCCGAACGGGCCATGGGGGCGTCCCGTTCCGTCCGTCTGGACGCGGTCGTGCACCGCGCCTCGGCCCTGCTGGGCGATCCCGAAGAGGCGGAGGCCCGCTTCCGCGCGGCGACGGACCCGGTCACCGCCCGCTGGCCGTTCGAGCACGCTCTCGCGCACCTGAACTTCGGTGAATGGCTGCGGCGCCGCCGGCGGTCCGTCGAGGCACGGCCTTTGCTCGGCACCGCCCTGGAGATCTTCGAACGGCTGGACGCCCGGCCCTGGGTGGAGCGCACCGCCGCCGAACTCCGCGCGGCGGGCGTGGCGGTGGCACCCGCCGCGGTGCCGGAAGCCGTGTCCGGCCTGACGCCGCAGGAACTTCAGATCGCCCAGCTGGCGGCCGAGGGCCTGACGAACCGGGACATCGGTGCCCGGCTCTACCTGTCTCCGCGCACCATCGGCTTCCACCTGCACAAGATCTTCCCCAAGCTAGGCGTCACCGGCCGCGCCCAACTGCGTGACGCCCTCGGTGACTTGTCACGGCCGGACTGAACGGGTGTGCCGCCGCCGCGCCTCGTGACGGATGTCTGCGGACGTCTGCGGATGTCTAACGGTGGGTCCGCTCCGCGATCCACCCCGCCATCGCCCGTACGCCGATGCCGATGGACCGCTCGTCCGGGGCGAAGTCGGGGAAGTGCGGGTAGCCGGTGGTGATCGGGGCGCCGGGGGCTCGGACGCCGAGGAACGTGTACGTGCCGGGGACGCGTTCCAGGTACAGGGCGTAGTCCTCGCCGCTGAAGGGCGGGAACGCGGAACGGAACGTGGCGACCGAGTCACGACCCAGTTCGCGGCGCAGATGGCGGGCGAGCGCGCGGGCCTCGGCTTCCGGGCAGACCAGGGCCGGGAACGGCTCGGCGGGAAAGCTCACCGCCGCTCCCGCGTACGGCTTGGCCAGCCGGCGGATCTCCTCGCGTATCTCCGTGTACCGCTCCTGCGGCCAACAGCGGTAGGACACGGCCACCTTGGTCTCCTGCACCGAGGCCCTGAGGGCGACGAAGCGGGCGAACGGCCCGTCGGGGATCTGGGCGTCGGTGACCATCCGCTCGATGTCCGCGGGCGTCTGCGGGGGTGTCACCGTGGCGAGGGCGTCGATCTCGGCGGCCAGTCGCCGCGCGGCATCGGACGCGTCCGGGCCCTGAAGCGTCACCTCCGCCTTGTCCTGGCCCGGCATCCCGTAGCCCCCGGTCACAGCGAACCGGCCGACGGGGAAAGGCCCGCAGTGCAGCGCGTGGATCTCCTCGACACGGGTGCGCTCCAGCACGCCCGCCCCGATCAGTGCCCGGGCTCCGGAGAGGCTTTCCTCGGCGGGCTGGAAGAGGAACACCACGGTGCCGCTCAGCTGCCGCCGCAGCCGCGCCAGGACCTTGGCGACGCCCAGGACCACCGTCGTGTGAATGTCGTGCCCGCACAAGTGGGCCGCGGCCCGGCCGCCTCCGACGATGTCCTTGGGCGGCACCGCGTCCATGTCCGCCCGGTACGCGACCGTCCGGCCCGGACGCGCGCCGTGCAGGACACCGACCACACCGTGCCCGCCCACCCCGGTGGTGACGGTCAGCCCGGCCGCCCGCAGTTCCCGGGCCACGACGGCTGCGGTACGACGCTCCTCCCCCGGCAGCTCGGGGTGCCGGTGGATGTCCCGTCTCAGCTCGATCAACCCGCCCTCGATGCGCGCGACCTGGGCATCCAGCGCCCCGTTCCCCACCGGCCCCCTCCACCCGCCCGCGACGGCGTTCCCCGCAGTACCCCACACCGTTGCCGCACCGGCTGCCGCCGCCATGCCGGCCAGCAGCGTACGGCGGGCCGGAGCATGCTCCGTAGGACGCTTCACTGTTCCCCCTTCACGGTCCGTCAAGTGGTCACCCGGCGAGCGGGAGACCCGTGCGTACACGATCACTCGTCGCGCGGGCCGCCGCCCATCCGGTGAGCCACCGCTCGCGGGTGGGGAAACCCCCCGTCCGTCCCTGTGGTCCTGGCCCGGCTCCTGCGTCGGCCGTTCGGCGGGGATGCCGTCCCGCTGCGTGCCGTGCGGGCGTCTGCTCTAGTCTCGTCCATGGCCGATGACGATTTTCGGCCAGCCAGGTGACCAAATCAGTCACGTACGCCGAGGTGAACACAGAGAGCAGGGCCCGGACACGGACACGCGTCCCGATTCCACGGCTCGACGAGCCGCCGCCCTGCCGAAATCGCTGTCAGGAGGACCGTTGCACCACGACGAGCGGGCGGACCGGCCCGGAAGCCACGGCGAGCACCAGGTCCAGCGGGAGCTGGGCACCGTCGCGCGCGCCGACCGGTTCTACGACGATCAGGTCCTGCACCGGCTCAATGCGCGGATGCAGGAGTTCGTGGCCCGCCAGGAGATGTTCTTCCTCGCGACCGCGGACAGCCACGGCGAATGCGACAGCACCTTCCGGGCCGGCCCGCCGGGCTTTCTCCGGGTACTCGACGACGCGACGCTGGCCTACCCGGAGTACCGAGGGAACGGCGTCATGGCCTCGCTCGGCAACATCCGGGAGAACCCGCACATCGGCATGCTGATGATCGATTTCTCCCAGGACCGCATCGGCCTCCATGTCAACGGCCGCGCACAGCTGGTCACCGACGACACGATGCGCCGGAGGATTCCGGACCTGCCGGTCGACCCGATACCCGGCCGCCGCCCCCACATGTGGGTGGAGGTCGAGGTCGAAGAGGCATACATCCACTGCTCCAAGCACATACCGAGGTTGGTCAGAGCCCCCCTCCGGCAGAACACCAACGGCACGGACCGCTCCGCCGCCGACGGCGAACAGGCCTGGGGCACCGACGACCCCAAGCGCAAGGGGGGCGACTACTTCGGAGCGGCGGCCCGGGAACGGGGAATCAACCCCCGCTGAAGCCCGGCCGGAAAATGGCCGGCAGGTCTCCCGGTTTCTCCTTTGCCAACGCCACGCAGGCACGCTCTGCCAAAGGCCTTCAGCGACGAACGGACGCCGTGGGCCGCCTGTCCGGCCGCCTGCGACGGTGGCCGGAGTACCGTCCGCAAGCTGCCGGGGTCCCCTTCCCCGGCACCGACGCGCGTGCTTTCGGCATCGTGGCCGACGTGGTGCTCGGTCAGACCTCGGCGGCGGTGCCGACCCAGTGGACCTCCACGGCGAAGCTGTTCGCCCACACGGCGCCCGCCAGGCAGGTCACCGCCCTGGCCCCGCTGGACGAGCCAGGCCATTACCAGCTGTTCACCATCGGCCCGGACGTCCGCCGCTGCCGGGCGCCCGGATGCCGGACATCCAGCTGGCCGACGATGTCTGGGCCGGCGAGCCGCTGCGCACGGGCTGCGGTGTCCTGCTGACCGTGGACTCCGCCTTCGTCGACGGGGCTCGCCCCTGGTCCGATCGCGTCGAGGCGGTGCCGCTGCCGGAGAACGCGCTCACCGGCGAGGACGCCGACGCGTTCCTGATCCGACCGGGCCGGCATCACCAACCCGGCGGGAGGGGATCGGTGGCGAATCCCGAATCGCGAATTCCGGAAACGGATTCTTGATTTGACAACTCGGCCAGCGTTATGTGCAACGGGATTCCTTCCATTTCGTCGCTTTGCTCATATGCATGCCGGGTCGGTCAAGCCTGAAATATTCACACCGAATACGGATTCCAGAGCCCGCCCTTTCTGCAATCCGACTGTTAGGGTCGGATTTCCGTCCGAGACCCGGCCTTGCACTGCAACGCCCTCAGGTCACTCAGGACACGGCACTTGACAAAGTGCCGCCCACCCTTACACCCCACCCATCCGACCGGAACGGGATTTGACATTCCACGTCTTTTCCCTGTCCGGGTGAATCGGTTTTTTGCGCCCCTCGCCCACCTTTGGAGTTCTCCCTTGTCTGCCGACAGCACAATCACGGCCCCCGCGCAGCCGGGTACCGATGCGTCCGGGGCTTCCCCGGGCGGCCGGCACCTCGGCCTGGCGCTCTTCGTGATCGCCGCGGCCCAGCTGATGGTGATCCTCGACGCCACGATCACCAACATCGCCCTCCCCGCAATCCAGACCGACCTGGGTGTCACCGACGCGAACCTTGCGTGGATCGTCAACTCCTACGCGCTGGCCTTCGGCGGGCTGATGCTGCTCGGCGGCAAGGCCGGCGACCTCTTCGGCCGTCGCCGCATATTCCAGGCGGGCATCGCCGTCTTCACGCTCGCCTCCCTGCTGGGCGGACTCACCCCGAACGAGGGCCTGTTGATCGGCGCTCGCATCCTCCAGGGAGCCGGCGCCGCACTCGCGGCGCCCAACGCGCTGGCCCTGATCACCACCACCTTCCCGGCCGGCAGGTCACGCAACACGGCCATGGGCGTGTACGCGGCCATGGGCGGCGTCGGCGCCACGGTCGGCCTGCTGCTGGGCGGCGTACTGACCGACGCGCTCGACTGGCGCTGGGTGTTCTTCATCAACATCCCCATCGGCCTGGTCGTCCTCGCCGGCACCAAGAGCCTCGTCGAAGCCGAGCGGCACCCCGGCCGCCTGGACGTCCCGGGCGCCGTCACCGGCACCGGCGGCCTGATCGCCCTCGTCTACGGCATCACGCGGGGCGGCGAACACGGCTGGACAGACGGCCTCACACTGGCCTCGTTCACGACGGCCGCCGTACTGCTGACGGTGTTCCTGGTCATCCAGTCGCGCGCCGCGGACCCGATGATGCCGCTGCGGCTCTTCAAGGACCGCAACCGCTCCGGCAGTTACGCGACGATGCTGTTCGTCGGGTCGGGCATGTTCGCCATGTTCTACTTCCTGACGCTCTACATGCAGCTGATCCTCGGCTTCAGCGCGGTCAAGACCGGCTTCGCGTTTCTGCCGTTCAGCGTCGGCATGGCGGCCGCCGCGGGCATCAGCTCCAAGCTGATCACACACCTGGCGCCCCGGCTGATCGCCGGCCCGGGCCTGCTGGTCGCGGCGGGCGGCATGTTCTGGTTCGCCACCCTGGAGCCCGGCTCGTCGTATGCCGGACACCTGATGCCGGCGATGTTCGTCACCGCGCTGGGGCTCGGCATGAGCTTCGTCCCGATGACACTCGGCGCGGTCAGCGGCGTCGACCACCAGGACACCGGTATGGCCTCGGCGCTGCTGAACACCGCCCAGCAGGTCGGCGGCGCCCTCGGTCTGGCGGTCCTGTCGACGATCTCCACGTCGGCGGCGAACGACCAGCTCCCCGAGGCGGCCTCCGCCTTCTTCAGGGGCCTGGCCACCAAGGACTTCCCTCTGGTCGCGAAGGCGGGCGAGGCGCTGACCCACGGCTACACCATGGCCTTCGTCGCCTCCGGCGCCATGTTCCTGGGCGGTCTGGCGGTCATGTTCCTGGCCGTCAACTCGGGCAGGCAGCAGCACGCCGAGGGCGCCGCGCCCCTCCACATGGGCTGATCTCACGGACGGGGCAACCCCGTTGCCGCGAGGGCCGACGCCACCAAGGGCACGGCCCAGCAGAGACGGACCCGTCCCCGACACGGCCACGACGACGTACGGCGGAGGCGTCACACCACGACGCCTCCGCCGTACGGGAGCGGACACACCATGACCACCCCACAGCGCTCTCAGCCGGACCCCTGGTCCGAACCCCCACAGCCGGCCCAGCCCGACGCGGCCCTCACCCGGGCCTTCGCCCTCCTCGGTGAACCATGGAACGGCCTGATCATCGCGGCCCTGGCCAAGGGCCCGGCCGACTTCACCCAAGTGCGCGAGCGCGTCCCCGGCATCAGCGACGACACGCTCGCCGAACGCCTCCATGACTTGACCACCGTCGACCTGGTCTCCCGGACCGCCCGCCCGGGACCGCCACCCAGCGGCCGGTACGCCCTGGCCCCCCACGGCAACGCCTTCCTCATCCCCCTGGCCGCCCTGACCGTATGGGCACAGGACCACCTCCCCGCGAGCGACTCACCAGCACCGGCGGGCTGCTCGCCCCTCGTCAGGAGTTGTCGATGCCCAGTCTGCCCGCGCCCCTTGCCCGGATGATCGAGGTCCGGGGAATGCCGTGCACGGTGACCGGGACAGAAGATCTGTCTCCGTCGTTCCGGCGGGTCCACCTCGCCGGCGAGCGCCTGAAGCCAGGTGACCACGTTCCTGGTCTCGCCGACCGCTTTCCGGCGCTACACGCCGGACGCGGTCGACACGGTCACTGGACGCATGTCCATCCTGTTCCACCGGCACAGCACCGTTACTCCGGGCCCGACTTCGCCCGGTGACGCGTGGCTGGACGGTCTCGCGGTCGGCGACCCGGTCTCCGCGATGGGGCTGGAGGCGACGCGCGGCTTCCGGGCGCGTGCCGAACCGGGCACCACGCTGGTGTGCGGCGACGCCACGACCGTGGGCCTGTGGTACTCGATGATCCACTGGCTGGGTGACCGGGCCCGCGTTTGCGGTGTGGTCGAGGTGCCCGCGCAGGACGTGCCCGTGGTGCGTGACCTGCTGCCCGGTGTGCAGGTCGTCGCGCAGAGCCCGCAGCCGGGAGAGGCGCTGTTGTCCTGGCTGGGCGACGCCCCGCCCCGGGAGGTCACGCGGGCCTACCTGGCCGGGCACGGGCAGACCATCCAACGCGCACGGAATGTGGTCCGTACCCGGTATGACCTGCACCGGTCCGTCATCCACACGCAGCCGTACTGGGCGACGGGGAAGGTGGGCCTGTGACCGGCGGCAGGACGTACCGAGCAGGCTCCCCTGGTTGCGCCGGCCATGGGCGACACCCGGCCACCGACGCCCGTCCGGGACGCCTGCTCGCCCACCTCGAAGACGCCTGGCACGGCACGCACCCGCCGCACACCAGGTGTCGACCCGTGCGCTGCGCGCGGGCACCCAGCACACGGAATCCGACGGGCTCCTCACCGGATCCGTGCGGGACACACGCTGGTGCTGGTGCGGCGTCGACTTGATCCCGGCCTTCGCGAGCATCGGCACCATCGCCGTGGCGCTCTCTTCGGTGCCGTAGTCGTGGTCCGACGTGCGGATGCGCACCGCGAGCCCGTCCTGCCCGGAAGGCGCCTCTCGTGCCCACGGGAAGCCTTGTATAGTCGACAAACGACCAAGGAGGGCGCCAGGATGGCCCACAAGTTCGAGTGGCAGGAGCAGCGGACGACGACGCCGGACGGCGTCTACCGCGTGCTGCGCGAGGCCATCCTCGACGGAACCGTCCCTCCTGGTGGCCAGCTGCGCGAGGCGCACATCGCCGCGGACCTCGGGATCAGCCGGTCCCCGCTGCGCGAGGCGCTGACCAGGCTGGAGGAGGACGGACTGGTCGTGAGGATCCCCTTCCGCGGGGCGTTCGTCGTTGAGGTGAGCGCTCGCGAGGTCGCCGAGATCGCCTCGGTCCGCCTGCGTGTCGAGCCGTACGCCGCCGAGCTGTCGGCCGAAGCCCTGCGCGGTACCGAGCAACCTCAGCTGATGCAGACCATCGAGGATCTCCACCGGGCCATCGAGAAGGACGACATCCCGGGCGGCATCGACGCGCACCTCCGCTTCCACCGGCTCTTCTACGACCTCTCGAACCACAGCGTCCTGCAGAGTCTCTGGAACGGCTGGGAGACCAAGCTGCGCCTCTACCTCAGCGTCGACCATCGCACCTACAGCGACCCGCATGATCTGGCCGTAGAGCACGAGAGGCTGGCGAGGGCCGCCCTGGAAGGCGACAGCGACGCGTTCCGCCAGGAACTGGCCGCCCATTTCAAGTCGGCGCTGCAAGCCCAGCCGGGAGACGGAACCTCGTAGACGGTTCCGGCGGCACGCACCCACCGATGGCAAGGTCCTTGCGCCGCGCGGGCCGCGTGTGTCCCGGGAGAAGTCCGGAACCACACCCGGCCCGACCGCGTCACTCCGCCACGTCCGCGCCCCGCGCGGGGCGTCTGTGTGGCACCTACTTGATGAGGTCCTTGAACTTGTAGTAGCCGCCCGCGAAGGGCAGGAACCAGGGCGGGCCGAAGTGGCCCGGGATCCGCTTGAAGGGCAGGTCGCTCCAGGGGTTCGCGGCCGGGGTTCCGTTCATGTACTCGGCCATCTGCTTGCCCATGTGCGTCGCCATCTGGACGCCGTGGCCGGAGTATCCGAGCGAGTAGAACAGCCCGTCCTGCTCGCCGGCGTGCACCATCCGGTCCATGCTCATGTCGACCAGGCCGCCCCAGCAGTAGTCGACGCGCGCCTTCGTGAGCTGGGGGAACACCTCGGTCATCGCCTTGTGCAGGATGCGTCCGCTCTTCTCGTCCGACTGCCGGCCGGCCATGGCGAACCGGGCGCGGCCACCGAACAGCAGCCGGTCATCAGGGGTGATCCGGAAGTAGTTCAGCAGGTTCATCGACGTCGACGCCATTCGCCGGGTCGGCAGGATCTGGTCGCAGAGATCCTTGCCCAGCGGTTCGGTCACGATGATGAAGCTGCCGACGGGCGCGATCCTGACCTGCTGCCAGCGGAACGGCCGGCCGGTGTGGCCGCTCGTCGCGACCAGCACCTGGTCGGCCCGGACGGTGCCGCGCGGCGTGACCAACTCGTGCTTCGTGCCCCCGAGCCGCTCGATCCTCTCGACCGGAGCCTTCTCGTGGATCGTCACGCCGATCCGCGCGGCCGCCTCCGCGAGGCCCTTGGTGAACTTGCCGACGTGCAGCCCCGCGCTCCTGGCCTCGACCATCCCGCCGTGAAAGCGGTCGGAGCCGATCTCGGCGCGGATCTCGCTCCTGGGGATCAGACGGGTCTCCAGTCCGAGCCGGCCGGACATGATCTCGTGGGTCTTGCGCAGACCGTCGAGGTGAGCCGGCTTGGAGGCCAGGTTCAGCTTGCCCGTGCGAGCGAAGTGGCAGTCGATTCCCTCGTCGGTGACGAGCTTCTCGAGGGTGTCGACCGCGTCGTGATAGGCCATCAGGTACGCCTTCGCGGTGTCGAACCCGTAGCGGGCGACCGCGTCACGGAAGCCGATCGACAAGCCCGTGGTGGCCATGCCGCCGTTGCGGCCCGAGGCTCCGAAGCCGACGGTGTCCTTCTCGAAGACGTGCACGTTCGCGCCCTTGCGCGCCAGGTGCAGTGCCGCCGACAGGCCGGTCAGGCCGGCCCCGATGATCGCGATGTCGACGTGCCCACCGATGTCGGTCCGGGACCGGTCCGGCCCCTGGGGAGCGGTGTCGAGCCAGTAAGGGGTGAACTTCATGTCGCTGCTCTCTCCTGCCAGTGCTGTCAGCCGCTCTGGGACGCACGTGGGTCAGGCCCTGCTTCGATGTCCGCCTGTCGGATCCGCTCTGAGAGGAGGCTCGGGGCCCGTTGACAGTGCTCGACCATACTCATATGGTCGACAATCGACAAGCGACAACTTGATGGCTGTCTCGCAGATGACAACTGGAGAAACCATGAGATTCGAGAGCAAGCCGAAGTTCGTCACGTTCGACATGAACGGGACTCTGATCCACTTCCGCATCAACGAGGTGATCCGCCGGGTCCTGGGTGACCGGCTCCCGGCCGAGGTCGCCGACGAGTTCCTGCGGACCGGCAACCAGTACCGGATCGACGAGTGCCTGGGCGCCTACCAGCCGTTCCACCAGGTCGTCGCCCGCCCGCTGGAACGGACCATGCGCAGGTTCGGCCTTGAGTACCTCGAGGCCGACGGTCAGGCGGTGTACGAGGAGATCCCCACATGGGGCCCCTACCCCGGCGTCACCGAGGCACTGCGGCGCCTGGCCGAGGAGTACCCGCTGGTGATCGTGACGAACTCCGACGACGTGCATGCGAAGCGCCTCGTGGAGAACCTCCAGGCCCCGTTCGAGGTCGTGATCACCGCCGAGGAGATGGGCGTCTACAAGCCCCGGCTCCGTGCCTTCGAATACACGCTGGACAAGCTCGGCGTGGCACCCGACGAGATCGTGCACGTCTCGGCGAGCCCGAAGTACGACCTGCGCTCCGCGGCCACCATGGGCATCAAGAACACGGTGTACATGGACCGTGGCTTCGAGCGCGACGAACACTGGCTCGGCTACGAGCGGATCACCGACATCGCCGATCTCCCCGTCCTTCTCGGGCTGCCCCGCCCTTGAGGAAAAGGTGACCCCGGCATCACCGACCACGTCGTTCTCCACGCCGAGACGTCGGCCGCCCGCCGTGCTCGCGCGGGCGGCGGCGATACCCGCCGGACCGTCGAATCCGGCATCCCCGCAGCATGCGCCCCTTGACTCGGTCTCAGCCCACTGTCATTCTCTTGCCACTTTTAGCGTGAAGCATCAGGAAATCGCGCTAGACGGGATAGATAGCGGCCCGAGGTCCACCTCCGGACAGTGATCGCCGTCCCTGAGGTCCGAGACCACCACCGCCACCCGGACGCATTCTCCCGAATATGTACGGGCCCACCTTCACCTTCCCCCGCGTGCGGAACCCTCCGCCCTCGCGCAGCCGCAGGGCGGACCGGCCCGACTCCACGACCGCTGGCATCCCCCTCAGCCCCGGCACAGTCGGTCCCACGCGCCCCTAGATGAGGAGTATTGCCATGAGTGATCCCCAGATCGGCCGGAGAGCGCTCCTGCGCGGAGCAGGCGGTCTGGCCGCCCTCGCCGCCCTGCCTTCCCTCGCCGCCTGCGGTACCGGCACCAGCCGCAGCGCTTCCACCGGCACCGGTGGGAAGGGCGGCAAGACGGTGGTCGTCCGTGACAGTGGCGGTTCCTACGGCGCGGCCCTGCAGAAGGCGATCTACACGCCGTTCACGCAGGAGACCGGGATCGGCGTCAAGGTGCTGAACCTGGACGACGCCCCGCTGCTGGCCCAGATCAAGCAGGGGCGCCCGCAGTGCGACCTCATCAACAACTCGATGATGTCCCACCACAAGTACGTGAAGCAGGATGCCCTGGAGGCGCTGGACCCCGGCCGGCTCAAGAGCCTGAAGAGCGCCAAGATCCCCGAGAACCAGATCACCGACCACGCCATCGGGCACAGCTTCTACGGCCAGTGCATCGCGTACCGCACGGACGCCTTCGATGGCCGCAAGCCGGAGTCGTGGGCGGACTTCTGGGACACCAAGGCGTTCAAGGGCGGCCGCGCGATGGTCAGCCCGGACGGTGACCTGCCGGAGCTGGAGTTCGCGCTGCTGGCCGACGGTGTGCCGATGGACAAGCTGTACCCGCTGGATGTGGACCGCGCCTTCAAGGTGCTGACCCGGCTGCGGGGTGACATCAAGAAGTTCTGGGACAGCGGCCCGCTTCCCGGCGTGCTGCTGAGCCGCCAGGAGGTGACGATGTCCACCGTCTGGGACGGCCGGATCGCCGATCTCCAGAAGCAGGGCGTCCCGGTGGAGAGGCAGCTCAACGGCATGCGCCGCCAGTTCCAGGGATACGCCATCGCCAAGGGCGCGGCCAACGTGGACGGCGCCTACCAGCTCATGGACTTCTCGCTGCGTGCCGAGATTCAGGCCAACCTGGCCAAGGCCTTCCCCTCGAACCCGTCCTCTCCCGTGGCCTACGCCAAGCTCACCGAGGACGAGCGCAACGCTCTCGCCGGTGCGCCGAAGTACTACGACAAGGGTTTTGACGCGGATCTCGACTGGTGGCTGAAGAACGAAGCGGCCGTCACCAAGCGCTGGCTGGAGTGGGCCCGTGGCTGAAGCCGAATTCGATGTGGTCACACCGTCTGTGAAGGTGGCCGGCAGCACCCTGCCCACCGCGACGGGCAAAGCGCTGTCGGTGGTGGCCCTGCGCAAGACCTACGGGGACGTCGTCGCCGTCGACGAGGCGTCCATGGAGATCGCGGCCGGGGAGTTCGTCACCTTCCTCGGCGCCTCCGGGTCGGGCAAGACCACGACCTTGATGATGATCGCGGGCTTTTGCGAACCGGACTCCGGCACCATCACCGTCGGGGACCGTGACGTGACGCGGCTCGCGCCGCAGAAGCGAGGCCTGGGTTTCGTTTTTCAGCAGTACCTGCTGTTCCCGCACATGACCGTGAGCGAGAACGTCGCCTTCCCGCTCACGCTGCGCGGAGTGCCCAAGGACGAGATCCGCAAGCGGGTCGGGGAGACGCTGGAGATCGCCGGTCTGTCCGGCTTCGGCGGCCGCAAGCCGCGCGAGCTGTCCGGCGGTCAGCAGCAGCGTGTCGCGCTGTGCCGGGCGCTGGTCTACCGCCCGCCGGTGATCCTCATGGACGAGCCGCTGGGCGCGCTGGACAAGAAGCTCCGCGACCAGCTCCAGGTCGAGATCAAAGCCATCCAGCAGGAACTCGGCCTGACCGTCATCTATGTGACGCACGACCAGGAAGAGGCCCTGGTCATGTCGGACCGCATCGCGGTGATGCGCAACGGCCTGATCGAGCAGTTCGACACCCCGAGGGAGCTGTTCGAACGGCCCAGGACCCCGTTCGTGGCGGACTTCCTCGGCGCTGCCAACTTCCTGCCCGGGCGCATCGATCAGCACACCGACGAGCACACCCTGGTCCGCCTCGATGCGTCCGGCGGCCTGATCAAGGCACGGCGCCACCAACTGGCCTCCGGTACACCGGTCAAGGCCGCCGTCCAGCCGGGCAGGCTGCGGGCCTGCGCCCCCGACGACGGCTTCTGCACCGGCACGGTGGAGACCGCCACCTACGTCGGCACCCTCGTCCGGGCCGGCGTGCGCATCGACGGCGGTGACGCGCCGCTGCTGCGTCTGGAAGTACCGGCCGGCCGCGGCCCCGTCACCGGCGAACGGATCGGGATCACCGCCGACCCGGACGACGTCAACCTCTTCGTCGACGAACAGGGAGGGTGAGCCATGGCCGCCCTCACCGCCACTGCCCCCGCCCGTCCGCGCAAGCTCCTGGCCTCGCGCAAGACCCGGGTCGGCATCCTCTACGCACTCCCGGTTGTCGTCTACCTGCTGGTGCTGTTCGTCTACCCGATCTTCACCACGCTGTTCCTCAGCCTGAAGAACGCCGACGGCTCGCTCACCCTGCACTGGTACGCCGAGGCCCTGACCGGGGTCAACCTCTCCGTCCTGATCACCACCCTGCGGATCTCCGCCGAAACGGCGCTGCTGAGCCTCGTCTTCGGCTTCCTCCTGGCCAACGCGATCTCCCGGCTCAAGCCCCTGTGGGCGGCCCTGGCGATGCTGATCGTGGTCGTGCCGCACTTCATCAGCGCCCTGGTGCGCACCTACGGCTGGATCATCCTGCTGGGTGACAAGGGCCTGGTCAACGAGACCCTGGGCGCCATGTCGGTACCAGGAGCGCCGTTCCGGCTGCTCTACAACGAACTCGGCGTGGTCATCGGCACCACCTCCATGATGCTGCCCTACACCGTGCTGCTGCTGTACGGGGTGATGC